>NZ_NIVS01000035.1 GCF_002205165.1 Stenotrophomonas maltophilia | reverse complement strand
CCCCCCGCCCCACCCTCCCGGCGCATGGCATGATGTCGCTTCACTGCCTCATCCCCTGCTGAAATGACCATCCGCGGTAAAGCCACCTCCCTCGATATCGCCCACCTGGCCGGCGTCTCCCAGCCCACGGTCTCGCGGGCGCTGCGCGGCAGCCCGATGGTCAATGCCGAAACCCGGCAGCGGATCCTGGCCATCGCGCGGGAGCTGAACTACAAGGTCGACAAGAACGCCTCCAGCCTGCGCCTGCGCAATGCCGGCACGCTGGCCCTGCTGTTCTTCGAAGACCCGACCAACGACGACTCGCTGATCAACCCGTTCTTCCACGCGATGCTCGGCTCGATCACCCGGGCCTGCGCGCTGCGCGGTTACGACCTGCTGGTCTCCTTCCAGCAGCTGTCCACCGACTGGCAGGCCGATTACGAGGACAGCAACAAGGCCGACGGCATCATCCTGCTCGGCTATGGCGACTACCACGAGTCGCGCGAGCGCCTGCAGCGGTTGGTCGAGCAAGGCACCCATTTCGTGCGCTGGGGCGCTTCCCTGCCCGACCAGCCCGGTGTCTCGATCGGCAGCGACAACTTCCAGGGCGGTTTCGACATCACCGCGCACCTGCTCGACCAGGGCTGCCGCCGGATCGCCTTCGTCGGCCACGCCTCCAGCCACTATCCCGAGTTCGAGCAGCGCTACCGCGGCCACGTCGAGGCGATGCAGGCGCGCGGCCTCACCGCCGAGCCCTCGCTGCAGCACGATGCGATCACCACCGAGCAGTCCGGCTTCGATGCCTGCCAGGCGTTGTTGGCGCGCGGCGAGCGCATCGATGGGCTGTGCGCGGCCAGCGACCTGATCGCGATCGGTGCGATGCGCGCCCTGCGCGAGCACGGCCTGCGCGTACCCGAGGACGTGGCGGTCACCGGCTTCGACGACATCCCGCTGGCCGCCTCGGTCTCCCCACCGCTGTCCACGGTGCAGCAGGACACCAAGCAGGCCGGGCACCTGCTGGTGGAGAAGCTGCTGGCACTGATCGACGGTCAGCCGGTGGAAGGCCAGAGCATCGCGGTGAAGCAGGTGCTGCGGGACTCGTCGCTGCGCCGCTGACCGTCCACCGCTGTTGGCTTACTTCAAACGGCGATCCAGCACGAAGTACACCACGTTGCCCAGCCCGGTCGCCCCGAGCAGCAGTGCGATCGCGCCCGGCGTGACCCGGTCGATGCCGAGCAGATCGACCAGCCCGAAGGCCAGGGCCAGGGTCAACATCACGCAGCCCCAATGCAGCGCGGCCAGCCGCCGCTTGGTCGTGTCGCCGGCCAGCAGCGAGCGCACCAGCTCTTCCGAGCCGCGGGCTTCAACGATCCGGCGGCGGGTGTGGCCATCGACCACGCTCTTGATGGCATACACGATGCCGAGGATCAGGACGACGGGCAGAATCAGGTTGTAATCCATGGTGCGTTCGTTCCGTTGAGGAGGGGCTTGTCCACTGAGATACGGCCACGGCGGGATCGGTTGCACGGCACACGGTTGCAACCGATGGGGCACTCGCCGTATCTCTATGGAACATGCGCACGTCGCCACCCCCTCCCGCCGACTGTCTCGATGCCGACCGGATACTGGTCGCTGCCATTCTGTCGCGGCAGCCCGGCGCGTTCGAGCAGCTGGTGCGCGAGTATCAAGGCCTGTGCTGGCGCGTGGTCGATCGCATGGTCCGCCACCCCGAGGACACCCGCGAGCTGTGCCAGGAAGCCTTCCTGCGCATCCATCAGACGTTGCATCAGTACCGCGGCGAGAGCGCACTGAAATCCTGGGTGGCGCAGGTCGCCTATTCGATCGCCAAGCGGCACCTGGAACGGCGACGCATCCCGCTGGTGGAGAACACCGTCAGCGACGACGGCACCGCGTTGATCGATCGGGTCGGCGATGGCATCGATCTGGAAGCCCTGACCAGCGAGCAGGACATCAACGCCCACCTGCACGCTGCGATCGATGCCCTGCCCCCGCTGCAGCGCACCCTGCTCAGCCTCTATCATCTGGAAGAGATCTCCATCGCCGAGATCGCCATCCTCACCGAGCTGGCCGAAGGCACCATCAAGAGCCATCTGTTCCGCAGTCGGAAGCGGCTGCGTGAGCTGCTCGAATCCCGCATTGGAGTGCCCGCATGAGCAGCGCAGACGATCCCCGTATCGACCCGGACGAATGGCAGGCCCAGGAACGCGGCCTGCGTGCGGCGCTGAGCGGCCAACGCGCTGGACCGGACGCCCCCGATTACCTGCGCATTGCCCAGGCGATCGCCTCTGCCCCGCAGAGCGGGCCGCCGATGCGCTTTGCCCGCGATGTCGCCGCGCGCATCGCCCGGCATGACGCCGGGATCGAACGCTGGGTCTCCCGCGTCCTGCTGGCGGTGCTGGCGGTCGCGGTGCTGGGTTTGGGTGCCCTGTTCGGCCCCGCGTGGTGGAGCACGATCGAGCGGACCGCGGGCAGCGCGGCGACCGGGTGGCTGCTGGCTGGCGCAGCATGCGTGGCGCTGTCGTGGCTGGCGGCCCGCTGGCGGGCGTCCCGCCGGAAGCACCCATGACTTACGGCGGATGCAGGCTATCTGAATAGGGCGGATAACCGATCTATCGCCCAGGGGAAGCTGTCCGCATGCTTGAGATCCGCGCGCTGTCCAAGACGTACGCCAATGGGGTCCACGCCCTTGCCGGTGTCACCCTCGATATTCCCCGCGGCATGTTCGGGCTGCTCGGCCCGAATGGCGCCGGCAAGTCCTCGCTGATGCGCACCCTGTCCACGCTGCAGGAAGCGGACAGCGGCACCGCCACGTTGTCGATTCCGGGCGAGGCGAGCATCGATGTACTGCGCGACAAGGACGCCGTGCGCCGACGGCTGGGCTACCTGCCACAGGACTTCGGCGTGTACCCGAAGGTCAGCGCACTGGATCTGCTTGAGCATTTCGCAGTGCTCAAGGGCCTCACCGACAAGGCCCAGCGCCGCGAAGTGGTGGACGCCCTGCTGCAGCAGGTCAATCTGTGGGATGCGCGCAAGCGCAAACTGGGCACGTACTCCGGCGGCATGCGCCAGCGCTTCGGCATCGCACAGGCGCTGCTGGGCGACCCGCGCCTGGTGATCGTCGATGAACCCACCGCCGGTCTGGATCCGGAAGAGCGCAACCGCTTCCTCAACCTGCTTGCGGCGATCGGCGAGAACGTGGCGGTGATCCTGTCCACGCACATCGTCGAGGATGTCACCGACCTGTGCCCGAGCATGGCCATCATGAACAAGGGGCAGGTGCTGCTGACCGGCAAGCCCAGCGATGCGATCGATGCGCTGCAGCACCAGGTCTGGCGCAAGCAGGTGGACGCCGCCGCGTTGCCCGCCTACGAAGCCAACCATGTGGTGCTGTCCACCCGCCTGGTGGGTGGCCGGCCGGTGATCCACGTGCACAGTGCCACCGACCCCGGCGACGGCTTCGTTGCCGTCGCGCCCGATCTGGAAGACGTCTATTTCCAGCGACTGCGCCTGCAGTCGCGGGCCGCCTGACCGGAGCCGCCCATGATCGCTGCCTTCTTCCGCTTCGAGCTGCGCGAGCAGCTCCGTTCCCCGCTGCTGTGGCTGCTGGCGGGCCTGTTCGCACTGATGGCCTTCGGTGCGGCCTCCTCCGATGCGGTGCAGATCGGCGGCGGCGCCGGCAACGTGCACAGCAATGCGCCCACCGTGATCGCCTCGATGCTGGGCATCTTTACCCTGCTCGGCATGCTGGTCTCCACGCTGTTCGTCAGCAACGCGCTGTTGCGCGACTTCGATCTGGGCACCGCCGAACTGATCTTCGCCAGCCCGATCAAACGCCGCGACTATCTGGCCGGGCGCATCGGTGCGGCCTTGGTCAGCGGGCTGCTGGTCTATGTGATCATCGCCCTGGGCCTGGCGCTCGGGCCGTTCATGCCCTGGGTGGATCCGGCCCGCATGGGGCCGGTCTCGCTCTACAGCTATGTCTGGGCATTCGGGGTGATCGTGATCCCGAACCTGGTGTTCACCACCGCGCTGCTGGCGTTGCTGGCGGCCACCACGCGCTCGATCCTGTGGGTCTACATCGGCGTGATCGGTTACTTCGTGCTGTACGGCGTCAGCGCCGCCCTGCTCAGTGACATCGACAACACCTGGGTGGCCGTGCTCAGCGAGCCGCTCGGGCTGCGCGCGCTGTCACGGACCATCCGCTACTGGTCGGTGGCCGAGCGCAACAGCGGCCTGCCTGCCCTGGCCGGTCAGCTGCTGGCCAACCGCGCGCTGTGGCTGGGCGTGGCGGCCGTGCTGTATGCCGCCACGTTCGCCCTGTTCCGTACCGAACGCAGCGGCAGCGCCGGCCGTCGCTGGGGCCGCAGAACCGCGGTCACTGCAAGCACGCCAGCGCTGCGGCCGGCCCAGGTCGTGGTGCCCCGCGTGGTGCCGGGCCATGGCGCCGGCACCGCCTGGCGCCAGTTCCTGCACCAGGTCCGCTTCGACACCCGCGGCGTGCTGCGCAGTGTGCCGTTCCTGGTGCTGCTGGTGCTGGGGCTGTGCAACTTCCTGCCCGGTGCGCTGTTCCGCCAGACGCTGTACGGCACGCCGATCTGGCCGGTCACCTCGGAGATGCTGACCGCCCTGCAGGGCGCCTACAGCTGGCTGCTGATCATCATCGTGCTGTTCTTCGCCGGTGAACTGGTCTGGAAGGAACGCGCGGCACGGATCCATGAAGTCACCGATGCGATGCCCGTTCCCAACTGGGTCCCGCTGCTGGCCAAGTTCACCACGCTGGTGGCGGTGATCGCCTGCTTCCAGGCAATCGGTGCGCTGGCCGCGATCGGGGTTCAGCTGAGCAAGGGCTACACCCAGATCGAGCCGCTGGTATACCTCAAGACGCTGGCACTGGATTCGGTCGTCTACCTGTTGATGGGCGGTCTGGCGCTGGTCCTGCAGGTGCTGACCAACGACAAGTTCGTCGGCTATGCACTGCTGATCGTGGTGATGATCGGGCAGGCCGTGCTGGGCATGCTCGACTACACGCAGAACCTGTACAACTTCGGCAGCTGGCCGATCGCGCCGTACTCGGACATGAACGGCTACGGCCATTTCCTGCCGGGGCAACTGGCTTTCCAAGGCTACTGGGCGCTGTTCCTGCTGGCGCTGCTGTGCGTCGCCTCGGCGTTCTGGGTGCGGGGTGTCGGCACCAGCCTGCGCCAGCGCCTGGTGCTGGCGGGCCGTCGCCTGCGCGGTCCGGCCGGGCTCGGCGCCGCCGCTGCAACACTGGCCTTCATCGGGCTGGGCGGCTGGTTGTACTGGAGCACCAACATCCGCAACGAATTCCTTTCACCAGACCAGCAGCTGGACCTGCAAGCCCGCTACGAGCGCGAGCTGTCGCGCTACCGCGACCTGCCGCAGCCGCGCATTGTCGCGGTGGACAACCGGATCGACCTGCATCCGGAGACCCAGTCGGTGGTCATCGATGCGTACTGGACCGTGCGCAACACCCACACCGCCCCCATCGCGCAGCTGCACGTGGCGATGAACGACGACAAGCAGCTGACCGCAGTCGACCTGGGTGGCCAGACCCTGGCGATGCATGACGCCGACCTGGGCTATCGCATCTACCAGCTGACCGCCCCGCTGCGGCCGGGCGAGGAACGCCGCATCCACTTCCGCGTCAACCAGCACCCGACCGGCATCACCGCCGATCAGGCGCCCACCAACCTGGTGGAGAACGGCAGCTTCTTCAACAGCCGCCTGCTGCCCTCGTTCGGCTACGACCAGGGCGTGCAGATCACCGACCGCAACGAGCGCCGCAAGCGCGGCCTCGGCGAGCCCAGCCGCATGCCCAAGCTGGAAGACCAGGCCGCCCGCGCGAACAACTATGTGACCGACGATGCGGATTGGCTGGCCTTCCGCAGCACGATCTGCACCGCGCCGGACCAGATCGCGCTCGCGCCGGGCTACCTGCAGCACGAAGCGACCGTCAACGGCCGGCGCTGCTTCAGCTACGCCATGGACCGGCCGATGCTGAACTTCTATGCCTACCTGTCGGCCCGCTGGCAGGTGAAGCGGGCCACGTACCAGGGCGTGCCGATCGAGGTGTACTACGATGCCCGCCACGGCTACAACGTGGACCGCATGATCGAAGCCGTGCAGAAGTCGCTGGCGTATTACGAAGCCAACTTCACCCCATACCAGCATCGCCAGGTGCGCATCATCGAGTTCCCGGGTTACTCGCGTTTTGCCCAGTCGTTCGCCAACACCATCCCCTACTCCGAATCGATCGGCTTCATCGCCGACCTGCGCAACCGCGACAAGGTGGACTACGTGTTCTACGTGACCGCCCACGAGGTCGCACATCAGTGGTGGGCGCACCAGGTGATCGGTGCCAACGTGCAGGGGGCCACGATGCTGTCCGAATCGCTGTCCCAGTACTCGGCGCTGATGGTGATGGAGAAGGAGTACGGGCGGCAGCAGATGCGTCAGTTCCTGAAGACGGAACTGGATGGCTATCTGGCCGGCCGTGGCAGCGAGGGCATCGAGGAGCTGCCGCTGGCGCGGGTGGAGAACCAGCAGTACATCCACTACGAAAAGGGCTCACTGGCGTTCTACCGCCTGCGTGAGGAAATCGGCGAAGCCGCGCTCAACCGTGCGCTCAAACGCTTCCTGCAGGACAAGGGCTTCCAGCAACCGCCCTACACCACCTCGACCGAACTGCTGACCTACCTCCGGGCGGAAACGCCGGCCGACCGCCAGCAACTGGTGACCGATCTGTTCGAGAAGATCAGCTTCTACGACAACCGCGTGCTGGCCGCGACCGCGCGCAAGCGGGCGGACGGCAAGTACGACGTCACGCTGAAGCTGCATGCGGAAAAGCGCTATGCCGATGGTGACGGCAAGGAGACCGCCGGCACGATGGACGACTGGATCGAGATCGGCGTGTTCGCCAACGCCCCCTCGGGCAAGGAGCGCGACCAGAAGGTGCTGTACCTGCAGCGCCACCACGTCACCGAGGCCAACCCCTCGATCACCGTGACGGTGGACGGCAAGCCGGACGAGGCCGGATTCGATCCGTACAACAAGCTGATCGACCGGGTGTCGTCGGACAACCGGCGGAAAGTGACGCTGCCGTAAAACGCAGCGTCAGCGCGGGCCGTCGGCGAAGTCCTTCAGGATTTCGCCGACGCCGGACGGCGAGATCTCAAAGCCCAGCGACGTCCCCGGATTGATCACCACGCCGTAGCCGCCGGGGACGCGCTTGAGCACGTCCAGCATCAGCATGCGGAGGGTGTGCGGGGCCTGCTGGCTGTGGAAACCGACCCGGCTCATATCGGTGAACACGGACACGTGCAGGATGCCCTGCTTGTCGAACAGCAGCGGGTCGAAACCGCTGCCGTCCGGGGTCACCAGGCTCCCGGTGAGCAGCACCACTTCGGACGCCACGAAGGCCTTCATGAACAGGCCGATCGGCAGCTGACCGTCCATCGCGGTCTTGAGCAGGGTTTCGATCGGGGTCTGGGGGGCAGCGTCGTTCATCGGATACAGAGGGACGGGTGGGGTCCGTCATTGTACCGCCGGAGTGACCGTGAGCCGGCCGGCGGGCGGCCCTATGCAGCGGGCGGACCACCGATCAGGAACAGGTGGAAGGTCGGGTCATCCTCGGCCAGCGCGACATGCGGCAGGCCGAGGCGCGGCAGGGTCCGCCGCCAGTAGGCATGCGCCGTCACATCGCCGCGGAACACCGCGAGCAGCCACTGCCCCTCGCCGGGACGCACCAGTTGGTCGACCACATGAGCGGCCAGGCCTTGCCGCCGGTACCTGGGCAGCACGAAGAGGTCGGCCAGTTCGGGATAGTGGCGCCCGCCCCGTTCCACCTGGTCCACCAGCACGAAGCCGGCGAGTGCGTCGTCGACGAACAACAATCGCGCCCACTGAGGGTCGTCGCGCAGCGAGGCCTCGACATCGCACCGCTCACAGTCGAACAGGCCGTCGGGCCGTACCGCTTCCCCACTCCAGGCCGAGGCCTCGAAGTAGTAGAACTGCATCAGATGAAACAGGCGCTCGGCGTCGTCGGGCGTTGCGGGGCGCAGGGACAGGCGTGACATGGACACCGTACTCGGGAGGACTGCAATGGGCAGTCGCGAGCCCGATTGTACTGCCCGGCCCACCGCGGCGCGGCAGACCGGGCATCACCGCTTACTTCGCCAGGCGCTTGGTGCGTGCACGCTGGTCGTCGACCGCCGCCTTCAGCCGATCCTGCAGCGCGGCCTGGTCGATCTGCGCGTCCAGCACGAACACGCGCACGCCGTGTGCAGGCACCACGGCCTTGAGTGAGCCGGTAACGGTCTGGCTGTCGCCACCCAGCGCGTCGCGCCAGGTGCCGGCCTGCAGGTAGCGGCGAACCTCAAAGGTACGCGCGGTGTCGCCCTTGTTGAGCAGGACCAGGGCGGTCTGGGCGGTATCGCCCTGCTGCAGCACGCGGAAGAACACGGCTTCATCACCCTGCAGGCGTTCATTGACCTGCAGGCCGCGCTGCAGGGCCGGCGTCGCCTCGCGCAGCTTGGCGATGCGCTGCAGCGGCGCAAAGATCGGGCTCTTCGGCGCGTCATTGACGCGCTCCTGGCCGAAGTAGGCACGGTTGCCGGCATGCTCGGCCCGGCTGCGCATGAAGCCGGTCTCCGAACCGTAGTAGATCACCGGGATGCCGCGCGCGGTGAACAGCCAGTTGTGGGCGTCGATGAACCCGGCATCGTTCGCATCCAACCGGGCCATGTCGTGGTTGTCGTAGAAACTCATCAGCTCATACGGATTCGCGTACGGCCCATCCAGCAGATGCAGCGGCTCGGCCAGGGTTTCAAAGCCTTTCTGCTCCTTGCCGAATACGGACGACAACGCACCACGCAGCGGGAAGTCGAGCACGCTGACGTTCGCGTTGGCCGGCCAGGTGTGCTCGGCGATCTTGCTGGCGTCGTAGTCGAACGCTTCGCCGAACATGAACATGCCCGGATGTTCGGCACGGATGCGGTTGACGAAGGCATGCCACCACGGGTGTGGCAGCCAGCCGATGGTGTCGATCCGCAACGCATCCACGCCCTGCGCGGTCCACTGCAGGTACGCGCCCACCAGGTAGTCCATCACCGCCGGGTTGTGCTCGTTGAAATCGGAGAGCTCGGCCAGGTTGCCATCGAAGATCGAGCCGTTCTTGCCGTCGACCGGGCCGATGTTGTTGTAGAAGGCGTGCAACGGGTTGTGGGCCGGGTCCAGCTGCTGCGGCGGCAGGTTCTGATGGTCGGCGATCAGGCGGCCGTCCTTGTCGAAGATCTGGCCGAACTGCGGCTGCGCCACCGGCATCGTCCACGCGGGCGAGCCATGGTTGCCCACGATATCCAGCACCACTTTCAGATCGGCGGCGTGCAGGCCGCGGGTGAAGGCAGCAAAGTCCAGGCCCTTGCTCGGCAGATGCTCGTCCAGCGTGTAGAAGTTGACGCCCCAGTAGCCGTGGTAGCCGGTCTTGCCGCGGTCGGTCAGCGTGCTGGTGCAGCTGATCGGCTTGCTGCCGGTGAAGGCCTGGTCCGGGTTGTCGATGATCGGGGTGATCCACACCGCGCCGAAACCCAGGTTGCGGATGTACGCGGCATTGTCGAGCACGCCCTTGAAGTCACCGCCGAGGTAGCCGATGTTGCCGTCCACTTTGTCCGGGCATGGCACCGGGATGTCGAAGGTGGGATGCGCGCCGCCCTGGTCGCGGTGATCGTTGGACGGATCACCGTTGACGAAGCGGTCGGTGACCACGAAGTAGACCGCCTGGCTGGCGAACGGCTCACGCGTGCCGACATAGTCCGGGCGCTCGACGGCCAGGGCGGGAGTGGCGGACAGCGCGAATGACAGGGCCAGCGACAACGACGAATACCGGGACATCAGACAACCTCCTGTTGGGATGGCACATACAGCACGCACAGGCCGGCCAGCAGCAGGCTGCCGCCACCGAGCGCAAGCACGTGCATCGGGTCGCCGCCCAGCCACGTGCGCAGCAGGAAGCCGAGTGCACTGGCCGCGACCAGCTGCGGAATCACGATGAAGAAATTGAACAGGCCCATATAGATACCCATCTTGGCCGCCGGCACGCTGTCGGACAGCAGCGCATACGGCAGCGACAGGATCGAGGCCCAGGCGAAGCCGACGCCGACCATCGACAGCAGCAGCCAGTGTGGGTCGCGGATGAACAGCATCGAGATCAACCCCAGTCCGCCCAGCCACAGGTTGACCAGGTGACTCCAGCGCAGGCCGAGCGCGCGCACCATCAACGGGATCAGCAACGCCGCCAGTGCGGCGAAGCCGTTGTAGGCACCGAACAGCACACCTACCCAGTTGGCGCCCTCGTTGTAGGCGGCCGAGGCGGTATCGGTCGAGCCGAAGTGGGTGCCGGCGACGGCGGCGGTGGTGTAGATCCACATCGCGAACAGCGCGAACCACGAGAAGAACTGTACCCAGGCCAGCCGACGCATGGTGCGCGGCATCGCACGCAGGTCGCCGACGATGGTGGCCAGCATGTTCGCGCCCGGCACGCAGCGCGCCACACCCAGCAGCACGCCATAGGAGATGCACAGGCCAGCCAGCACATACAGCATTCGGTCGCCCTGCTGCGACGCGATGGCGGCAGCGAGCACGATACCGACCGCCACCCAACCGCCGATCTGCGCCCACGGGGGCGGCCCGGCCACGCGCACATGCTGGTGCACGGCGGCCGGTTCGGCATCCTCGAAGCTGGCCAGCTCGGCCGGCGCGTACTCCCGGGTGCTGACCACGGTCCAGGTGATCGCCGCCAGCAGCACCGCCGCGCCGAAGTAGAACGCGTAACGCACGGTATCGGGCACCTGCCCGGCTGCCGCGGTGTTGGCGACGCCGAAGTGGGCCAGGATGAACGGCAGGAAGCTGGCGACGATCGCGCCGATGCCGATGAAGAAGCTCTGCATCGCAAAGCCGGTCGGCCGTTGCCGTGGCGCCAGCTGATCGCCGACGAACGCGCGGAATGGCTCCATCGATACGTTGATCGAGGCATCCAGCACCCACAGCGTGCCAGCGGCGATCCACAGCGTTGGCGAGTTCGGCATCACCAGCAGGGCGAGCGTGGTCAGCACCGCACCGATCATGAAGAACGGGCGGCGGCGGCCCCAGCGTGTCCAGGTGCGGTCGGACAGGTAGCCGATCACTGGCTGCACCAACAGGCCGGTCAGCGGCGCGGCAATCCACAGCCCGGGCACCGCATCCATTGGCGCGCCGAGCGTTTCGAAGATGCGGCTGGCGTTGGCGTTCTGCAGGGCAAAGCCGAACTGGATGCCGAGGAAGCCGAAGCACATGTTCCAGATCTGCCAGAACGACAGCGTCGGTTTGGGCGGACGGCTCATGGGCGCGGCTCCGGCGAGGCCGCCACCGGCATCAGGGTCAGTGCGGACACCTGGGCCTGGTTGAGCACGCCCTCACTGCCGCCCTTGCCGCCGTTGTACTGCGCGAAGTGGGTCAGCGCGCTCATGTTGAAGCCCTCGTCCAACGTGATGCGGCAGGCCCCTGCCGTCGCCTCGAATTCAACCGCCGTGGAATCCTGTTCGCCCACGCTGTGTGGCATGACCACGGGGCGGCGCTGGTCTGGCTGGCCCGCGCACTGCACCACCAGCGTTTTCACCGCCGCGGTCACGCCGGTGTTGATTGGGCCGTTCGGGTTGTCGTAGCGCAGGCGCGCACGCCAGCGGCCGGCGGTGGGTGCCGTCCATTGCCAATGCTGCGCACCGGCCAGTCGCTGTTGCGGCCCGACGCAGGTCATCGGGCTGTGCAGCGATTCCAGCGCACCCGCGCGGCGGGTCAGGCTCAGGCAGTGGCTGGCACCCTCCTTGGGCAGCGTAGCGACACCCTTTACGGGCAACAGCGGCTGGCCATCACGCCACAGCACATGGTCGGCGGGCACCGGGATCTGCCAGCCAGCAGTCGTTTCGCGTGGCACCGGTGCGGCCGGGGTTGCCGGGGCGAATACGGCTGACGAACGAAGGATGGCCGGTGACGGCGTGGCGCCACTGTCCTGCATTGGTACGAGCTGGACGGTGGTGGTGCTGCCATCGCGATGGACCTCGCCGGCCACCAGCAGTTCGCCGCTGAGCTGTTTCGGCCGCACCAGCACGTAACGCTGTCTGCCATCGTCCAGGCGGATGCGGTCATGCGCACCGAACAGGGTCGGCACCAGGGACACGGGCAGCTTCGGCGCGACGCGTCCGTCGTCCTCCACGCCGAACACACCTTCCAGCACCATCGAGAGGTACCCGGCCACCGACCACAGCTGGCGTGGCGAATTGACCACCGGGCCGCTGAGGGCACCTTCGTCGACATGCACCGCCAGGCTGCGCATCTCGTAGTTTTCCATGTTCGAACCGGCCAGCGCGGTGCCGCGCATCAGCGATTCGATCTCCAGGGCGATGCGCGGGGCATCGTCCAGCCGACGCGCGGCGCGCAGCGAATACGCGCTGACGAAAGGCCAGATGCCGCGGTTGTGATAGATCGGCTGCTGCGCTTCCTGCGGCCACACCACCGGGCTGCCACCGGCTACGGCGGGGTAGTTCGCCAGCGCGCGCCGTGCGCGGTCGGCCGGGAACACATCGGCCAGCACGCCCAGCGAGAGCGCGAGCAGGTCGTACTTGGCGTACGGCACCGGATGCGCCGCCTCGCCGATGTAGCTCATGTACTGACCGGCCTCCTCGCGCCAGAAGCGTACGTCGATCTGGCCAGCCAGTGCATCCGCCCACTGGCCGTAGGTGGCAGCACGCGCATCGCCGTGCTGGCGGGCCAGTTGCTCGGCCAGCCGCAGCGCCTGGTAATGCAGCACGTTGGTGGACAGCGCGAAGGACTCGCCGATGAAGCGCACGTCCTCGCGCGTCCAGTCCGGATAGGTTTGCTCACGCCAATCCAGGAACGAGGTTTCGCCGCGATACAGGCCGATCCGTGCATCGAACACCGCCTCGCGATCCTGCGCCAGGGTCGCCTGCAGTGCCTGCCAGACCTGGTCGGCGAAGGCCGCGTCATCCAGCAGCCCGCGTGCGGCCAGGAACCACACCACGCGGTCGCTGCTGATCGGCCAGCTGCCACCGGAGCCGGTGTCCTGGGCGACGAACAGGCCTGGCGTATGCCCATCGCGCGCGGTGGAAAGCTTGAACTGCAGCGACTGGCGTGTGCGTACCGGATCCAGACGCGACAGCGCCAGATCGGCGGCGAAGCTGACATCACGCGTCCACACATACGGCCAGCGCTCACCGGTCTGGAAGCATGCGCAGGGAACCGGCTTGCCGTGATTGAAGGCCGGGTCACGGATCGCCTCCACGCGGTCGGCCTCCATCTCCTGCTGGGCCAGCCCGAACAGCGCATCGAACAGCACGCTGCCGGTCTCGCTGCGCATCGGCTGCGCGCCGACGCGCACCTCGCCCTGCGGCGCATGCAGAAGGTAGCCACCTGCGGCGGCGGGCTCGGCGCGCGCATGGCGGCCGTCGAAATCCAGGTCGGCCGCGCGTGCGGTGGACCCCATCGCTGCCCCGAGGGCAACGGTCAGGCAGATCATCTTCAGCATCGAAGTGGCGAACCGGCTCACGCCCGTTGCCTCCCTCCCCTTTGCTCGCGTTGTAGGTCCGCACCGCCTCGCGGCGATGCGCTCGCGGCCCCCTCCCAGGGTGCCTTGGGCCCATGGTAGACGGCACGCCGCAGCCTGCATCGAGCTGCATACGTATTCATGGCCGATGCGGCCGGCAATCGTGACGGCGTCGCTATAGTCCGGGGGTGTTTTCGGCCGCCTTGGGAGGGGAAATGCCGTCACTGTCGCATTCAACTGACGGGTCTTCCGTTCGTCGTCGCCTACCTGTGCTGGGCTGGATTTTCTTCGCATTCAGCGCCACCGCCTTCGCCGAGCCGGTCACCGTGGCCAGCGTCGACTCGCCCGGCAAGGTGCTGCGCGTGTCGCTGCAACTGGATGGCGGGAATCCCAGCTACCGGGTGGACCGTTTTGGCGAGACCGTGGTGGACAACTCCAGGCTCGGCTTCCAACTGCGCGATGGCCGCCTAGACCGTGATCTTGCCGTGGTCGGTCAGCAGTCGCGCAGCGTCGATGAAACCTGGGAGCAACCCTGGGGCGAGCGTCGCCTCACCCGCAATCACTTCAACGAAGTGGTGGTGCAGCTGGCCGAGCGCAGTGGCGCCAAACGTCGTATCGATGTGGTGTTCCGGGTCTACGACGACGGCCTGGGCTTCCGCTATCACTTCCCGCAGCAGCCCGGCATGCGCGAGGCCATCATCGATGATGAGCTGACCGAGTTCGCGATCGCCCCGACCTCCACCGCGTGGTGGATTCCGGCCGGCGAGCCGATCCACTACGAATACCTGCACCAGCGCACGCCGTTGGATCAGGTGCCGCTGGCACACACGCCGATGACGCTGCGCAGCCGCGATGGGTTGCATGTCTCCATTCACGAAGCTGCGCTGGTGGACTATGCCGGCATGTGGCTCCGCCGCACCGAGGGTCAGCGCCTGCGCGCGCAGTTGTCGCCGTCGGCGGAAGGCTGGAAGGTGCGGCGCAGCCTGCCTTTCGATACCCCATGGCGCACGCTGCAGATCAGCGACACCGCCGGCGGGCTGGTCGAATCGAGCCTGATCCTCAACCTCAACGAGCCCAATGTGCTGGGCGACGTGAGCTGGGTGAAGCCGTCCAAGTACCTGGGCGTGTGGTGGTCGATGCATCTGGACGAGGAGAGCTGGGCTACCGGCCCACGGCATGCCGCGACCACCGCCAAGACCAAGCGCGTGATCGACTTCGCCGCCCGGCATGGCTTCCGTGGCGTGCTGGTGGAAGGCTGGAATCCCGGCTGGAACGGTGACTGGGTCGGCAATGGATATGCCTTCGATTTCACCCGGCCCACCGCGGACTTCGACATCGAGGCACTGTCGGCCTACGGCGCCAAGCAGGGCGTGCACCTGATCGGCCACCATGAAACCGGCTGCGCGATCGAACACTACGAGGATCAGCTCGGCGCGGCGCTGGATCTCTACGCGCGGCTGGGCGTGGATTCGTTCAAGAGCGGCTACGTGTGCGATGACGGCCAGGTCGACCGCCGAAACCCGGCCGGCGGGCCGCTGTGGCGCGAGTGGCACGACGGCCAGTTCATGGCCCGCCATCATCTCAAGGTGGTGCAGGAGGCGGCCAAGCGGCATATCGCGGTGAACCCGCATGAGCCGATCAAGGACACCGGCCTGCGCCGCACCTACCCGAACTGGATCACCCGCGAAGGCGCGCGTGGCATGGAGTACAACGCCTGGGGCCAGCCGCCGAATCCGCCCGAGCACGAGGTCAACCTGGTGTTCACCCGGATGCTGTCCGGGCCGATGGATTACACCCCCGGCATCCTCAGCCTGAAGGGTCGCGGCGGCCAGGCCATTCCCAGCACGCTGGCGCGCCAGCTCGCCCTGTACGTGACGATCTACAGCCCGATCCAGATGGCGGCCGACCTGCCCGAGCACTATGAGCAGCACCGTGAGGCCTTCCGCTTCATTGAAGACGTCGCGGTGGACTGGGACGACACCCGCGTGCTCAACGGCGAGGTGGGCGACTTCGTGACCATCGTGCGCAAGGACCGCCACAGCCGCGACTGGTTCCTGGGCAGCATCACCGACGAACACGGCCGCGTGCTGCCCCTCTCGTTGGGCTTCCTTGAGGCGGGGGTGCGTTACCGCGCGGAGATCTATCGCGATGGCGACGGCGCCGATTTCCGCAGCAACCCCTTCGCCTTCGTGCGCGAAACGCGCGAGGTCACCCGCGCTGATGCGTTGGTGCTCAAGCTGGCACCGGGCGGTGGGCAGGCGATTCGCTTTACCCCGTTGTAATTGTCCCGGCGCACTGCGGAATACCAACCGTCGGCGCGTCTGGAGGAGTGCCCCCTGAGTCAGGGGGCGGTGCCGAAGGCACGGGGCATGGGTGTTGGTGAGACAGGGGCCCGCGGTTTGCGATGCAGACCGTGGAGCGGGAGCGCGAATGCGATACCGCACCTGTAATCGCTTCCAATGCTGCAAACGTCATTGAATACGTATGCAGGGTGATTCCCGCAGCAGGCGCGCTGCCTACCATAGCCACGCAGTCAACGGCCACCGCGCCGTGACGCTCCCGGGTCCTCCGGGCAACCACAAAATCGATTGGCAACATTGCCTGGGAGGGGAAAATGTTGAACCGCAAGCGCAGCGCGCTGAGTCTCGCGCTGGCCGTCGCCCTGACGCCGTTGATGGCGTCGGCGCAGACCGCCGAATCCAGTACCACCACCCCACCGGCCGGTAATACGGCAACCAACCTGGACACCGTGCAGGTCACCGGTATCCGCCGCGGTATCGAGAACGCGATCGCGATCAAGCAGGACGCCACCTCGGTGGTCGAGGCGATCTCGGCCGAGGACATCGGCAAGCTGCCCGATGTGAGCATCGCCGAATCGCTGGGCCGCCTGCCCGGCCTGGCCGCCCAGCGCGTGGCCGGCCGCGCGCAGGTGATCAGCGTGCGCGGCCTGTCGCCGGATTTCGCCACTACCCTGCTCAATGGGCGTGAGGTGGTGAGCACCGGCGACAACCGCAGCGTCGAGTTCGACCAGTACCCCTCGGAACTGGTCAACGGCGTGACCGTCTACAAGACCCCGGATGCGGCGCTGGTCGGCCAGGGCCTGTCGGGCACCATCGACATGCAGACCGTGCGTCCGCTGAGCTTCGCCGAGCGCGTGATCGCCATCAGCGGCCGCTACCAGAAGAGCTCGCTGGGCAAGGCCGCCAACGTCGATCCGTACGGCAACCGTTTCAGCGCCAGCTACATCGACCAGTTCCTGGACAACACCCTGGGTATCTCGATCGGCTATGCGCACAGCGACATGCCCATCCAGGAAAACCAGGTCGGCCTGTACGAACCGTGGACCACCGAGCAGACCGACCAGGGCAACCGCCCCGGCTTGGCCCCGGGCACCGTGTTCTCCGATGGCATCAAGGCGCTGCGCCGTACCGGCAACAACGAGCGCGACGGCGTGATGGCGACCGTGCAGTTCCGCCCGTCCAACGTGTGGACCAGCACCCTGGATGCCTTCCACACCGAAGCCGAGCAGATCGATACGGCCAACCAGTTCGAGGTCAACCTCAGCAACTACAACGGCGGCTACACGCCGGGCCTGCTGATCACCAACCCGCAGATCAACCCCGACGGCACCTTTGCCGGCGGCGTGGCGACCGGCGTGTACCCGCTGGTGCGGGGCATGTACAACAAGCGCAAGGACAAGATCGACGCGTTCGGCTGGAACAACGAGTTCAACTTCGAGCGCGTCAAGGTCGTTGCCGACGTGAACTACTCCAAGGCCACGCGCGACGAGCTGAATCTGGAGAACAACCTGCAGCTCACCCCGATGCCGCAGCTGGATTCGGTCGGCGTGGTGGTCAAGCCGGACGGGTTCTCGCAGATCAGCCCGGGGCTGGACTATTCCAACCCGGACGCGCTGTTCCTGACCAATACCATCTACGGCTCCGGCTACGGCAAGGTGCCGATGGTCGAAGACCGCCTGAAGGGCGCCCGCCTGCAGGCCACCTTCGCCATGCCGGATTCGCTGCCATGGTTCTCCGACGTGGACGTGGGCGTGAACTACGCCGACCGCCGCAAGGACAAGACCCAGGCCGAGGGCAACATCCTGCTCGGCGACCAGGGCGATGCCAACATCGCCGGTGACCTGCAGTACGCACCGGTCAACCTGGGCTTCGCCGGTATCGGCTACATTCCCGCCTGGAACGTACCGGCCGCGGTGGACCGCTACATGGTCTTCAACCCGGTCACCAACCTGGACTACCTGATTCCCAAGGCCTGGACGGTGCAGGAAAAGACCAGCACCGCGTGGATCCGCGCCAACATCAACACCGATCTGGGCGAGGTCGGCCTGCGCGGCAACATCGGCGTACAGATGGTGCGCACCGACCAGAGCTCGCAGTCCAACTACTTCGACCGCTCGCGTCCGGACGGCCAGAACATCCTGCCGATCGATGACGGCAAGACGTACACCGATTGGCTGCCGAGTTTGAACCTGGCCTTCATGTTCCCGCACCAGCAGACGCTGCGCTTCGCCGTGGCCAAGCAGGTGGCACGCCCGCGCGTGGACCAGATGCGGGCCGGCCTGGAGTTCGGCGTGGACACCGCCACCGGCAAGCCTGGCGGCAGCGGTGGCAACCCGCTGCTGGATCCGTGGCGCGCCAACGCGATCGACCTCTCGTACGAAAAATATTTCGGTGAAAAGGCCTACGTGGCCGCCGCGGTGTTCTTCAAGGACCTCAAGTCCTACGTCTACACGCAGTCGCGCGATGACTACGACTTCAGCGACCTGCTGGCCAGCTACGTGCCGCCGCCGGGCATGATCGTCCCGGTCCTGCCGACCGGCACCTTCTCGGCCCCGCAGAATGGCCAGGGTGGCAAGCTGAAGGGCCTGGAGCTGACCGCCTCGTTCCCGCTGGAGATGCTGACGGAGACCCTGCGTGGCTTCGGCGTGCAGGCCAGTGCCACGTTCAATGACAGCGACATCAAGATCCTGGATCCGGAAAGCGCATCCAGCGTCGGCAGCGATCCGATCAGCCTGCCCGGCCTGTCCGAGCGCGTGTACAACTTCACTGCGTACTACGAGCGCAGTGGGTTCGAGGCCCGCGTGAGCCAGCGCCGTCGTTCGGATTTCATCGGTGAGATCGGCAATTTCAACGGCAACCGCACCCTGCGTTATGTGGTCGGTGAGAACGTGACGGATGCGCAGGTCAGCTACACCTTCGCCGACAGCAGCAGTCTGCATGGGCTGACGCTGTTGTTGCAGGGAAGCAATCTGACCAACGAGCCGTACCGGACCTACGCTGGCACGAAGGATCGTCCGCTGGAATATGTGGAGTGGGGTCGGACGTACATGCTGGGCGTGAACTACAAGTTCTGATTGAGCTGTCAGTAAAGATATTTGCAACATCGAAAACCCGCTGCCTGTGCAGCGGGTTTTTGTTGGTTTACCCCGCCCTCAAAAGCGTCAGTGCCGACTGTCCGTGGGCTGGTCGGGGGTGTGTGGGTTCGCGGGACGCGCCGTAAACCCATCCATGGGGGCTCGTGAGCCGCATCCATGCGGCACAACGGTCCCGCCAACCCACACACCCCCGCCCTTCGACAGTGGGTCGGTGACCATGGCAGTGCAACGCAACGCAACGCAACGCAACGCAAACCAGAGCAAACCAGAGCAGGGCAAAGCAAAGGGAGATCGAACGAGGTATCTAGGGTTCGAACCAGCTCGAGCAGTTCCGCCGCCTCGACACTTTTGACCGTGCCGACCACGTCGAACGCCCCGATTGCCCTGACCGCCCGGACTGTTCCGCTCCCACCGACCACACCGATCAACCCGATCATCTCGACCGTGCTGGCCGATCCGACCATTGCGCATGCTTCAGCTGCTTCAGCTGCTTCAACTGTTTCAACACCTGAGACCAGCGCGACAGCTCAAGCCTTTCGATTTACGGTCGACATCAGCATTGCGGTTGCCATGACGCGCCGGCCCAGCGTCGCTTTTCCCTTGCGCACCAGCCCATTATCCAAGGGCGGGCACGGGTGGGTTGGCGGGACCATGAGCGCCATGTATGGCGCGACATGAGCCTACACTGACGTACTTGCGGCGGGCCCCTCC
>NZ_NIVS01000038.1 GCF_002205165.1 Stenotrophomonas maltophilia | reverse complement strand
CCTCCACCCCCACCGCCCTTACCACCGCCCTTGTCAGCCGCATCGCCCTTGCCCTTCGCACCGGCAGAGGGCCGCGCCGGACCTTGGCGTGGAATGGCAACCGTGGTTGGAATCGGATCCAGGTCCAGCGCCTGACGGATGAAGTCACGCAGTGACACCACCAGCTCGGCCGTGGGAACGAGGCGGCCCTGGGCCATCTCGTTGGCGGCGTGCGCGGCAAGGCGCACCTGCTCATCGGTGCCCAGCAGGATGATGTCCGACAGCGCTGCTTCCACCGCGTCACGGATCCGGCGCGCGCGCTCGCTCCCGCTCTCCGCCTCCGCCGGCAGGTGCAGCGCATCGCCGTCTTCGCTGCCGTCGGGCAGCGCGCGGAAATCCCGGCGATGGCGTGGATCGACATCGAGCGTGCCGGTGAACGAGCCGCCAAGGACCTTGTAAGCGGCGATCAGCGTGCGCAGCCGCTCGTTGATCTGACGATTCTCGCGCTCGCGGCGCTGCTGCATGGTCTGCATGACCAGCAGCCGGATGCCGACGCCGATCAACGTAATGATCGCCAACCCGACCAGGGTGGAGAGCATGGCCTGCCAGGAGCTGAAGTCGAGACCGCGCATTGCATCTTCCCGTGGACGTGTGCTGGTCAGGTTAGCAACAGACGCAGGGAGGCACCGTCAAGCATGCTCCGGCTGGGCGCAGGAGCCGAGGGAAGCGAAACAGTGGGGGCATGATCCGGGAGCCTGATCGCACAGTGACGCGATGCGCTCGACCGGGGATGCCGAAATGACCGGGGACGGGGACAGGCCGTTCCCACCATGCCGCTCCCGCCCTCAGGCAGGAGCAGCACGTTACAACTTACTTACTTGCGCGCGCGCTTGGCCGGTGTCTTGCGGGCAACCGGCTTGGCGGCAGCACGCTTGGCCGGGGCGGCCTTGCGGGCCGGAGCCTTCTTCGCCGGGGCCTTCTTGGCCACAGCCTTCTTGGCGGTAGCGACCTTCTTGCCGACGGTCTTCTTGGCCGCTGCGGTCTTCTTGGTCACGGCCTTCTTGGCGGTGGCGACCTTCTTGCCGACCGACTTGCGGGCGACGGCGGTCTTCTTGCCGGCCACCTTCTTGGCGGTCGCGGTCTTCTTGGTCACGGCCTTCTTGGCGGTCGCCGACTTCTTGGCAACGGCCTTCTTGGCGGTGGCGACCTTCTTGCCGACGGTCTTCTTGGCGACGGCGGTCTTCTTGCCGGCAACCTTCTTGGCCGCTGCGGTCTTCTTGGTCACGGCCTTCTTGGCGGTCGCCGACTTCTTGGCAACAGCGGTCCTGGCAGCGGCGACCTTCTTGCCGACGGTCTTCTTGGCGGCGGCGGTCTTCTTGGTCACGGCCTTCTTGGCGGTCGCGGTCTTCTTGGCGACAGCCTTCTTGGCGGTGGCGACCTTCTTGGTCACGGTCTTCTTGGCAGCAGCAGCCTTCTTGGTCACGGCCTTCGTGGCGGTCGTGGCCTTCTTGCCGGCAGCCTTGGTGGTCTTGGTCACGGCCTTTTCAGCGGCGGCCTTCTTCTTGGCGACCTGCTTCTTGATCGCGGTGGCCTCGGCCTTGGCGTTCTTCTTGGCCGCTTCCAGCTTCTGCTTGGCGGTGGCCAGGGTCTTGCCGACCGACTTGGCCGCCTTGTCAGCCTTCTTGGCGACGGTCTTCTCGACCTTGGTCACGGCCTTCTTGACCTTGGCGACCTGGGTGGTGGCAGCCTTGCGTGCGCGCTTGGCGGTCTTCTTCACCGAAGCGACTGCATCTTCCGCAACGTGTGCGATGGTCTCGCCGACGTTGGTGGCGGTTTCTTTTGCATCTTCGACGGTCTGCGAGAGAACCGTGGTCACACCATTACCGTTGCTCATTGAGTGCCTCCTAAGGGGCCTGGTTAGTCAAATCGCTGGCGATGCTATACCGGCGCGGTCCATCGTGGAACGGTCTTGATGCGATGCACGTGCCAAGCCGACAGTAGCACCCTCATCGGCGGCAGCAAGCAACGTACCGGTTGCGTGCACGAAACCCCTTGAAAACAGCATCGGCGTTCCAACGCCTGGCACGCGCGATGTGTCTGGATGCGCATGGCCGGCGCGTCCAGCGATCCGATGATGGATCGTCGTACTTGATCCATTCCCTGCCTCCGCACCGCGCATTTGCGCTGGTTTGGATGACGCGCTCGCAGCCGATGGACGTGTGCGCCGATGCGGTCTGCCCATGCCGCGTGCATCGCCACGCACCCACATTGAAGCCGACCACCGCCGCCTTTCGCCGCCGCCGCCCGCGCCGGCCAGCCGCCCATCGGGACCTCAGCCGGCAATGAATTTCATCCGGGGTTTAGCCGAGTGCGGACACACTCATTCAGGTTGAATTACCGTATATGTGTTTTTCCCTGCCCCGTCCCCTCCGACACGGAACCGCCGGACCATGCGACCGCTCCCGACCCTGCTCACGCTTGCCCTCGCCGCCGCCTTCGGCGGGTTCACCGCCACGGCCATCAACGCGCACTTGGACAACCGGGCCGAGGCAGCGCCGGCCGCGTACACGATCCCGACCACGGCCGCGCTGCCCGCCGCAGTCGCCGGGCAGGCGGTGCCATCGCTGGCACCGATGCTGGAACGGGTAATGCCGGCAGTGGTCAGCGTCAACACCAAGCAGGTGGTGCGCGTGCGCAACCCCTACTTCAATGACCCCTTCTTCCGCCGGCTGTTCCCGGAAGTGCCGCAGGAACGCATCAACGAATCGTTGGGTTCGGGGGTGATCATCGATGCCGCCGAGGGCCTGGTGCTGACCAACCACCATGTCATCGACAACGCTGACGACGTGCAGGTGACCCTGGCCGATGGGCGCACGGTCAAGGCTGAATTCATCGGCTCCGATGCCGATACCGATGTCGCGTTGATCCGCATTCCGACCGGCAACCTGACCGAGATCAAGCTCGGCGACAGCGCGCAGCTGCGCGTCGGCGACTTCGTGGTGGCGATCGGCAACCCGTTCGGTTTCAGCCAGACGGTCACCTCCGGCATCGTCTCGGCGGTGGGCCGCAGCGGCATCCGCGGGCTGGGCTACCAGAACTTCATCCAGACCGATGCCTCGATCAACCCCGGCAATTCCGGCGGCGCGCTGGTCAACCTGCAGGGACAACTGGTCGGCATCAATACCGCCAGTTTCAACCCTCAGGGCAGCATGGCCGGCAACATCGGCCTGGGCTTGGCGATTCCCTCCAACCTGGCGCGCGACGTGGTCGACCAGCTGGTCAAACACGGGGTGGTGGTGCGTGGCACGCTCGGCATCGAGGCGCAGAACCTGACCCAGCAGATCGCGCAGGGCCTGGGCCTGACCGAGACGCGCGGCGCGCTGGTGACCCGCGTGCTGGCCGGTTCCGGTGCCGCCGCCGCCGGCCTCAAGCCGGGCGACGTGGTGGTGTCGGCCAACGGCCAGCGCGTGGACAGCGCGCAGGCGCTGCACAACGTGGAAGGCCTGCAGCCGGTTGGCAGCACGCTGACCCTGGACGTGCGCCGCGAAGGCAAGCCGCTGCAGATCAAGGCCACACTGAAGGAGCAGGCACGCGCGGTCACCGGCGAGTCGCTCGATCCGCGCCTGGGCGGGGCCACCTTCGTGGACCTGCCCGAGTCGCTGCGCCAGGCGGGCGTCAGCGGGGTATTGGTCAGTGACGTCAAACGCGGCAGCCGCGCGGCAGCCTCCGGACTTGCGCAGGGTGACGTGATCACCGCGGCAACGGCGGGTGAGTTTGCCGACCTCGCCAGCTGGCGCGCCAACTTCCAGCAGCGTCCGGCCCAGTTGGTGCTGCGGATCCTCCGTGGAAACGGCGGTGGTCAGCTGGTGATGCGCTGAACGCGGCGACAGCCGTAACGTGGCTTACACCCGGCCGGTGCTATTACCTTGTGTTCGTTGCCGTCGGATCGTCCGCGGTCACCTTCCCCATCGCATAGCAGGAGATACACGATGAGCCCCACCAATACCGAGAACCTGAAGGAACACCTGGGCGAAGCCGGCTCGCACCTGAAGTCGGCGGCCACCGCTGCCGGCGGTGCCATCAAGGGCGCCACCGGTGCTGCCGGTGACGAGCTGCGCATCGGCAAGGCCAACGTCAAGGCCGAACTGTCCGATACCGCGCTCTCCGGCCTGGCTGCGGCCGAGTTCGGTGGCGCTGCTGCCAAGGAACAGGTCGATGCACTGATGGACAAGGGCAAGGACCTGGTCGACAGCGCTGCCGAGCTGATTCGTGAGCGTCCGCTGGCCTCCTTCGGCGTCGCCTTCGCGGCGGGCTGGATCATCGCCAAGCTGGCCCGCAGCGGCGGCGACAAGTAAGCAGCGGCGTGAGCGATCAAGCCCAGTCGACCGCCACCGGTGGCGCGGATACCCCGCCACCGGACAGCGGTGAAAAAGCACCACGCCTGGACGAAAGCATCCGCCAGGTCGGTGAGGCCGGCCGTGAGACGGTGGATTCGGCCAAGCACACGCTGCGCTCCCTGCGACGTTTGGCCTCGGCCGATTTCGCACTGGCCCGCAGTGCGTTTGGCCGGGCGCTTGCCTGGGCCGGCGTGGCGATCGTGTTCGGCGCGTCGGCCTGGCTGTTGCTGGCCGGCACGTTGATCGCCCTGATGCAGCGGTGGGGCCTGTCTTGGTTCCATTCGCTGCTGATCACATCGATCGTCAGCCTGCTGGTCACCGGTTACGCCATGTGGCGGGTGTCGTTCTTCTTCCGCCATACCGGCATGCATGCCACTCGCCGCCAGTTGTCGCGGCTGGGCCTGTATGACGAACCCAGCGATGAAGATCCCGATGCCGACGTGGACACCACGGGGGTGAAGCGATGAACTTCGAAGCCTTGCGGCAACGCGTCCAGCGTGCCGAGCTGGTGGTGGCGGTGCGGGTCGAGAAAACCCGCAGCAGCTGGTTCACCCTGAGTACCGTCTGGCGCTCCGGGTGGACACCCATGCGCATCATCACGGTGGGCCTGGCCGGCGGCTTCCTGGCCGGCAAGCTGGAGCCGACCGGTCTTGGTGCGAAAGTGCAGGGCGCGCGTTGGCTGCAGATGATCGGCTCGGTGTCCAATCTGGTGGCCAGCACCCAGGCCGCGTTTGCCTCGATGCAGGCCAGCGAAGCGGCTGATACCGCCGAGCAGGCCGCGGACAAGGTAGATGACGCGGCCGATGAGGTACCGCGTCAGCCGGCTGCCGCTGCCGCACCCGCAGCGCCACGGCTCAGCCCGGAACGGCGTGCCGATCCGGCCTCGCCGTATCAGCCGCAACCGGCTGAAGCGGCCACGGACCTGTCCGAACGCTGATCGCACCGCGCTTGGCCGCAGCATCCGAAGGCCCTGCGGCATCTGCTGCGGGGCCTTTCTTCGTCTGCACGCACCCCACACGCCACGCGCACCCGGCTTGCCCAATAATGGCGCTCCTTTCCAGTGTGCGACCTGCATGAGCGTTCCGGTTCCCCCTTCCGCTGAAGCCGCCGTCGCACCCTCCCCGCCGCGCCCCCGCGCGCCCATGTCGCTCGTGATCCTGGCCACGTTGGCGGTCGCGTTCACCTTGTGGGCGGCACAGGACGTGGTGCTGCCGATCCTGCTGGCGATGTTCTTCGCCCTGGTCGGCAACCCGATCCTGCGGGTGCTGCAGAAGATCTGGATCCCCCGGTTCCTCGGCGCGGTGCTGGTGCTCGGCATTGGCCTGAGCGGCGCTGCCGCGCTGGGCGTGCAGCTGGTCGGCCCGGCGATGGAGTGGGCCCAGGAAGCACCGCAGCAGCTGCGCAAGGTCGCCCGCCAGGTGCAGAACCTGACCAAGCCGGTGCAGCAGGCCAACCAGGCCGCCGAGAACTTCGCGCGCGTGGCCGGTGGCGAAGGCAGCCGCCGGGTGCAGATCGTGCGCACCCAGCTCGATGATCCCTACAAGGTGCTGACCCGGGCACCCCGGCTGGCCGCCTCGGTGCTGGCGGTGGTGCTGTTGACCCTGTTCTTCATGATCTACGGGCAGAGCCTGCAGAAACATGCCATCGCGCTGTTCCCCAGCCGCCAGCAGCAACGCTTCACCACCGACATTCTGCGTTCGATCGAGCGCGAGGTGTCCCGTTATGTACTGACCATCACCGTGATCAACACGCTGGTCGGCCTGGTGTTCTCCGGCATCCTGCTGCTGCTCGGCATCTCGCTGCAGGAGGCGCTGCTGTGGGGCACCGTGGCGGCGCTGCTGAACTTCGCGCCGTATGTGGGGCCGCTGATCGGCGTGGCGCTGATGCTGCTGATGGGCTTCGTGGAGTTCAGCGATCCGTTCCAGGCGCTGCTGCCGGCCGCGTGCTATCTGGCCCTGCATACCGTGGAGGGCCAGGTGGTCACGCCCATTGTGCTCGGCCGCCGGATGGCGATCTCACCGCTGATCCTGATCCTGGCGCTGATGGTGTTCGGCTGGCTGTGGGGCATGATCGGCCTGCTGCTGGCGGTGCCGCTGCTGGTCTGCATCAAGCTGGTGCTGGCGCGGCTGGATGGCACCCAAGGCTGGGCCAAGCTGCTGGAATAAGCTGCTGGAGTCATCGGTTCGGGCGGAGGCATGGCTGGCCGCGCAATCCCCGATTGCTGCCAGAATACCGGCACTTTTTCGGATGGATCCCGACGCTGATGTCTTCCCTGGCTGCCCGTTGTCTTGTTCTCGCCGGCCTTGTCGCCCTCGCCGCGCCGACGTTCGCCGCCACCCCAGCCAGCGCAGAGGTGGCCAGCCGCCAGCTGATCGAGGCGGTCACCTGCAAGCGCCACCTGACGCCTGCACAGTTCGCCGCGCTGGCGAAGGTGCTCAAACCGACCGAGCTGCAGGCGTACGGCGAACTGACCGATGGCGAGTATGCGCTGACCACACCGCTGCTCGTGCTGGGCCAGCCGGTGGACCGCCTGTACCTGTACGACGGCGCCAGCGGCGAGGATGGTGTCGACAGTTACACCGCGTACTTCAGCACGGCCAGTGTCGAGCAGATCGCCGCGCTGGCGAAGATGCGGGACAACGTGGCCGGCGACTACACCCTGGAGGTCGGTCGACATGACCTGAACGTGCGGCAGCAGGACGGGCAGGCATCCATCGGCTGTTCCTACGACCTGCGCTGAAGGACCTGCGCCTGCGCTGCCTGCGCGCGATGAAAGCCCGCGCGCGCAGGCGTAGAATGGCGGGGTGAATTTCCCCGTCCAAGCCATCACCCTCGACCTCGACGACACCCTGTGGCCGTTCGCCCCCATCGGCGCCCGCATCGACCAGGTGTTGTACGAGTGGATGCTCCAGCACAGCCCCGCCACCGCCGCGATGTACCCGGTGGCGGCGATGCGCGAACTGCGCGAGCGCTCCTTCCATGACAACCCGCACCTGCACTACGACCTCAGCGCACTGCGCCGGTTGACGCTGAGCGAGGCGCTGGAGAAAAGCGGCGCCGACCCGGCCCTGCTCGAACCGGCGTACGAGGCGTTCTATGCCGCGCGCAACCAGGTCGAGTTCTACCCGGATGCGATGGACGCGCTGGCCCGGATCGCCGCGCGCGTGCCCGTGGCCGCGCTCAGCAACGGCAATGCCGACCTGCAGCGGATCGGCGTGTCCCACCACTTCACCTTCCAGCTCGGCTCGCGCGAGCACGGCGCGGCCAAGCCGGCCGCCAGCATCTTCCACGCCGCCTGCGAGCGTCTCGGCGTCGCCCCCGCCCAGGTACTGCATGTGGGCGACCACGCCGAGATGGACGTGGTCGGTGCGATGCAGGCAGGCCTGCGCGGCTGCTGGATCAACCGCGAAGAGCACGCCTGGAACCATCCTTCACTGCAGCCCGATCTGCAGTTCGACACCCTGACCGGGCTGGCCGACTGGCTGGATGCGAACGCATCCGCCCAGCACGCGTAAGCCGCCGCCCAAGGAGCCTTCGAGTCCCATGTCCCAGATCAACGGTTTCACTTCCGAAACGAGCAACGCACTGCCGCTGCACGTCATGACCCGCGAGCAGTACGCCGGCTGGCGCGCGCAGCAGTCCGACGCGCTGGGCGCGTGGCTGGATGCACAGCGCTTCAACGGCAGCGGTGGCAGCGTGGTACTGCTGCCGGGCGAGCACGGCCTGGCCGGCGCGATCATCGGCGTGGGTGACCCGGGCGATGCGTACAGCTACGCACATGCGCCGTTCGCGCTGCCGGAAGGCACCGTCTGGACGCTGGCCGATGCACTGGCACCGGAAATCGAGACCCTGCTGCAGCTGGGCTGGGGTCTGGGCAGCTACCGCTTCGCGCGCTATCGCAAACCAAATCGTGCGCCGGCCCAGCTGGCCGCCACGCCCTCGGCCGAAGTGCGCGACGTGATCGCCGCCAGCCTGCGCGTGCGCGACTGGGTCAACACCCCGACGGAAGACATGGGCCCGCAGCAGCTTGAAGACGCCGCGCGCGAACTGGCCAGCGCCCATGGCGCGCAGATCGAGGTGATCACCGGCGATGCGCTGCTGGAGCAGAACTTCCCGTCCATCCACGCGGTGGGCCGCGCCTCGCATCGGGCCCCGCGCCTGATCGTGCTGCGCTGGGGCAATGCGGGCCAGCCGCACGTGGCGCTGGTCGGCAAGGGCGTGTGCTTCGATACCGGCGGGCTGGACATCAAGCCGGGCGATGGCATGCGCAACATGAAGAAGGACATGGGCGGCGCCGCGCACGCGCTCGGCTTGGCGGGGCTGATCATGGCCCAGCAGCTGCCGGTGCAGCTGACCCTGCTGATCCCGGCGGTGGAAAACGCGATCGGCCCCGATGCGTTCCGCCCGGGCGAAGTCATCGCCACCCGCAAGGGCCTGAGCATCGAGATCGACAACACCGATGCCGAAGGCCGCGTGATCCTCGCCGATGCGCTGACTTATGCCAGCGAGCAGCAGCCGGAGATCGTGCTCGACTTCGCCACCCTGACCGGCGCGGCCCGCATCGCGCTCGGCCCGGACCTGCCGGCGCTCTTCAGCAACGACGACACCCTGGCCCAGCAGTGGCTGCAGGCCGGTGAATCGGTGCGCGATCCGGTCTGGCGCATGCCGCTGTGGCGCCCGTACCTGCGCTACCTGCACAGCAACATCGCCGATCTGGCCAACGCCGGGTCGCGCATGGCCGGCTCGGTCACCGCAGCGCTGTACCTGGAGCGCTTCATCGCCGAAGGCCAGACCTGGGCACACCTGGATGTGTACGCCTGGAACGACGGCGAACGCCCGGGCCGCCCGGCCGGTGGCGAAGCGCTGGCGCTGCGTTCGGCGTGGGCGATGCTCAAGGCGCGCTACGCCTGACTCTCCGCCCGGCATACGCCGAACCCGACGATCCCCGCTGCGGCGGGGATCGTCGTTTTTGAAGAGTTGTCGAAAATGTGAATATCGGCTTGCGCCGCGTTCTGCGACGATGCCCGCTGTCGCCCACCCACACGCATCGTGAAGGCAGGAACCCGGACATGTCGCTCTTCGGCTATACCCGCGCTGGTCGCGAACCGGGCGGATCACGCCCTCCCTCACCGCTGTTGTGGATCGCGCTGATCGCCCTGATCGCCGGCAGCCTGGTGCTGGCCTTTGCCTGGCTGGCCGGCTGGATCGGTCGCGACCGGGTCACCGCGCAGACCTTCACCGATGCCATCGAGGCGACCGGTCCGCCGCAGCCCGGTTTCCGCCGCGCGCATACCAAGGGTGTCTGCGTCAGCGGTGTGTTCCAGGGCACGTCGGAAGGCGCGGCGCTGAGTTCGGCACGCGTGTTCCGGCAGCGCCAGGTCCCGGTATTGGGCCGCCTCTCGATCGGCGGCGGCGACCCGCACGGCGCCGACAACAAGGCCCGCGTACGCAGCATGGCGCTGCAGCTCGTCAGTGACGACGGCCAGGAATGGCGCATGGCGATGAACAGCTTCCCGTTCTTCGCGGTGCCCACCGCCGAGGCCTTCCTGGAGCAGACCCGCGCCGGCATCCCGGACCCGGCCACCGGTAAGCCGGACCCGGCGAAGATGGCCGCCGTGCTGGAAAAGTACCCGTCCGCACGTGCCTTCCAGCAGTGGGCCAAGACCGCCCCATGGTCGAACAGCTGGGCCAACACCGCTTACAACGGCGTCAACAGTTTCCGCTTCACCGCCGCCGATGGCAGCCACCGTTTCGTGCGCTGGAGCATGCGGCCGCAGGCGCCGTTCGAGGGCATGACGCCGGAGCAGCGCGCGCAGTCCGACGACGATTTCCTCAGCGAGGAGTTCGCACAGCGCCTGGCGCAGGGCCCGGTGCGCTGGGACATGTGGGTGACCATCGCCAACGACGGCGACCCGATCAACGACCCCTCGCAGGTCTGGCCGGAGGACCGCCGCCAGGTGAAGGCCGGCACGCTGACCCTGAGCAGCATGCAGCCGCAGGCCACCGGCGCCTGCCGCGATCTGAACTACGATCCGCTGATCCTGCCCAGCGGCGTGGCCGGCACGGAGGATCCGATCCTGGCCGCACGCTCGGCGGTGTACTCGCAATCGTTCAATCGTCGCGAGCGCGAAATCGCCAGCGGCAAAGCGCCCGCCGCCACGGGCAAGGAAGGTGCGCGATGAACCGTGATGCCGGCCATTTCAATCTCCTCGCCCGCGTCCTGCACTGGCTGATGGCCGCGATGATCCTGACCATGCTGTTCGTGGGCGTGACCATGGTCGCCTCGCTGCACTGGCGGCCGATGCTGATCGACCTGCATCGGCCGCTGGGCATCGCGATCCTGCTGCTGGTGCTGGTACGGCTGTACAACCGCCTGCGCCATCGCCCGCCGCCGCTGCCGGCCGACCTGCCGGCCTGGCAGGCGCTCGCCGCACATGCCTCGCACTGGGTGCTCTACGGGCTGATGCTGGCGATGCCGCTGATCGGCTGGGCCATGTTGTCGGCCGGTGGCTATCCGATCGTGATGGGGGCCGGCGTGCACCTGCCGGCGATCCTGCCACACGATCCGGCGCTGTATGCAGCGCTGCGCAATGCCCACAGCCTGCTGGCGTATGTGCTGTTCGCCACGGTGGTCATGCACCTGTCGGCCGCGCTGTTCCACCTCTGGGTGCGCCGCGATGGCGTGTTCCAGGCGATGGCGAAGGGACCGGGGCGCCCTTCCCCCCGCGATACCGGGCCCCGGTAGCCACCGACGACTGGCCGGTGGAGGCGGCGGTTACAACCAGCCCTTCTGCCGTGCCAGCCGGTACGCTTCGATGCGGTTGGCCACGCCGAGCTTGCCGATGCACTCGGACAGGTAATTGCGTACGGTGCCGTGCGAGAGGCCGAGCTGGGTGGCGATCTCGGTGGCCGAGCGCCCATCGCCGGACAGGCGCAGCACCTGGCGTTCGCGGTCGTTGAGCGGGTCGGCCTGCGACCAGGCATCCAGCGCCAGTTGCGGGTCGATCGCACGGCCGCCGTGCTGCACCTGGCGCAGCGCATCGGCCAGGCGTTCGGCCGGCGCATCCTTGAGCAGATAGCCGCAGACGCCGGCATCCAGCGCACGGCGCAGGAAACCCGACCGCGCGAACGTGGTGACGATCACCACCTTGATCGGCAGGCCCTGGCGGGCGATCCGCTGGGCCAGCTCCAGCCCGGACAGGCCGGGCATTTCAATATCGGTGACGAGAATGTCCGGCTTGAGCTGCTGCAGCATCCGCCATGCGGCCTCGCCATCGGCGGCGCTGCCCAGCACTTCGATGTCCGGCTCCAGCCCGAGCAGCGCTGACAGCGCGCCGCGCACCATCGCCTGGTCTTCGGCGAGCACGATGCGGATCATGATGCGCCCCCGGCCGGCAGCGACGGCGCGGTCGGCACTGCCACAGGCGCCACCACCGCCGTGGTCGCGGCCGGCAAGGTGACGCGGACCGTCACGCAGGTGCCCTCCCCTTTTGCCGACTGCAGCACCAGGGTGCCGCGCAGGCCAGCAACGCGTTCGCGCATGCCGGTCAGGCCATTGCCATCCACGTGGGCACCGCCACGCCCGTCATCGCGGATCTGCATCAACAGACTGCGCCCGTCCTGCTCGAAGGTGACCCACGCCTGCCGCGCCTGTGCATGGCGGGCGACATTGGTCACCGCTTCGCGCAGGACCAGCGACAGCGCACGCTCCGTATCGACCGGCATGGGCGGCGGCGGTGCGTAGTGCAGATGCACATGCTGGTACTCCAGCAGCAAGCGGGCCGAGGCCAGCTCGGCGGCCAGATCGCTGGCGCGGATGCCGGTGACCGCGCTGCGCACTTCGGCCAGCGCCTGGCGCGCGATCGTTTCGGCCTCGGCCACTTCGCGGCGCGAGCCGTCCGGATCGCGGTCGGCCAGCTTGCGCGAGAGCTCCAGCTTCAAGGTGATCAGGGACAGCGTATGGCCCAGCAGATCGTGCAGATCGCGACCGATGCGCTCGCGTTCGGCGGTCGCCGCCAGCCGACGCACCTCGTCCTGGGACAGCTGCAGCGCCGCATCCTTTTCATGATTGGCGGTTTCGAAATTGACCACCAGGCTGATGATCATCGCCATGCTCGGGATCCAGATCAGCGCCTGCCACGGGTAGTGGGCCAGCAAGCCCACCACCACGAACAGCGCGTTCAGCCCGGCCAGTTGCAGCAGGTAGCGCCCGTAGCCGCTGCGGCGCGAGACGCGCAGGGTGACGCAGCCGAAGATGAAGTAGCTCACCGCTGAGGGGTACCACGCCAGGGGCACCAGCCCCAGCATCACCATTGAGAGCGCGTAGCGCGGCGCGTGGCAGCGCGGTGCCAGCAGCACCCCGGCGTACAGCACGAGGAACACCGGATAGGTCAGCAGCGTCAGCGCGGCCCAGCGCCAGGTGTAGCCACCGCCGAACAACGGCGTCAGGAACACCCACAGCGTCCACAACAGGTGGATCGCATCCACCCACGGCGATTTGCCGCGCCGCAGGTTCTCGGCCACGGCCGAATCCGGCGCGGGGCGCAGCAGGGAGGCGAGCCGACTGAAGGGCACGGACAATTCCAAGGCAGAACGAACAGGCGCGATCATGCCACTTCAGCCGATGGGCCGCAGGCGGCGCCGCCGTCGTGGATCTCCACGTAATGCAGGCAGGCCAGGGGTGACATGGTGGAGGTGGGCATGACCGATTCCCGGAGAAGACACCCACAGCTTCGGCCCCGGGGCGGCCCGGCCCCAGTGGCCGTCGTCAGCCCATGCAGGTGACAGCTGTCACTGCCGCCGCGCCCGACCGCCGGGCATGCTGTGCCCATCCCGGCCACCGTGCCGGTTTGCCCCTCGGCCGCCGATGCGGTCACACTCGGCCCGATTCCCCGTCCAGACTCACGATGAACGCATCCGCTGAACTGCTCAAGGAACTCCGTATCGACCGCAAGGCCGGTTCGCCGCCTCCGTCGCCCTCGCGACGTGGCCGCTGGATCGTGCTGGCGATCGTCCTTTTCATTGTGTTGGCTGGCCTGGCCTGGGTCGTGTTCGGCCGCGAGCGCCCCATCGCGGTGACCACCGCGCCCGTCGTGGCGATCCAGCACGGCGGTGCCAGCAGCTCGGTGCTCGACGCCAGCGGCTACGTCGTCGCCCGGCGCATGGCCACGGTCTCGGCCAAGATCACCGGAAAGGTCCGCGAGGTGATGATCGAGGAAGGCATGCGCGTGGAAGAAGGCCAGGTGATGGCCACGCTCGACCCGATCGACGCCAATGCCCAGCGCAGCCTGTCGGCCTCCCAGCTCGAGGCCGCGCGCAGCCAGCTGGCCGGTCTGCAGGCACAGGTGGCCCAGGCCGATGCCGAAGCCGGTCGCCTGCAGGCACTGGTCGGCCAGCAACTGGTCTCGCGCTCGCAGTACGACCTGGCCATCGCCCAGCGCGACAACCTGCGCGCCCAGCTCAGGACCGCCCAGCGCAACACCACCGTGGCCAGCGATTCGCTGGCAATCGCCGATCTCGGCGTGGACAACAACATCGTGCGTGCGCCGTTCTCCGGCGTGGTCACCGCCAAGGCCGCACAGCCGGGCGAGATCGTCTCGCCGCTGTCGGCCGGCGGCGGTTTCACCCGGACCGGCATCGGCACCATCGTGGACATGGATTCGCTGGAGATCGAAGTCGAGGTCGGCGAATCCTTCATCGGCCGCGTGCAGCCGAAGATGCCGGTCGAAGCCACCCTCAATGCCTACCCGGACTGGAAGATTCCGGCCGAGGTGATCGCGATCATTCCCACCGCCGACCGCGGCAAGGCCACCGTGAAAGTGCGCGTGGCGCTGAAGACCAAAGACCCCCGCATCGTGCCGGAAATGGGTGTGCGGGTCAGCTTCCTGGAAAGCGCCCGACCTGCCGAGGCCGCCAAGCCACAGGGCGTGCGCGTGCCGGCCTCGGCGATCGTGGAGCGCGATCAGAAGACGGTCGCCTTCGTGGTCAAGGACGATGCGCGGGTGGAACAGCGGGCGATCACCGTGGGCACCACGCTCAACAACGACCGCCAGGTCACCCAGGGCCTGAGTGCCGGCGACGTCGTGGTGACCACCCCACCGGCCGAGCTGCACGACGGCAGCAAGGTCACCGAAGCCCCCTGACGGACAACCGGCTGCGTGGCCATTGCGCCACCGGCCTGCGCCCACGAGGTACGCGAGCCGCTTTCACGCTCGCGGCAAGTGCGATTCCCTCGTGCCCTCACGGCGCGCACGGTGGCGGCTGCCCGTCACCGTGGCGTCCGGAAACTTTCCCGGACACGCCGTACGCCTTCCTTTCCGATCCACGGAGAACCACCCATGTCCACCCTGGTTTCGCTCCGCAACATCACCAAGACCTACCAGCGCGGCGCCGAGAAAGTGCAGGTGCTGCACGGCATTGATCTGGACATCCAGGCCGGCGATTTCGTCGCGCTGATGGGCCCGTCCGGCTCGGGCAAGACGACCCTGCTGAACCTGATCGGCGGGTTGGACACGCCCACCGGCGGTGAGATCGAGATCGAAGGCGAGCGCATCGACCGCATGAGCGGTGGCCAGCTCTCCACCTGGCGCAGCCACCACGTCGGCTTCGTGTTCCAGTTCTACAACCTGATGCCGATGCTGACCGCGCAGAAGAATGTAGAGCTGCCGCTGCTGCTCACCCACCTGGGCGCCGCGCAGCGCAAGCGCAATGCCGAGATCGCGCTGACCCTGGTCGGCCTGGCCGACCGCCGCAGCCACCGCCCGAATGAGCTCTCCGGTGGTCAGCAGCAGCGCGTGGCGATCGCCCGCGCGATCGTCTCCGACCCCACCTTCCTGATCTGCGATGAACCCACCGGCGATCTGGACCGCCAGTCCGCCGAGGAGATCCTGGGGCTGCTGCAGCAGCTCAACCGCGAACACGGCAAGACCATCATCATGGTCACCCATGATCCCAAGGCCGCCGAGTACGCCACCCACACGGTGCACCTGGACAAGGGCGAACTGGCCGGCGTGCCAGCGGCCCACTGACGGAGGATGCGGCGATGAAATATCTCTCGCTGGTCTGGGCACAGCTGTTCCGCAGCAAGACCCGCACCCTGCTGACGCTGCTGTCGGTGGTGGCGGCCTTCCTGCTGTTCGGCATGCTCGATTCGGTCCGCGTGGCGTTCAACTCCGGCGGCGACACCATCGAAGGCGCCAAGCGGCTGGTGGTCTCCTCCAAACTGTCGATCACCCAAAGCCTGCCGCTGCGGCTGCTGCGCGACATCGAAGCCACCCCGGGCGTGCGCAAGGTCAACTACGCGATGTGGTTCGGCGGCATCTACCAGGACCAGAAGAACTTCTTCCCGAGTTTCTCGGTCTCGGACAACTACATGGATCTGTACCCGGAGTTCGAGCTGCCGCCCGAGCAGGCCGAGGCGTTCAAGAACACCCGGACCGGCGCGCTGGTCGGTGAAGCCCTGGCCAAACGCTTCGGCTGGAAGGTGGGCGACACCATTCCGATGCAGGCCACGATCTTCCCGCGCAAGGGCAGCAACGACTGGCCGCTGGAGCTGAGCGGCATCTACCGGGCCAAGGACCGCAACAACGCCAGTGCGGAAAACCAGCTGATGCTGCACTGGAGCTACTTCGATGAATCCAACGACTACATCAAGAACCAGGTCAGCTTCTACACCGTGCAGCTGGAGAACCCCGCCCATGCCTCACGCGTGGCCCAGGCGATCGATGCGCTGTCGCTGAACTCCGATCACGAAACCAAGTCGCAGACCGAGGCCTCGTTCTCGCAGGCCTTCGCCAAGCAGTTCGCCGATATCGGCCTGATCGTCACCGGCATCATGGCCGCGGTGTTCTTCACCCTCGTCCTGCTGACCGGCAACACCATGGCCCAGGCAGTGCGTGAGCGCATCCCGGAGCTGGCGATCCTCAAGACGCTGGGCTTCAAGGACGGCACCGTGCTGGTGCTGGTGATGGTCGAGTCGGTGCTGTTGATCGTGCTCGGCGGGCTGATCGGCATGGGCCTGGCCTCGATCGTGATGCCGGTGATCAGTGCCAGCAGCCAGGGCATGATCAGCCTGCCCGGCGTACCGGCGCAGACGTGGGTGATGGCGCTGTGCCTGATGGCGGTGATCGGGGTTGTGGTGGGGCTGCTGCCGGCGTTGCGCGCACAGCGGTTGAAGATCGTCGATGCACTGGCCGGGCGCTGAGGAGACCACCATGAAAACGCAATGGATGTGGAACGTACTGACGGTGGTGGCGTTGCTGGTCGCCCTGGTGGTGTGGATCGTGCTGCCGTGGTGGATGGTGCTGGCGCTCGCCGTGCTGCTGGCGGCCTGGCTGGTGCTGACCCGCAGTGGCCGGTTGTCGCTGGCGGCGGCGCGGATCGGTATCGCCAGCCTGCCGCAGCGCTGGGGCGCCTCCTCGGTGATCGTGGTCGGCATCGCCGGCGTGGTCGGGGTGCTAGTGGCGATGCTGGCCATGGGCGATGGCTTCAAGGCCACCCTGGAGCGCAGCGGCAGCGATGACGTGGCGATCGTGCTGCGCGGCGGCTCGCAGGCGGAAACCAACTCGGTGATCATGCGCGACCAAGTCCCGCTGATCGAAAACCTGCCCGGCGTGGCGCGCGGCAGTGATGGCAAGCCGCTGATCTCCGCCGAGCTGTCGCAGGTGATCAGCCTGCTCTCGCGCAGCGACCACAGCGATACCAATGTGCAGTTCCGCGGTGTCGGCGAGCAGGCGTGGGCGGTACGCGACAACGTGCGCATCATCGCCGGGCGTAAATTCAAGCCTGGCCTGCGCGAGATCGTGGTCGGCAAGGGTGCCCAGGCGCAGTTCGAGGGCCTGGAGATCGGCAAGACCCTGCAGCTGGGCAAGCAGGAATGGACGGTGGTGGGCGTGTTCGCCTCCAACGATGTGCACGAGTCGGAGCTGTGGTCGGACACGCAGACGTTGTCCACCACCTACAACCGCAGTGCCTACCAGTCGGTCAACGTGCGTACCGAAGGGGCGGCGGGCTTTGCGCGTTTCAAGGCGGCGATGGAGGCCGACCCGCGCCTGAAGCTGGACGTGGAGACCACCCGGGACTATTACCGCAAGCAGTCCGGCGGGCTCAGCAAGCTGATCAGCATCCTGGGCACGGTGATCGGCGCGATCATGGCGATCGGCGCGGTGTTCGGCGCGCTCAACACCATGTATGCCGCCGTGGCCACGCGGGCCCGCGAGATCGCGACGATGCGGGCGATCGGTTTCCGCGGCGTGCCGGTGGTGACCGCGGTGATGCTGGAGACGATGTTGCTGGCCCTGCTTGGCGGCCTGCTCGGCGGGCTGGTGGCGTGGCTGGTGTTCAACAACTACACCGTCTCCACCCTGGGCAACAACTTCAGCCAGGTGGTGTTCCAGTTCCAGGTCTCCCCGCAGTTGCTGTGGACAGGCTTGAAGTGGGCGCTCGGCATCGGCCTGGTCGGCGGGTTGTTCCCGGCGCTGCGTGCCGCCCGTCTGCCGATCACGACGGCGTTGCGCGAGACCTGAGCGATACGTTTGAACAACGCGCGTGCGCGTGATCGCGCACGCAATTAGCAATCCTGCAACCGCATTCGCAAGCATGCGGTTGTTTTTTTGCGTGCGCTATTCACTGCACGTTTAATTGCGGCGCGCACGCCGGCGTGCGTACCTGTATGCCCGCTGCGACGCCCGGTCGCACGCCCTCAAGTTGCCGCGCACGGCGCCGCTATCGGTGCCTCTGCCCAACGCGGCGCCACGTTTTTCTGCGCGCGGCACGACGATGTGAAAAAGGTTTCGTCTGAATGCGTGGTTTTGTCAGCCATCGTTCATTTATCGCTGTTTTCAAGCTTTCAAATGAAAGTAAAAATTTTGAAAAGTCATTAGACTCCCGCCCCCCACGTCGTGGTGTGTTGTTCCCCACGCTGCCCGAACGGGCGAATGTTTTTACAGAGAAAGAGAAACGCACGGATGTATTTGAAGACCAATCCGCTGCGCAACGCGATCGCCATCGCGCTTGTCGCCAGCTGCAGTGCCCCCGCCTTTGCACAGAGTGCCGATGACGGCACCACCAACCTGGATCGCATCGAGATCACCGGCTCGCGCATCCGCCAGGCCAGCGTCGAGTCCGCCCAGCCGGTCGTCGCGCTGAACCGCGCCGAGATCGAGAAGAAGGGCTACGTCAACGTCGCCGACATCCTGCAGGACGTCACCGCCGCCGGTTCGCCGAGCATGAGCCGTGCCTCCTCGCTGGAATCGGGTCGCGACTTCGGCGGCATGTACGTGAGCCTGCGCAACCTGGGTCCGGAACGCAGCCTGGTGCTGATCGACGGCCGCCGCATGGGCGTCAGCGCCGGCGGTTACTCCGATCTGGCCTCGATCCCGTCCTCGATCGTGGAGCGCGTGGAAGTGCTGACCGACGGTGCCTCGGCCCTGTACGGCTCGGACGCCATCGCCGGCGTGGTCAACATCATCACCCGCAAGAACTTCGACGGTGCCGAAGTCAGCGCCTACGTCGGCCAGTACAGCGAAGGCGACGGCCAGAAGACCGCCTACAGCGCGACCTTCGGCAAGACCTTCGACCGTGGCTGGGTCACCGTGGGTGGCGAATACACCGACGAAGATCCGGTCCTGGGCGGCGCGCGTGAGTTCACCGCGTACCCGAACGGCCCGCGCCACACCGGCGACGGCCTGAGCGGCGTGACCCCGTGGGGCTACGCGACCGTGGATGGCAAGAACCTCAGCGTGGGCCCGGGCGGCGATCCGACCCAGCTGGGCAATTTCAAGCCGGCCGACAAGGCCAACGACGCCAACACCAAGACCAACATGAGCCTGGTCACCGGGCTGCAGCGCAAATCGGTGTTCGCCAATGGTGGCTTCTCGATCACCGACGACCTGCGCCTGGTCGCCGATGCGCTGTACAGCGAGCGCGAGTCCAGCAAGCAGCTGGCCGGCTACCCGTACCAGAGCACCGGTTCGCGTGCGCTGCTGTCCAAGGACAGCGCGTTCAACCCGTTCGGTCGTGACGTAGCCTTCGCGCACCGTACCGAAGAGCTGCCGCGCGGCACCGAAAACAACCTGACCACCAAGCGCGCCAGCCTGGGCCTGGAAGGCAGCTTCGAAACCGGTTCGCGTTACTGGGACTGGAACGTCAGCTACATGTACAACCGCAATGAAGGCGAGCGCATCGGCACGGGCAGCATGTTCCAGCCGAACGTGAACCAGTCGGTTGGCCCGTCGTTCCTGGATGCCAACAACGTCGCCCATTGCGGCAGCGTCGGCAACGTGATCGCCGGCTGCACCCCGTGGAACCCGCTGGCCCCGATGGGCTACACCGGCCCGGGCTCGCTGAGCAACCAGGACGTGCAGGACTTCCTGTTCACCCGCTTCACCGACAAGATGCAGAGCACCACCAAGGTGGCCAGCGCGAACATCTCCGGCTCGCTGTTCAGCCTGCCGGCCGGTGACATCCTGGGTGCACTGGGTGTCGAGCACCGCAGCGAAGAAGCCAGCTACTCCCCGGACCTGATGGTCCAGAAGGGCCAGATCGCCGGCACCACCGGCCAGCCGACCCAGGGCGATTACTCGCTCAACGAGGTCTACCTGGAACTGCAGGTTCCGCTGCTGGCCGACATGGCCTTCGCGCGCGAGCTGTCGCTGGACATGGCTGGCCGTTACTCGGACTACAACAACTTCGGCTCGACCACGAACACCAAGTTCGGCCTGAAGTGGAAGCCGATCGACAGCCTGCTGGTGCGCGCCACCTACGGCACCGGCTTCCGTGCCCCGACCGTGGAAGATCTGTACGGCGGCACCACCAGCACGCGTGACTCGTACACCGATCCGTGTGACACCAGCTTCGGTGCGGCCGCCAACAACCCGCAGGTCCTGGCGCGCTGCCTGGCCAATGGTGTCCCGGCCAACTTCCGCCAGCTCGCCGCTGACGGCACCGCCGCGACGGTACCGGGCCAGCAGGGTGGCACCGACTTCAGCTCGGGCTCCAACGCTGCGCTGAAGCCGGAAACCGCCAAGACCTGGACCGTGGGCGTGGTCTACAGCCCGGAGTTCGTCTCGGGCCTGGACCTGAGCCTGGACTGGTGGAAGATCCGCATCAACGACGTGATCGTCGGTGAGTCGGCCACGGACATGCTCAACCAGTGCTATGTGCTGGGCGTGGATGCGGCATGCGACCGCTTCACCCGTGCCAAGTCCGGCCGCACCCTCGGTCAGGTCAACGGTCTGGACCGCACGCTGCTCAACGCGGGCTACCAGGAAACCGCCGGCTATGACCTCTCGGTGCGTTACCGCCTGCCGGAAATGGCGATCGGCAAGTTCGCGGTCTCCTGGAACACCACCTACGTGGATTACCTGGAGCGCAAGAACGACAACGTCGACACCACGCCGGTACGTCAGTACACGGGCTGGGAAGGCAACTTCCGCGTGCGTTCTAACTTCAACCTGGATTATCAGTACGGCAACTTCGGCCTCGGCTGGACGGCGCGTTACTACTCCAGCATGAAGGAGAACTGTGCGTACACGACCGAGTGCAGCAACCCGGGCTTCAGTTCGGCGTACACGGGCCGCCAGGGCGTCAACAAGGTGGGTTCGAACACCTTCCACGATATCCAGGTGCGCTATGTGCTGCCGTGGAATGGCACGGTCTCGATGGGCGTGAACAATGTGTTCGACCATCAGGGTCCGATCATGTACAGCCAGCCGAACAGCAGCTTCACGTACTACGGTGGGTTCGATATCGGCCGCTATATGTACATGAAGTACCAGCAGCGTTTCTGATCGGGTTCGCCTGATCATCCCTTTCTGATCTGCGGCTTACTCTCTCCAAGCCGCTGAGTGGAAGTAAGACGGCGCCTTCGGGCGCCGTCTTTTTTTGATCTCGCGAGACTGCGGGAGTTGTGAGTCGAGATGCGACAGCAGCAAAGCAACAGCGCTTAGTGCTGCGGTCGCACTGGTTGGGCGGG
>NZ_NIVS01000010.1 GCF_002205165.1 Stenotrophomonas maltophilia | reverse complement strand
CCCCCACCAACCGGTACCGCGTCTCCAGCGGCAACTCCACCCGCGCCCGCAACCCCAACGCAATATCGCGCAGTTCCTCCACCGAATCCGGCGGCGACTCCGGCGTGAAACTGCGCGTAATGATCCGGAACTGAGACGTCTTCAACTTCAACACCACCGTATGCCCCACACGGTCCGTCTTTCGCGTCGCCTGCCACGTCTTCTCCGCCAACTGCACGATCGCCGGCGCCAGATCCTCCAGCAGCAGATCCTCCGCGAACGTATCCTCCGACGAGATCGACTGCACCGGCTGATCCGGCTCCACCGGCCGCTCATCGATGCCACGCGCACGATTGAACAAGCGCCCGCCGAACGTCCCGAACCGCGCCTCCAGTTCCTCCAGCGGCAGCGCACGCAGATCGCCCACCGTCGCGATGCCCAGCTCGGCCAGCTTGGCCGCCATCACCTTGCCCACGCCCGGCACGCGGTTCACCGGCAACGGCGTCAGGAACTGCTCGATGCGATGCGGCGGCACCACGAACTGCCCATCGGGCTTGCGCCAATCCGAGGCGATCTTGGCAAGGAACTTGTTCGGCGCGATCCCCGCCGAGGCGGTCAACTGTGTTTCTTCACGAATCTGCGCGCGGATGATCTGCGCGATCTCCGTCGCCACCGTCATCCCGCCCTTGTGCTCGGTCACATCCAGATACGCCTCATCCAGCGACAACGGCTCCACCAGATCCGTATGCCGCAGGAAAATCTCGCGCACCTGGCGTGACACTGCCTTGTAGCGCGCGAAATCCGGCGGCACGAATACCGCATCCGGACACAGCCGCTCCGCGCGCACCGCGGGCATCGCCGAACGCACGCCGAACACGCGCGCCTCATACGATGCCGCACACACCACCGAGCGCATGCCGCGCCACGCCACCACCACCGGTTTGCCCCGCAACGAGGGATCGTCCCGCTGCTCCACGGACGCGTAAAACGCATCCATGTCGACGTGAATGATCTTGCGGGGGCGGGACACGGGCGTTGGCACTCGGATTCAGATGAACAAGATTACAGCCACACGCCGCAGTATGGTTGTTGGATAACAACAACATGCGTTTTTGAACCTGAAAACACTACGGCGGCGTACGGTTAAAACGTTTGATTGAATCACTTTTTCTCATGCACTCTTGAGCACTTGCTTCAAGCAAGAGCAGTCGACCTGTGGTCGGCTCACCCCGACGACAACTTCTTCAGGATTGCGTTTTCCATGACTCGTCTCAACGCGTTCTCGCGTGACCAGCTGCTGGCCAGCGCCCGCGGTGAACTGTTCGGCCCGGGCAGCGGTCGCCTGCCCAATGATCCGATGCTGATGTTCGATCGCATCACCGATATCCGCGAGGACGGCGGCCCACACGGCAAAGGCATGGTACGCGCGGAACTGGATATCCGCCCCGACCTGTGGTTCTTCGACTGCCACTTCCTTGGCGACCCGGTCATGCCCGGCTGCCTCGGTCTGGATGCCATGTGGCAGCTGACCGGCTTCTTCCTGACCTGGATCGGCGCGCCCGGCCGTGGCCGCGCCCTGGGCTGTGGCGAAGTCAAATTCACCGGCCAGGTGCTGCCGAGCGCCAAGCGGGTCACCTACGAAATCGATATCTCGCGCGTCATCAACCGCAAGCTGGTGATGGCCCAGTCCGACGCCCGCATGCTCGTCGACGGTCGCGAAATCTACTCTGCCAAAGACCTGCGTGTAGGTCTGTTCACCTCCACTGAGAACTTCTGATGCGTCGCGTCGTCATTACCGGAATGGGCATCACCTCGTGCCTGGGCAACGATCTGGACACCGTGTCCTCGGCACTGCGTGAAGGCCGCGCCGGCATCCGCCACCTGCCTGATCACGCCGAAGCCGGCCTGCGCAGCCACGTTGGCGGCAACATCGAGCTGGACCTGGACGCGCAGATCGACCGCAAGGTGAAGCGCTTCATGAGCGACGCCTCGGCCTACGCCTACATCGCCATGCGCGACGCCATCGCCGATGCCGGTCTGGACGAGGCGCAGGTCGCCAACCCGCGTACGGGCCTGATCGCGGGCTCCGGCGGCGGCTCCAGCCAGTGGCAGGTGGAATCGGCCGACATCCTGCGCGCCCGTGGCGTGCGCAAGGTCGGCCCGTACATGGTGCCGCGCACGATGTGCTCCACCGTGTCGGCCTGCCTGGCCACCGCGTTCCAGATCAAGGGCCTGAGCTACTCGCTGTCGGCCGCTTGCGCCACCTCCGCCCACTGCATCGGCGCCGCCGCGGACCTGATCCGTCATGGCGCGCAGGATGTGATGTTCGCCGGTGGCGGTGAAGACCTGCACTGGTCGATGAGCGTGATGTTCGATGCGATGGGCGCGCTGTCGACCCGTTTCAACGAGACCCCGGCCTCGGCGTCGCGCCCGTACGACAAGGACCGCGACGGCTTCGTCATCGCCGGTGGCGGCGGCATGCTGGTGCTGGAGGATTACGAGCACGCCGTGGCCCGTGGTGCGCGCATCTACGCCGAGCTGGTCGGCTACGGCGTCACCTCCGACGGTGCCGACATGGTCGCCCCTTCCGGTGAAGGCGCGGTGCGTTGCATGAACATGGCGATGGAACACCTCACTGCCCCGATCGACTACCTCAACACGCACGGTACCTCGACCCCGCTGGGCGATGTCACCGAGCTGAAGGCGGTCCGTGAAGTGTTCGGCGAGACCATCCCGCCGCTGTCTTCGACCAAGGCGCTGTCCGGCCACTCGCTGGGCGCGGCCAGCGTGCACGAGGCCATCTACTGCCTGCTGATGATGCGCGATGGCTTCATCGCCGGCTCGGCCAACATCGGCGAGCTGGACCCGCTGGTGGAAGGTTTCCCGATCGTGCGCGAGACGCAGCCGGCACAGCTGAACACCGTGATGTCCAACAGCTTCGGCTTTGGCGGCACGAACGCGGCGCTGGTCTTCAGCCGGATCTGATTCCTGCACGGAGCCACATGAAAAAGCCCGGCCATGTGCCGGGCTTTTTCGTGCAGCGCGACCGCCACCGCCAGGCGTCAGCGCTTACTGGCCTCCGGTAGCAGCGGCACCAGCAACTGCCGTGCATCCAGCAGCGAACCCACGATGCGATGCCCCAGCGCGCGCAGTTCCTCATCCGGGTGCACCAGGTCCGGCACCTGGATCGCGGTCATGCCCGCACCCACCGCTGCGCGGATACCCGCGGGCGAATCTTCCAACGCCAGGCAGCGCGCCGGGTCCTTGCCCAGTTTCTGCGCCGCGAGCAGGTAGATATCCGGCGCCGGCTTGGGACGCGACACGTCACTGCTGGTCACCACCACCTCGAAGAACGGCAGCAGGCCGGCGGCCGCCAGCTTGCGCGAGGCGCGTGGCTGGCGCGTGGAGGTTGCGACCGCGCGCGGCACACCGTGATCGCGCAGCAGCTGCAGGATCTCCAGGATGCCCGGGCGCAGCGGCAGACCCTGCTGCGTGCGCGCTTCATACAGGTCATGGCAGCGGGCGAACAACGCGGCGACCTGCTCGGCATTCACCGTCTGCAGCAGCAGGCGTTCGCAGTCGCGATCCCCCAGGCCCACCATGCGCAGCCAGAACCCCTCCGGGAAGGGCAGCGCCAGTTCCTGTGCAGCCTGCGACCAGCACGCGATCGAGACCCGTTCGCTGTCGATCATCAGGCCGTCCATGTCGAAGATGACGGCGTCGGGCAGGAACGGCAGCGCGGCGAAAGCACTCATGGGACGTTGAACAGCGTCTCGAGATCGGCCGCATCCAGCGTGCGCCACTCGCCTTCAGGCAGTTCGCCCAGCGACAGCCCACCGATGCGGCTGCGGTGCAGCGCCTCGACGTGGTTGCCGACCGCCGCGAACATCCGGCGCGCCTGGTGGTAGCGGCCCTCGTGCAGGACCAGCTGCGCCTGGCGCGGGCCGTTCACGTGCAGCTCGGCCGGCAGCAGCGGCTTGTCGTCCGATTCCAGCAGCAGCCCGCCGCTGGCGAAGCGCAAGGTTTCATCGCCGCGCAGGTCTTCGGCCAGGGTGACCTCGTAGGCCTTGTCCAGGCGCGACTTCGGCGACACGATCCGGTGCAGCAGCGCGCCGTCATCGGTCATCAGCAGCAGGCCGCTGGTGTCGCGGTCCAGGCGGCCCACCGAGGACAGTACCGGCGCGCGGTCGCGGTAACGCGGCGGCAACAGGTCGTAGATCAGCCGGCCCTTGTCCTTGGTCGAACACGTGTAGCCGCGCGGCTTGTGCAGCATCAGCGTGAGCCCCTGCGGCGGGTCCAGCGGCTCGCCCTCGACCCGGATCGCCTCATGCGCGACCGCGTCGTCGGCGTACAGCACCTCGCCCTCGGCATCGGTGATCAGGCCGGCGCGGAACATCCCCTGCACCTGCTTGCGGCTGCCATAGCCCAGGTTGGCCAACAGCTTGACCAGCTTCATGCGCGGCCTCCGCGGCCCCACTTCGGCTCGGTGCTGCGCGGGGCACGGGCCGGGGTGGCGCTCTTGCTCGCCTTGGTCGCTTCGATCAGCTTGAAGCCATCGCGCTCGGCAGCCACGCGGACCTGGCCGAAGCTTTCGTTGAGGATCTGCTCGTACGGCAGGTGGCGGTTGGCCACCAGCCACATCCGGCCCCCCGGGCGCAGCGCCTGCGCGGCCACGGCGATGAAGCGCTGGCCGATGTCGGGACGGTCCGCGCGTGACGGGGTGTGGAACGGCGGGTTGGTCACGATGAAGTCGTACTCGCCCTCGATCCCGGCGGTGACGTCCTGCCAGTGGTACGCCAGCGCGGCCGGCTTGCCGAGCGCGGCGAGGTTCTCGCGGGCCAGGGCCAGCGCACGGCCTTCAGCCTCGTACAGGTCCAGCGCGGTCACGTTCGGGCAGCGAGCCAGCACTTCGGCGGACAGATAGCCGAAGCCGGCGCCCAGGTCGGCGCCACGGCCGGCCAGATCGGCCGGCAGCTGCTCGACCAGCAGCGCCGAGGCCGGGTCGATACGGTCCCAGGCGAAGATGCCGGGGCGGCTCTGGAAGCGGCCGCCCAGGATCGCGCGCGGCGCGTCCAGGGTTGCCCAGCGCTGCGCGAGCGCGGCGTCGTGCTGGCCGTTGAGCGGCGCCGTCCAGTAGGCACGGCAGTGGTTCTTGGTCAGTTTGCCGCCCAGGCCGGCCAGCTGCTGCAGGTCGCCTTCGCCGGAGCGGGCACCTTCGTTGTTGTGCTGGCAGGCCACCACGATGCCGCCGGGGGCCGCCAGCGCCAGCGCACGGGCGAACAGGGCCTTGGCTTCCTCGCGCTGGCGCGGCGGCAGCACCAGCACCACGGCGTAGCGGGTGGCATCGGCGGCCAGCTGCTGCTCATCACGCACCGTCCAGCCACTGGCTTCCAAGGCATCGGCGAACGGGCGGAAGCTCTGCTCGCAGACCAGCTGCGCGGGTTGGGCATGCTCGCGCAGCGGGGCGCCATCGCGGGCGCGCAGGAACAGCACGGGGCCGGCCGGCCAGGACAGTGCGCCACTGGCGAACGGCAGGAACAGGGTTTCCAGGGGAGCGTCGTGCTGGGCAGCCATGCGGGGGCACATCTTGAAAAGAGGCCGCCATTCTACCGGTTCGCCCCGCCCGGCCCGGATTTGCGTTTATTCAACGTCCTGTTGATGCCCTGACAACATCCAAACCGGCAGGGTGGAGCCTCACTTCCCGTGGAGATGGCTCATGCGTGCATTGTTCGTCGGTGGCGTAGTCGACAACAGCGAGATGGACATGGAGGGCAGCCAACCACCGGTGCATTACCCCGAAGACACGGGCGGCGGCCACTCGCGCTACCGCCTGCACCAGGTCGGCAAGACCGCCGATGGCAACGTGGCCTATGCGGTCTACGGCGCCCCGGACCTGGCCGATGAAGAGGTGGCCCGGATTGCCGATGAACGCGCCTACGCGCGCCGCTTCGAGGCTGAACCCAGCGAATTCACCCACTGAGCCGGCCACCCGCGCCTGCCCGCCGCGATCACTCGCGGTAGGGCAGCTGCCGGATGGCCTTGATCTGATCGAGCCAGATGACGTGCTGCTGGACCGGGGTATCCAGATCATCCAGCCGCAGCTGGCCATTGCTCCCCTCGTTCTCTTCAGCGTCGCGGTACTGCTGCAGGGTCGGCTGCACCGCCACGGTGCCCAGCAGGCGGCTGCCATCCTCGAGCGTGAGCTCGACCTGGGTCTGGCCGTGCAGCTGCGGCAGCAGTGCTTCCAGGGCCGCGATGGCGGCGGGATCGGTGTGGATGCGGGGGGCGTAACGGGACATGGCAACTCCTGTGGCGTACGCCCTCAGTGTGCCCGCGGCAGCGTCAACACGTTGCCAACAACCGCCGATTACGCGGTGGCCTCAGCGGCCGGCGAGCACGCCACGCACCGCAGCCACCAGCTGAGCGACCGAATATGGCTTGGCCACATGTTCCTGGAAGCCCGACGCCAGCGCGCGTTTGCGGTCGTCCGCACGCGCCAGCGCCGTCACCGCGACGGCAGGCAGCGCCTCCGGCTCGACGCCCATGTTGTCGCGCAGCGTCCGCACCAGCCCGTACCCATCCATGCCCGGCATGCCGATGTCGGTCAGCAGGGCATCGATGCCGTCATGGCCGTTCTCGTTGAGCAGTGCCAGCGCTTCGCCGGCGGAGGACGCTGTGGTGACCGAAGCGCCCTGCTCTTCCAACAGCCGCCGCAGGTACTCCAGCACTTCAGGCTGGTCTTCCACGGCCAGCAGATGCAGGCCCTTGAGCGGATACGGCTCGATGATCTGCTCGGTGATGGGGCCGCTGAACACTTCGCGCAGCGGGCGACCATCGGCCTGCGGCTGGTAACGCGGCAGGCGCACATTGAAGCTCGCCCCCTGCCCGTGGCCGTCGCTGCTGGCCGCCACCGCGCCGCCATGCAGTTCCACCAGCTGCTGCACGATCGCCAAGCCCAGCCCCAGGCCGCCATGGCGACGCGTGGTGGTGCCATCGGCCTGGCGGAACCGGCTGAACAGATGGCGCAGGAATTCCGGCGCGATGCCGTCGCCCGAATCGGTCACGGTGATCGACCAGTGGCCGCCATCGGCGGCCAGGGTCAGCACCACGCGCCCTTCGGCCGGGGTGAATTTGATCGCGTTGGAGAGCAGGTTCCACAGCACCTGCTGCAGGCGCGTGGCATCGCCGAGCACCAGGCACGGCTCGTCGGGCATCACCAGCTCCATCGACAACGCTTTGCCTTCGGCCACCAGCTCCTGCGCGCGCATCGCCTCGTCCAGCTGCGCCCGCAGATCCAGCATTTCCACTTCCAGCTGGACCTTGCCCAGCAGCATGCTGCTCAGGTCCAGCATGTCCGAGATCAGCCGCTTCTGCGCCATCGCACTGTTGGCGATCACGCCCAGGCCCTTGTACATCGGGCTGGTGTTGTCGATGCGCTGCAGCAGCAGTTCGCTCCAGCCCAGGATGGTGGTCAGCGGCGTACGCAGTTCGTGCGACAGCGTGGCCAGGAATTCGTCCTTCAAACGCGCCATGTTCTCGGCGGCACTGCGCGCGGCACGCTCGGACTGCAGCAGTTCCTCGCGCGCCATCTCGATCTCGCGGCGCTCGGTCACGTCCGGGCTGCTGCCCGCCAGGCCGATGAAACGGCCCATCCGCGAGAAGCGCGGGCGCGCGTTCATTTCCAGCCAGCGCCATTGGCCATCGGCGCGGCGGCCGCGGACCAGCGCATGCATGGAGCGCTGGGATTTCAGCGCTTCCTGCAGTTCGTAATCGAACACCGAGGCATCGTCGGGATGCACCAGCCCGCGCCAGACGTCATCCGGCACGCGCTGCTCATCACCGCCGAAGAATTCGCTGAAGGCACTGTTGACGAAGCGCGAATGGCCGCGCTCATCGAGCACCCACACCGGCATCGGCAGGCCATCGGCCAGCGCGCTGAAGCGCGCCTCGCTTTCGGCCAGTTCCACTTCGATGTGCTTGCGGTTGGTGATGTCGAAGAAGACCACGGCCACCAGGTGCTCGTCCGGTTCGCCCACGCTGACCGCCTCGACCGAGTACCACCGGTTCAGCGCGCGCGCTTCCATCTCGAACTGCCGGGCCTGGCCGCTGAGCGCCACCTCGCCATAGGTGCGGTACCAGTCCGTCTCATGGCCCGGCTGCAGGCTGGTCATCCGCTGCCCGCAGACATTGCTCAAGCCGGTATTGCGTGAAAAGGCCTCGTTGACCTCCACGAAGCGGTAGTCCACACCCACGCCGGCGTCATCGAAGATCACCTCGATGATGCAGAACCCCGCATTCAGGCGCTCAAGGACCGTGCGATACAGGGCCGGATCCGGCGATGAAGCCAGGAAAGAGGCGCGTTCCAACGTCGAAGTGGGCAGGCTGGGCAAGGGCTTCAATGAGGCAACTGGCGAAACAGAGGAAGACAGGATCGGCCAACGCGCGTATTCGCAGCGTCAAGCGCCGAGGGTCGGGAGGCGGCCTGGGTGAATTGACGCCAACCGCAGAGGCGGAGCATACACGCCTGCATTGTGGGCGACCCGGATCGGGATCACACTGAGCACCTGATCCCACTTGTGATCGCGACCCAGGAGCTGTCATGAACCGCACATCCCTGATCGCCGGGGCGTTGGCCGGCCTGCTGCTCGTCGGCAGCGCTGCGGCCGCGCCGCGCACCGTGACCGACCCGCAGGCCCCGCGGGAGCTCACCTCCGATGGTCCGGTACAGGTTAGCTGGACCGACCCGGCCCAGTTCACCGAGATCCGCCAGAGCAACAACCGCTTTGAAGCCGAGCGCGGCGACTGGGTCCAGCAGCTGGCCAAGTACGTGCAGACCACGGCCGGCAAAGAGCTGCAGCCCGGCCAGACGCTGGAGGTGACCTTCACCGACATCAAGCGCGCCGGGGATTACGAGCCGTGGCACGGCCCGCGCGCCAACGATATCCGGGTGATGCGTGACATCTACCCGCCGCGCGTCTCGCTCACCTATACCCTCAAGGATGCGCAGGGCCAGGTGATCGGCCAGGGCGAGCGCAAGCTGCAGGACACCGGCTACCTGCACAACATCGGCCGGCAGAGCGATACCGACCCGCTGCGCTACGAGAAGCGCCTGCTGGATGACTGGATCCGGCGCGACCTGCGCAATGAGGCCACGGCCAGCACCTGAGCCGTTGCCCCCCGGATGAGAAAGGCGGCGCATCAGCGCCGCCTTTTTTCATGCACGCGGTATCGCCGGTGGCGCCTCAGCCGTCGACATACTCGCGCACCACCCGCTTGACCCCACACGGCAGCTGGTAGGCACTGACCCCGCACAGCGGCGCCAGGGCCTCGATGCGCGGGGCATCGCCCCACAGCGTCACCGTGCTGCCGATGCCGGCCTGCGGCAGGTGGGTGAGATCCACGGTGAGCATGTCCATCGAAACGCGCCCGATCACGATGCCGGGCTGGCCATCGATGCGTACCGGCGCCCCGTTCGGCGCGAACTGCGGGTACCCATCGGCATAGCCGAGTGCGACCACGCCGACCCGGGTCGGCCGCTGCGCGACGAAACGCGCGCCATAGCCGACCGGCTCGCCGACCGCGATGTCGCGCACGGCGAAGATCTTCGAGCGCATGCTCATCACCGGACGCAGGCGCTCGGTCAGCGCGGTATGCGCCGGCATCGGGTTGATCCCGTACAGCATCAGGCCCGGGCGCACCCAGTCGCTGCGCACGTCCGGCCAGCCCAGCAGCGCTGGCGAATTGCACAGGCTGGTCTGCCCGGCCAGGCCCTCGATGGTGGCCGCGAAGACGTCGGCCTGCTCGCGGGTGCGCGGGCTGTCCAGTTCGTCGGCGCGTGCCATGTGGGTCATCAGCACCATCGGCCCGACATGCGCCAACGCGCTCAACGTGGCGTGCGCGGCGCGGAACTCGTCCGGCCACAGGCCCAGCCGGTGCATGCCGCTGTCCAGCTTCAGCCACACGTTGAGCGTGGCGGGGGTCTGGAACGCGGCGACCGCCTCGACCTGCCACGGCGCGCCGACCGCGAACCACAGGTCGTGCTCGACGATCAGCGGCAGTTCGCCGGCGTCGAAAAAGCCTTCCAGCAGCAGGATCGGGCCAGTGATGCCGGCCGCGCGCAGTTCCAGCGCTTCCTCGATGCAGGCCACGCCGAACGCATCGGCCTCGGCCTGCAGCGCGCGGGCGCAGCGCACCGCACCGTGCCCGTAGGCATCGGCCTTGATCACGGCCACGGCCTTGCCGCCCCCCAGTTCGCGTGCCAGCCGGTAATTGCTGCGCAGCGCGTCCAGATCAATCAACGCACGGGCTGGGCGCATGAACTCGGCTCACGGTGACGGACAGAGGCGGCGTGGTGGGTGTAGCGGAAGATATCCAGGCCTTCGGTGCTGATCTGCGGCTGGCGGGCATCCATCAGGTCGGCCAGGTAGCGGCCGGAGCCGCAGGCCATGGTCCAGCCGAGGGTGCCGTGGCCGGTATTGAGGAACAGGTTGCGGTACGGCGTGGCGCCGACCACCGGGGTGCCGTCCGGCGTGGCCGGGCGCAGGCCGGTCCAGAACTCGGCGCGCGGCAGGTCGCCGCCGTCCGGATAGAGGTCGCGCACGACCTTCTCCAGCGTGGCGCGGCGGCGCGGCGAGAGCGACAGGTCGAACCCGCCCACCTCGGCCATGCCACCCACGCGGATGCGGTCGTCGAAACGGGTCACGGCCACCTTGTAGCTTTCATCCAGGATGGTCGAGGTCGGGGCCATCGCCGGATCAGTGATCGGCAGCGTCAGCGAGTAGCCCTTGAGCGGGTACACCGGCAGCTGCAGGCCCAGCGGCGCGACCAGCGACGGCGAGTAACTGCCCAGCGCGACCACGTAGTGATCGGCGGTTTCCAGCTTGCCGTCGATGCGCACGCCGGTGATGCGGTCGCCATCGCTCTGCAGGCCCGCGATATCCTGGTCGAAGCGGAATTCGACGCCGGCATCGACGCACATCTGCGCCAGGCGACGGGTGAACAGCTGGCAATCGCCGGTCTGGTCGCGCGGCAGGCGCAGCGCGCCGACCAGCTTGTCGGCCACGCCCGCCAGTGCCGGTTCGTAAGCGATGATGCCGTCGCGGTCGAGCACCTCATACGGCACGCCGTACTGGGCCAGCACTTCAATGTCCTGCGCGGAGGCATCCAGCTGCTGCTGGGTGCGGAACAGCTGGGTGGTGCCCAGATCGCGGCCTTCGAACTCGATGCCGGTCTCGCGGCGCAGCTCATTGAGACAGTCGCGGCTGTACTCGGACATGCGCACCATGCGCGCCTTGTTGATCGCATAGCGCTCATGCGTGCAGTTGCGCAGCATCTGCGCCAGCCAACGGTACTGGTGCCAGTCCAGGCCCGGGCGGATCGCCAGCGGGGCATGTTCGGAGAACAGCCACTTGACCGCCTTAAGCGGCACGCCCGGCGCGGCCCACGGCGAGGTGTAGCCGAACGACAGCTGGCCTGCGTTGGCAAAACTGGTTTCCAGCGCCGGACCGGGCTGGCGGTCGACGACCGTGACTTCAAACCCGGCCTGCCGCAGGTACCAGGCACTGGTCGTGCCGATCACACCGCTGCCAAGGACTAGAACGCGCATGACACCTCTCCAACCCGATCATTCCCTGCGCAGGAGCACGCCGGGACCATAATTGAGGAAGTATAGTCAGCCGCAACCAATCAATTCGCCTGTTTTTCCCGCATCAGGCAGGGTATTGTCTCGCGAACATCCTTGAGAGGCTGACGCCGATGGCCACGCGCGCCCGCGAACTGGACAAGATCGACCGCAAGATCCTGCGCATCCTGCAGGCCGAGGGCCGGATTTCCTTCACCGAACTGGGTGAACGGGTGGGACTGTCGACCACGCCCTGCACCGAGCGCGTGCGCCGGCTGGAGCGCGACGGGGCGATCACCGGCTACTACGCCAAGCTCGATCCGCATTACCTCAAGGCCAGCCTGCTGGTGTTCGTGGAGATCAGCCTGGCCTACAAATCCGGCGACATCTTCGAAGAGTTCCGGCGTGCGGCATTGAAGCTGCCCAACGTGCTGGAATGCCATCTCGTTTCGGGCGATTTCGACTACCTGCTCAAGGCACGCATCAGCGAGATGGCGTCGTACCGCAAGCTGCTTGGCAGTACCTTGCTGACCTTGCCGCACGTGCGCGAATCCAAGAGCTACATCGTGATGGAAGAGGTCAAGGAGACCCTGACCCTGCCGATCCCGGATTGACGCCGGGCCGATACAGCAGAAAGGCGGCGCGCAGGTGCGCACCGCCTTCGTTCATTGCGTCAAGCGCATCAGCGCTGCTGTTTCTGGTCCTGATGCTTCTGGTCCTGCTGCTTGCCGCCCTTCTGATTCTGCTGGTCCCACTGCTGCTGGTTCTGCTGGCCGGGCTTCTGGTTCTGTTGCTGACTGCCCTGCTGCTCCTGCGGCGATTTGCCGGGACTGCGGTTCTGCTGGTTAGCCATGATTGCACTCTTCTCGAAAAACCTCGGGGATGCGCCTGTGTTGCGGCGCGTGTACAGGGTCCCGCCGATCCGGTTAATCACAGGCGAAAAAACAGTGAGGCGTTGCGTTGACGGCGATGACTGCGGGCGACGGGATGTAAACCATTCATTTTCTGCCACCCAATACCGCACCGCTCAGGGTTTGATCTGCTGTCCATCCCCACTGGGAATGGCATCGTAGTAACGCCCGGTGCGGGTATCGAGCACGCGGTTCGGGCCCACCTGCTTCACGCCCGGAATGATCCGGCCCTGGCGGTCGTAGACCTTGCTCTGCACGGCAGGGCCCTGCATCGGTGCGGGCTGTGAGGGGCCTTTGCTCTGGATGGGGTGCGTGCGCAGCTGCTGCTGGGTCTGCGAGGACGACTTCACCGGCGCCATCTGCCCGGACAGGCTGTCGGCCGGGGCCGGCTGCACGGGGATCGGCAGCGGCGCAGGCACGGGCGACGGGGGCACGACCGGGCGGGTCGCCGTGGGACGGGGCGGCGGGCCGATCTGCGCGGCCGCGGTCAACGGCAGCAGCACCAACAGGGCAGCGGCGAGGCGACGTGGGCGGTACATGGCGATCTCCCGGCGACGGTTCAGGTCTTCACCATGCACCGGCACGGGTATCAGCACGATGAATGCCGCCGGTTGGAACTCCTTGCCTGCGACCCAATGTAGAGCGCATCCCCCCGAGGACTGCCCATGACTGCTTTCGACCTCTCCCCTCCCAGCCACGCACAGCGCGAGGCCTTGATCCGCGGCCTCAGCGCCGATGAGCAGCGGGTGCTGCTGCACCATGGCACCGAGGCGCCGTTCTGCGGGGTGTTCCTGGACAACAAGCAGGACGGGGTCTATGGCTGCAGGCTGTGCGGCCTGCCGCTGTTCCGCTCCAGCACCAAGTTCGACTCCGGCACCGGCTGGCCGAGCTTCTTCGCGCCCTTCGATCCGGCCCATGTCCGTGAGATCCGCGATGCCAGCCACGGCATGGTCCGCACCGAAATCGTCTGCGCGCGGTGTGACAGCCATCTCGGCCATGTTTTCCCGGATGGCCCGCCGCCGACCCACGAACGCCACTGCCTGAACTCGGTCTCGCTGTCGTTCACGCCCAACGGGCAGGCCTATCCCGATCCGCTGCAGCGCGGTGGGGCCGAAGCCGAGCCGGCGGCCTGAATCCGGAAAAGTGTGACATCAAGCGAATGCCCCCCTTCAGAAAGGGTGTGAAGGGGCCGACATGGAGGTATCCCCTTCCCGCGTCGGCCCCATGCTCATCATCGTTGGACTTCTCGTCGTCATCCTCAGCGTGCTCGGCGGCTACGTCGGCGCGCACGGCAAACTCGGCGCGCTGTGGCAGCCCTATGAACTGGTGATCATCGGCGGTGCGGCACTGGGCGCGTTCCTGGTCGGCACTCCGGTCAAAACCGTGAAGCAGACCCTGCAGGCCACCGTGGGCGTGTTCAAGGGCCCGCGCTACAAGCAGCAGGACTACATCGACGTCCTCAGCCTGCTCTACGAACTGCTCAACAAGGCACGCCGGGAAGGCTTCATGGCGCTGGAAGACCATGTCGAGCGCCCGGCCGAAAGCAGCATCTTCGCCAACTACCCCAAGGTGCAGGCCGACCACCACCTGGTCGATTTCATCACCGATTGCCTGCGCCTGATGATCGGCAGCAACATCGAGCCGCACGAGCTGGAGCCGCTGCTGGAGCTGGAGCTGGAGAAGCACCATGGCGAGGCGATGCAGCCGGCCGCGGTGCTCAACAAGGTCGCCGACGGCCTGCCCGGCTTCGGCATCGTCGCCGCGGTGCTGGGCATCGTGATCACCATGGGTTCGATCGGCGGGGAGATCACCGAGGTCGGCGCGCACGTCGCCGGCGCGCTGGTCGGCACCTTCCTGGGCATCCTGCTGGCCTACGGTTTCGTCGGCCCGCTGGCCTCGGCCGTGGAAGCCCGCGCCGAACAGGACGCGCGCATTTACGAATCGGTCAAGACCGCCCTGCTGGCGTGCCTGCGCGGCTACAACCCGAAGATCGCGCTGGAATTCGCCCGCAAGACCCTGCCGTCCAATGTGCGCCCGGGCTTCAGCGAGTTCGAACAGCACCTCAAGACGGTCAAGTAAGGCAGCGCCATGGCCGAGACCAAACCCACCGTCATCGTCCGCCGGGTCAAGAAGGCCGGCCACGCCGCGCACCATGGCGGTGCCTGGAAGGTGGCCTACGCCGACTTCGTGACCGCGATGATGGCCTTCTTCCTGGTGCTGTGGCTGATGGCCGCCACCAGCAAACCCGAGCGCGCGGCGATCTCCGAATACTTCCGCAACCCCAGCCCGCTGGCCGGCAGCAGTTCCACCCCGGCCCCGGGCATGGCCGGCCCGGGCGGCGCCAGCACCTCGATGATCAAGCTGGGCGGCGCCACCGACATCTCGCGTGGCAACAGCAACGACCCCTTCCAGAACCAGCAGGCCTCCAAACCGGTACCGCAGGAAGACGAGCGCGAGCGCGAAAAGCGCCAGCTGGAAGCGCTCAAGCAGGAGCTGGAAGAAGCGATCAGCAAGAGCCAGGCGCTGGAGCCGTTCAAGGACCAGCTGCTGCTCGACCTCACCCCGGAAGGCCTGCGCATCCAGATCGTGGACAAGCAGAACCGGCCGATGTTCGACATGGGCAGCGCCTCGCTCAAGCCGTATACGCGCGAGATCCTGCGCGAGCTGTCGCAGTTCATCAACCACGTGCCGAACCGGATCAGCATCACCGGCCATACCGACATCACCGCCTACAACGCGGCCCACGGCTACAGCAACTGGGAGCTCAGCGCCGACCGCGCCAACGCTGCGCGGCGGGCGCTGCTCGATGGTGGCATGACCGAGGACAAGGTGACCCGCGTGGTCGGCCTGTCCTCCTCGGTGCTGTTCGACCGGACCCAGCCGGACAACCCGATCAACCGCCGGATCAGCATCGTGGTGATGACCAAGGCGGCCGAAGCGGCGGCCCTGGCCGGTGCCGGGCAGGAAGTGGCGCTGTCGCCCGCGGCCGCCGACGCCGACGTGCAGGCCGCCAGCGCGCCACCGGCCTCGCCCTGAGGCGCGGCCGCGGCGGGTGATTCATGGAATGCGTGGAGCCGGCCGGCGGCCGGCACTACAATGGGTCTTTCCTTTTGTAGATAGACCGCACCCATGTCCAAGCAGTCCAAGGCCAAGCGCGACAAGCGCAAGAAGCAACAGCCCAAGCGCCCGATCAACCGCCTCAACGCCCAGCAGCCGGTGCAGAACCATGCCGTGCTGACCAACGAAGAAGGCCAGGTCGTCGCTGCGATCGGCCTGCAGGGCACCGAATGGCTGCTGGCCATCGGCGGTCAGACCATGGGCAACGCCGACAACCCGGTGCCGATGCTGGCCATGCTCAAGCACCTCTCCAACGTCCAGGAAAAGGAAGGCCGCAAGGCCAACCTGGAGTACTCGACCCAGCTGCAGCAGCTGATCGACGACCTGGCCGCTGACGAAGGCAAGACCGCCGACGAGTACCTGGCCCAGCTGGTCGCCGAGTTCGAAGGTGTGGAAGGCGAAGAAGGCGAAGACGCCGACAGCGCTGCCGATGCTGGCGACGACGCCGCGGTGGCAGACGAGGCCGGCACCGATGCCGCCGACGCCACCCCGGCTGCCAGCGACGACAAGCCGCAGGCCTGAGCCACGGCGATCCGGTGACGGTCTATATCGACGATGCGGTACATCCCTGGCGCGGCGAGCGCTGGGCGCATCTGATGGCCGACACCCTGCCCGAGCTGCACGCCATGGCGGCGCAGCTCGGGATCCCGCGGCGGGCCTTCCAGAACCGCCGCAGCGGCGCGCACTACGACGTGCCCGCCCCGTTGCGCCTGCAGGCGATCGCCTTGGGCGCACAGGCCATCTCACGGCATACGGACCGCGAACGGGTCAAAGCCGTGATCGCCAACGCAAGAAGCCAGTATCAGGCGTAGGTGCCGACCGTTGGTCGGCATACGCAGACCGCAATCGCGCCCTCAGAACGGATCGCTGCCCGGCCGCACTTCCACGCCCAGCAGCGAGCACAGCGCCAGCATCGCATCGTCATCGCGGTTGAGCGCCATCCAGCCGGCCAGCGTGTCATTGCCGGTATCCACGCTCCACAGCGCGTAGTTGTGCTCGCGCAGGCGGTCGTGGGCGGTGGTCATCAACATCGGCGCATCCACCTCGGCGGCGAAATCCTCATCGTCCAGGTCGCCGCCCCAGTCGATCTGCAGGTTCCAGCGCGCGGACAGCTCGTTGACCGCCGACATCAGCGCATCGGCATCGCCCCGCTCCACCTCGAAGCCGGACTGCCAGGCAATCGCGGCCATCATCGGCGGCAGCCAGTCGGCGTCCTCATCGATACCCTCGCCGCTTTCCAGCAGCGCCTCGCGCCAGCGGTTGAACTGCTGCAGGGCCAGTTCTTCGTCACCCGGGTTGATCAGCACGAACAGATTCCAGATCCGCGCCTCGAAATCGTCTTCGTCGAAATCGCGTTCCTCTTCTTCGAAGTCGAAATAATCGCTGTTGTCGGGCATGGCCGGTATTCCTGGAGACAGGGGCGCATTCTGCCGTGCAAGGGCGTTGGCAGGAAGCGAAATTCGGCGCGGGACCCGCTGCGGTTTATCCTGTACGGCAGAAGGCGGCCTTGGTGGTCGTCAGCATCCTGTGACCATGAGCGATACCCCTCCCGATCACCTGGCGATCAACCCGGCCAGCCCCTTCCACGATGCCGCTGCGCTGGAGCGCGGCGTGGGAATCCGTTTCAATGATGTCGAGCGCGACAACGTTGAAGAGTATTCGGTCAGCGAAGGCTGGATCCGCGTGCAGGCCGGCAAGGCCCGCGACCGCCGCGGCAACCCGATGACGATCAAGATCAAGGGCACCGTGGTGGCCTACTTCCTGGATCAGAAGCCGGACGCCTGATCCCTCGGTTGCCGGGTTGGAGCCGCCCATGGGGTGGCTCCAACCGTGGCGCGGCACCCACGCGGGTGCGGCCTCAATCGCGTTGCCGCGTCTCCAGCAGGTCCAGATTGCGGATCAGCCTGCGCGAAATTTCATCGGAAATCTTGCCGCGCCGGGTCAGGCGGAACAGTTCTTCACGCTCGGCGGTCAACCCGGCGGTGCGCAGCTGGCGGTAGCCCTGCTCCATCCGCTTGACCTTCTCCGGATCCGCGTCCGGCCCGGCCTCCTTCTCCAGGTTGCGCTGGTACAGCAGGCTCACCCGCGAGGCGGCATCGTTGTAGAGCTGCACATTCTCGGTGGTCTGGTTCTGCACCAGCTGCTGGCGCGTGCGCTCCACGCCGGCCAGCGCGGCCTTGGCGGCGAGCTTGCGGGCCAGATCCTCTTCCTTGCGCTCGCCCGAATCGGCCGGCAGTTCCAGCCCCTTGAGCAGGCGCGGCAGCGCGATGCTGGCCCCGACCAGCGAGATCAGGATCACCGCCGCGGCCAGGAAGATCACCAGATCGCGCGCAGGGAAGGCGCTGCCGTCGGGCAGGAACAGCGGCAGGGTCAGCACGCCGGCCAGGGTGATCGCACCGCGCACGCCGGCGACCGAGGTCGCCACCACGATCCGCCAGGAGGTGCCTTGCCGGGCCTCGCCACGATGCCGCGCACGCAGCAGGCTCCAGCGCAGCGACAGCCACACCCAGGCCAGGCGCAGCAGCACCAGCGCCAGGTTGATCACCACCACGTACACCAGCAGCCACCACGCACTGTGGTGCCCGCTCTCGCTGACGGTCTTGATCGCGCGTTCCACGATGCCCGGCAATTGCTCGCCGAGCAGCACGAACATGATGCCGTTGAAGCTGAACTGCAGCATGTTCCAGACCGCCGTGCGCTGCACGCGCATGCTGCCCGACACGCGGCCGGTCAGCTCCACGTAGCTCATCGTGACGCCCGCCGCGACCGCCGAGAGAATGCCCGATGCATTGAGTTCTTCGGCCAGCAGGTACGCGGCGAACGGGATCAGCAGATTGACCAGCAGCGCTGCGCCGGGCTCCTCGCCGAAGCGCCGCCACAGCCAACGCTGGAACGTGGACACGCCCAGCGTCACCGCCACGCCGATCGCCAGACCGGCCACCGCCACCCACAGGAAGGTCAGCGAGGCGCTCGCCAGCGAGAACGTGCCGGTCATCACCGCGGCCACCGCGAACCGGAAGCAGACCAGGCCGGAGGCATCGTTGAGCAGCGACTCGCCTTCCAGGATGTGCATCAGCCGCTTGGGAATGGGCGCGCGCGACGCGATCGAGCTGACCGCCACCGGATCGGTCGGCGAGATGATCGCCGCCAGCGCGAAGGCCACCGCCAGCGGCATCACCGGGATCATCCAGTGGATCAGGAAGCCGGCGCCGATCACGGTGAACACCACCAGCCCGAAGGCCAGTTCCAGGATCACGCCTTTATCGCGGAACAGGCCCTGCTTGGGGATGCGCCAGCCATCCAGGAACAGCAGCGGCGGCAGGAACAGCAGGAAGAACATCTCCGGCTCCAGCGCGTGGCCGCGGTTGAATACCCCGGCAATGACCGCGCCCAGCCCGATCTGCACCAGCGGCAACGGCAGCGACAACGGCAGGACGCGGACCAGGTAGCCGCTGGCGACCACCGCCACCAGCATCGCCAGAACGACTTCAATGGTATGCATGCATTTTCCAGTAAGCAGCGCGGGGGAGGCTGCGGACAGCCGGCGCCGGAAACAGGAAAAAACGTACCACACGTGCGCCGCCACGCGAATGCGCGCGGCGCGGCAGGCTCAGTTCGCGGACAGCAGCACGCTCATGCGGCGCGCTGTTGCGCGTCGGCGCCGTCGAAGCGATAGATGTCCATCGCCAGGAAACCGGCATCGATCCCGGCATCGATGCGCTGCGCGCCGAGCGCATCGCCACCGGCCGCCCCCATCGCAAAGTGCAGCGGCTGCAGGTGCTCGTCGCTGGGGTGCGCCTGCACGGCGTGTGGGGCCTGGCGGCGATAGTCCAGCAACGCGGCACTGTCATCGGCCCGCAGGCGCTGCTCCACCCACTCGATGAAGGGCCGCACATACGGCGCTTCCTTGCCGTCCTGGTAGCTTCGCCAGTCGTGCAGGTTGTGGGTGATGCTGCCCGAGCCGATCAACAGCACGCCCTGCCCGCGCAGCGGTGCCAGCGCGCGGCCCAGCGCAAACTGGTGGGCCGGGCCGAGCAGGGGCTGGATCGCCAGCGGCACGACCGGGATGTCCGCTTGCGGGTACAGAAAGCGCAGCGGCACCCACGCACCGTGGTCCAGACCCCGCTGCGGGTCGATGGCAGCCGGCAGCGCGGCCGCGCTCAGCCGCTGCGCGATCTCCTGCGCCAGCGCGGGCTCGCCCGGTGCCGGATACTGCAGGTCGAACAGTGCCTGCGGGAAACCGCCGAAATCGTGAAGGGTGGGCGGCTGGGCATGCCCGCCCACCGCCGGCTGATGGGTCAGCCAGTGCGCCGAGGCCATCACGATCGCGCGCGGTCGCGGCAGGCGCGCCGCCAGCGCCGCCAAACGCTCGCCCACCAGACCGGGGTTGAGCGCGGTCATCGGCGAGCCGTGGGAGATATACAGGGAGGGCAAGCGGGACATCACGGACTCCAGGTGCAGGACCCGACGGGTCACTCTACCGACCAGACTATTGCGCACAGATCAGCCAATAAATACGATGCATCGACGCTGTTTATTTCGAAAAGAGCAACAATGGACACTCTGGACGCCATGCGTGTGTTTGTCGCCGTGGTCGAGCGCAACGGCTTCAGTGCCGCCGCGCAGGCCCTGGACCTCTCCACCGCGGGGGTGACCCGGCAGATCGCCGCGCTGGAAAAGCGCCTGTCGACCCGGCTGCTCAACCGTACGACCCGCCGCGTGAGCCCCACGAGCACGGGCGCGGCCTACTACGCCGAGTGCGTGCGGCTGCTGGCCGAGTTCGATGCGCTGGAGGCCGGCATCAGCGCGCAGGCACTGGAGCCGTCCGGACGGCTGCGGATCAACGCGCCGGTCAGCTATGGCATCGCCCGGCTGGGCCCGCTGCTGGCCGGGTATCGGGCGCGCTACCCGCAGGTGGAACTGGACCTGTCGCTGTCCGACCGCCTGGTGGACATGGTCGAAGAAGGCTATGACGTGGCGATCCGCATCACCCGCCAGCCCAGCCCGGCCCTGATCGCGCGACGGCTGGCCGACGCGCAGATCAGCCTGTGCGCGGCGCCGGCGTATCTGGATGCGCGTGGCCGTCCGCAGCAGCCCGAAGATCTCTCCGCGCACGAGTGCCTGCACTACAGCTACTGGGCCGGCGGCGATGCATGGCAGTTGCACGGTCCGCGCGGGGAGGTCTCGGTGCCCGTGCACGGCGGTGTGCGTGCCAACAACGGCGATGTGCTGCGCGAGGCCGCGATCGCCGGGATGGGCATCATCGTGCAGCCGGATTTCCTGGTCGCCGACGCGCTCGCCGACGGGCGGCTGGAGCGCGTCCTGCCGGAGTGGACGGTGCCGGGCATCGGCATCCATGCGGTATACACCAGCCGCAGCCACCTGGCCCCGAAGGTGCGCAGTTTCATCGATTACCTGGTGGACGCCCTGGCGTGATGCCGCGCGGCACCCGCCACCAGACCCCACCCGGCGCTAGGCCTCCACCGAATCCAGCTGCGCGATCACCTTGGCCAACGGCATCGGCCGGCCCAGCAGATACCCCTGCACCTGGTCGCAGCCATGCGCGGCCAGCCACTGCAGCTGGCCCGGCGTTTCCACGCCCTCGGCGATGATGGTCAGCCCCATGCTGTGGCCCAGCGACAGCAGCGCGCGGCAGATCGAGGCATTGCGCGGATTGGTTTCCACGTCGGCGACGAAGCTGCGGTCGATCTTGAGGATGTCCAGCGGCAGGTGCTGCAGATAGGACATGTTGGAATAACCGGTGCCGAAATCGTCCAGCGAGATGCAGATGCCCTGCTCGTGCAGGCGCTGCATGGTCTGTTTGGCCTGTCCCGGTTTGCGCATCAGGCTGCTTTCGGTCAGCTCGACCTGCAGCGCGCCACGGGCCAGCCCGAACTCCTGGCTGGCACGGGTGAACTCGGCGACCAGGTCGCTGTTGAAGAACTGCACCGCCGAGACATTCACCGCGATCGGCAGGTCCCAGCCGGCATCGACCAGCTGCCGCTGTGCCTGCGCGGCGGCACGGATCACCCAGCGGCCCAGCGCCAGGATCAGGCCGGTGTCTTCGCACAGCTGGATGAACTCGCCCGGGGGAATGAAGCTGCCATCGGCCTGCGGCCAGCGCAGCAGGGCTTCCAGCGCGGCCGGGCTGCTGTCGCTGGCGTGGCAGATCGGCTGGTAGTACAGCTCGAACTCGGTATCGATCGCACTGTGGATGCGGCCCGCCAGGCGCAGCCGCTCAGCCAGGCGCGAACTCACGGTGGCGTCGTACCAGGCGATGACGTTGCCTTCGTCGCGCGCGGCATGCGCGGCCTGCGCGGCCATGCCGATCACCTGCTCGGCGGTGCTGGCATCGTCGTGGAACTTCACCGCGACGCCGATGCGCGGTTCGAACTGGTGCAGCCAGTCCTGCCCACGCACGGGTTCGGACACGGTCTGCACCAGAGTGTCCAGCGCGGTCTGGCGCTGATGGTCGTCGCGGATCGCGAAGATGAAATCCTCCGCCGGCTGGAAGGCCAGCAGGCCATACCGCACGCCGAGTCCCCCAAGGCGCTTGGCCATCGCCTGCAGCACCACGTCGCCGACCTCGCGGCCGAGCGTATCGGAGACCAGCTGCAGACCGCGGAACTGCACATAGGCGATCGTGTAGGCACCGCCCTCCTCGTCCAGCTGCGCGGCCAGCGCGCGTGTGTTGAGCAGGCCGGTCGCCGGGTTGTGGGTAGCGTGATACGCCAGATCGCGCTCGTAGGCCAAGCGTTCGCTGACGTCCTCGGCCAGCACCAGGCACGCCTGGCGGCCATCGAAGTCGAGCCGGGCCAGATGCGCACGCACTTCGAAGACGCTGCCGTCCTTGCGCTGGTGCAGGCGGACCTGCGCATCCTGTACATCGCCGATGCGCGCCTGTGCGATCGCCCCGCGGATCTCATCCCAGCCTTCGCGCGGGCGGATGTCCAGGATGCTCATCGCCAGGAATTCATCGCGGCTGTAGCCGTACTGGCGCACCGCCGCCTCGTTGACCTCCAGGAAGCGCAGCGTGTCTGGATCGAATACCCAGAACGGTGCCGGATTACGGTCGAACAGCAGCCGGAACTGGCGCTCGGCCTGCTGTACGCGGGCCAGTGCATCGACCCGCTCGCTGACATCGGTCAAGGCACCGATCATGCGGCGCTCGCGGTCCACCACCGCCACCCGCTGGCCGCGTGCGGACACCCAGCGGATCGCACCGCCGGGCAACACCAGCCGGAACATTTCATCCAGCACGCCGCTGCCGGCGAACGCGGCGTCGAAGGCCTGCTGCATGCGCGCGGTATCATCGTGGTGCACCCGCGCGAAGAAATCCGCGACGGGCAGGCTCTCGATGTCGATGCCGAAAATCTCGCGGGCCAACGGGGACCAGCGCAGCAGGCAGGCATCCTCGTCCACGTACCAGGTACACACCTTGCCGACCTGGTGGGCCATGCGCAGCTCGGTATGGCCGGTGCGCAGTTCTTCGCTCAGGCTGTCCTGGTCGCGGGTGGCGCGGCGCAGGCTGACATACACGGCGGCAAACAGCAGCCAGTACAGCAGATAGACCCCGACCGAGGCCTGCACATACGGCCACCACGCGGCCAGCACATCGCGCCGGCCGAGCCCGGCATAGACCGCCAGCGGGTACTGGGCCAGCGTGCTCAGGCTGGAGATGCGCTCGATGCCATCGACGGCGCTGGTCTCGGTGCCCAGCGGGGTCAGTGCATCCCGGCGCAGCAGCTCGCGCTTGGCCAGGCCGAAGCGATGCCCGACCACCCCGGCCGGATCGGGACTGCGCGCCAGGATGTAGCCATGCGGGTCGGTGATCGAGATGACCCCGGCATCGCCGGTATCCATGCCGCCGATGATCGATTGCAGCTCGGCCGTGCGCAGCCGTGCCAACAGCCAGCGGTCCCCGCCCATGGGCAGCGCCAGCGGCAGGATCCATTGCGTGGCGTCCAGCGCCTGCGGTGGCCCCAGGAACACTTGGCTGCCCTGGCCGCGGTTGTCGTCCACCGCCCACAGCGGCAGCTGCAGGTCACCGCTGCCACTGGTCAGGGCACGCCCGTACGGGTCGACCACCACGATGCTGTGCAGTTCGGCATGGCGCTGCAGGGCGCCGGCGATGCTGGCATCGAGCAGGTCCGGCGCCTGCTCCGGCACGCGCTGGAACAGCAGCGCGCCATCGCGGAAGATGCCCTGCATCACCCGCTCCAGAGTGCGCAGTTCCAGCCGCAGCAGGCGCTGGGCGCCGGTTGCCAGCGCCGAGCTCTGGCGCTGCGCGGCCTCCTGCCGCCGCTGGCAGTCATTGAGCAGCATCGCCACCAGCCCTGCGGCCAGCAGCACGCCCAGGGAAACCCCGAGCCACACGAACGTCCGCAGTGGCCGCGCCAAGGCACGGTTCAACGCGGGCATCGCAACCCTTTTCCCGCACGACAGGCTGACTTCATCTGTAAACGCTTCCTGGTTTCCCCAAACCTGAGCGGCCGCTGCCCGGGATTCTTGACGCCTTGATCGTCACACCGGCGCCCACCGGCGCCCGCGGAATCCGTGGCGACCCAGCATGCACCAGCGCGCGCGGCACGGGAAGACGCGGCGGCGGGCAGTTCACAACGGTGAATCCGGGGAAGGGCAACGCCGGCACCCGATGCCGCCGAAGCCGGCATAACCGCGCGGCCGGGACAGGATTAGACTTGGACGTTTCCGTTGCTGAGAAGCTCAATGTCCAAGCTGCGCCGCCCCACCCTGATGCTCGCCATTGCCGCCAGCCTGTCGCTGAGCCTGGCCGCCTGCGACCGCGAGGCCACTGCACCGGCCGCGTCCGCACCCGAGACCGCCCCGGCCGAACCGGCCGCGCCCAAGCCGCAGCTGGGCAGCTTCGGTTTCGACGCCGCCGGCATGGACCGCAGCATCGCCGCCGGCGATGACTTCTTCGGCTTCGCCAACGGGACCTGGGTCAAGAACACCGAGATCCCGGCCGACCGCTCCAGCTACGGCAGCTTCAACGTCATCTCCGAAAAGACCCTGGCCGACACCCGCGCCATCCTTGAAGGTGCCGCGGCCGACACCAAGGCCGAGGGTGAGACCAAGCTGATCGGCGATTACTACGCCGCCTTCATGGACGAGACCGGCATCGAGTCGCGCGGCGCCGCCCCGGTCAAACCCGAACTGGACGCCATCGCCGGGATCAGCGACAAGGCCGCGCTGGCCACCGCACTGGGTGGGACGCTGCGCGCCGACGTGGACCTGCTCAACGCCACCAACTTCTATACCGACCGCCTGTTCGGCGTGTGGGTCTCGGTGGACCTGCTGCAGCCGGACCGCACCGCGCCGTACCTGGTGCAGGGCGGCCTGGGCCTGCCGGACCGTGACTTCTACCTGCAGGGCGGCCGCATGGCCGAGATCCGCAAGCAGTACCAGGCCTACATCGCCGAGGTACTGCAGTTGGCCGGCGTCGCCGATCCGGCCGCCAAGGCGCAGCGCATCGTCGCGCTGGAGACCAAGATCGCCCAGGCCCATGCCACCCAGGAAGAGACCAACGACGTCGCCAAGGGTGCCAACGCCTGGAAGCAGGCCGACCTGAGCGCCAAGGCGCCGGGCATGGACTGGAGCGCCTTCCTGGCCTCGGCCGGCTTGGACGCCCAGCAGGACTTCATCGTGTGGCAGCCCAAGGCCGTGGCCGGCATTTCGCGCCTGGTCGCGACCGAGCCGCTGGAGGTCTGGAAGGACTACCTGGCCTTCCACGCGCTGGACCGCGCCGCCCCGTACCTGCCCAAGTCGTTCGCCGATGCGCGCTTCGCCTTCCACGGCACCACGCTCAACGGCACCCCGCAGCAGAGCGAGCGCTGGAAGCGTGCGGTGGATGACAGCAACCATGCCGTTGGCGAAGCGATCGGCAAGCTGTACGTCGAGCGTCACTTCGATCCGGCCACCAAGGCCCGTGCCGATGAGATGGCCAAGAACATCATCGCCGCGTTCGCCAAGCGCATCGATGCGCTGGAGTGGATGTCGCCGCAGACCAAGGCCCGTGCCAAAGCCAAGGTCGATGGCTTGACGGTGGGCATGGGCTACCCGGACAAGTGGCGCGATTACACCGGCCTGGAGATCAAGCGCGATGACGCGCTGGGCAATGCCGAGCGTGCCGAGCTGTTCGAGTACCGGCGCAACATCGCCAAGCTGGGCAAGCCGGTGGACCACAGCGAGTGGGCGATGCTGCCGCAGACCATCAATGCGATGAACGTGCCGCTGGAAAACCGCCTGGTGTTCCCGGCCGCGATCCTGCAGCCGCCGTTCTTCGATGGCGCGGCCGACGATGCGGTGAATTACGGTGCGATCGGTGCGGTGATCGGCCATGAGATCAGCCACGGTTTCGACAACGCCGGTGCGCTGTTCGATGAGACGGGCAAGCTGCAGAACTGGTGGACGGCGGAAGATCTGAAGAAGTTCAACGCGGCCGGCGATGCGCTGGCGGCGCAGTTCAGCAGCTACAGTCCGTTCCCGGGGGTATCGGTGAATGGTCGTTTGACGCTGGGCGAGAACATTGCGGACGTGGCGGGTCTGTCGACGGCGTACGATGCGTATCAGTTGTCGCTGCAGGGCAAGCCGGGCCAGACGCTGGAGGGCTTCACGCCGGATCAGCGGTTCTTCCTGGGCTTCGCACAGGCATGGCGGAGCAAGGCGCGTGAGCAGGCGCTGCGTAATTCGCTGTTGACGAATGTGCATGCGCCGGGCCAGTTCCGTGCGTTGACGGTGCGCAATCTGGATGCGTGGTATCCGGCCTTCGAGGTGAAGGAAGGCCAGAAGCTGTATCTGGCGCCGGAGAAGCGGGTCAAGGTGTGGTGAGGTGGTTCATCGCACTGTGCTGAGATGAGAGAACGGGCGCTTCGGCGCCCGTTTTTTTTGGAGCAGAGCAACGGCTTTGGTTTGCGGCTGCTCTGGTTTGGGCGGGCATGGGTGGGGTGTCGGGACCTGTGCGTGCCCCCGACCCAACCAGCGGACACAGGGCACCTACCCCTTCAAGGCCAATCAGCAAGCACGCTGGCAGGAACACCCATCCGCGTGCATGCCCGCGTCGCCAGGCCATCCTGCAGCGCACGCCGGAACAACGGCGCCATGCCTTTCAGCATCACCGCAGACGCGCGCGACTGCGCACGTTGCATCGGCGTGCGCTCGATCATCGTCGTCGCCCAGTGAGGCAACAACGCAGCGCCGGCACCGAGGAACAACTCGCGGGAGAGGCCCGCCATCGGCACCGGCAGGCGGATGCCTGACAGCACCGCCAGCACCTCGCGCGAGCGTGCATCGAACATCAGGTGCGATTGCTGCTGCGCGAAGTACGCGTCCACCTCCGCTTCCGACGCGGGAACGTCTACAGCACCGAGCGCTTCGGCCACGCGCTTGTACTCACGGTAATACCGGTCGGCGACCGCCGTGGGCACGTCGCGGCAATAGCGTCGGCAGCCCTGGAGGAAGCCGTAGGCTTCGGTGACGTGCACCCAGGTGAGCAGCGCGGGATCGTCGGCGGAATACGCGCGGCCGTCGGCGGTGTGCCCGCGTACCTGTGCATGGATGCGGGTCACCTTGGCGATCAACGCCTCTACTTCCGCGGTCGGTGCGTACGTGGTGCCGGCGACGAACGCGGTGGTGCGGCGCAGGCGGCCCACCAGGTCATCGCGGAAGTTCGAATGGTCGTACACGCCGGCCAGGGCGAGCGGATGCAGGGTCTGCAGCATCAGCGCGCACAGGCCGCCGGCGAGCATGCCGGGAAACTCGGAATGCACGCGCCAGGTGATGCTGTCCGGGCCGAACCAGCCGGGGTCGCCCAGCGGGTGGTCGTAGTCGATCCCGCTCTGGCCGCGGGGGAAGGCGCCCAGCACCCAGCGGCGGATCGGGGCGGTGGCAGGGCGGGCAAGCGAACGCAGCAGGGAAGACATCAGCAGTACCGAGGGCGGAGCGGACCGGCGTTTCGCGCGGATGCGTCAATTCTGCGTGATACCGACGGGGCTGGCGAGGACGCGGCCCGACAGGGCCTGGGCATTGTGCAGATGCAGCATGGGAGCCGCCGTCCACGCCGTATTTACCCGGCGATTTGCGTGCCGCAGTGCGCAAATCCGCTGCGAGTTTGCCCATTCAGGCAGAAACGACGCCGGATCTTTGCGCTTTGCCCATTGCCAAGCGCCGTGAAAGTGCTAGAACTGGATGCGCCACAACGTCGTCCAATGCGCTGCCGCACGTTCCAGAAGGAGCTCGTCATGATCGCTTTGTTCAAAGGTTTGGGTTTGCTGTTGCAGGACAACGAGCTGTACAGCAGCCCGTTCGAAAAACAGGTCGCGCATTGGCGTAACAAGAGTGAACAGCAGATCCGCGAAGAAGTCGCGGTGCTCGCCAAAGCCAAGGGCCAATGGCTGATGGCCTCGATCGTGGGCTGGCAGGCATCTTCGCTGCTCATCCTCGGCCTGATCAGCAACTACCTGTGGAAGGATGACTTCCATATCACCTTCACCCGCGTGGTGATCGTGTTCGGGTCATGGGTCTCGATCCTGTTCGTGATCTGGTTCATGGCCAACATGTTCGATCACACGGCCGGCTTCGAGCGCTGGATGAAGGCCTTCAACAGCCGCGCCCGGATCACCTCCGATGCCGATACGGTGGAATGCGTGGCCGAAGCGCTGGACATGGCCCAGCACTATCCGGAAGTCCTGGATTACAAGCAGGCCGTGAGCGCCAAGCGCGAGCTGCGCCACGAGGATATCCGCATCATGCGCGAGATCGGCCGGATGAAGCAGCACACCGAACTGGTCGGGCAGCTCAACCACGTCGGCGAGCAGCCCAACGGCACCAACCTGCATCTGCAGCCCGCGTTCTGACCCTACTGAAAAGCGGGGGGAGCCACGATGCCACCGTGATCATTCACGGTGGCATTGTTCTTTCTGGACCGCACTGACGCAATGCTGGAAGCCGGCTGGCAAGCCCGCCATCTGCTCGGTCTTGCCCACCGCCACCGCCAACCGGTGCAGGGGGGGATAGCCGCAGTCCTTGTCCTTCGCGCAGCGCGCATCCAGCACCAGGTAATGGCAGCGGCCACTGCTGCTGGCGATGCAGTCGAAGCGGGCGACGCCGTTGTCGACGGTGGTCTTGCTGTACAGCGTATCCACGCCATTGGCGCGGATGCGGGTAACGGAGGTGTTGCTCGATTGCTGGCAGGCGGGCAGCACCAGCACGCAGAGACTGACGAGAACGGCGATACGCATGGCAGGCTCCAGACAAAAGGAAAGGCGCGTTACATCCCGCGGAACAGGCTCATGAACGGCTGGCTGACATTGAGCACCTCGGTGCGATGCTTCAAGCGCAGCTGACCGCGGCCGGTGTCATCGCGGGTGACCGCGGCGACGGCCTTCATGTTGACGATGGTGGAACGGTGGATCTGGCGGAACCGTTGCGGGTCGAGCGCATCGAGCAGTTCGCGCAGCGAGGTGCGCAGCAGGCTTTCGCCCTGCTCGGTGACCACGGTGGTGTATTTGCTATCCGCACGGAAGTAGATCACGTCCTCGAGCATGATCAGCTGCGTGTCGCGGCCGTTGCTGGCCGTGATCCAGGCCAACGGCGGTGTACTCGAGGCGGCGGCGGGCTGCTGGCCCAGGCGCTGCAGCAACTGCTCGAGCATGCCGCTGTCGGGGCGGCCCAGCTGCATGCGGGCCAGGATGCGCTCGCGCGTGGCCAGCAGGCGCTCGTCGCTGACCGGCTTGAGCAGGTAGTCGATCGCCCCTTGTTCGAAGGCGTCGATGGCGTACTGGTCGTAGGCGGTGACAAACACCACCTGGGTGCGCGGGCTGATCTCCGGAAGCGCGCGGGCCACCTCGATGCCGGTGATGCCGGGCATGCGGATGTCGAGCAGGGCCAGGTCCGGCTTGAGTTCGGCCAAGCGCTCCAGCGCACTGGCGCCATCCTCGCATTCGGCCACCAGGCGCAGTTCGGGCCACAGCCGCTGCAGCTGCGCGACCAGCGACTGGCGCAGCAGGTCTTCGTCTTCGGCAATGAGCGCATCAAGCTGCATGGATCGCCTCACGTGCGTCGCGCGGCAGAGTGATGGTCGCTGCCACGCCGCTGGGGAAGTTGGACACGATGGCCACGCTGGCGCGCTCACCGCAGGTCAGGCGCAAGCGTTCGCGCAGGTTCTTCAGACCGATGCCGGTGCCACTGGTGCCCTGGCCGAAACCGAGGCCGTCATCGGCCACGGTGAGGGTGACATGGTCCTCGAAGGCGCGCGCGATGATCCACACCGTGCCACCGCCGGGCTTGGGCTCCAGGCCGTGTTTGATCGCATTCTCGACCAGCGTCTGCAGCGCCATCGAGGGCAGCGGCAGGCTGAGCAGGGCCGGGGGTACATCCACCTGCAGGGCCAGGCGTGCGCCCATGCGGATCTTGAGGATTTCCAGGTAGGCCTGGGTGCGCTCCAGCTCCACGCCCAAGGTCGACATCGACTCTTCCACGCTGGGCAGCGAGCTGCGCAGGTACTGGATCAGGTGCCCGAGCATCTGGTCGGCGCGCGGTGGATCGGTACGGGTCAGCACCTGCGCGTTGGCCAGCGTGTTGTAGAGGAAATGCGGCTCGACCTGGGCATGCAGCAGGTTGAGCTTGGCCACCGACAGTTCCTTCTCGGTCGAGGTCTGCTCGGCGGCGGCCTGCTCGTCGCGGCGCTGCTCGGCCACCCGGCGGGTGATCGCGCGGCTGACCGCTTCGGCGTTCTCATGGTTGCTGCCTTCGTCCACCGCCAGCAGGTCCGCCCAGACCCCGGCATCGGGCTCGAACAGCAGGGTCACGCTGCTGGTACCCTGCCCCGGGGTGACCGTGGCAAGCACGCTGTTGCGCTTGATCGCCAGCCGCGCAGGCAGGTTCCAGCGGGACGGCGGGCGGCCGTTGTAGGGATCCACGCGGCGCACGTAGGCGCGCACCTGCAGGCTGCCCGGTGCGCTTTCGATGTCTTCCACCCGTGGCAGCTCGGCGATGGCGGCTTCGACCAGGGCGAAGGCCGGGCCGGCATCCATCGGTACCTCGATCTGGCGGCGCTGGCGGCTGGACAGGGTGGTCGCGTCCAGGCGCCCGGCGGCGTGCCGGACCCGGCGGATATGGGCGATGCAGCTGCCCAGCGCGGTCACCATCACGAACAGGGCCAGCAAGCCGAACACCCAGCCGGGGCCTTCATCCATACCGTGGAAGAAGCCACTCCAGACGAACCCCGCCACCACGATGGCAGCGGCCCAGGCCAACAGAATGCGGAAGATCAGAGCGAGGCTGGCGAACACGGTGGCGTCATCACAGAGGAAGTGAGGCGAGCATAGCCCTGCTGCCAGCGGGAACAAGCGGCATGCGACGAAGGCGGGGTTTGGTGGGACGAAGCCGCGTAGAGCCACCCCATGGGTGGCTGGCGTTCGTTCCGGAACCGCGACGCCACGCATGGCGTGGCGCCGGGTTGGAGGTCCCGCCGGCGAGGCCGGCCGGACCCGGTCTCACTTCCGCTCGGCGGCGCTGGCGTCACGCGGGGCGCGGAACTGGGAGTGATTGCGCCACTGAGGGCCGGCGG
>NZ_NIVS01000046.1 GCF_002205165.1 Stenotrophomonas maltophilia | reverse complement strand
GCTTCGTGCTCATAACCACCTCCGCCTAAGCCATAGTTTATGGCTGCGAGGTGTCTACGGAACCCTGGGCGATTCAGTCACACTGGGGTTGGATGAGGCCATTCGGGTCGAGCTTCGCGCGGAAGACGAGCAGCTGGCCAGCGACTTGGAGGCGTTTGAAGAGGCGTTGATTGCGCGCCAGAAATCCGTCAAAGATGCTGCCACTGCCGATGATTGGAGTGTGGTGGTCAGTGCCGGGGGGAGTCCGAAAGCTGCGCTTTCGCTTCTTGCTGAGCAATTACACAGCGCAGCCAAAGCGCTTGATGACGCTTCGGATGAAAAGGCGCGTAGTGCTTTGCAGGGCGAGTTCAATGAGCTTAATGCCCGCATGCAGTTGGCGGTGGTCAAAGACTCGGTGCTTAGCGCCATCAGCAAGTTGTCAGTGCAATCCAAGTTGAAGGGCTGCCTGCCCCATCTGCGGACGCGGTCAATTTCCACCAAGGCCACCGAGATTGCTGCACAAGTGGTGTCCAAGGAACTGGGTGAAGCGCTCAATCGTGAGTTCAAGTCACTCGGCGTATCTTCGCTGAGCGTGTCTTCGCAGAGTCGATCCGCTCGTGGGAAGACGCTCCACCGACTCCGTCTAGAGTTGCCTCAGTCATTGTCACCCTCTGAGATCCTCAGCGAAGGTGAGCAGCGCGCCATTGCTATTGGTTCGTTCTTGGCCGAGGTTTCACTGAGCGGGCAAACGGGAGCGATCATATTCGACGATCCGGTTTGCTCGTTAGATCATCGTCGTCGTGAGCGCGTTGCCAAGCGTCTTGTTGATGAGGCAGAAAAGCGGCAGGTGATCATTTTTACGCATGACATCTATTTTTTGAACTTGCTAACGGAAGCTGCCGGGCGCGCGGGCAGGCCTGTCGTGACCCAAAGCTTGGTTCGTCAGGCTCAAGGTTACGGCGTTGCAAGTCCCAATCTGCCATTCGAAGGATTGAGCAGTTCAAAGCGCGTGGGGTTCCTCAAAACCGTTCACGTTGAAGCAGCAAAGGCGCACAAGCTTGGGGAGGAGCAGAAGCACTACGACCTCACGGTAGGCGCTTACTCCAACTTGCGCCTAGCTTGGGAGCGGGCCGTGGAGGAGGTGCTGCTCCGAAACGTCGTTCTTCGGTTCCGCAAGGGCGTGGAGACGCAGCGTCTATCAGGTGTGACGGTGACGGATGCTGATTACGCGCGGATCGAAGCAGGTATGGCCAAGTGTTCCAACTATGCGCACGACAAGGCCCAGTTCGGTGGGATCGCGGTTTCTGAGCCGGACGAGCTCATGGAAGACATCGCTGACTTCGATGCCTTCATCAAGGAGGTGAATGCGCGCTCGGAGAAGACGGTGGCATCGCGAAAGAAGGGGGCGCCGGCAGCAGCAGCCCCCGCATGAGCTGCTGGTAGAAGGCTGTGGTGCTCCTCTTAGGAGGAGCGCCACGGTCAAAGATGGTGTCTTCATCTGGCTGGCACGACCCGAATGACTAGCGCCCACTTCCTTAGTCTCGATCGCGCCGCATTCCGAGCGTTGGATGTTCATCGGGCGACGAACAGAACGAGGGGCGACCAGCCCGGATCCGGCTTGACTGATCGTAGATCTGCCTTAGCTTCAACCTCTTTGAGGAGCTAAGCGCAGTGAAAGAGCGGGAGAAGTTAGAAGAGGCGGTGAAGGCTGGTGATGTGGCGCGTGTATTGAAGATCGTGGCTGCGTCTCCCATCAGTTCTCGACTGGCTTGGGAGGCCGTCCAAGAGGCGGTTGAGGCGAACCAAGAAGAGGTCATCGACGCATTACTGCCGTCGCTTCTGCCGACGCGAAGTGCTTTCCCGCTCGCCGTTGCGGCCTCACAGGGTCAGGTTTCAATCCTGCGCAAGTTGATCCCGGTGTCCAACCCCATGGCCGATGACTCGTTGGCGCTATCTTGGGCGGCACGAAGTGGATCTGTTGAAGCCGTAGAAGCGCTTCTTCCTTTCACTGATCCCTTGGCAAGCGACTCAAACGCGTTAGTTCACGCTGCAAGGGAGGGTCATGCAGAGATCGTTGCGCTTCTCATTCCGCTGAGCGATCCCAAGGCGAACGGCAATCGGGCACTCTGGGAGGCTGCAACCCACGGACACCTCAACATCGTGAAGCTCCTTCTTCCCGTCTCATCGGCCATCGTTTGCGCGATGAGCATCCTGCCCAATGCAGCCGCGCAGGGCGCGACGGACGTCATTAAAGTCTTGCTTAAAGCCAAGCTGCCCGATCCTGGCGACACCTATGCTACGGGACTTGATGTCGCGGCGACGAACGGGCATCTGGATACTGTCAATGTGCTGATACCAGCGATCACCAAAGCCGGCGCACCACGCGGGTTCGGCAACAAGGCCATCTATGAGGCGGCGAGAGCTGGGCACACGCGCATTGTTGAGCGTCTGATTGGGGTAGTGAGTCAGTCGGTGTGTTCCCACGCTCTAGCGGCAGCCATCGAGGGAGGCAAGCGGGAAACTGCGATTGCACTGTTGGACCACGCTGATCACGCCGAAGCTGAGCGGGCGCTCTACCTTCCTGACAGAAAGTCGCGCCTTGCCTTGCTCATCGCCGAGCGTCAGGCTACCCAAACGCGGAAGCACCTAGGTGATCAAACAAGCGTTCCCGCATTGAAGCGGCATCGGCCTGCGCGGATCTAGGAGCTCACCAGGATTGCATGACCGTGCTGGCTAGGTGTCCATGGCGCCGTGTTCTCCGCCTTGGCGGTCCACTGCCCGCACCGACCCCGGTCGCCGCTTCGGGTTAACTACTCTTGCGTATGTGAGCCATGGGAAGGAGTCTATTCTTTGCGGTAGCGTAGATAGAACAATTTTCCAACTCGCAGCACGAACTGGCGCTGTGAGTTGGAAGCCACTGGCGGTCGCGCAAGGCCAGTCCTGCGCTCTAGCTTTCGGATGGCAAATCGTTTGAGCAACGAGCGCCAGCACGCCAGCAGGAGCATGAAGGTCACCAATGCGGCTGCACCGAATGCAGTGCGCTGCACGGGCAGCGACTCCGTGAGTTCTTTTCGCTCGACCGGCAAGGTCCAGATCGCGCAAAGCACCGACAAGTTATAGCGTGCTTCGTCGTCAACGAAGGGCTCAATCTCAATCGGCTGCGGAAGAGCGGCGCACTCTTGCTGCGAGAAAGTGAGGTTCTTGTCACGGAAGATGCCGTGAGCAGTGCCTTCATCACCTTTTGTGGTCACCCGCAGAAGCGTGTCGGTGTCCCTAATTCGGATCAAAACCTCGCTGCTAAAGGCTCCCAACAGGAGGCATACTGTCGCCAAGTAGAAGATCATGAGCGCGATGCTGCTTATCGCGTCTCCCCACTTTCCAGGCGATTTGTGCGGCTTGACTGCAAATGCCTCACGATCAAAGGCGCTGCCCGCCGCGCCAATGAGGTGAAGCGGCACGTCGTGCGTTTGCGCGCCCTTGATCATTGACTCGACTTCGGCCGTGGTATCCAGATGGATGCCGTAGATCATGCCGAAGGAAACGACGGCGGAGCGGTCAGAAATACTGCCTCGAATGGTGCCGTGCTCCACATCGTCGCGGCTGATGAAAAGCCGCATCAGTCGATTTCGAAGCGGGTGAAGCGTTCCCGATATGTAGCAGAGAAGGAGTGCGGCGCAGGGCAGCGCCAGCAATGTCACGGCCGCTTCAAGCAACGTGAACATCTCTTTCCAAGTCGCAGTCGTTTCCATCGTGCGTCCATGCAGTAGCGGTAGCTCGTTAGCGACTGCTGGCGCGAAATCTTGAGGTGCGAGATGATAGCTCTCGACGCGTGCGCCGGCACGGAAGGCGCTCTACCGCAAGTCGCATTGCCTACCCGGCAGTTCGCCAACTGCCCGCTAAGCCCTTCAACACGTGTCGTCGAGGCCGAGTGACGTTGGGAGTCAGAGATTTTGGAGGGCCAGATAAATCTGCCAGCCACTACTTAGACCGCCACAAGTTCTGGTAGTTCGCTCTCATACAGTGCTGAGGCCCATCTGACGCAGGTGCGCTCACTTCCCAGTAAGTGGCGCTTTCCCTGCTCGGATCTCAAACCCAGTGCGTTCGAGCGTGCGAACCAAGTCAAGATCTTGGTCGTAGATGGCAACCAGCGCCTCAGATGAGGCGATGATCTTGCCGCTGACCTCCTTCTTTCCGTCTCGCCAGAGCTCAGCAGAAGGAAGCTCGGCGCCGTCCTCGTTTTTGATCGCTTCGCGCTCTTTCAAGGCTTGATGATGCCCGGCCCGTTCACCGAGCCACCCAGGGATGAGGGCGAGAAGTGTGCCGATCAAAGTCATCGTTAGCGCCATATAGAGCACGGCGGCGGATCCCACCATCGCTTTGACCGGCTCGCGGACCCAGAATGGTCGTGCTGCAAACCAATCGTGAAAGGCTGTGCGTTGAACGGTGGGCAGGTTTGCGACGAAGATGGCTATCGTCATGCCACAGAACGCGTAGAAGACAAGGAGCCAAGGGATATCAGAGATCAGTTGGCTGCCTTGGAGCACGATGGCGTAGTAGCCCCGAACGACCTTCCAATCCGCTGTTTGCGGGAACAAGCCCTCTTGCACGCCCCAGTCATTGAGGTAAGTGCTGTATGCCACATGGCCGCAGCCATGAAGAACAAATCCAAGCAGCGTGGCTAATGCCACCAGGCCGCCGGCAATGGTGGCCAGTGTCATTAATGCACTGGGGCCTGGCTTCTCAGAGGGGGCGGTTGGCTTGGCGGCAGGTGTCGCGGGAGCGTTCATTGGCATCCCTCCATGGAATAGGGAAACAGCAGTAGGGAGGTTCACGGCGTGTCGCTTCCAATTAAACATGGAGCGCTTATCAGCACCACACCCTAATGCGAGCAACTATGGGTTGGTGTTGCGCTCAACATAGCCAATGTTAAGGGCATCTCCAATGACGTCGATGGTGAGGTCTTCCAGCGAGGCAATGTCGATGACGCGAGCGTTTTGCTCGGGAGGTCGCGGACCAACATTCAAGACGATGGCTCCTGCTGCAAGGCCAGCCTCGATCCCCGCGCGAGCGTCTTCAATGACCACACAGTCCTTGGCGTCTTGTCCGAGCCGCTTGGCGCCGAGCTGATAGCAAAACGGATTGGGCTTGCCAGGATTGGCATCCTCAGCGAAGACCGCTGTCGCCGGCAGTTGGAGCCCTGCGGCGTTCATTTTGCCGCCCCGCGTCTGTGTCGCCCAGGTAGTGCCTGACAAGATCGATGGTCTGCATGCCATGAGCCCTTGCCCTTACTTCCTCATAGTCCAAGCCGTGCTTGGTCGAGAACAAGCCAAGGACGTGCTCGACAAGGACCAAGGAGTCGATGAGGGTTCCGTCCATGTCTAGCAGGAGGGCTTTGCAATGCAGGGTTGGCATAAGACGATCCAGGTGGGGTAGCACAGAATAGCGGGGCTCCGTGCAGCTGTCCTTGCACGGAAGGCCCGTTCCCAGGCTAGGGCATCGGACGCCGTCAACCGGGGAGGGTGGGGAAGCGCTCGTTTGGGTGGTTTTTCGTCCAGTCGCTGTGCGCGACGGTCCCCACACCTTTCGGCCATCGCCTCGCACGCTGGCCTTGGGTGGGCCCTCGTCGCTACCAACTGGACAAGCAATGGCGCTTTGGCGCCGGCGGCTGCGGCACCGCTCGCGATTCGTGCTGACTTCTGGTTCTAGCTTCCAGGCGAACCTTTATGCCTTCTTCGTGCTAGTGGGGGGGGACCTCAATTCGAATGCTGAAGCCCCTTAAAGTAGGGCGCTCGACTTGTCTGGGGTGCGCATATTTCTTCGGTCTCGTGCTTTGGTGGGGAATTTCTTCGGGGGAGGCGGCGGTAGTTGGTGGGCCGGTGCCTGGACTGAAGCAAGGGGATGTGTGCTTGGAGGGGCTCGATCAAAGCCGTATGACGCCGTTCTTAGGCGCCCCCTTTTAGGTTCGTAAGCATGAGGCGAAAGGCAACGCCAACGAGTTGTAGGATATGAGCTCACATGCGCTCTCCGCGATCGCTTCTAGGACGCTTTGCCATGGCAAGGAACAAGCCCATCGATTTCCCCGTGCTTCTGGTCGAAGCAGACACCACTGGTGTTACACGGGACGATCCGATCATCCACATTGTGTGCGTGCTGGTCGAGAAAGGAGAAGGCGGCGAGGCATATCCTGTCGCCGCCTATACCGGCTACCAAGAAGTCGGTAAGCCATCGTCGGACGGAGCGTTAAAGGCGCATGGCATCCCGGACGAACGTCTTAAGGGAGAGACTCTTGATCTGGAGCAGATCCGCTGCCTGGTTGCCCAAGCCGGCTCCATCGTTTCCCGGAGCCCGCGTTTCAACGCTAAAAAGCTTCACGCGCTCGTGCCGGAATGCTTGAAAAAGCGCTGGTTGCCCTATCCCCACCGGATTCAGAACTGGCGGTGGGAACACTTTCCTGCCGTGGCACGAATGGCAATCATGTGTGGAGAGGTCGAGAACGATGGCTATGGAACCATCCACACGCTATCCGAGCTGCTGAAGATCGATGCCAGCTCATACGAGGTGGTGTTCAATGAGGACGGCCCACCGGATCTAACCGTCAAGTTCGGTAGGCGAAAGGTGTTGGAGTGCTTCCCCGAGGTTCTGTTGAAGTGTGTGGAAGGAGATCGGTTCCGCTTCCATGGGAAGGAGGGCTACGACTTCATCACCGCCTACTGCGACTCGGGCGATGCGTGCCGTGATCGGGCCTTTCGGTTGCAAACGACTCCATGGAACCTGGCGCTCTCCGGAACATGGGCATACCTAGAAAAAATAAAGGGAAACGAATACACCATCGGATGATTTCCAATCCAGTCGATTGCTGCTCCATTGCACAGGTGCTTTGTATGAGGGTTAAGAAGCCGGAGATCCCTAAGCGGTTGCGATGTCGATGTCATAGAGCCTGTTACCTGCGCGATTTTCAATCTGTTTAGGACATTCCCCGCACCGGCGGGGACGTGGGTGATGTATGTAGGCGAGGGTATTGGACGCGACCGCGATGCCAAGCTCTATGTGGATCGCCGGCCAAGCGTCCGGACGGGAAACAGAAGAGGGCACCTTGAAGGTGCCCTCGTCTGGACCGCAGTCAGGTCTTGATTACCAGGCGTACTTGACGCCCATCTGCGCACCCATGCTGCTGAAGCCGTAGGCGCCACGCTGGGTGTTCAGCTCACCCCAGCCGGTAAGGCGCGGCGAAAGCTGCAGCTGGACGCCTGCCTTGGCTTCGTACACGTCCCGCGGCACGACGCCTTCCAGCAGGGTTTGATCCATCCACACCGAGTTCGCGTGGCCGGGATTGCGGATCCAGTTCACCGCGACGAACGGTTGCACGCGATTGCCGGTTTCCGCAGTGGCGTGCCCATACAGGCGAGCGCCGACGCGGGTCTGCAGGCCACCCGCGTCGCCTTTGCTGACCACAGTCCCGTTCACTTCCTGGTGGTTGCCGCCTTCCATCCGGTAGTCCGTCCAGATTGCCTGGACCTGCGGCTCCAGATACACGGCACTGTTCTCATTGTTGGTCAGACGCATCGCATAGCCCGCTTCGAGAGAGGCTGCAGTGGAGCGCGAGCGATAGTTCTCCTGGGCCAAGGCATCGCCCTGCACCGAATTCTTGAATCGAGCCGTCTGCAGCCAGCTGTCGACATAGAGGCCGCCATCGTTCTTCGCACCCTGGATCCAGGTGGCGTAGACACCAACGGCCCGACCGTCAACGCGACCCTGGGCACTGTAGCCGGTGAGGTCGGAGGTCACCTGGCTTCGGGACTGGCCGTTTGCGGCCATCACACCCAGCACGCCACGGTCTTCACTTCCCCAATGGGTCAGGTCGGTGCCAATCTGCAGCACGCTCTGCCGTCCTTGCCCGGCCAACTGATCGTTGATCCGGTAGTGAGGGTGGTCGCTGGTGGTTCGGACCCAGACACTGCCCACGTTGTTGCCCGAGCGCTGACGCTCAGTCAGGTTCGGCTCGCCAACGCGCTCGTGCAGGGTCAGGTCGAACATGCCGACAGCTGCGGCCTGGTTTGCCAGGTACGCGCCACCCTCCGGGCGCTGCACCGGTGCCGGCGGGTCAATGACCGGATCCGTGCCGGGGTCCGTGCCCGGATCTACCGGGCTCATCTCCGAGCGCAGGTACCAATCGCCATCATTCGGGTCGCTCTTGCCGCCCTGGTAGAGGAAGTACTCGTACTGGCCTGCAACCGCGCGACCAGACAGGTCGAAACGGGCATCCGAACGCCCATCTACCTCGATGATCTGGATGCCGTCCTGGGTTTCAGCACCCAGGCCGCCCAGGTTGTTCACCGCGACCCCTGCGGTGCCCGACGTGTTGCCCAGCACGTGCAGTTTGTCGGTGCCCGAGTTGTCGTCGCCCAATGCCGTGTTCATCAGCAGCAGACCGTTGTCGGCCTCGAAATCACCGTTGACGGTGAGGGTCTTGAAGCTGCCGGTGGTCGTCTGGTCAAAGGCAACGGTGCCATGGTCCAGGCGGAGCTGACCCACCTGGGAATCGCCGGTCATCTGCCAGCGCGAGCCGCTGGCGATCGAAAGATCATCGATCACGCCGGCGGTCTTGCCGATCCACGCCGAGTCGTTGCTCAGCTGCAGCGTGGTGGCGGCGGTCGTGGCGCCGGCGCCGAACACGATGTCGCCGACAGCGACGACGCGGTCCTGCATGCGTACCGTGCTGGCGTCATCGCCAACCTGCTCCACGAACACGCCATTACCAGCACTGATCTGGGCAGCGGCCGCCAATGTGATGTCACCGCCTTCGCTACGGATGGCGCTGTCCTGCACGCTGAAAAGGGTGCCGCCCGACATGCCCAGCGTGCTGCCAATCACGTCAGCACCGACGGCGCCGACGCCTTCGGCACGCACCTGGGAATCGATCAGCTGGAGATCTGCGCCGAATTCGGCCACAGCGCCATGCGCGCCATCGCCCGTGGTCAGCACCTGGCTGCCGGTGGCGACGAGCGCCGCGCCTGCGGGACCATAGGCATACAGCCCGTGGCTGCCGACACCGGTGGTCTGGATGGAGCTGTCGGTGATGTTGAGCATTGCGCGGGCGCCATCGGCGGCCGTGCCGGAATGGATCGGGCTGGCACAGGCATCGCCAGCCCCCACGACCAGCGAGCAGGCCATCGCACCAAAGGCGTTCTCGCCGGAGGTCATTACCTGCACCTTGTGGGCATTGAGGACGGTATCGGGATCACCGGCGCTGCCACCGACCTGAGACAGCAGGCCGATCGAAGAAACGCCATGGGTCACGATGTCTGCATTGCTGATATTCACCTGTCCGCCCCATTCGGCCACGACGGCCGAAGCGGTGGTGCCACCAAAGCTGGTGCCAAAGGTCTCCACCCGCACATTGTCGGCGTTCAGCACCGAGCCACCGGTCATCGAATCCAGCCCGTAGGCGCCGTTGCCATAGGTAGTCACGGAGGCGTCGGCGATGTCGACGATGCCGCCATCGAAGGCGCGGGCACCCATGCCTACGTCGCCGGTAGTGGTGATGTTCGTGTTGCTCGTCTTCAACCGCGAGCCAGCGGTATCGGCCACCACCCCGTGGGCGTACGCACCCTTGGTGTTGACCGTCACCGCGTCCAGCTCCACCGAGCCGCCATCGTTGGCGCGCAGGCCATAGGCGTGCTCACCTTCGGTGGTCGAACGCACGTTGCTGCCGGTCACCGTCGCCCCGTTGCCGGTCGCCTCGATGCCGTGTGCATAGCCCTCGTGGGTCAGCACGGTGACGTTGGACATATCCACCCGGCTGTCACCCGATGCCTGGACGCCGGTTCCGGAGGCATCGATGTTCACCTGGCCCAGCTGCAGGGCAGCGCCGGAGATGGCTTGGGCGCCCTTGCTGCTCGCACCCGTAGTGGTGATGCTGCCGCCGGTCATCGACACGTTGGTGGCCACCCCGCTGGCGACGACGCCGCGGGCGGTGGCGCCCTCCGTGCGGATGCTTACGTTGTCCAGAACCAGCGAGGCGTTGCCGTCATAGGCCACCGCACCCTTGGCGTTGTTTCCGGTGGTATGGATGCTGCTGTTGGCCACCGTCATCGAGGAATCTCCCTCGACATCCACGCCATCGGCCCAGAAGCCGGTGGTGTTGATGGTGGTGTTGGTCACCTGCGCATCCCCGCCATGCGAGGTGACGACACCGGCCGCACCAACGATACCGGTGCCACGGCCGCCATTGATTTCGATGGTGGCACCGTCGATGCGGGCGGTACCTTTGTCGATCCAGGCACCTCGGGCGTTGTCGCCGCTGATCTGGATCAACGTGCCATTGCCGCCAGCATCACGGCCGATCTCCAGATGACCGTCGTTGCTCACCCGCGCCCCATCGCTGTTGACGCCGGTGGTCTGGATCCTGCCACCATTGAAGATGATCGATGCGTCCGCACCGCTGGCAAGCACGCCAACTGCGGTAGTGCCGGCAGTGGAGATTTCCACGCCATCGGCTTTGATCGTGGCCTCGCCGTCGGCATGCACACCCGCGTTGAAGTTGCCAGCCGTGGTGATGCTGCTGTTGCGAAGCCCGATCTGCGCGCCGATTTTACCGATCACGCCAGAGGCATAATCGCCGTCGGTACGGACGGTGGAGTCGCGCATTTCCAGCGTGCCACTCCCGATCAGCACGCCATAGCTGGTGTTGCCCTCGGTGTGAATATCAACCCGATCGGCGCTGAGCTGGCCGCCGAGGTTGGCGAACATGCCCGACGCGTTGTTGCCGGTCGTATGGATGGTGCTGTCGCTGATCTCCAGGCGGCTGCCCGCATCACGCGCGTCAACGCCGTGGTCCCCTTGGCCCGTAGACTCGATGTGGGTGTTGCGTGCGGTCACCTGGCCGCCGGCAAAAGCAGCCAAGCCGTGTACGCCGTTACCCGAGACATTGATATTGGTGCCGTCAACAACCAGTGCCGCGCCGTTGCGGGCGAGCCCGCCACCGCTGTCGGTGCCGTCGACAGTGATCGATCCGCCGGTAAGCGTGACGGCGCTGCCGGCGCCATCGGCGAAAATGCCCTGTGCGCGGTAACCATGGGTGGCCAGATCAGTATCGGTGGCCGAAATGGTGCCGCCGTTGATCGCTTCCAGCGCATGCGCATAATCGCCAGTGGTGTCGATGCTGCCCGCCGGGACGGTGATGACAGTGCCGTCGGCAACCTGACGGTCTGCATCGGCGGCCAAGGCGGCCGTGGCCGCCAGCGAGAGGGCGCCGCCAATGGCAAGCGAGAGGGCGTGGTGGGAGAGCTTGTTGCGGGTTACACGGTTCATGTAATTTCATCACAGAAGGGTGGAAAACCTCGCCCGGCCGCCTCCCGGTTACGGAGGTCAATCCCTGGCAACTGCGGCGCAACTGAATTGCAACCGGCCAATGTGTGTCGGCAGTCGCAAAACTAGTGACGTCTTCGTCCCCGTCCTATGCAATTAGTTGTAAATGCCATTTGTGAACCGGCGTCGTTCACGTGTCGTCGCGTTTTGTGCAGGGCGCGGCAATAGGTAGAATCGGAGCATTGCCTGACCATTTCGATCACCCTTGACGCTCTCGGGGCGAGCGGCGCTGGGAAAGGCGCATGCGGCCATCGAGTCCGACCAGGGGCAATGCACGGCGCGAGGGCATTGCTCGCACGCTGCGCACCGTGTGACGTTCTTCCGCCTACAGCGGCTGAGCACGGCGCAGCATTGACCGGCAGCCTGCCAAACGGGTTTCCGTCACCCATTGGACGGGGTAGGGCTGGCGCTGCTCCTACGGAGAGGCCAAGGAGCGCCCGCGCCGAGTCGCGCCAGGCGAGTACCCCATGACGCGCTTGTAAGCCCGACTGAAAGCCGCCTGCGACGCGTAGCCAAGACGCTCTGCCACCCCCTCGATGGAGAGGTTCTGGTGGGTCAGCCATTGGCTGGCCAATTGCATCCGCAGCTCGGTCACGTACCGCAGGGGCGCGGTTCCCATGACGGTCTGGAACCGGTCTGCAAAGACCGACCGTGACATGTTCGATTCCGCAGCCAGCGCCTCGACGGTCCAGTCACGCCCAGGGTCTCTGTGCAGCGCAAGCAACGCCAGCGATAGACGAGGATCGCGCATGGCCATGACCAGGCCCGATGCGCCGTCGCAACCGCGCTCGACCCAGTCACGGACGATCATGGCGGCCACTGCATCCGCCAGCCGGGCAAGGATTGCTGCGTATCCAATACGTCCAGAGCACACTTCGCGCTTCATCGCGTCGACCATCGGCAGCAGCCCCGGGAACGCAGTGGCGTTGCCATCGGCCAACATCACCGCCGGCATCACCTTGCTCAACCCTTGCATGCCACCCAGATCGAACACCATGCAGCCGTGGAAGAGCACGGCGCTTGGCACGGCATGTGTGCTCGGGCACGTGTCTATCCCGCTCACTGCGTCACCCAGCGGGGCGGCATCTATCGTTTCCAGGCACTGGACGGGGTGGTCGGCGCCAGACAGCAGCGCGTGTTCGTCTCCGCGTGGAACAAGCACGACATCCCCGGCGGACAACCGGTGTTGGCTGCCCTCCGCGCCGCGAAGAATCGCAGTGCCTACGGCCAGGTAGTGGAAATAGGCATGGCCTGGCTTCGAGGGAAATCCAAGCCCAAAGCTCGGCCCGGTCTGAATGCGTCGGTATTGAACGCCATGCAGCCGCATGCCGGTCAACAGCGGGGTGATCAGGTCGGCGGGCTGGGGCGGAGCGTGACTCATTGAGATGGCCAGGGGTTTCGATCAAAAATATAGGTTGGACAATCATAGATCATCCTGACCGGGCTCCCTAGACTCTCGGCTGCACGAATGGACTGGGATCTGTGATGAGCAATAACGTAGTTGATGCCGCGAACACGCCTGATGCTGTGGACAGGGGGAGCGGGGAGCCTTCTTCCCCGGCATGGGTGGCGGTGTTCTCGCTGGCCATGGGGGTCTTCGGGCTGCTCACGGCGGAGTATCTGCCGGCCAGTCTGTTGACGCCGATGGCGGCGGACCTCGGGGTGTCGGAGGCGCTGGCCGGCCAAGCCGTGACGGTCACTGCGGTTGTGGCGCTGTTCGCTGGCCTGCTTGTGCCGCGGCTGACCCGTTCGATAGACAGGCGCCTGGTGCTGTTGAGTTTCACGGCCCTGATGATTCTCTCCAACGCCTTGGTGGCGTTGTCATCCAGCATGGGGGTCCTGCTGGTGATGCGCGTGCTCTTGGGCATTGCGCTGGGCGGTTTCTGGAGCATGGCAGCGGCCGTGGCGATGCGGTTGGTGCCGGCACAGCGCGTGCCTCGCGCGCTGTCCATCATCTTCAGCGGGATTGCGGTCGGCACAGTGGTCTCCGTTCCTTTGGGGAGTTACCTGGGAGGCCTGCTGGGTTGGCGCAGCGCCTTCTGGGCGGCGACGGCGGTAGGTGGACTCACGTTCGCGTTCCAGTGGTTCACGCTGCCCCGCATGGCGCCGCGCAAGGTGGCGATCCCGGAGTCGGTGGTCGGCCTCCTGCGCCGGCCAGGCGTTGCAGTCGGAATGTTGGGCTGCGTTCTGGCGCACACCGGTCAGTACTCGCTCTTTACCTATATCCGCCCGACGTTGGAAAGCCTGGGCCAGATGAGCGCTGATGGCCTGGCGCTGATTCTGCTCGGATTCGGTGTGGCGAACTTTGTGGGCACACTGCTGGCCGGCTGGCTCATGGAGCGCAGTTTGAAGGTCACGTTGGTGATCATGCCTGCCGTGGTTGGCGTAGCTGCTCTGGGCATGCTCCTGTTGCCGGTGGGCACTGGCGGGCTGTCGATCCTGGTCGCGCTCTGGGGTCTGGCCTTCGGTGGCGTGCCGGTGGCGTGGTCGAGCTGGGTCGCACGTGCGGTGCCCGACCAGGCGGAGAGTGCGGGCGGGATGGTGGTCGCTGCCGTGCAGTCGTCCATCGCCGCGGGCGCCGCCTTGGGCGGCCTGGTGTTCGGACTGGGCGGCATCGTCGCAGTCCTTGCTGTTGCCGCGGCGGTGATGCTCCTCGCCAGCCTGCTCATTGCGTTCCGCGTCAGGGTGAGCTCGGCGGCGTTGTCGGCAGGTCCGGCGTTTCATATCTAGGCGACCACACCAGGAATGCCCGTGGGGCGTGAAGGACTGTCGATGTAGTCGGCGTCCTGTCTCCGCTTCCGCTAAAGTGCTCGGCCCTGTTTTAACTGGCGCTCGCTCCCGAGCGTGCACTTGAAGGACGTTGTTGTTGATGGTGGTGAAAGGTCTGGTGGTGTTGCTTTTGGTTTCCGCGTGGGTTCCTGGTGTGGCAGCAGAGCTGGTTGGCCGCGCGACGGTCACGGATGGGGACACTCTCACCGTGGCCAAGCAGCGCATCCGCCTCTGGGGCATCGATGCGCCGGAAAGCGCCCAGCAATGCACCGCCAAAGACGGACGTCCCTGGCCCTGTGGGCGGCGGTCAGCCGCCGTGCTGGATGAGTATCTGCTGGACAAGACCGTGCGTTGCCAGCCCAAGGACACCGACCGCTACGGCAGGGTGGTGGCGGAGTGCTTTGTCCAGGGGGCGTCGGTCAATCGGTGGATGGTGCGCTCCGGTTGGGCGGTCGCGTATCGCCAGTACGCCACGGCATTCATCGCAGACGAAGCCGACGCGCGCCAGCACCAGCGGAACCTCTGGCAGGGGCCGTTCCAGATGCCAGCGGACTATCGTCGCAGCAAGCGTGACCAGGCCGCGCGACACGCCCCGGTGGCCACGCAGCCGGCGCCGGGCGGATGCCGCATCAAGGGCAACATCTCCCGCGAGGGCAGGAAGATCTACCACGTGCCGGGCCAGCGGGACTATGCGCGCACGAGCATCGACCTGAGCCGTGGCGAGCGTATGTTCTGCAGCCCTGCGGACGCCGTGCGGGCAGGGTGGCAGCCGGCCAAGCGCTGAGCGTCTCAACGCCTCCCAAGCAGGCGGCGACGCAGCGCGCCCGCGGCTGCCGCGACGGCCATCGCCGGCAACGCAAGCACCAGCGCATACACCAGTCCGGCCAGCAGCAACGGGCCAACGCCCGACATCACGGCCACCACCGGCACCTGCAACGCCATGAGCAACATCCCCCATAGCCACGCCCTGCGAGGGAAGCAGGCGCCTAGAACGGCGGCGATGCCCAGTGCGATGGGATAGACGACGGTCCAGAACGCAGGCGCGTCCCAAGGCTCGCCGCCGGGTGTCCGCCAGGCCACCAGCACCCAGAACACCACGCCGACCTTCAGCGTGACAGCTGTTGCTGCCAGAAGATTTCCCGTCATCCGCATCGTTGCTCTCCCGCACGAGCAGGCAGCATGCCACTGTCGCGTTGGCGGTATATGACCAGCAGCCGTTGCGCATTGCGTCGTACCAGTGACGGCATCAGGAGATTGGCGGCCGACAGCGAATCTTGACGCGCTCTTGGCGCTTGCTGAGGATACTTTTCCGTCATTGTTCCAGAGGAGAAGGGCAATGGCCGCCAGACAAAAGACCCCGTCAAACCCCCAGGTGCTGAGGATCGAAGCGATGCCGCTGGGCTTCGGCGAAGCCGCTGTCGTGATCGAGCTGGCCGCCGAGCCACCCAAGCGCTGGTTCAAGGCGCTCAAGCGGGAGATGATGTACTCGGAAGGCCTGGAGACGGCGTCGGCGAAGTTCGATGGCTGCTTCGTCTACCTCGTCGGGCTGGACCCGGCCCTGGGAAGCGCTGTGCGCTGTGCCAGCCGATTGCTTGCAGCGGTGCAGGAGGGTCTTCAACAGAGCAGCACGGTTGCTCCAGGGATGTCGACGATGGCGGTTGACGGTGGGTCCCCTCCGCCTGGGTCCCTGTGCATACCGCGTTCACCGATGGGTCGGAACGAAGCACCCGGGGAGGTGAACAGCACGGTCTGACATGTGTCTCGGGAAGGGCTTCCTCGCGGGAAGGATCGACACGTCGACCATGTTCGACCAGGAAGGTGGATGTCCGAGGCGCGACAGGCCGCCAGCGGCACTGATGACGTTTATGGCCTTGTCGTTCGTTCGCACGCAGCCCAGGAGCATGCGAGGCTCCAGAAGTAAGCCGCGCCTCCACATCCAGGCCCGGCCCTAGGCCGGGCGCCGTGATGTGGCGGACGGCCACAGATCAGCGTGACCGTCACTGGTGCCGCATCACCGCCTCCAGATGCGCCTCCGGATCGATCATGTGCGAGTGATCATCCTGGTCCAGCTGGATCTCCGCCCAGTGAATGATCCCGTTGAACCTGCCGCGCTCGGTCACATAGCCCTCATACACCGGCATCCCCGTGTCGATGCCCACGTCCAGTCCTTCATCGAAGGAGTAGTACAGCGGATGGGTGCGCTCCACCTCGCCAGTACCTGATGCTTTCCCGTCGATATACAGGGTGACCGTGCCACCGCGCCCGATCCCGCCGCCCGCGTAAGCGAACTCCACCCGCACCTGATGGCGGCCGGTGCCGATGTCGGTCTCGGACAGCACCGTCTTCCGTAGCAGCCCGCAATGGTTGTAGTGGTAGCCCAGCTTGCCGTTCTCGGCAAAGAACGACCAGCCGCCGGTGCGTCCGCCCTGGGCGACGATCACGCCGTTGAGCGTGCCGCTGGGCGGCGCCTCGATCTCGGCGGTGACCGCGTAGGAGCGGTTCTTGACGTTGATCGCCACGTTCTCGCCCAGGCGGGTCATGCCCGGATACAGCCGCAGGGTGTCGCCGGTGGTCAGCGTTGGCCGGCCGGCCAGCTCGGGATTCATGCGTTCGGCGGCGCGATCATCGATCGGCAGCACGTTGTGGCGAACCGCCTCGATCAGAAACAGCTGCTGCAGCTCGGCCAGCTTGTCCGGCTGCGCGGCGGCCAGGTTGTCGGCCTGGGTCCAGTCCTTGGTGGTGTCATACAGCTCCCAGACGTCCTGCGAGAAATCCACGCCCTTGGCCACCACGTCCCAGGGGGTGCGGTGCTTGGTCTGCGCGGTCCAGCCGTCGTGGTAGATGCCCCGGTTGCCCATGATCTCGAAGTACTGCGTGAGGTGGCGCTCCTCGGCACCGGCGTCGTTGAATGTGTAGGCCATGGAGACGCCGTGCATCGGCACCTGGGTGACACCGTTGACCGTATGCGGTTGTGCCAGGCCGGCGAGGTCCAGGATGGTCGGCGCCACGTCGATCACGTGGTGCCACTGGCTGCGCAGTTCGCCACTGCCCGATATCCGGGCCGGCCAATGCACGATGGTGCCGTTGCGCGTGCCGCCATAGTGCGAGGCCACCTGCTTGGTCCACTGGTAGGGCGTGCACAACGCATGCGCCCAGCCGACGGCGTAGTGGTTGTAGGCCGTGGGTCCACCCACTTCGTCCAGGTGCTGCTGCCAGAACGCGGCGGTTTCGTACTCGGCGCCTCCGTTGGAGGCGGTGGTGAGCATGAAGGCGCCGTTGATGCCGCCCTCGGCGGAGGCGCCGTTGTCGCCGATGATGAAGTACACCAGCGTGTCATCAAGGACGCCGAGTTCCTCCAGCGCGTCGATCACGCGGCCGGTGTGGTGGTCGGCGTACTCGAGGAAGGCGGCATAGACTTCCATCTGATGCGCGAGGATCGGCTTGAGTTCAGCCGGCATGTCCTCCCATGCCGGAATGCCCTCCGGGCGCGGGGTGAGCACGGCGTCGGCGGGGATGACGCCCAGCTCGCGCTGGCGCGCGAAGGTGGCGGTGCGCATGGCGTCCCAGCCTTGATCGAACTTGCCCTTGTACTTGGCGATCCAGTCCTTGGGGACATGGTGCGGGGCGTGTGTCGCCCCCGGCGCGAAGTACACGAAGAACGGTTTGTCCGGCGTCAGGCTCTTCTGCAGCCGGACATAGTCGATGGCCTTGTCGGCCAGATCCGGCATGAGGTGGTAGTCGGGATCCAGCGGTGCCTCGATGGCGGAAACACCGTCGACCAGCGCGGGTGTCCACTGGTTGGTCTCACCGCCGATGAAGCCGTAGAAGCGCTCGAATCCACTGAAGGCCGGCCAATGGTCGAACGGGCCGGTCGGTCCGGACTCCCACACCGGCACTTCGTGGCACTTGCCGAACTGGGCGGTGTTATAGCCGTTCTGGCGCAGGATTTCCGGCAGCGGCGTGACCGAGTTGGGGCGGGTGGAGCGATAGCCCGGAGCCGGCGTGGCGGTCTCGGTGATGTGGCCCATGGCAACCGCGTGGTGGTTGCGCCCGGAGAGCAGGGCGGCACGCGTGGGCGAGCACAGGGCGGTGGTGTGGAAGCGGGTGTAGCGCAGGCCGCTGTTGGCCAGCCGATCGGCAGTGGGCGTATGCACCGGTCCGCCGAAAGCGCTGGCGGCACCAAAGCCGACATCGTCGAACATGATCAGCAGGACATTGGGCGCGCCGTCCGGCGGGCGCTTGGCCGTGATGGGAGGAAGCTTGACCCCGAGCTTTTTCGCGTCGAACGACAATGGCCCCTGGTAGGCCTGGTCGGGAATCGGAAGGATGCTGCCGGGGAGTTCCTGGCTCATGGTCGCGCCTCGATGGACTGAAGCTCCAGTGTCGCCATCGCGGTCCCTGTTGGCACCCGAAAATAGACGGGCCATTGCCTAGGTAGAAGTACTGGCGGCGGCACGCCGGGTCGATTTGCCGCCGGTGGTCCGGCAACCTATCTCACCGGCTTGCCGTAGGTCTCCGACAGCATCGCCTTGTAGGCCGCCAAGGGCTGAAGACCCGCCGCGCGCCGCCGGGCGTCCAGGGTCTGCATGTCCTCGGTGGGCTGAAGCTCCATCACGCCGTCGGCGGCGCTCGTGAACTGGGTGCCGTAGCGCTGCGGCTTGCCTTGGGCGATTAGCACCCGGTCAGTCAGCAGCGCTACATCCGCGGCGTCGGCGTCGCCGGTCTTGGCGGCGTTCTGCATCAGCGCCAATGCCTGCGCCTGGAACGCGGGGTCATGGTCGGCATGCTGCACGATCAGCCAGGCCGCCTTGGCCCCGTCGCGGCCGACCCGCCTGATGCCTGGCCAGCCTTTCTCGGCGATCACGGCTTTCAGCCACGTTGCATTGGCTTCGCTCACCGGCGCCGTCTGCTGCCACGCATCGCCGCCGCCAGCGTCGATGGCGGCGTGTTGCGCTGTCTGGTCCTCCGCCTCGCGTGCGAGCAGGGCCTGCCGCAATGGCGCATCGCGTAGCGCCTCGTGCTTCTTTTCTTCAGCGATGACCCGCTGCAGCACCGCCGGCCAGGCCGGATCGGCACGCAGCGCATTCAGGCCCGGGCGCTGTTTCGTGCGCAGATCCTCAAGCGGCAGCCGACCGCTGGCCAGCAGCGCATCCACATACGCAAACGCGGCGGTATGGTCGCCCGCCGCCGCCGTGCATTCGATCAGCAGCAGGTCGCCACCGTCAGGGAAGGGGATGCCTTGCGCGTGCAGGTCACTCAGGGTGGCGCTGCAGGCGGCGTAGTCGTTGTTGCCGTAGGAATCCAGCGCGGTAAAGAAGCTGGGCGGCTCAGCGGCGGCGGCAGCGGCGGCTGCGAACAGGGCGACCGTCAGCGTTGCTGCCCGGGTCACCTTTATCAGTCGTGTCGGCCTTCCGTGCATCGGTGGTGCTCCCTGGTGAATGCACCGACAACGTAGCGGCTTCAGCGCCCGGAATTCAAGCCCTCGCCAAGCTTCTCAATCTCACGCACCGCTTTGCGGATCCTCTGGGCGCGCGAGCCAAAGCGGTTGGCGCCGGGCGTTGGTGGGAGCAACATCAACGGAAAGAACACGAATACCCCCAAGGGCACCAGCACGATCAGGGCCAGCCAGCCTGACTCATCGATGTCGTGAAGTCGCCGGATCGTCACCGCGATCATGGGGAGCAGCAGCAGCGGCACCAGCACGGCGCCCACCGACATGCCGACCTGGATCCATATCGCGCTGTGAGACCACATCATCAAGGCATAACAGCTGCCAAGCGCAGCGCTGGCAAGCAGCGAAAACGCCCAGAATTCCCTGCGGCTCGCGCGGCCGGAGAACGTGCGGTAGCGCTTCAATGGAAGCAGCGCGAAACCAAGGCAATCGATGAGGCTTGGCAGGCGCGGGCTATCGGTGGGGAAGATGGATGACATGACGGCGGTGCCCAAGTGGTCTGTTGATCAGTGGCCTGTTGATCAGGCGCCCGGCCTCGAAATGCGGTGGACTGCCTGGAGACGATGAGTGCGACGCGCGATGCATCCCATGCCGGGAGGTATAGCACGCTGAAATCCAGTGCCTGCTGAATCGTGTGGGGGGTGTGATGCCCGGGCTCACGCGCAGCACGCACGGCGTTGATCCCACCTCCCGCACGCTGGCGCATTCGCTACTCTACGAACGCCGGGACAGCGCCATGACCGATCTGCCTCCCCACCGTTTTGACGTCATCATCATCGGTGGCAGCTACGCGGGCATGTCCGCCGCGCTGCAGCTGGTGCGCGCCCGACGCAAGGTGCTGATCATCGACGGGGGAGCGCCGCGCAACCGGAATGCGCGCGTGGCGCACGGGTTCCTTGGCAGGGAGGGATTGCCGCCGGCAGAGATCGCCTCTCAGGCCCGCGAAGAGCTGCTGCGTTATCCCACCCTGACCTGGCTCACCGGTGCTGCGGTGTCCGCACAGGCGATCGATGACGACGGAAACTTCCAGGTCAGTGTCGAAGCGGGCCAGGCCTTCGTGGCGCAGCGAGTGATTCTGGCCCACGGGGTGACCGACGCGCTTCCCGACATCCAGGGCATCGGCGAACGGTGGGGCCGGAGCGTTTTTCATTGCCCGTACTGTCACGGTTACGAGGTGTTCGAAGGGCGCATCGGCGTGATCGGCTGCGCGAAGGATGGCGGCGCGGCCCAGGCCCTGCTGCTGTGCGACTGGGGGAACATCACGCTGTTCTGCAGCGAGGCTTCCGCGAAGATCGATGCCGCGCAGCGTGGGCGGCTGGAAGCGTGCGGCGTCGTGATTGAGGCGACCCGCGTGCGCGCCGTGGAAGACACTGCCACGGTGGTGCTCGCCGATGGGCGGCGGGTGGAGGTGGATGCGCTGTTCATTTCGCCGCATTCGCGGCTGTCCACGGATCTGGCCGAGCAGCTGGGCTGCGAATTGAAGGATGGCGGGTGCATCACCACCGATTCGGCCAAACAGACCACGGTGCCGGGCGTGTTTGCCTGCGGCGATGCGGCCCGGATGGCGGGCAGCATCGCGTTGGCAGTGGGCGAGGGCGCGCTGGCCGGCGTGGCGGTGCATCACTCGCTGATGGGGCTGTTGGAGTAGCAGGTGCTTGAACCTGCTCAGCCGGCGGGGGGAATCAACTCGGCAGGAAGCAGGACCTGCACGGGGAGACGCTGGGTGTTTCCAGGCGCCGGGGTGTAGCGCTCCACGAAGAAGCCCCGCGCAACGATGGGTGCTACGGGATCATCTTCCGCGCAATCCGTGCACGTCGCGCTGATGACGGTGCCCGTGCTGTCGATCCGGACAGCGTAGGTCTTGTTCCAGGGAACGGCCTGTCTGTTCATTTCAGGCGGCACGATGATGTCCATGCCTGCGGCTTCGGCGAGGGGAAGGGACGTCGCGTGGTCATAGATCCAGTAGTCGCGCAGCTCCTTCGTACCCTTTAGAACGGGTGCGTCGCTGGCAGCGGCTGCAGGGACGAGGGCGGCACCCACGAGCAATAGCAGGATGGGTCGATTCACTTCAGGCGCTCCTTATCTGAATTTCCGGTCCACGGTGACGGCAATGACAGCCGTCCTGGCGGGCGTCACTCGCATTGAGTGAGTTGATCCTACTGAAAACACACCCGTGCGAAATGTCAGAGAAGTCTGAATTAGTGGCCTTAATGTAACTGGCGATGTTACATTAAGGGCTGCCTCGAATCCGGTGCCCGCATGTCCTTCTCAGATCCCGATGCCGTCGCCCGCTATGCCGACAACCTGGTGCGCCAGGTGCCTGGCGTCCACGCGCTGCACCACATGACCCATGTTCTGCTGGCCGAGCACGTGCCGCCGCAGGGACGTGTGCTGGTGCTCGGGGCAGGGGGTGGCATGGAATTGAAGGCCTTCGCCGAGGCGAGTCCGGCGTGGCGGTTCACAGGCGTGGATCCCTCCGCCGAGATGCTCGGGCTGGCAAGGCGAATGCTGGGGGAGGAGAGCACTGCCCGTGTTGAGCTCATTGAAGGCTACATCGACAGCGCGCCGGAGCGGGCGTTCGATGGCGCGACCTGTCTGTTGACGCTGCATTTTCTGTCAGCGCAAACGCGGCTGCATACGCTGCGCGAGCTGCGTCGTCGTCTCCTGCCGGGTGCCCCGCTGATCATCGCCCATCACAGCGTGCCGAACCATCCGGATGAAAAACTGCGATGGTTCCAGCGCTGGTCTGCATTCGTGACGGCACAGGGCCTGCCCGGTGAAGCGGCAACGGCACGTGCTGAGATGATGGCGACGCGTCTGCCGGCATTGTCGCCGGAGGAGGACGTTGCCTTGTTGGAAGCGGCGGGTTTCGAGCGGCCGGGTCTGTTCTATGCCGCGCTGTCGTTCAGAGGGTGGGTTGCCTACGCCGGTGAAGAACACGGCTGCTGAAAAGTACGGATGAACCTCCCACTGCCCTCTGCCGCGGATGCGGTCAGAGAGCCGTGGGATGAGGCTCAGCGGCGAGCGTCGTCGCGGGCCTTGCCCACATCGCTCTGGACTTCACCGACACCCTTCTGGATCTTGCCTTCCACTTCTTTCGTCTTGTCGCCGGTGACCTTGCCCACGGCTTCCTTTACGGTGCCCTTGACCTGGTTCTTGGCGCCTTCAGTGCGATTCTTGTCCATGGTTGACTCCACAATTAGTTAGAGAGAGGGCCCGTGTTGCTGGGCATCTCCACCCTGACCGCAGTGCGGTGGCGCGAAGGTGAAATTCGCTGTTGATGCGGAATCCGTTCAAGCGCCGGAAAGGTTGACGCTCACGTGCGCTGCACGTCATTCATCCGTATCGCGCTCATCCCATGCATCGCCGTCCCATTGCGGTGGTTCGGCAGTTGCTGCAGGCGCATCCGGATCGACCGGCTCCAACAGTGTGTAATCGTCGCGCGAGGGATCACGAAACGCACGGCTGACCGGATAGGCCTCCAATGCCGGCGTGGAGGCCCGTGCGCTCAACGCCGCGGGTGTTTTGAAGGCGCCGCTCAACCAGTCCAGGGCGGTGGCCGGTGCGATGAAGATCGGCCCATCCGGGGTGAGTGGGGAAGGAATCGCGTGGTTCGGCCCGGTCAGGACGGTGAAGCTGTCCAGCTGCTGGCCGTCCTCGCGTTCCCAATGCTCCCAGAGCCCGGCGGCGAGCAGGGCAAGTCCGTCCTTGCGCTGCACGAACAGCGGCCACGGCGGCTGGCGCTCGCGGTCCCATTTGTAATAGCCGGTCATGGGCAGCACGCATGGGCGCTGTGCCCAGGCCTGCGCGTAGATGCGGCTGCGTGGCGCGCGGTCCAGCCGTGCGGTCACTGTCGTGTAGGACGTGGCCGGCTCCTTGGACCAGCGCGGCACCAGTCCCCACACCATGTCGGCCACGGCGATGGAGCCGTCGTGGTCGCGCGCCAGCACCGTGGCCACGCTGCCCTTGGCGATGTTGTAGTGATCCGGGGCGGTCGCCAGCGTCCGCGCCAGCGTGATGGGAAGTCCGGCGGGGAGTGACTCGATATCGGCGATGGCTTGTGCGAAACGGCGCATGGGCCGAGCATCCGACGACATCCGTGACGGCGTCGTGCGCAGCACCGGCGAGGTGGCGCGCGGTGCGCTGGGATCACGCGTCCGGATGCGGCTCCGCCAACTCTGCCCGCCGCGCCTGGAATACTTCCGGTGTCTGTGGCTTCACAAACAACGCCACCAGCTCCGGATACTCGGCTTTCACTGCTTTCTCGATCCGGGTGATGCACGCCTCGATCTGCGGCGTGGTCCGATCATCCTCGAACTCCGCACTCAGCATCGCCACGACCTGTTCGGGGCCCATCTGCATGGTGGTCACGCCATTGGCGCGACGCAGGTCGGCATCGGTGTTGGCGACCGCCAGGATGCGTTTGGCAACGCTCGGGTGCGCCGGCTCACCGACCAGTAGCCCCTTGGTCTCCCGGGCCAGCAGAAACGCGGTGACGGCCAGCACACCGGCGATGCACAGCGAGGCGACGCCATCCAGGATGGGCATGTCCAGCAGCTGCGCGGCGAGCAGGCCGACCAGTGCGAAGCCCAAGCCGAGCAGGGCGGCGCTGTCTTCGAGCAACACCGTGAACGTGGACGGATCCTTGCTGCGGCGGAACGCCTCGAAGTAGCCCAGCGACCCCTTGGTGGCGCGGAATTCGCGCAGGGCGATCCACCACGAGGTGCCTTCGAACACCAGCGAGATGCCCAGCACGACGTAGCTGATCAGATGGTTGGTGGCCGGCTCGGGGTTGCGGATGTGCTGGATGCCTTCATAAGCCGACACGCCGGCGCCGGCGGCGAACACCAGCAGCGCCACGATGAAGCTCCAGAAATACAGCTCGCGCCCATGGCCGAAGGGGTGCAGGGTGTCCGGTTTCTGCTCGGCCCGGCGCAGGCCGTACAACAGCAGCAGCTCGTTGATGGTATCCACCAGCGAGTGGACGCCCTCGCTGAGCATGGCCGAGCTGCCGGAGATGCCGGCGGCGACGAACTTGGCGATGGCGATGGCCAGGTTGCCGGCGAGGGCGGCATAGATCACGAGACGGGAGCCAGTCGGCTTGGCCATGGCGGAGGCGGGGTGGGGAGGGTGCCGCATCATCGCCAACGGCGCGTCCCGGGCGCGTGCACATCCGGGCGTGGCAGGCAGACGTGGCAGGCAGAGCGTGGCAGGAAGGACGGCCGTGCGGCCCCCAGGGTGCTGTACCCGCAGCCGGTGGCGCGGGAGAATCCCTGGCCGTGGGCACAGGTCCGGTGCGACGCCGGGCGTTGACATGGATTTGCCCCGCGTGGATTAAATTGCTCTCCCCATTCCGGCCGGCCGAGCGCTGCCTGCCGTTCCCCCCTGCTCCTGCGACGCCTTCAGTTCAAGGTTCGGTGCCCCGATGATGTCTGTTCCTCCCTGGTCTGCCGCGCGGCTGCGCGGCGCGCGTGCCCCGGCCGTTGTGGAGCGGCGCGCATGAGTGCAGGGGTGGGGCGTTTTCCTGGCAGCACCGGCCCGATGGCCGAGCAGGTTCGTGGATGGAACTGGCAGGCGACGCCGGTGGGCCCGATCGCCCACTGGCCCGGGCCGCTGCGCAATGCGATCAACCTGATCCTCGCCTCGCCCGAGAGCATGTATGTGGTCTGGGGCGACGACCTGACGTTCTTTTTCAACGATGCCTACAGCCCGATCCTGGGGCCACGCCTGGAGCGGGCGCTGGGGGCACCGCTGAAGGAACTGTGGGCGGACGCATGGGATGCCGTGCGCGCACCGATCGAGGCCGCATTCGCGGGCGAGTCTTCCCGCTACGAGAACCTGCCGGTGTCGATGAGCCGGCAGGGCGTGCCCGAAGAGACCTGGTGGACGTTCTCGTTCTCCCCGATCTTCCTGGACGATGGCACGGTTGGCGGTGCGTTCTGCGTCACCAATGAGGTGACCGGCATCATGCTGGCGCAACAGCGCCTTGCCCGCGAAAACGAGCGGCTCATCGCGCTGTTCGACAAATCGCCGATGTTCATGGCCTTCCTCAGTGGGCCCGAGCACCGCGTCGAGCTGGCCAACCCGGGTTACCAGCGGCTGGTCGGCAACCGCCACGTGCTGGGCAAGTCGATCCGGGACGCGCTGCCGGAAATCGTCGACCAGGGTTTCATGCCGTTGCTGGACGAGGTGTACCGCACCGGCAAGCCGTACATCGGCAGCGAGATGGTCTACGACGCGCCGTTCCCATCCGATCCGTCCTCGGCCCGGCGCATGCTGGATCTCGTCTTCCAGCCGGTAGCCGGCGAAGACGGCAGCACGGCAGGCGTGTTCGTCCAGGGCCTGGATGTCACTTCCCACATCGAGCTGCAGCGCACGATGCGCCAGGTGGAGGCGCGCAACCGCCAGATCATCGACAGCGCCAGCGACTACGCGATCGTCGCCTCGGATCTTCAAGGCAAGGTGACCCTCTGGAATGCCGGGGCCGAGCACATCTTCGGCTGGACCGAGGCGGAGATGCTGGGCCAGAACGTGGAGGTGATCTACACCGCGGACGATATCCACGCCGAGCGGTTGCGGCGCAACCAGGGCATTTCAATCGCATCCGGCGGGGTCAGCGGTGAGCGCTGGCTGGCACGCAGGTCCGGGGAGCGCTTCTGGGCCAGCGGCGCCATGACCGTGCTGCGCGATGAGGATGGCACCGTGCAGGGCTTCGTCAAGGTGCTGGCTGACCGTACCGAGGAGCGCCGCGCCAGCGATGCGCTGGCCCATAGCGAGCGCCGCCTCGGGGCGCTGGTGAGCGCCTCGTCGCAGTCGCTGTATGCGGTCACGGCCGACTGGCGCGAGATGCGCCAGATCCTGGCCACTGGACCGGTGGCACAGGACGACAGCCTGCCGGCGGTCACCGACTGGAAGGAACGCTACGTACATCCGGAAGATCTGGCCCTGCTGGAACAGGCCATCGCCCGCGCGATGGCGCAGCGGCAGCCACTGGAGCTGGAGCACCGCAGCCTGCTGCCCGACGGCACGGTGCGCTGGGTGCAGATGCGCGCTGTGCCACTGCTGGATGACAACGGCGGGATCACCGAGTGGTTCGGCACCGCCTCGGACGTGACCGAGCGTCGCCAGGCCGAAGAACAGTTGCGTGAGCTGACCCTGACGCTGGAGGAGCGGGTGCAGGCGCGCAGTGCCGAACTGCAGGTCGCCGAAGAGCGGCTGCGGCAGAGCCAGAAGATGGAGGCCGTAGGCCAGTTGACCGGCGGCCTGGCGCATGACTTCAACAACCTGCTGACCGCCATCTCGGTGGGGCTGGAGCTGTTGGAACTGCGCATCGACCAGGGGCGCTATGACGACATCGGTCGTTACCTGGAGATGGCGCAGTCCAGCGCGTCGCGCGCCACCGCGCTGACCCAGCGCCTGCTGGCCTTCTCCCGCCGGCAGACGCTGGCGCCGACGCCGGTGGTGGCCGATGCGATGGTGCGCGGCATGCTGGACATCATCTCGCGCACGCTGGGGCCCGCGATCGCGATTGCCACGCAGCTCGATTCGGATCCGTGGGCGGTGCTGGTGGATGTGCCGCAGATGGAGAATGCGCTGCTGAACCTGTGCATCAATGCCCGCGATGCGATGCCCGAGGGTGGCCCGCTCACCATCAGCACGGCGACCGTGACGCTGCAGGCCGAGGCGGCGGCCGCGCTGGATACCGCGCCGGGCGATTACGTGCGGCTGGCGGTCACGGACGTCGGCACCGGCATGGAGGCGGCGGTGATCGAGAAGGTGTTCGAGCCCTTCTTCACCACCAAGCCGATCGGGCAGGGCACCGGGCTGGGCCTGTCGATGATCTATGGCTTCACCCGCCAGTCCGGCGGCCAGGTGCGGATCGACTCGCAGGTCGGGCAGGGCACGACGGTGGAGGTGTACCTGCCGCGCTTCATCGGCGAAGCCGCGGCCAATGCGACGGAGGAGGCTGCACAGGAGATGCCCGCCGCACCGACGCCCAGCGTCGGGACGATCCTGGTGGTCGAAGACGAGGCGGCGATCCGCGCCTTGCTCAGCGAGGTACTGGGCGGCGCCGGCTATCGGGTGCTGCAGGCGCCGGAAGGTGGCCAGGCGATCGAACTGCTCCACTCCGGGCAGCACATCGACCTGCTGATCACCGATGTCGGGCTCACGGGTGGGCTCAACGGCCGCCAGGTAGCCGACGCGGGGCGTCAGGTGCGGCCCGGGTTGCCCGTGTTGTTCATCACCGGCTATGCGGCGTCGGCGGCGGTCGGGGCCGGGCAGCTGGAGGAGGGGATGGAGGTGCTGACCAAGCCGTTCACCACGGCCGAACTGGAGCGGCGCGCCCGCGCGCTGCTGGCAAGCCGGCCCGGAAGCCCGTGACGGTGATGACCGGGCTCAGAGCAGGGACCTGACCGAACTCACCAGCTGCTTGAGCGTGAAGGGCTTGCGCAACAGTTTGATGTCTTCGCCGAGGAAGTCCGGTCGCGCCCCGGCGGCGCCGGCATAGCCGGTGACCAGCAGGATGGGCATGGCCGGATGCAGGGTGGTGGCGATCGTGGCCAGGTCGCGGCCGTCCATTCCGGGCAGGCCGACATCGGAGACCAGCAGGTCGAACGGGCCGTCGTGCCTGAGGCACCCCAGCGCTGCCTCGGCGTCGGCAACGTCGAGGACATCGAAGCCATCGTCGTTGAGGATGTCCTTGGTCATCTCCCGGATGGGTGCGTCGTCTTCGACGAGAAGCACGCGGCATCGCGGGTGGGTACTGGCAGCGGTCATTGCGGGCGGAGATCCTCGTGGCGTGCAGCCACCTGTACGGATCTCCACCTTAGCGCCCGCGCGTGTTAGGCCGCTGTGCATCGCATGCCAGCCCAGCGTCATGAGCCCGGGCGACGCCGTTGCCGGCAGCCGCCCTGCGCAGCTTCATTCCACCGTGTCGCTGCCGTGGGCGGGGCTCTCGTCCTGCAGGGCAGCGCGGATGGAACGGGCCAGGTCGCTGCGGGTGAACGGCTTGGCCAGCAGCGCGATGGTCCGGCCGACCGTGCCACTTGCGTCGATATCGCGCGGATAGCCCGAGGTGAACAGCACCCGCAGGCCGGGTTTCTGGCCGATCGCCTGCTTGGCCAGGGCCCAGCCGGACATGCCCGGCATCACGATGTCCGAGAACAGCAGGTCCACGGTCACGTCCGGCCGGTCGAGCAGGCGCAGGGCGGACGGTCCGTCGTGCGCTTCGAGCACGCGGTAGCCCAGCTGGCGCAGGGTATCCACGGTGTAGGCGCGGACATCGTCATTGTCCTCGGCCACCAGCACCGTGGTCTCCTCCTCCACCTCGTAGGCGTTGGCATCCTGCGCCTCGGCCTGGCGGGTGCCGGGCAGGGCCGAGGCCGAACGCGGGAATAGCAGGGTGATCGTGGTGCCGGTGCCTTCGATGGAATCCAGCAGCACATGGCCGCCGGACTGCTTGGCGAAGCCGTACACCATCGACAGGCCCAGCCCGGTGCCGCGGCCGACCTCCTTGGTGGTGAAGAACGGTTCGAACACCCGGCCCATCACCTCGGCCGACATGCCCTGGCCGCTGTCGCGCACGCGGATCATGGCGTACTGCCCAGGCGGGACATCCGGGTGCTGCGCCGCGTAATCCTTGTCCAGGTGGATATTGTCGATCTCGATCGTCAGGCGGCCGCCCTCGGGCATGGCATCGCGGGCATTGACGGCCAGGTTGAGGATGGAGGCCTCCAGCTGGTTCGGGTCGATCTCCACGCACCAGATATCCGGGCTGTGCAGCATGTCAATCTGCACCAGCTCGCCGAGCGACCGCTTGAGCATGTCCTGCATGCCGCGCATTTCTTCGTTCAGGTCCACCGGCATGTTCTTCAGCGGCTGGCGGCGCGAGAACGCCAGCAGGCGCTGGGTGACATTGGCCGCGCGCATCACGCCCTTCATCGCGTTGTCCAGCGAGCGCGATGAATTGCCTGCAGCGTCACCCAGGCGGTCGGTCAGCATCTTGGCGTATTCGATGTTGCCGGCGATCACGGTCAGGATGTTGTTGAAGTCGTGCGCGATACCACCGGTCAGCTGGCCGACGGCCTCGATCTTCTGGCTGTGCCGCAGCGCCTCTTCGGCCTGCCGGCGCGCGGTGGTTTCCACCGCTTCGGAGACGACCGCGGTGATCCGCGCCTGATGATCGAACAGGGGGCGGAAGGAGAAATCGAAGGTCCGCTTGCCGGTGGGCAGGCGCAGCGCCAGCTCATGACGAGAGGCGGTGCCGGCCGCCGCCTCGAGAATGGCCGTGCAGACCACGCCAGGTACCCCGGGGGTATCGGCGAACCAGGCAGACTCGCAGTAGAGGCTGCCGCGGACGTCTTCCTTGTTGGCGAGGATGGCCGCCAGCGACGCCGAATTGGTGTCGATGATGTGACCATCCAGGGTCAGCAGGTTCTGGTGCTGGAAACTGGATTCGAACAGCGCCTGCAGCCGGCTTTCACTGCGGTGCAGCGCCGAGGTGCGCTCGTCGACCTGGCGTTCCAGGGATTCGTTGTTGGCCCTGAGCAGCGCCTGCGCGTGCTTGAGCTCGCTGATGTCGCGCGCCATCGCGTAATAGCCGAGTACCGCGCCGTCCGGCGCCAGCTCGGGCACGCAGTCCACCTGCGCGTGGCGGGGCGTGCCATCGCTGCGCAGCGAGAGCAGGTCGAAGCTCACCTTCTCACCGAGCAGGACCCGGTCCAGGTGCTGCTGAATGCTGTTGAAGGTGTCCTCGCCGATCACCTCGCGGGTGTGCCGGCCGATCAGGCTTTCCGGCGTACGGCCGTGCCACTCGACATAGGCGTTGTTGGCGAAGCGGTAGCGATGGTCGTGACCGAAGTAGGCGATCAGCGCCGGCAGCGAATCGGTGATCAGCTTCAGCCGCTGGTGGCTCTCATGCAGCTCGGCCTCCACGCGCTGCAGCCGGCGGCGCTCCTGCGCTTCGCCGATGGCCCTGAGCACGGCATCGGGCAGGCGCTGCAGGCGTGACTTGACCACGTAATCGCGCGCACCGCGCTTGAGCGCCTGCACTGCGAGTTCTTCGGTGAGCGTGCCGGAGACGAAGATGAAGGGAATCTCGGGGGCGATCTCGCTGGCCAGGGCGAGCGCGGCGTCGCCATCGAAGCCCGGCAGCACGTGGTCGGCCAGGATCACATCGAACGCGTTGGCGGTCAGGGCATCGAGCATGCCCTGGTGTGACCAGGTGCGCTCGGCCGTGAACGGCACGCCGGCGCGTTGCAGTTGCGCGGTGATCAGTTCTGCATCAAGTGCACTGTCTTCGACCATCAGGATCCTGATGGTCCTTCCTGTGGCAGCCTCAGCCATCGTGTCTACTCTTCCCGCCGAACAGGGTGCCGTGCGGTGGCGGCTGGTTGGTGATGCCCCAGAACATGCCCAGGCCCTGGATCGCTTCAAGGAATTCCTTGAAGTCCACCGGCTTGACCACGAACGCGTTGACGCCCAGCTCGTAGCTGCGGATCAGGTCCTGCTCCTCGCGCGAGGAGGTCAGCATCACCACCGGGGTGCTGCTGAGTGCACGGTCGGTACGGATTTCCTTGAGCACTTCCAGGCCGTTGAGCTTGGGCAGTTTCAGGTCCAGCAGCACGACCACCGGGCCGCCATGCATGGCACCTTCATAACGCCCCTGGCAGCGGAGATACTCCAGCGCTTCCACGCCGTCGCGCACATGGGTCACGTCATTGAGCAACTGGCAGCGGGCGAGCGCGGCCATGGTCAATTCAGCGTCTTTCGGGTTGTCTTCTACGAGCAGGATCGGTCGCAGATCTCTCATAGGTGGTCTCCAGTAACAAAGGGGATGGTGAAATAGAAGGTGGCGCCGGCGCCGACCTGGCCGTTGGCCCAGGTCCGGCCGCCATGGCGGGTGATGATGCGGTGCACGTTGGCCAGGCCGATGCCGGTGCCTTCGTACTCATCGACGTGATGCAGCCGCTGGAACACACCGAACAGTTTGTCCACATAGCGCATGTCGAAACCGCAGCCGTTGTCTTTCACGAAGAAGATGTCCTCCGTGTCATGGCGTTCGTGACCCACCTCGATGCGTGGTTCCGGGGTGTCACGGGTGAATTTGATGGCGTTGGACAGCAGGTTCTGCCACACCAGCCGCAGCATGCCGGGGTCGGCCAGCACCTTGGGCAGCGTCGCGATCTGCCAGTCGATGGCGCGGCCGGTGTATTCCATGTCGAGCTTGTGGCGCACGTCATCCACCAGAGCGGTCATGTCCATCGCGATCTGGCCCATCGTCGAGCGGCCCATCTGCGAAAAGCTGAGCAGGTCATCGACCAGCGTCCCTGCCGATTTTGCCGACTCCACGATGGTCTCGAGGAATCTCTTTTCTGAATCGTTCAATCTTTCGCCGGCCGAGGACCACAGCAGTTCCGAATAACCCACGATGTGCCGGAACGGAGCGCGCAGGTCATGGCTCACCGAGTAGGAGAACGCTTCGAGTTCCTTGTTGCTGCGCAACAGCTGCTCGTTCAATGCCGCCATCTCTTCGGCCTTGCGCAGCACGATATCCACGATGGCGGTGCGCAGTTCCAGCGCAGCATCGCGGTCCACGTCGTTCCAGGGCAGCGACTGCTGGCGCACGGTCTGCTTCCAGCCCTCGAACGAGGTGCGCGGCGACAGGGGCTGTCCGGTCTCTTCCTTGCGCGGGTCGCCGCCCCAGCGCACGGTGCGGACGACTTCGGGCCGGAACCAGATCACGAAGCTGTCGTGGATCTGCGAAATGGAGATGGCCAGCACGCCGCTGGCCACGCCGGCGAAGGCTGCGGCCTCCTTCCAGTCGAGCGGCAGCGTGTCGGTGCAGAAGATGTCGCCCTCGATCTGCTGCGCGGTCAGCCATTGCACCAGCTGCATCACGTGGCGCTGGCCGGGGCACTGGCCATGCAGGATGCACTCGCCACGGTGCACGATCGCCGCGCCGGTGGAATGGGTGAGCGCGAGCAGACTCTGTTGGTCGCGGCCGAGTGCGGCCATGAAGTCGGTGTCACCGGCCATCCGCCCCAGCAGCCGGACCTGGATCGCGCGGCGTGCGATGCGCTCTTCGACCAGTACCGCGCGCTGTTTCACCGCGATCTGCAGCGACAGGATCTGGCCGATGAACTCGCAGGCTGTACGTACGTGGTAGGGCACCCGGCGGGCGACCTGGTTGTGGCAGGAAATCAAGCCCCACAGCTCGCCCTCGGATAGCACCGAGACCGACATCGAGGCGCCCGTACCCATGTTGCGCATGTACTGCAGGTGCACCGGGGAGACGCTGCGCAGCATGGCCGGGCCGAGGTCGGTCGGCGGCGCGTCGGCGATGGCCGGCACCCGCACCAGCGGCACCGGGGTGTACTGGCTGTCGGCGATCAGGCGGACCCGGTTCTGCCGGTACAGTTCACGCGCCTGGGCGGGGATATCCGATTCCGGGAAGCGCAGGTCCAGGTAGGAGGGCAGCACGTCATTGCGGTCCTCGGCCACCACTGCGCCGTTCCAGTCCTTGTCGAACTGGTAGATCATCGTGCGGTCGAAGCCGGTCAGCTCGCGGATATGCGCCGCGGCGATCTCACACAGCGCCTGGGTGGTCGGCGCACGCTCGATCGCGGCCATGAAGCGGCGGATCGACGGATACAGGTCCTCCAGTGAGCCCGGTTCGCCCGCCACCGGGGCCTCCAGCTCGATGATGACGTCATCACCGATCCGGTGGGCCACGGTGTGGTGGTTGCCCGCCGTGCCGACCGGGTGCGCGCCCAGGAAATGCGAGGCACCATCCTCCAATGCCTCCAGTACCGGCCTGCATGGCGCCAGAGTGCTGGCCAGGACCTGATCCAGCGGCTGGCCCAGCGGATCGCCAAGCGCCTCCAGCAGGCCCGGCTCGGCCACCGCGTGGGCGTTGACCGTCAATGTCGTGTGATCGAGGATCAGGATCAATCCGTACGGCTGGATGGCGCCGGGGGTACGGATCGGCTCACGCGCGCAGCTGGACAGATCCAAGGCGCTTGCGCCGGAATTCCTCGAGGACATTCATTGACTCCTGATCTTTACCAGTACTGGCCACCGCACGAATGGCACGGCTGCGCCTGGTTGTCAGGAGCACACACCGTCACCTGCGACGCGGTGTGCCACAGTTCCCTTATTTTTGCATAGGCGGGCGCCCGGATCTGTGAGGATGCGACGGTGTTCCTTGCGCTGCGCGCGGATCAATCCCAGCGGTAACGGAGGGTGGCTGACCAGAGCCCACCGGAGCCATCGATCGGACCCCCATTGGCGTAGCGGTAGTACTCGTTGGCCGCCAGCAGCGGCTCGGGCAGTTTCGTGACCTTGCGGTCGAACACGTTGTTGGCGTTCAGTGCCACGTCCCAGCCGCCGGGCAGGGTGGCGCCCAGTTGCAGATCGGTGATCCAGAGGCCGCCGATGTCGTAGGCGATCTCGGCCTGGCCCGCATAGGGCCCACTGCTGGCCACCGTGGTCGGCGATCCATAGCGTTGGATGTTGCCGTAGCGGCTCTGGCGCAGCCCGACGCGATAGCGGCCCAGGCTCCAGTCAAGGCCCAGCACCTGCCGGGACTTCGGCGCCTTGTACAGCAGCTCGTTCTGCGATCCGGTGCTGAACACCGGCACATTGAAGGCGGCCAGCACCGCGGGTGTGGGGGCCAGCCCGGTGATCTCCGCGCGGGTGTGGCTGCTGGCCAGGGTCCAGCGCAGGGCGCCGCCGCGGCCCAGATCGACGCGGCCTTCGAGCGTGGCCTCCACACCTTCGGTGCGCGTATCGGCGGCATTGATGAAGTAGCGCACCCCATCCTGCGCGCCGAGGCCCACCGCGGTGACCAGCGCACCGGAGCCGGGATACAGCCCCTCGCGGAAGGTGGTGGACAGTGCGATGCGATCATCCACATCGATGCGGTAGGCATCCACGGTCAGCGACGCGCCCTGCCAAGGCTCGGCCACGACGCCCAGGCTGAGGCTGCGCGAGGTTTCCGGGCGCAACGGCTGCGCGCCCAGCGCGATGGCCTGCGGCGAGCCGGCCTGCAGGATGTGGTCGGTGTAGAAATTGCCATTGGAGGTGTTGCGGTACGCCTGCGCAGCCAGCGAAGGTGCCTGGAAGCCGTTGCTGATCGTGCCGCGCAGGGCGAGCCGGGGATGCAGCGCAAAGCGGGTGGACAGGCGGCCGGTGGTCTCGCTGCCGAAATCCGAGTAACGCTCATGCCGGCCCGCCAGGTCCACCCGCCAGCGCGAGCCCAGGTCGGCCGCGACGCCGACGTACACCGCGCCGCTGTTGCGGCTGACATCCACCGCGTCTTCCGGCCGGTAGCCGGGCAGCGCCTGCGAGCCGCCCAGGCCGATGCCCAGCACCGTGCCCGCGTAGGGGCCGTCCAGCACGCGCTGCCCGCCATGGGTGTAGGACTGCACATCGCCCGCGCCGATCCGATAGCGCTCATCGCGGTACTCCGCGCCTGCACTGAGTTCCAGTGGCGCGGCCAGCCACGCCGTCTGCAGCTGGCGGCGCACATCCAGGTTGTGGGTCCAGGCGCTGTAGCGCAGGTCGCCGATATAGAAATCGGTCTGGCTGTCCAGGCCGTAGGTGGGGTTGATGCTGTTGTGCAGGTTGATGTCCATCGCATCGCGCCCGTAGCCGCTGCTCAGGTCCCAATCCCACTCGCCGGCCTGGCCGCGTACCCCCAGCGTGAGCGCGCCGTCGTTCTCGTCGATGTGCTCGGTCGGGGCGAAGCCATCCGGATCGATGGCCCGAACCACTTCATTGCGCAGCGGCTGGCGGAAGTTCTGTGGTGCCCAGGCGTCGCGCTGTGCCAGGGTCAACAGCCCGTAGGCCTCTACCGTGGCCGCCAGTGGAATGCTGGCATTGGCCGTGGCGGTCTTCGTGCGGAACGCGCGGATGCCCCGGTTGCGCCAGGCATTGTTGTCGCGCGTGGCCTCGCGCGGATCGGGTGTGGCACCCGGGGGCAGTGTCGGGTTGCTGGCCTGGTTGCCACCGGGGCGGATCGGATTGCCCGCAGCGTTGCGCGGAAAGTAGTACAGGAAGGTATCCCGTGCGGGGCTGGTGTAGTTGGTGGCTTGCTGGTCATCCAGCTGCGCGGCCAGGTGCAGATGGCCGCCGTCGCCGATGCCGAACCCGGCATCGGCCTGCACCACGCGCGAGCGGCCATCGCCCGCGAAATAGGTGCCGTCGCGGTAGGAGACGTTGCCGCCGCGGGCAGACGTGTTGGTGACGATGTTGATCACACCGGCGATGGCGTCCGAACCGTAGATCGCCGATGCACCGTCGCGCAGCACTTCGATGCGCTCGATCGCCCCGGTAGGGATGAGGGCCAGATCGGCGGGTGCGGCGCCTCCGAAGCCACCGGCGCCCAGCAGTGCGGTGGCGTGCCGGCGCTTGCCGTCCACCAGTACGAGCACGTGGCTGGAATTCAGGCCGCGCAGCTGTCCGGCGCGCACCATGCTGTTGAGATCGCCGGTTTCCAGCGGCAGGTTGAAGCTCGGCACGGTGGTGTTGAGCGCATCCAGCAGGCTGGTCGCGTTGGCCGCGCGGATGTCTTCGGCCGACAGCACATCGATCGGCGCCGCGCTTTCGCGCACGGTGCGGCCCTGGGCGCGCGTTCCGGTCACGGTGACGGTATCCAGTGTGGCGGTACTCGTGCTGGTCGCGACCTCCACCTCGGGTGCGCCGTGCGCGGCGACGGGCAGGGAGAGTGCGGACAGAACGGCGACAACCAACGGCAGGCGATGGTGCGTGGACAGCATGGAGGATCCCCAGAGAGTAGGTGGGCCACGATGCGGCAGGGCATGCGGCGGGCAGGCGTGCGGGCAGGCAGGCGGTGCCGGGACGGACGGGTCAGCCGGTACGTTGGCGCAGCGGACCCGGACAACAACGCGTTGCAGCGGCAGCGGCGGTGGCCGCAATACGGGCGGTGCGGATCACGGCGCGACGCCCGCGGCAGCGGCCCAGCGGGCGAGATCGGCCGGATGCAAGGGCCCGTTGTGGACCTGCAGGACATTGCCGTGCGGATCGATCAGCACCGAGAACGGCAGCGTGCCGATGCGGTTGCCGAAGGCGGCGGCGGTGCCGGGTGGGCCGTCGCTCTCCACCAGTTGCGGGTAGGTGAGCTGCAGCTGGTCGCGCAGGGCCCTGGCGGCCGCGACGTCATCCAGTGCGACGCCGACGACATGCACGCCATTCGGCAACGGGGCCTGCGCGTGCGAGAAGCGCTGCAGGTCCGGAAGTTCCTTCAGGCACGGACCGCACCAGCTGGCCCAGTAGTTCAGCAGCACCGGACGGCCGCGCCATTGCGCCAGCGTGGCAGGGGCGCCGTCCAGGTCGGTCCAGTGCAGGGCGGGTGCCGCGTGGTGGGTG
>NZ_NIVS01000028.1 GCF_002205165.1 Stenotrophomonas maltophilia | reverse complement strand
ACGTCGTCGCGCTGCTGCGCGAAATCATCTTCCAGCAGGAAAGCCCGCTGGTCGATACCGACGCCAACAACAAGGCCGCCGATGCAGACGCCGCCTTGCAAGAACTGGGCAGCGATCAAGTCGCCTTCGGCTACCTGACAGCCACCGTGACGGTGCTCGACACAGACCCAGCCGTGGCCGACGAGAAGCTGCGCATGGTGGAGCGCGTCATTCAGGGCCGGGGCTTTGTCACCATCCCTGAAACCTTGAACGCGGTGGATGCCTGGCTGTCGTCCATTCCCGGTAACGCCTACGCGAATGTGCGTCAGCCCATCGTCTCGACGCTGAACCTGGCGCACATGATGCCGGTATCCGCCGTGTGGGCCGGGCCGGAGAAGAACGCGCACCTTGACGGCCCGCCACTGATCGTCACACGCACCGATGGCGCGACGCCGTTCCGGCTGGTGACGCACATCGGCGACGTGGGCCACACGCTGGTCGCCGGGCCGACCGGCATGGGCAAGTCGGTGCTGCTGGCCACGCTGGCGATGCAGTTCCGCCGCTATCCCGGCTCGCGCATCTTTGCCTTCGATATGGGCCGCTCCATGCGCGCCACCATCCTAGGGCTGGGCGGTGAGCATTACGACCTGGGCAACGACGGGGCGATTGCGTTCCAGCCTCTCGTCCGCATCGACCACGAGGGCTATCGCACCTGGGCCGCCGAATGGGTGGAAGGCCGCCTGCTGCATGAAGGTGTCTCCATTGGCCCGGACGAGAAGGCCGCGATCTGGTCGGCACTCGGCAGCCTCGCCGGCGCGCCGGTGGAGCAGCGCACGCTGACGGGCCTGTCGGTGCTGCTGCAATCGAACGCACTGCGCCAGGCGCTCGCTCCTTATGTGCTGGGTGGAGCGCACGGAAAGTTGCTGGACGCAGATGCCGATCGGCTGGGTTCCGGTAGCGTGCAGGGCTTTGAGATGGAAGAACTGATGCACAGCAAGGCGGCGGTGCTGGCTGTGCTGGGCTACCTGTTCGCCCGCTTCGATGAACGCTTCGACGGAGCGCCCACGCTACTGATCCTCGATGAAGCCTGGCTGTTCCTCGATGACCCTGTGTTCGCCACCCGCATCCGGCAATGGCTGAAGACGCTGCGCAAGAAGAACGTCAGCGTCATCTTCGCCACGCAGTCGCTGGCCGACATCAAGGATTCGAGCATTGCCCCGGCGGTGATCGAAAGCTGCACCAGTCGGATCTTTCTCCCTAACCCGCAGGCGACCGAGCCGCAGATCCGCACGATCTACGAAGGCTTCGGGCTGAACTCGCGCCAGATCGAGATCGTGGCGACCGCGCAGCCCAAGCGTGACTACTACTACCAATCGCGCCTGGGCAATCGCCTGTTCGACCTCGACCTGGGGCCAGCCACGCTGGCCTTTGCCGGGGCTTCCACCCCGCAAGACCAACGCGACATGGATCGCGTGCTGCTGGACGCAGGCACACCGGGCTTCGCCGGTGCCTGGTTGCGTCATCGCAGCCTCGATTGGGCTGCCGACTTGTTGCCGTCCGCACCGGCGGCAGCGTCCTTCCTCGCTTCTCAACCCCTGGAGGTTTCACCATGAAGACCCAACCCCGTTTGCTATCCGTCTCGCTCGCCGCCGTGCTTTCGGTATCGCTGCTGTCCTCACAGCCTGCGTCCGCGCTGACGGTATTCGACCCGTCCAATTTCGTGCAGAACACGTTGACCGCTGTTCGCACGCTGGAGCAGATCAACAACCAGATCAACCAACTCCAGAACGAAGCGCAGATGCTGGTGAACCAGGCGCGCAATCTGGCGAATCTGGATTTCAACATCGTCAATCGCCTGCGCTCGACGCTTGCCACGACCGAGCGCCTGATCGCTGAGGCGCGCGGTCTGGCCTATGACGTGCAGAGCATGGATGCCACCTTCGCCCGGCTGTACCCGGAGCAGTATGCCGCGACCGTCAGCGGCGACCAGATGCTGCGCGACGCGCAGGAGCGCTGGAAGAACACGCTGAACGGCCTTCACACCGCGATGCGGATGCAGGCGCAGGTGTCGCAGAACCTGGCGCAAGACGAAAGCGCGCTGTCCGACCTGGTCGGCCAGAGTCAGTCCGCCACCGGCGCGCTGCAAGCCATGCAGGCGACCAACCAGCTTCTGGCCTTGCAGGCCAAGCAGTCCATCCAGGCACAGCAACTCCAGATCACGCAGGAACGCGCCGCCGCGCTGGAACTGGCACGGCAGGCGGCGGCTGTCGAACGCGGCCGGGAAGTGACACGCCGCTTCCTGGGTGATGGCACGCCCTACACGCCGCAGCGCGTGGATTTCTACGGCAACTGACGGAGCCCCGCCATGAATGACGTGACGGTCATTGACCGCTTCCTCGCTACCTTTTCGCGTTACATCGACTCGGGCTTTGGGCTGCTGCAGGGCGAAGTCGCGTTCCTTACCGCCACGCTGATCGTCATCGACATGACGATTGCCGGGCTGTACTGGGCGATGAGCCACGCCACCGGCCAGGGCGAGGACGTGATCGCCAAGCTGCTGCGCAAGGTGCTCTACGTCGGTGCCTTCGCCTACATCATCAACAACTTCAACTGGCTGGCCAGCATCGTCTTCCGCTCGTTCGCGGGCCTGGGCCTGACGGCCAGCGGCTCGACGATGAGCATGGGCGAATTCCTGCAACCGGGACGCCTAGCCAAGACCGGCATTGACGCGGCAGCGCCGATCCTTGAGCAGATCAGTGACATGGCTGGCTTCCCCGAGGTGTTCGTGAACATGACGCCCATCGTGGTCATGTTCCTGGCGTGGGCGGTGGTGATCCTGTGCTTCTTCGTGCTGGCAATCCAGCTTTTCATCACTCTGATCGAGTTCAAGCTGACCACGCTCGCAGGCTTCGTACTGGTGCCGTTCGCGCTGTGGAACAAGACCAGCTTTCTCGCCGAAAAGGTGCTGGGCAACGTGGTGTCCTCGGGCATCAAGGTGCTGGTGCTGGCCGTGATCGTCGGCATTGGATCGGGCCTTTTTGCCGAGTTCCAAGTGCATCCAGCCGAGCCTTCCATCGACCACGCGGTGGTCATCATGCTGGCCTCGCTCACGCTGCTGGCGTTGGGGATCTTCGGCCCTGGTATTGCCACTGGGCTGGTCTCCGGCGCACCGCAGTTGGGTGCCGGCGCGATGGCCGGTGCCGCGGTGGGTGCCGCAGGTGCGGCGGTTGCCGTAGGTGCTGCGGCAACCGGCGTGGGCGGTGCGGTGATGGCCGGGGCGCGCATGACACCGGCTGCCGCCAAGCTCGCCGGGGCTGGCGCACGGGCCGCGACCTCGGCAGCGGGTAGTGCGAAGTCGGCATTCCAGGCTGGCTCCGCCGCTGCGGGCGGCGGAGCCAAAGGCGCGATGGCAGGGCTGGGCAGTGTCGCCAAGGGCGGCGCACAGGCGGCAGGCCAACGCGCTGGTGCTGGCATCAAGGCAGCGGCGGCCAAGGCAGCCGCGCCATTCAAAGCAGGCTGGCAAGGCTCTGGCGCAGATGACGGCTCAGGCGGAGGCACTGCCGGGCCAGCCGCCACAGGCGGTGCCACTGGCAACACGGCCAACGCGCAGAAGCAGGAACAACCCGGCTGGGCCAAGAGCCTACAACGCCGCCAACAACTCACCCAGGCCACCACCACTGCCGCGCACACGCTGCGCGGTGGCGACGGCGGCGGTTCGGGCCAAGGCCCGAGCCTGCGGGATTCCGATAGCTGACTTTCAAGGAGAACTCCATGCGATTCAAACGACCGCAGGTGCGCTATGCCGATACGCCGCAGCCTGCCACTCCCTATCAATCCGCAGCCCAGGTTTGGGACGAGCGCATCGGCTCGGCCCGTGTGCAGGCCAAGAACTGGCGGCTGATGGCTTTCGGCTGCCTCGTGCTCGCGCTGCTGATGGCCGGCGGCCTGGTGTGGCGATCGGCCCAGTCCATCGTCACGCCCTACGTCATCGAGGTCGATCAGTCCGGCCAGGTGCGCACCGTGGGCGAAGCGGCCACGCCGTACCGCCCCACCGATGCGCAGACGGCGCACCATATCGCGCGCTTCATTGGTCTGGTGCGCTCGCTGTCCATCGACCCCATCGTCGTGCGCCAGAACTGGCTCGATGCCTACGACTACACCACCGATCGGGGCGCGGCCGTGCTCAACGACTACGCCCGCACCAACGACCCGTTCGCCCGCATCGGCAAGGAGTCGGTGACGGTGCAGATCACCAGCGTGGTTCGCGCCAGCGATGCGTCGTTCAACGTGCGCTGGACGGAACGCCGCTACGTCAATGGCGCGGCGGCCGGGCTGGAGCGATGGACGGCGGTGGTGTCCATCGTGCAGCAGACCCCGCGCACCGAAGAACGCCTGCGCCGCAACCCGCTGGGCATCTACGTCAATGGCCTGTCGTGGAGCCGTGAACTGGATTCTTCTGAAGGAGCCAAACCATGAATACACATTTCCGTAAAACCGCATTGCCGGTGATCCTGCTGGCATCGACTGTCCTGTTTGCGGGCTGTGCCACGCAGGGCAAACCGCCGCCGATGATCTCGCTCGATGAGCCGGTGCAGGCTCAGCCATTGCCCGAGCCGCCCAAGCCCATCGAAGTGGTGGCAGTGCCCGAACCCTTGGCGCTGCCAGCGCAGTTGAAGCCGCTGCCGGACGTCGATGCGGCCCCGGCGGCACCGGAGCCTGCCGACGAGAAGGTGCGCGTCTCCCGCGCCAATGCCGAGGCGCGCATTGCGCCGACCCGAGAGGGCTACGTCAATGCGATCCAGGTCTGGCCGTTCACCGATGGCGCGCTGTACCAGGTCTATGCGTCCGTGGGCCGCGTGACGGTGATCGCGCTCCAGCCCGGCGAGGAACTGGTGACGGTCGCTGCGGGCGATACCGTGCGCTGGATCGTCGGTGACACCTCCAGCGGCAGCGGTGCTGATCTGCGCGTCAATGTGCTGGTCAAGCCTATCCGTTCCAGCTTGAAGACCAACCTGGTCATCACCACCAGCCGCAGGGCGTACCTGCTGGAACTGACTTCGACCGACAAGGCGTGGATGGCGTCGGTGTCCTGGGACTATCCCAAGGATCGGATGCTGGCCTTGCAGCGCCAGGCCCAAGCCGCCAACGCTGCCGCGCCGGTCGATGCAGGCTTGTCGCTGGAGAACATCCGCTTTCGCTATGCAATCAGCGGCAGCAATCCGCCGTGGAAGCCGCTGCGCGCCTTCGATGATGGCGAGAAGGTTTATATCCAGTTCCCGACAGGCATCGCCCAGGGCGAGCTGCCGCCGCTGTTCGTCATCGGCACACAGGGCGACGGGCAACTGGTGAACTATCGCTTCCGCTCGCCGTACTACATCGTGGATCGCCTGTTCGGTGCAGCAGAACTGCGCCTGGGGGCCGACAAGGGCGACGTGGTGCGCATCGAGCGCACGGATGGCATTGCCGGGAGGAACTGAGCATGAGCCAGGACGATACCCCCGACCTTGTCACGCCTCAGGTGGACAAAGTGGCACCCGAGACGGTGGCGCTGCGCGCCCAACCGCGTCCGGTCACGCGCCTGAACCGGCGCACGCTGGCCATCCTCGCCGGCGGCTTGTCGGTTGGCGTGATGGGCGCACTGATCTGGTCGCTGCAACCGCAACAACGCGGTGCAGGCGAACCCATGGAGCTGTACAACGTGGATCGTGTGTCGCGCTCGGAAGGCCTCGACCAACTTCCTGCAGACTATTCCAAGTTGCCAGCGCTGCCGCTCGATGTGCCGGAGCTGGGGCCACCGCTGCCGGGTGATCTGGGGCCAGCCATCGTCAATTCGCAGCAGCCAGTTGCCGCCACCTATGCCGCGCCCGGCTACGACCCCAACGATGCGCTACGCAAGGAAGAAGAAGCAGCGGCAGCTTCATCGGTGTTCTTCCGCACGGGTTCCCCGCAGGCGGCGCCCGTGGCGCAGTCGCAGGTCGCTGCCGCGCCAGGCTTCGCTGCCAATGCCGCTTTCGATCCGCTGGCTGCTGGCCCCGCCTCGACGGCGGCCCAGCCTGTTGATCCGACGGCCGTGCAGAACCGGCAAGACCAGAAAGAGGCGTTCCTGACAGGCGGATCTACGGAAACCCGCAATTCCGGCAATCTGCAAATGCCCACCTCGCGGTTCCAGGTGATGGCTGGAACCGTCATTGCCGGGGCACTGGTCACGGGCATCAAGTCCGACCTGCCGGGCGACGTGATCGCCACGGTGACGGAACCGATCTACGACACGGCCACTGGCAAGTTCCTGCTGATCCCGCAGGGTTCGCGCATCTTGGGTAAGTACAACAGCCAGGTCAGCTACGGCCAGAGCCGCGTGCAGGTGGTGTGGAACCGCATCATCCTGCCGGATACGTCTTCGCTCACGCTCGACAACCTCGTCAGCACCGACCCCGCAGGCTATGCCGGCCTGGAAGACGATGTGGACTGGCATTGGGATCGGATCTTCGCCGGTGCAGTGCTGACGACGCTGCTGGGTGTGGGAGCCGAACTGGCCGCGCCCGAGAACCGCCAGGACGGTGATCGCGTGATTATCGCTGGACGCGACAGCCTGCAGGACACCGTGAACCAGGTCGGCCAAGAAGTGACCCGGCGCAGCCTCAACATCCAACCCACGCTGACCAGCCGCCCCGGCTTGCCGGTGCGCATCATCGTCAACCGCGATCTGGTACTGCGGCCTTACCAGCCACTGTTCTTCAACAAGGGGACTTCACGATGAGTACGCCCAGGAAACTGCGGCTGGGGCCGCTGCCCAAGACCAAGAGCATGAAGCTAACCTTTGCCTGCCCGGCCAGCTTGAAAGCCGACCTCGACCGCTACGCCGCGCTGCACGCGCAGGCATATGGCGAGGCGGTCGATGCCACAACGCTGATCCCGCACATGCTGGAGGCGTTCATGGCCGGTGATCGGGGATTCAGGAAAGGAAACGCCAGCAAGGCCTTGCCGCCGAAGCCAAGTTGAAGATGCAATTGAACCAGACTGACCATCACTCGAACGCGCAGCCCGAGGCTGCGCGTTCTTCGTTCTGGATGGGCTGCGAGGGAATGCACTAACATGACCAAACAAGCCTGCCAGCCGTTGGCAATCTCCATAGCTACAACGCGACCCGGCTTGCGTTCTCTAGGCTCTCATGTGGCTCCCAGCCCACAACGCCGCATCCGCTGCCAGCGGTATGAAACAGAGCTAACTTATTGCCCCGTATATGGTTTCAAGCCTCGCGTGGTTTGCGCGAAAGACTTGACACTGGCCATTTTTTATGGGGACGGGGGTAATTAATTACGGTAGTGAGTCACGGATTAACTACCTCCGTCCCTGTTATTCAGCGCCGCGCGCAGTGCGCTGACCTGCGCCGCGTCGGTGACGGTCCAGTCCGGCGACAGCCCGGTCAACGCGGGATTGTGGTGACGCATCGCCGAGGGCTGCGTCGTCTTCGCGGAGGCGTGCAGTTCAACGCACCCACTGCGCTCGGCCACCTCCATGACGTTGGCGGCAGTGATGCCCGCACCCGCCATCAGTGCGATCCGATCACCTGCCTGCGCCCCCAGTGCGGCCAGGACATCGGCACCGGCCAGTGCACTGGCCTGCCCGCCCGAACTCAGGATGCGCTGGCAGCCCAGCGTCACGATCCGCTCCAGCGCTGCTGGCAGATCACGCGCGGCATCGAAGGCGCGGTGGAAGGTGATGCCGAGCGGGCCCGCTGCGGATACCAGTTCCCGGCACAGCGGCATGTCGATGCCACCGTCGGCATCCAAGGCGCCGATCACCACGCCATCGCAGCCGAGTGCACGGCAGTACGCGATGTCGCGCAGCATGATCTCGGCCTCGAGCGCGGTGTAGAGGAAATCGCCGGGCCGCGGCCGGATCAGCACGAACAGGGGAATCCGAAGGCGATCGCGGGCGACCGCGATGCTGCCCTGCGACGGGGTCGTGCCGCCCTCGGCGAGGTTGTCGAACAGTTCGATCCGGTCCGCGCCCCCCTGCTGGGCGGCCAGGGCGGAGGCCACCGAGTTGGAGGCGATCTCCAGCAGCCGGTGCGGCGCGCTCACGTCTGCTCGCTCGTGTACACCGACGCGGAATCACGCAGAACGTCCTGCCGGTCGTTGTCGCAGACCGCGTAGACGAAGCCACGATGCAGCGCATACGCGCCGACCTCACCGTGCTTGTTCAAGGCAAGGAAGCAGACCTGCAGGGTCTTGCTCGCCTCGGGGCGCTTGCGCACCACCCGCGCGATCGCCTCGCGGCAGGCCTCGGCCGGCGAACGCCCCTGACGCATCAGCTCGACCACCAGGAAGGAGGCTGCGTTGCGGATCATTTCCTCACCGACGCCCGAAGCGGTGGCGGCGCCGACCTCGTTGTCCACGTACAGGCCCGCCCCGATGATCGGGCTGTCGCCGACGCGGCCGTGCATCTTCCAGGCCATGCCACTGGTCGTGCAGGCGCCGGCCAGACGGCCTTGGGCATCAATGGCGAGCATGCCCAGGGTGTCGTGGTTGCTGCTGTCGCCCGGGCGGCTGCGCCGCTCGGCATTGATCTCGGGGGTGTACTGCGCGGTCTTGAGCCACTCGCGCCAGGCCTTCTCGGCTTCCGGGGTGAGCAGCTTCCTGCGTTCAAAACCCTGTTGCACCGCGAACTGCTGGGCGCCCTCGCCGACCAGCATCACGTGCGGCGTCTGTTCCATCACCCGCCGTGCCACCGAAACCGGGTGCGCGATATCGCTCAGCGCCGCCACCGACCCACAGCGGCCGTCGCCGTCCATGATGCTGGCATCCAGGCTCAGCACGCCGTCGCGGTCCGGGTTGCCGCAGCGCCCCACCGTGGGATTGCACAGGTCGCTCTCGGCCCAGCGCGCGCCGGCCTCGACCGCATCGAGCGCGGAGCCGCCGGTCGCCAGGGTTTTCCACGCCACCTGGTTGGCCCCCACCCCAAAATCCCAGGTGGACACCACGCGCGCACCGGAGGCTGCACGTGCCTGCAATGTGGGCAGCGCCAGGGCGCCCGCGGCCAGGGCACTGGCCTGGAGAAATCGCCTGCGGTCAGTCATGGGTACGTCTCCAGCGAACGGTCAGGGAAGGAATTACACGACGATACAGCGGTGCTCCGCATGCCAGACCGCCGCGCCGAGAACGCCGAGCTCACCGTGGTCCACGCGCCAGATCGGCACCTGGCGCAGCACGTCGTGCATCACGCCCTTGGCCAGGAAGCGCGCGCGGAAACGGCCATCACGCAGGAAGCGATCCACCCGGGTGGAAATGCCGCCCGCCAGATACACCGAGCGCGCCCCGAAGGTCGTGGCCAGATCGCCCGCCAGGCTGCCCAGCCAGGCGCAGAACACCTCCAGCGTTTCCACTGCCAGCGGGTCCACGCCCTCGTGCGCGGCGGCGATCAGGGCCTCGGTGCTGGTCCAGTGCGGGGTGACGCCACGGATATCGCACAGGCAGGGATACAGGTTCATCAGGCCGCCACCGGACAGCACGCGCTCGTTGTCCACGTGATCCCAGCGCTGCAGCAGGCGCGAGAGCACCTCCAGTTCCAGCGCGTTGCAGGCATTCAGCGCGGCATGGCCGGCCTCGCTGGCCAGTACCGGCCGCTCGCCGCCTTCAAAGCGCAGCGCCGCACCCAGCCCGGTGCCCGGCCCAAGCACCAGCGCCGGCCAGCGCGGGCCCGCATCCGGATCACCGTTGAGGGCCACCAGGGTCTCCGGCGCCACGTGCGGAATCGCATAGGCAACCGCTTCGAAATCGTTGATCAGCGCCAGCGAGGCCAGCCCCGACTCGTGACGGGTCTGTGCGACCGAGACCGGCCACGGCAGATTGGTGTTGACCAGATGGTCGCCGTCCAGCAGGCCGGCGATGGCGACCACGGCGGTGTCCGGCGCCGCCGGCAGCGTGGCGATGAACCCGGCCAGGATCGCGGCCAGGCTGGCGTGCCCGGCGCAGGCATAGCGCTGCAGGCCGCTCAGCTGTGGCGCAGCGCCCGCCCGCACGGTGGCCAGCGCGACCCGGGCGAAGGTACCGCCGACATCGGCCACGATCAGCGTGTCAGGAGGGGAATCCCGGTGGGCCGCCGTCGGCGCCACATCAGGTTGAGCCGGAACCGGTGCCGCTGCGCTCACTCGCTTGCCTTGGTTGAATCGATTGAATCCCGGCGATTCTCAGGCATCGCCGGGGGAATGCAAAGCTGCCTGCGCCATACAGCGCCGTACTGAAACACCGGCGTCGCGGTCAGGGCTTGGAGGTCTGCAGGCGGTAGCTGGTGCTGGCCGTGGCGGTCGGGCCATCGCCCTGCACGGCGCGCACTTCCACTTTGTGCTCACCCACCGCCAGGTGGGTGGGCAGCGCGCCGCGCCACAGGTGCGGCGACGGCGTGGCTTCCGGCGAGCGGTCGAAGCCGCGCAGGCGCTCGGCGGTATCGTCAGCGACGTTTTCCTGCAGCAGGCGCGGGTCCGGCTGCTCGACGCGCTTCATCGGCTGCCAGGTGCCATCGTCCACGCGGTATTCCACCAGCGAATCGGCCTGGCCCATGAACACGTTGGCGTACACGCCCCACGCCGGATACGCACCCTGGCGCAACACCTTCGGCGCATGCAGCGCGATCTGGTAATCGTCCGGGGCGCGCGCCACGTAGTAGCGCAGGCCGTACTCGCCACCGGGCTTGACCGAGAGCACCGCGTAGCCATTCGGGGTGCCATCGCTCATGGTGGCATCGGGGATCCCGCTGCTGTCCTTCACCCCGGACCAGAATGCACCGCAGGCGGCGCCCACGTTGTATTCGTGCAGCGGCTTGCGGCCCTGCCAACCCTCGGCGGCCCCATGGTAGTAATGCTGCTGGGTGTGGCTGTGGCCGCTGAGCACCAGTACGTTCGGGAAGTCCTTGAGCAGCGCGAACAGGCGCGTGCGGTCGGCATGACGGAACGTCTCACGGCCCGGCGCCGCATCGAACAGCGGGATGTGCATGCCGAGCACGATCAGGCGATCACGCGGCAGGCCCTTGAGGTAGTTGCCGAGGAAGGTGAACTGGTCCGCGCGCAGGCCGCCCACGTAGCTCGGCTTGGCCTTGGGATCGTAGACCACGTCATCGAGGAACACGAAGCTCGCCCCGCCCTCCTCCACCGCGTAGGTGTCCGGACCGTACACGGCGCGCCAGCTGTCCAGCGAGTGCGCATCGGTGCCGGCGTCCATGTCCAGGTCATGGTTGCCCGGCACGTGGAACCACGGCACCTGCAGCTGCGCGGTGACCTTGTTGATGTCCGGGTACAGGCCCAGGTCGTCATTGACGATGTCGCCCAAGGTGGTGCCCAGCCGTGCCGGGTGCTTGCCGATGATCGGCTCGACGATGGCGCGCTGGTAGTAGCCGATGTCCTGGCGGCTGGCCGTCTGCGAATCGGTGAACACCAGCATCTCGAAGCCGTTGCGTGCGGCATCGGTGCCCTTGGCCGGCTCCAGCGCGAAATCCCAGTTGCGGGTGGCGCCGCCCGTGGGACGGATACCGTCGTACTTCAGCTTCGGCGACCCCTGCGGCGCGTAGTGGCGCCAGTAGGAGGGCAGCCCATTGGCGGCCGCCGGGAAGCGGTACTCGTCCGGCTTGATCACGAACACCGTCTGGCCCTCGCGTACCGGCAGGCTGTAGCTGCCATCGGCGGCGGTACGCACGATCGTTTCGCCGTTGGAGACCTGCACACCGGCCAGGCCAGGATCGGTCGGGCCGCGCCCGGGCTTGCCGTCGCGCTCCTGATACACCTTGCCGGTGACGGTCGTTTCAGCAGCCCAGGCAGGCGAAGTCATCAACAGCAGGCAAGCCAGCCAGGCGGCAGTACGGGTCATCGGGGGCGGTCCGGTCGGGGGTGGGGAATTGTAGAGCCGCACATCATCGCCTGCACCGCGTTTCACCGACGTTAAACGATCAGCGGCCCGGAACTATCCCGCGTGGCGGGCCGCCAGCACCGCCACCGCGTCGTCCAGCGAAAGCCCACGCGCACGCAGCAGCACCGTCAGGTGGAACAGCAGATCGGCCGACTCGCCGAGCAGCGCCTCATCGTCCTGCACCACCCCGGCCAGCGCGGTCTCCACGCCCTCCTCGCCCACCTTCTGTGCGATACGCCGGATGTCGCCGTCGAACAGCGACGTGGTGTAACTCCCCGCCGGGCGCTGCTGCTCGCGCTCGCGCACCACGGTATCCAGCCGGCCCAGGAAGTTGCCTGGGGCCTGCGGGAAGCAGCTCTCGCTGCCGGTGTGGCAGGTCGGCCCGGCCGGGCGTGCACTGACCAGCAGGGTGTCGTTGTCGCAGTCGATCCGCACCGCGGTCACCGCCAGCACGTTGCCGGAGGATTCGCCCTTGGTCCACAGCCGCTGCTTGCTGCGGCTGAAGAAGGTCATCTGGCCCGTGGCCAGGGTCTGCTCCAGCGCGGCCGCGTTGGCATAGCCGAGCATCAGCACACGCAGCGTATCGGTGTCCTGCACCACCACCGGTAGCAGGCCATCGCCCTTGCCCCAGTCCAGCTGCGCCAGCGCCTCGCGCGACGGCTGCACCTCAATGGAACTCACTTCAATAGACATCTCGAACCTCGATCTGCTGCTCACGCAGGAACTGCTTGAGCGCGGGAATGGCAATGGCGCCACTGTGGAACACGCTGGCCGCCAGCGCGCCATCGACGTCGGCCTGGTCGAACACATCGGCGAAGTGCTGCATCTCGCCGGCACCGCCGGAGGCGATCAGCGGCACTTGGCACAGCGCGCGCGCCTGGCGCAGCTGGGCCACGTCGTAACCGCGGCGCACCCCGTCGCTGTCCATGCAGTTCAGCACGATCTCGCCGGCACCGCGGCGCTGCGCTTCCACCAGCCAGTCCAGGGTGCGTACCGCCACCGCCTGGGTCTTGTCCGGGTCGCCACTGAACCGGCGCACCCGCCATTCGCCGTCCGCCTCGCGCACCGAATCGATGCCGACCACCACGCACTGCACGCCGAAGGCGTCGGCCAGCTCTTCGATCAGTTCCGGCCGGCCCAGCGCCGGTGAGTTGATCGAGATCTTGTCGGCGCCGGCATGCAGCACGCGCCGCGCGGTCTCCACGTCACTGATGCCGCCGGCCACACAGAACGGAATGTCGATCAGGCGCGCGATACGCTCGATCCACGCCACATCCACCGCACGCCCTTCCGGGCTGGCGCCGATGTCGTAAAAGACGAGTTCGTCCGCGCCCTGGTCGCGGTAGCGCAGCGCCAGCTCGGCGATGTCGCCCATGTCCACGTGGTCGCGGAAGCGCACGCCCTTGACCACGCGGCCATCGCGCACATCCAGGCACGGAATCACGCGGCGGCTCAGCATGCGAGTGCTCCTTCCAGGGTCATGCGCCCTTCCAGCAATGCCTTGCCGAGGATCGCCCCGCCGCAGCCGACCGCCTTGGCCTGGGCGACATCATCGGCATCGCGCACGCCGCCAGAGGCCTGCACCGCCACGCCGGGCAACAGCCGCGCCAAGTGCTGATAAAGGTCGATGTTCGGCCCGGACAGCATGCCGTCGCGGGCGATATCCGTGCACAGCAGGTGCTGCATGCCGGCCTCGGCGTAACGCTGGGCCAACACCTCCAGCGTGTCTTCGGCGGTCTCGGTCCAGCCATGTACCGGCAACAGCCAGCGGCCGTCCTCGGCCTGGCGGGCATCGAGCGCGATGGTCAGCCGGCCCGGGCCGAACTCGCGCAGCCAGCCGATCACCGTGTCCGGCTCACGCACCGACACCGAGCCGACCACCACGCGGGTCGCGCCTGCGTCGAGCATCCGGGCGACGTCATCGCGCGAGCGCACACCGCCGCCGGTCTGCACCTTCAGGCCAGTCTGCGCCACGATCGCCGACAGCAGCGGCGCCAGCGTGTAACCGCCGGCACGTGCGGCATCCAGATCGACCAGGTGCATCCAGCTCGCGCCGGCCGCGGCAAAGGCCTGGGCGCGCGGCAACGGGTCATCGCCGTAGGTGGTCTGCTGCGCGTAGTCGCCCTGCAGCAGCCGCACCACACGGCCTTCGCGGATATCCAGGGCGGGATAGACGATGAAACTCATGTCGGTTCGTTCTCGATGAAGTTGCGCAGGATGCGCGCGCCGGTGTCTGCCGACCGCTCCGGGTGGAACTGGGCCCCACTGTGCCGGCCGCGCTGCACCACGGCTGCGAACAGCCCACCGTGATCGCACGCCGCCACGGTGTCTTCGCCCAAGGGCGCGGCGTAGCTGTGCACGAAGTAGGCACTGGCGCGTTCCGGCACGCCGGCGAGCAACGGCGACTCGCGCAGTGGCAGCAGGCGGTTCCAGCCCATGTGCGGCACGCGGATGCCGGTTGCCGGGCGCAGGTGGCGCACGACCCCGGGCAACAGGCCCAGGCATTCGACATGCCCTTCTTCAGAGCCGTCGAACAACAGCTGCATCCCCAGGCAGATGCCGAGCAGCGGCACCTGCAGGTCACGCAGCGGCTGGACCAGACCCTGTGCATGCAGGCGGGCCATCCCGTGCGGGGCTGCGCCGACGCCGGGCAGGATCACCCGCGAGACGCCCGCCAGTCCCTGCGCATCGCGGACCAGCCGCACCTGCACACCCAACCGTTCCAGCGCATAGCGGACCGAGCCGAGGTTGGCCCCACCCGCATCGATCAGCGCAACCTCGGTCACAGCGCCCCCTTGGTGCTTGGCAGCGCGGTGCCCTGCCGCGGCAAGGCCTGGCGCAGCGCGCGCGCCAGCGCCTTGAAGCAGGCCTCGACCTTGTGGTGGTCGTTGTCGCCGCGCACGCTCAGGTGCAGATTCAACCCGGCCGCATCGCACAGCGAGCGGAAGAAGTGCGGCACCAGCTCGGTCGGCATGTCGCCCACGCGCTCGCGCTTGAACTCCCCTTCGAACACGAAGTATGGGCGGCCGCTGAAATCCAGCGCGGCACTGGCCAGGGTTTCATCCATCGGCAGGGTGAAGCCATAACGGCCGATCCCGCGCTTGTCGCCGAGCGCCTCGCGCAGCGCCTGGCCCAGCGCCAGCCCGGTGTCTTCGATGGTGTGGTGCTCATCGATATGCAGATCGCCTTCGGCCTGCACACTCAGGGCGAAGCCGCCGTGCTTGCCGATCTGCTCCAGCATGTGATCGAAGAACGGCAGCCCGGTGTGGGTCTGCGGCTCGGCGGTGCGATCCAGATCGACCTCGACCCGGATCTTCGTTTCCTTGGTGTTGCGCTGCACGCTGGCCCGGCGCGGCGCATCGGCCAGTTCGTGCGCGATCGAGGTCCAGTCCCAGTCGCCGCCGAACTGTTCGGTACGCAGCTGGAAACCGCGGATCTTCATGTTCTCGGCGAACTGGATGTCGGTCAGGCGGTCGCCCACCATGGCCGAGCGTGACCAGTCGATACTGCGATCCTGCAGGTAGGGCAGCATCAGGCCGATACCCGGCTTGCGGGTGGGTGCGTTGTCCTGCGGCCAGGTCCCGTCGATCAGTACGTCAAGGAAGGTGATGCCCTGGCTGGCGAAGATCTGCAGCATCAGGTCGTTGGGCCCATCGAAGCTGGCCTGCGGGTAGCCCTCGCTGCCCAGCCCATCCTGGTTGCTGACGATCACGAACTGGTAGCCGGCATCGCGCAGCTTGAGCATCGCCGGGATCACATCGCGCACGAAGCGCAGCTTCTCGTAGGCATCGATCTGGAAATCGGCGGGTTCTTCGATCAGGGTGCCGTCGCGGTCGACGAACAGAATCGGGGTCATGCGGCCGCCCTCCGGGCAGTGAGGGCGGCAAGTACGCGGTCGTTCTGTTCCGCGCTGCCGATGGTGATGCGCAGTGCATCGCCCAACTGCGGCGCGGCACGCTGGTCGCGTACCACCACGCCGGCGGCAAGCAGCGCATCGAACGCGCCTTGGGCGTCGGCAAAGCGGACCAGCAGGTAGTTGCCCTGCGAGGGATAGACACGCGCTACACCGGGCAGCGCGGCAAGCGCCGACGCAAGACGGGCACGTTCGTAGGTGATCTGCGCGATGCGCTGGTTGGTCACCGCAAGACTCTCGTCGCCGAGACCGGCCAGCGCCAACTCGGCACAGGGCGCTGGCACCGGATACGGTGCCTGGCAGCGGCGCAGTACCTGGATCAGGGCCGCATCGGCGATCAGGCTGCCGATGCGGGCGGCCGCCAACGCGTGTGCCTTGGACAGCGTGCGCAGCACGGCGATGTTGTCGTAACGGTTCAGCAGCGTGGTCGCGGAGGCCTGCTCGGCGTACTCACCGTACGCCTCATCCACCACCACCAGCGCCCTGCCCTGCAACGCCGTGGCCACCCGCTCGATCTCGGCCAGCGTGATCACGCTGCCGGCCGGATTGGACGGCGAGCACAGGAACACCAGCTTGGCGTTGCCCGAGAGTGCGGCGGCGATCACGGCCTCGATATCGGCGACCAGCGCATCGCCCTGATCGACCAGGGGAACCTCGATCAACGGCGCGTTCTGCAGGCGGGCGCAGACGGCATACATGCCGAATACCGGTGGCGTAGTCACCACCGCATCGCGGCCGGGCTCACAGAGCGCGCGTACCAGCAGATCGATGGCCTCGTCACTGCCACGGCCAATCAGCAGTTGTCCGGCGGCGCAGCCGTACAGCTCGGCCAGCCGATCACGCAGCGCCACCGGTTGCGGGTCCGGATAGCGGCGCGCGCCACCGGCGACGTCGGCCGGGTTGGCCCACGCCGACTCATTCGCGTTGAGCCAGACATCACCGGTCAGCGCACTGCTGCGCGCCGAGGAGTAGCCGGCAAAGGCCTGCAGATCGGCGCGGACCAGCGACAGGATGGATGCCGTGCTCATGCAGCCGCCTCCATGCGCAGAGTCACCGCGTTCTCGTGGGCATCCAGGCCTTCGGCGCGCGCCAGCACACGGGCGCACTCGCCGATCGCCGCGATGCCGGCAGCGGTGGCCGACTGCACGCTGATCAGGTTCTGGAAGCTGGCCACGCTGACACCGCTGTAGGCGCGTGCAGCGCCGGCGGTGGGCAACACGTGGTTGGTGCCACTGCAGTAATCGCCCAGCGCTTCGGGGGTGTAGTCGCCGAGGAACACCGAACCGGCGGCCTCCACCTTCTCCAACCATGCGCGCGGCTCGCGCAGCGCGAGAATCAGGTGCTCCGGCGCGTACCGGTTGCTGATCGCGAAGGCGTCATCAAGCGCATCGACCAGGATCAGGCGCGAAGACACCAGCGCCTGCGCGGCGATCTCCGCACGCGACAGTTGCGCCAGCTGCGCCGCCACGGCCGCTTCAACGCGCTCCAGCATTCCCGCATCGTCGGTCAGCAACAGCACCTGCGAGTCCGGGCCATGCTCGGCCTGCGACAGCAGGTCGGCGGCGACGAACGCCGGATTGGCGCCGGCATCGGCAATCACCAGCACTTCGGAAGGGCCGGCCGGCATGTCGATGGCCGCCGCGCCGTCCTGGGCCACCTGCTGCTTGGCTTCGGTCACGAAACTGTTGCCCGGGCCATACAGCTTGTCGCAGGCCGGCACGCTGTCGGTGCCATACGCCATCGCGGCGATCGCCTGTGCGCCGCCCAGTTTGAAGACGCGGTGCACGCCGGTCAGGCGTGCCGCCACCAGCACCGCAGGATCGGCACTGCCGTCCTTGCGCGGCGGCGTGCACAGCACTACTTCGCGGCACCCTGCCAGCTGTGCGGGTACGCCCAGCATCAGCGCGGTGGACGGCAACGGCGCGCTGCCGGCCGGCACATACAGCCCCACCCGACCGATTGGGCGCACCACGCGCTCGCAACGCACGCCGGCAGCGGTTTCGACCGCATAGCCCTGGCTCATGCCGGCCTGATGGAACATACGGATGCGCGCGGCAGCATCGATCATCGCCTGACGAAGTTCGGCCGAGACCGCCTGTTCGGCGGCGGCAAATTCGGCCTCGCTCACTTCGAAGGTGTCCGGCGCCACCGCGTCGAAACGCAGGGTGATCTCGCGCAGTGCGGCATCGCCGCCTTCGCGCACCGCTGCGATCAACGCTGCGACAGACTCACGGGTACGCGCCGCCACGGCCTGGACCGGGCGTTGCAGGGCCTGCGCCTGGGCGCCGGCATCCAATTGGGACCACGTCAGACGATTCATGCCAGCGACCGCTCCACACTCAACACCATCAAGCCCTGCGCGCCCGCGCGCTCCAGTTCCTCCAACCGCTGCCAGGTCAACGCACCGTGGCACATGGTCTGCAAACGCAGATGGCCGCCATCATCGGGCAGCTGCACCAGCGGGTCGGCATCGGGCAGCAGGCGGGTCAGCTCGGACACCCGGTCCAGCGCGGCGCGGAACATCAGCAGCTTGCTGTCCTGCACCTTCACCACACCATCGAGGCGGCGCAGCAGCATGGCCATCAGACCGGCACGGGCGTCATCGGGCGTGCGGACCGGACCGGCCAGCACCGCTTCGCTTTCCAGCAGGGTTTCAACCGGCTTGAGCTGGTTGGCGGCCAACGTCGCGCCGCTGGAGACCAGATCGCAGATCAGGTCTGCCGTGCCCAGGCGCGGGGCGATCTCGACCGAGCCGGACAGTTCGACCACCTGCGCGTCCACGCCGCGCTCGGCCAGCCAGTCGGCCAGGATCGCGGGGTAGCTGGTGGCGATGCGCTTGCCGGCCAGCTGCTCGACCCCGGTCCACTCCCACTCGTCCGGCACGGCCAACATCAACCGGCACTGGCCGAAGTTGAGCCCACGCAGCGCCTGGTAGGCGTCCGGCAGGCCGATCCGGCGGCGCGCGGCGCCCTGCTCGTCCAGCTCGTTGCGGCCGACGATGCCGAAATCGCACACGCCATCGGCGATCAGGCCGGGGATATCGTCGTCACGGACCAGCAGCAGATCCACCGGCAGCGATTCGCCGTAGCAGAACAGCTTGTCGCGGCTCTGCCGCCAGCTCAGCCCGCAGGCGGTCAGCAGGCTGCGCGCCGGCTCGGCCAACCGCCCGTTCTTCTGGATGGCGATACGCAGCCGGTCACGTGCCGGGGCGGTCTGGGTTGCACTCATGGGGGAGGTCTCTACTCGGATTCGGGGGAGGACGGCGTGGCGGCGATGGCGGCGGCATAGCCGCCGTGGCCGTGGTCCAGCGAGCGCGCCACGCGCCCGGTGGTGGTCACGCTGACCCCGGTCAGCTCATGGATCTCGCGATACGGCACGCCCTGCTGCAGCAGCGGCACCACCTTCCAGCGGTCGGACAGCGCCTCCAGCTCGGCGGGGGTGCACAGGTCGCGCAGGAACGCGGTCACCGCCTCCGGATCGGACAGGGCAGCAAACGCACGCGCCAACGAGGCCAGATCGGCCTGGGCGTCTTTTTCGCGGGGGACGGGACGTAGTTTCATCGTATCAATGTAATAGCGTGCTATTACATTAGCGCAAACACGCGCGCACGGTCAAACCGCCGCAGAGGTCGGAATGGGCCGGTTCAGGGTCTGGAAACGAACAACGCCCGCGTTGGCGGGCGTTGTTGGACTCATCGGGGGTTCGTGCCGGGCAACGGACGGCCCCTACCGGCAGCGGACCTCGGCACGAAGCGCGCCGCGGCGCAGGCATTCGCCGAGCAGGCTGCCCTGGCGGCTTGGGAGTGATTCCACCGCCTCCAACGCCCCGGCGCCACCGGGACACCGCGTGTCGGCCAGGTCGCGCAGGTCGCGTTTGAGCTGTTCCTGATCGATCACATGGCAGCGATCGACCACGAGCCGGTAATGCCCGGGGCCGATCCGCTCGCTGTGCAGGGCCGGATCGCTCTGGCAGCCGGCGAGCAGGAGCACCATCAGTGCCCCTGCCCCACGCCGCTTCATGCCATCGCCTTGGCCTGCTCCAGCTCAACCTGCAGGGCGCTGGCCAGCTCGTCGCGGGCGACCTCGAACTGCTGCTCGCGCAGCAGGTCCTTGACCGCCACCACGCCACGCGCCAGCTCATCCTCACCGGCCAGCACGACGAAGCGGATGCCGGCCTTGGCGGCGTACTGGAACTGCTTGCCGATCTTCTTCGGCTCCATCTGCACTTCGGCGTTGATGCCGCCTACGCGTAGGCGGCGGGCGATATCCAGCGACTCGGGCAGGCCGTTGTCGTCCATCAGGGCCACCAGCGCGTGCACGCTGCTGTCTTCGATCCCGGCGATCAGGCCGGCCTCGCGCAGCTGCCAGAACAGGCGGGTCAGGCCGATGGAGATACCCACGCCCGGTAGCTTGGACTTGCTGTAGTGGCTGGCCAGGTCTTCATAGCGGCCGCCCGAACAGATCGAGCCGATCTGCGGGTGGTCGGTCAGCGTGGTCTCGTAGACGGTGCCGGTGTAGTAATCCAGGCCGCGCGCGATCGAGAAATTCAGGCAGTACGCGGTTTCCGGCACGCCCAGCGCCTTGACCAGCTGCAGCACTTCGCGCAGCTCGGCCACGCCCTGCTTGAGCGTCTCGCTGGCGGCGCCATCGACCAGCAGCGCATCCAGCTGCGCCAGCGCGTCGGCATGGCTGCTCGACCGCACGGCCACGAAGGCCAGGATGCGCTCGACCTGCTCGGCCGGAATGGCAAAGCCCTCGCCGACCAGCGTGTCGCGCACGTAATCGGCGCCACGCTTGTCCAGCTTGTCCACTTCGCGCAGCACCGCCAGCTGGCGCTCGCCATCAGCCACGCCCAGGCTTTCGAAGAAGCCACGCATCAGCTTGCGGTTGTTGAGCTGCACCGAGAAATCGCCGATGCGCAGTTCGGCGAACACCGCATGGATGACCGCCAGCACTTCGGCGTCGTAACGGGTGCTCAGCGTGTCCTTGCCGATCACATCGATGTCGCACTGGTAGAACTCACGGAAGCGGCCACGCTGGGCACGCTCGCCGCGGTACACGCGCTGCATCTGGTAACGGCGGAACGGGAAGGTCAGGTCGTGTTCGTGCTCGGCGACGTAGCGCGCCAGCGGCACGGTGAGGTCGAAGCGCAGGGCCAGTTCGGGCAGCGCTTTCTCTTCGGCTTCGGCGGCATTGGCCAGCGCGCCGGTGGACTGCACGAAATACACCTGGCGCTCGGTCTCCCCGCCGGACTTGGTCAGCAGCACATCGGACAACTCGAACACCGGGGTTTCCACCGGCAGGAACCCGAACCGCTCGTAGTTGCGGCGGATGACGTCCAGCATGCGCTGGAACGCGATCTGCTCACGCGGCAGCAATTCCATGATGCCGGGCGGCGTACGGGGCTTGATCACTTGCGGGACTCCTGCGGAAACGGGGGGATGAGCGAGCGGCATATTCTAGCCGCAGCCGGCGCAACGGGCCGCATCCGGGCGCCGGGACCGGGCCAATGGCGGCATGAAGTATCATAGGCAGGCCCCGCTTGCTGACCTGACATGACCCGGCCCCACTCCGGTACCGCGCTTTCCGCTGTTGAAGACCCCGCCGCCCCCGGTTGCTCGCCCCTGCGCGACTGCCTGCATTGCTCGGTTCGGCACCTGGCGGTCTGCTCGGCGCTGTCGCCGGATGAAGTGCAGGCGCTGGAACGGGTCACCGTGTCCCAACCGCTGCCGCTGGGGTCCACCCTGGCCCGTGCCGGCGAGCCGCGCCAACATGTCTATACGATTACGGCCGGTGCACTACGCCTGGTCCGCACCCTGGCAGACGGCCGCCGCCAGATCAGCGGCTTCGTGCTGCCCGGCGATTTCCTGGGCCTGAGCGGCAGCGATCATCACCGCTATGACATCGAGGCGATCGCCGACAGCCGCGTGTGCCGCGTATCACTGCCGCAGATGAAGGACCTGCGCTCGCGCTTCCCGCATCTGGAGCGCAAGCTGCTGCAGCGCGCCTGCCAGGAACTGGATGCCGCGCAGGATGCCGCGATGGCGTTGGGCCGGCTGCAGCCCGCCGAGAAGGTCGCCGATTTCCTGCTGCGCCTGGCCGCGCGCGAAGCCCTGCTCGGTGAACCAGGGCTGCGGGTGACCCTGCCGATGGGCCGCGGCGACATCGCCGATCATCTCGGCCTGACCATGGAAACGGTCAGCCGCACCTTCACCAAGCTGCGCCAGCAGGGCCTGATCGCCCTGCCCCATCTGAACACCGTCGAGATCCTCGACGAAGCCGGGCTGCAGAAGCTGTCGGCCGACGAGTCGTACTGACCCCGGTTACCGGCGCAACAGCACCTCGCGCAGCGCGCCATAGGCCGGTGCGCATGCCTCGGCCTGCGCCGGCCGCTGCAGCAATGCGGCCAAGGCCGGCGGCACCGCCAGCGCCTGCCCGATCAATGGCTCCACCACCGATTCGAACTTGGCCGGATGCGCGGTCGCCGCGACCGCCCAATGCCCCTGTGCACCCGCGGCACGCAGGTGCTCCAGGCGCGCCACCGCCGTCGCCGTGTGCGGGCAGAACACCTCGCCATGCAGGTCATGGCGCCGCTTGATCACCTCGCGGATCGCCGCATCATCCACGGCGTCGACGGTGAACGCGCCCCGCAGCGCCACGTCATCGTCGTTGTACAGCCACCGCAGCCGCTCGAAATTGCTCGGTGCACCCACGTCCATCGCATTGGCAAGGGTCGCGACGCTGGTCTGCGCCCGGTAAGCCTCGCCATGGAAATAGCGCGGCAACACGTCGTTGGCATTGGTCGCCAGGGCGATCTGCCCCAACGGCAGGCCCATCGCCCGCGCCAGGATCGCCGCCATCGCATTGCCCAGGTTGCCGGTCGGAATCACCAGGTTGAGTACGTGGCCGGTCTGCGCCTGATGCAGCAACGCGGCGTGCGCGTAGTAGCTCATCTGCGGCAGCCAGCGGCCCAGGCTGATGCTGTTGGCCGAACTCAACGGCACCTCGGCCTGCAGCTCACGATCGCCCAGCGCCTGCTTCACCATCGCCTGGCAATCATCGAAGGAACCAGCCACGCGCAGCGTGTGGATGTTGTCGCCGAAGCACCCAAGCTGATGCGCTTGGCGCGGCGAGACCCGACCATCGGGGTACAGCACCACCACACGGATTCCCGGCTGCCGATGGAAGGCGGCAGCAACCGCCGCGCCGGTATCGCCGGAGGTGGCAACGACGATCGTCAGCGGCCGCTCGCGCCCCTGCTGCAACCGGGCCAGACAGGCCGCGAGGAAGCGCGCACCGAAATCCTTGAACGCCGCCGTGGGGCCATGGAACAACTCCAGCACATGGTCGTCGGCGGTTGCCAGCGGACGCAGCGGCGCATCGAAATTGAAGGCCTGCGCGCAGAGCTCGGGCAGCACCTGCTCCAGGGCATCGTCATGGAAGTACGGCGCCAGCACGGCCGCGGCCGTCTGCGCGAAGGAATCGTGCGCCGACCAGTGCTGCAATCGCGGGCGGTGCTCGGGAACATACAGGCCGCCATCCGGGGCAAGGCCGGCGGCAAGCGCTTGGCTGAGCGAGGTGGCGGGGGCAGCGTGACGCGTGGAGACAAATTTCATCGGACATCCCAAAGTAGAAAGTGAGGAGGCGTCACAGCAAGCGGGCGGCGGGCGCGTTCAACGGCGACACCCAGCCCTGGCTGTCGAAGCCTGCGTCAGCGAATGCCTGCTGGACGGCGGACTGCGCGGCGAATGCGGCCTGGCGCTGTTCGAACCAGGCAAATACGCTCGGCCCCGCACCGGAAATGCTGGCGCCCATCGCACCCGCCGCCAGCGCCGCGTCACGCGCCGCCGCAAAGCCGGCGATCAGCCCGGCCCTGCGCGGCTCGACCAGCACATCACGCAGCCCGGCACGGACCAACCCGGCATCGGCGGTGTAGCAGCCACTGAGCACCAGCGCCAGATTCGCGCTCTGCGCCACGAACTCGCCCAAGGCGTAGTGGCCCTGCAGTGCGGCGCGTGCGCGGCGCGTCTCCAGCACCGCGTCCGGATGCACCAGCAGGCTGTGCCACGCCGCCGGGACCGGCACCGGCACCAGCCGGTCCGCCGTGCTCAGTACCAGCCCCCCCAGCAACATCGGCCCCAGGTTGTCGCCGTGGCGGCCACCACTGGCCACCGCCTCGCCGGTCAACGCGAACGGATACAGCGCTTCGCGCGACAACGGCTGCGGCAACAGCGCATTGGCCGCGACCAGCGCCGCCACGCACGACGCCGCCGAACCGCCCATGCCAGAGCCCAGCGCAATGCCCTTGTCGATCTCCACCTCGAACCCGAATGGCAGATCCAGTGCGGCACGCAGCGCGATCAACGCGGCACCGGCAGTGTTGTCTTCGGCCCCCAGCGGCAGGTCCACCGTGGTGCCGCGGATCGCGTGGATGCGTACCCTGGGCTCGTCGATCCGCCGCACCGTGACCGTATCGCCGACGCCTTCGATCGCGTGGCCAAGAATATCGAACCCTACCCCCACGTTGCCGACCGAGGCCGGTGCGAACGCGCGTGCTTCCGTCATGCGGCCCTCACTCACAAGCGTGCTCCTTCGCCCACCGCCACGCGCAGCACATCGGCGAACACGCCGGCGGCGGTCACCTCCGGCCCGGCGCCAGGCCCCTGCACCACCAGCGGGTTATCGCAGTAGCGGCGCGTGGTGAACTGCACCACGTTGTCGGTCAGGCGCAGGTTGGCGAAGGCATGTCCCGCCGGCAGCGCGACCAGCCCTACTTCAGCGCCGTCCGGGGTCAGGCGCGCTACGTAGCGCAGCACGGCCCCCTCGGCCTTGGCATCCGCCAGCCGCGCGGCGAACACCGCATCGATCTGCGGCAGGCCGGCCATGAAATCCTCCACGCTGGCCTGGCGAAGCGCCTCGGGCACCAGGCTCTCCACGCGCACCTGCGCCAGGCTGAGCTCACGGCCCGCCTCACGCGCCAGGATCACCAGCTTGCGCGCGACATCCACGCCGGAGAGGTCATCGCGCGGGTCCGGCTCGGTATAGCCCATGCCACGCGCCTGGCTGACCAGATCGGAGAACGGCGCCTGGCCGTCGTACTTGTTGAACAGCCACGCCAGCGTGCCGGAGAAAATGCCGTCGATCGCCAGCACCTCATCGCCGGTATCGACCAGGTCGCGCAGCGTGGTGATCACCGGCAGGCCGGCACCCACCGTGGCCTCGTAACGGAAGCGGGCGCCACTGCCGGCCGCCGCCTCGCGGATCGTGTGATAGCGCTCCAGCGGTCCGGCACCGGCCTGTTTGTTCGGGGTGACCACGTGGATGCCCGCGGCCAGCCAGCCCGCATAGCGGTCGGCCACATCGGCACTGCCACTGCAATCGATGATCAGCGCATGCGGCAGATGCGCGGAGAGCAGATGCGCGGTGAACGCGTCCAGATCGCTGGGCTGCGCCGGGCCGGACAGCGCCGCCCGCCAGTCGCCCTTCAAACCCCGTTCGTCCAGCACCATGCGGCTGCGCGAGGCGACCGCACGCAGGCGAAGATCCACATTGGCACGGCCGAGCAGCTGCACCTGGGCCGCCTGCAGCTGATCCAGCAGCGCCGCACCCACGTTGCCCGGGCCGATCACACCGACCGAGAACGTCTGCGGCGACAGCCAGAACCCCGCATGTGCCGCGCGCAGGGCCTTGGTCGCGTGGCGACTGTCCACCGCCACGGAAATGTTGCGCTCCGATGAGCCCTGCGCGATCGCCAGGATATTCACCTGCGCGCGGCCCAGCGATTCGAACAGGCGCGCGGCGACGCCGGGCTGCCCGGCCATGCCATCCCCCACGGCCGCCAGCACGCTCACGTTGTCGGTCAGCTGCACGCGCTGCACCTGGCCCAGGCTCAGTTCGTGCGCGAACGCCTGCAGCAGCGATTCGCGCGCACGCACCGCCTCGGCCTGCTTGACCACGCAGCAGATCGAGTGCTCCGAGGACCCCTGCGAGATCATCACCACCGACACATGCGCATTGCGCAGCGCCGCGAACACGCGCTCAGCCGTACCGGGCACGCCGATCAGGCCGGTGCCTTCCAGATTGATCACCGCCAGGTCCGGGCTCAGGGTCAGGCCCTTGATCGGGCCGGACGCGGTGCGCTCGGCGGTGATGCGCGTGCCCGGATGATCCGGATGGAAGGTGTTGCGGATGATGATCGGCAGGCCGCGCTCGATCGCCGGCGACATCGTCTGCGGGTGCACCACCTTGGCGCCGAAATAGGCCAGTTCGCAGGCTTCGTCGTAGCTCAGCGCTTCCAGCTGGACGGCCTCGGGCACCACCCGCGGGTCAGCGGAGAGCACGCCATCCACGTCCGTCCAGATATGCAGCTCATCGGCATTGAACAGGGCGGCAAAGATCGCGCCGGAGTAATCGCTGCCGTTGCGGCCCAGTGTGGTGATGCGGTCCTGGCGGTCGCGGGCGACAAAGCCGGTCGCCACGATGCGCGATTGCGGATGCTGCAGCCGCCATTGGGCCAGGCGTTCGGCGCTGCGCACCCAGTCCACGTCCACGCCCAGTTCGCCGCGTTCGATCACCAGCACATCGCGCGCATCCAGCACGGCGCAGTCTTCGCCCAGCGTCCGCAGGTACTGGCCGAGCAGCTGGGCGGAATACACCTCGCCCATGCCCTGCACGCGGTCCAGCACTTCGGTGGGCAGGCCACCGATCACCGCCAGCGCGCCCAGCACCTCGGCAAGCTGGTCGAAGCGCTGGTCAAGCCACTCCACCGTCGCGCCAGCGTGCTCACCCAGCAAGGCAACGGCGGCACCGCGGTGGCGGGCCCGCAGCGCATGCCAGTGCTCGCGCCAGGCGGAGCCGTCTTCGGCCGCCAACGTCGCCACGCCGATCAGTGCATCGGTGACGCCCTTCATCGCCGAGACCACGGTGACCTGCATCGCCTCCTCACGGGCCAGCAGCAGCTGCGCCACATGGCGATAGCGCTCGGCATCGGCCACCGAGGTGCCGCCGAACTTGTGGACCACGGTGGTCACACCGGCCCGCGAGGCGACAGAGACGGCAGGCAGGGCGGAAGGGGGAGCGGAAGCGGCGACAGAAGACATGCTGACCTCGATGGGAGGCCCCGCGTCACATCAGGCTTGAGAGTGTCCCCCGCCACCTGATCTGGGTGCGGGGCCGTGGTTTTCGGAAATTACGCGAAGACGACGGGCCGCACCGGGCGAGTGGTGGCGGTGGTAATGATGGTGGTACCGGTCGACACGGTCTGGCTGCCCGCGGAAGCGGGAACGAGCACAGTGGCGTGAGCGGCGGTGATGACCATGGATCAAGAAAACTACGCCGCCGCCCTGCTTGTCAAGTGCTGCGCTGCAAAAGATCGCGGCACGCAAACCACCGCGATCGTCGGCCAAACAGTTGCGATTGTGACCATCCAGACGCAGCAAGGGCTTGCCTATCCCACGTGCTCGGCCACCGCCGCCGGCGGCCGGTGGGCGTGCGCGCACATCAGCACGCCGGAAATCAGGCAGACGATGGCCACCGTTTCCATCAGCGTCGGCCAGCGCTGCTGCCAGGCAAAGCCATACAACAGCGCGAACAGGGTTTCGAACACGATCATCTGGCCGGTCAGGGTCAGCGGAAGGTTGCGGCTGGCGCGGTTCCAGCAGGCGTTGCCGAGCACCGAAGCGACCACCGCCACGCCGGCGCTGATCAGCCAGAAGTTCAGCCACTCGCCCGGCGGATGGACCGTCGTACTGGTCAGGAACGCACTGGGCACCAGCACCAGGGCAAGACCGCCCGTCGTGATACCGGTCAGCAGCGACCAGTCGTGGCCGGACAGATCCGGCCGGCGCGCCAGCCATCGGCTGTTGCCGATCGAGTACACCGCCCAGGACAGCAGCGCGCCGATCGCACACAACAGGCCGAGCAGCCGGCGCCCGGCCGAGCCCTGCGCGTGTTCGGCCATCAAGGCCTCATAGCCCACCAGCGCCACGCCGAGCAGGCACAGCAGCAGCGCCGGGGCCAGGCGTCGCAACGGCACCGCCCCCTCCTCGCGCACGCCGGCCAAAGTCACCACCACCGGAATCAAGCCCACGATCAGCGATGCCGCGGCACCGCCGGCCCACTGCACGGCATTGGCCAGCAGCAGGAAGTACACCAGATTGCCGGCCAGGCTCAGCCACAACAGCCCACGCCACTCGGGCCAGGCCAGCCGGTCCTTGAGCTGCCGCCAGCGCGGTGCCAGCAGCACCACGGCGATCAGGCCGTAGACCAGATAACGGCCTGCCGAGAGCTGCACCGCGTTGAAGCTGTGCAGCATGGCCGGGGCCAGGAACACCACGCCCCACAGCGCGCCGGCGGCAATGCCATTGGCGATGCCCACTCCCATCGATCGTTTCATTGCGGCTCACGCGGTGTGCATTGGCCGCGCAGTGTAGAAGCCACGCAGCGCGGCGTCTTGACCGAGGCTACTGCCGCCGGAAAGCCTGCGGGGTCAGCCCGGTTTCCCGGCGCAGGGCGCGGGTCAGCGCGCTGTGCTCGGAGTAGCCGGCATCCAGTGCGATCGTGGCGATGCTGTCGGTACTGGTCAGCAGCCGGTGCTTGGCCCAGCGCAGCCGGCAGGCACTGAGCCAGGCCTGCGGTGGCACACCGAACTCCTGCACGAAGGCCGCATGCAGGCGGCTGCCGCTGATCCCGACCAGGGCGGCCATGCGCGCCACGTTCCAGTCCGCCCCGGGGTGGGCGGACAGCCGGGTGCACAGCGCATGCAACCGCGCCGCGCTGCCGGCGGGCGCGTACTGCTGGAGCAGGGTCGCAAGCAGATCGTCGCTGCCGGGCGCGGACCCACCGGCCAGGCGCTGCCGAAGTGCTCTGGGCAGTGCCAGCCAACGCTGGCGGCGAAGATGCTCCAAGGTGTCGTCATCGATCAGCCCGGCCGGGCAATCGACGATCAACATCAGATGATCACCATCGCCAGTCTGCGCATGCCCCTCGCCGGGCGCCACGAAGGCCCCCTGCAGCACATCCAGGCGGCCACCGAATGCATCGACCTCGAAATCCAGATCGCCGCGCAGCGGCAGTACCCATTGCGCAAAGTCATGCCGGTCCACATCGCTGGACGTTCCGTAACACCGCAGGTGGCAGGCGCTGGCGTGCATGGCGATAGTCTGCGCGCTGGGTGAAGTGTGCTGCAAGCGGCCACGAAAAGCGCGCGCATCCGCGTACCATGGCAGCCGACCCGTACAACATGGAGCGTTCACCGTGGCCTGCACCATCGTCCCCCTCAGTGACCGCCCCGACCTGCTGCCCGTCCTGGCCGAGTGGTATTTCCAGGAATGGGGACGCCTCGTGCCGGGCCTGACCCTGCTCGACCAGCAGCAGCGGCTGGAAGTCTTCCTGCAGGATGACGAGTTGCCCCTGCTGCTGATCGCCCTGGACGACGCGGTCCCGGTCGCCGCCGCCCAGCTCAAGTTCCATGAACGCACCGAACGCCCCGAGCGGTTGCACTGGCTGGGTGGCGTGTATGTGCATCCGGAACACCGCGGGCGCGGCCTGGCCGAGAAGGTCATCAGGGAGTTGCTGGCACGCGGCCGTGCGCTCGGCGTGCGCGATGTCTACCTGCAGACCGAAGCCGATGATGGCGGGCTGTACCGCCGCCTGGGCTGGGCACCGCTGGAATCGCTGCAGCATGCCGCGGGCATGCCAGTCCGGATCATGGTCCGCAGCGTGGCCGCCGACCGCGTCGACTGAACGCGCGGTTGCGGCACCATGTGTTGGGAATGAATGCGGCGCCGGTGAACGGCGTCAGCGGAAGCGGACCGGCTGCGGTGCCGGACGGTCGGCCAGCGAGCCGAGCGTGAACGTGTAGCCGGCCTCTTCCAGCAGCTTGCGCATGCGCAGCTCCGCGCGCTTAGGATAGGCCAGCGAGGTCGGCGCGTGCAGCGCGTAGGAGGTCGATTTCCCGGGCAGCGTTTCGCGGGTCACCGAGGACTGATTGGTCTCGCACGCGTTGGCCCACAGGTCCATCAGCACCTTCGGGCCGATGGATTGATTGTTGCTGAGACGAAGCGTCAGCCAACGCATGTGTTCCATGACAAATCCAAGCGGCTCTTTGTCCCGAGTATGCACCAATTCCCCCACCACCGTTCGGCGCCGTCCGGCCTCTGGCTGCCACCCGGCCTGCCGGCCACAAACAAACAGCCCCGGCAGTGCCGGGGCTGTTCTGGTTACCGCTTCAGGGGAGTGGCGCATTGGCGACCGTGGGGAGTGGCCAGCGCACCGCGTGCCTGAAACTCAGTGCTTCATGGCGTGCTTGCGGTCGCGCATCACGGCATGGCATTCCTGCACCTGCGGCAGCAGACGCTGGACTTCCTGGCGCGCGGCCGGCGAGGTGTCTGCGTCGGTCAGGGTGTCCTTGAACGCCTTCAGCAAGCGATCTTCGGATTCTTCCAGCTCGGCCACGTACCCGTACTGCTTGTCGCCTAGGGTGGCGCGCACCTTGCCGTAGAACTGCTGCATGGAACCGACGAAGGTGCCATGGTCGGCCGGCTTGCCGCCGGCGGCGACGACGGTGGCGCTCAGCGAGCGGACGATCTCATTCTTGACACCGGCGATACGGGTGAAGAGCGCCGCCAACTCGGCATCTTCGACCTTGCCTGCGGCCTCGGTGTAGAACTCCTGGCCATCGCGGGCGATTTCGATCAGGTCGTTCAAGTTATGCGCGGTCTTCGATTCGGTATTCACTGCGATGTACTCCTGTTGGTCCGGTTTGGCCCGTGTGTTGTTGTCGGGGTGAGTCGACTTTTCCGCATCGGCCATGAAGTCGGCGTGACACTGAAATGCGAGTGTTCAGCGACCTCAACGCACTGCGCGACAGATGTGCACGGCGCGTCGTCGAGGTGCGAAATGCGCGTTACTTCCCTGCCCGTCGGCGCTTGATCCAGGACAGACATTGCCCGGCGATGGCGGTGAGCAGAATCAGCGAATTGGTCACGACGAAGACCAGCGAGCCGGTTGCCGCGCTGTAGGCGATGAACAGCACCGAGGCGGTGATCTGCCCGACGAACAACCACGTCGATACCGCTTCGGGATCCTCGGCCGTCCACTGTTTCCAGATCTGCCGCCACAAGGTGGCGATCAGCACGGCCGTCGCCGCCCAGCCGAGCAGGTCGATGGTGTCCATCAACGCGCCAGCAACGACAGCGGCGCCGCGTCGCCCACCACCTCGTCCGTGGCCAAACCCACGCGCTGTTCCAGCCGACGCAGGAAGTCGCTGAAGCCGTGCGGTGCACGGGCGTGTCGGCGTGCGCTGGTCATCACCCGTGGGCTGGCCAGCCGCGCTACCTGCATGCCGGCGCCGTGCATGGCCTGGATCAGCGCAACATCCTCACCGGTCGCCAGTGGCGCGAAGCCGCCGCATTGCCGGTACGCCACCGCGCTGAAGCCCATGTTCGCGCCATGTACGTGCGGATGTCCGTCCACCGCGTGCTCGCCCTGCAGGAACTGCTCGCGCACGGCCTGCGGGTAGTCCAGCCAGTCACCCACAGCCACCACGCCACAGAAGGCGTTCGCGCCACACTGCAGCTGGCGCGCAAGCCAGTCCGGCGGAACCACGCTGTCGGCATCGGTGCAGCCGATCCAGCGGGCGCCCAGTGCCAACGCACGCTCACTCGCCGCCGCACGCGCGACGCCGACACAGCCGGCATCCACCGTCACCACCTCCACCCCCATGCGCTGGCAGATCCACTCGGTGGCGTCACTGCAGCGGTCCAGGGCAACCACGATCACCACTGCCTCGCCACGCAACGCGGGATGCAATGCGGCTACCTGCAGCGACTGCAGGCAGGCGGCGATCAATTGTTCTTCATTGTGTGCGGGAAGGGTCACGGCGATCATCGCAGGCCCTCGCGCTCGGCCACCGAGGTGGTATCGGCCGACCAGCCTTCCAGCAGCATGTCCTGGTCACGATACGAGAACACGCGTGGCAGACCCTCATCGAGCTGCGCGTGCACGAACGCGGCGCTGCAGCGCGCCTGCTCGAACGGAACGCGCCAATGGCAGGCGATCACAATGCCTTGCGGCGTGAGCGAGCGGACGACCTGCGCGGCGGTCTGACGCATCTCCTCCTGCGAGAGGTAGTAACCCATCTCACCCAGCACGATCAGATCGAAGGTGCCGGCCGGCCAGTCCTGTGGATGACGGGCCTGTTCGATGGTGACGTGCGTGTGGCGGCGGGTCATCGCCCGCGCCGCGGCGACCGCGCCGTCGCTCAGGTCGGTGGCGAGCAGGTGATCGCAACGCTCGGCCAGCGCGGCGGTGAGCACACCGTTGGAGCAGCCCAGCTCCCAGCCGCGGGCAAAGCGCTCGCGCGGCAGGCTGGCCAGGGTGAGCGCACGCTTGCGCTGTTCGTACCAGCGGGTGCGGTACTGGAAGGGATCGTCCTTCTCGTACAGCGCATTGAAGTAGGCGACATCGCTCATCCGATCAGTACCTCGTATTTCCGTTCGAAGCGCTGCAGCACGGCAGCCGGCAGGATGGGTTCGCAGTCCAGTCCGTCCACCGCCCCGGTCTGGGTCACGAATTGCTGGATCGCGCCGCGCTTGCGCTCCACCAAGGCGTCATCCAGCGCAACGCGCGTGGCCTTTGCCCAGGCCGTCGGCGCTGCCTGCGGGTCCAGCCAATGCCAGCCCCACACCGGGTATTCCTTCAAGGCGACGCCGCGCGCCGTGGCCGCCTGCACACAGGCGCGCGCGACCGCTTCATGGTCCGGATGCCCATCGAAACGCCATGGGGCCAGCACTAGATCACCTGGCTCCAGTACGGCCGCCAACTGTTCGGCAATCCCTGCCTCGCTGGCCGTCACCGCGCCATCGCCGATGTGCCAGGAGATCCGCGCTGCGCTCGCCAGCCCCAAGCTATGCAGCGCGTGGTCCAGCTCGGCCGCACGGGCCACGCGCAGCCGCTCGGGCGACCACGCGGGCTGATCGGGATAGCAGGCTTCGCCGTCCGTCACCGAGATCACGGTGATGGCCAACCCAGCTTGATGCGCGAGGGCCATCAGGCCGCCGCAGGCCAATACTTCATCGTCGGGATGCGGCGATACCACCACCAGCCGCCGCGCACCGCCGAACAGCGCCACAGGTGAGGCAAGTGGCAGCGTTTGCAACCATGGCGAGGCCGCCCATTGCGCTTCGGTCACGCCGCCGCCTTCGATCTGACGATTCACAGCGTCCACGTGCGGCCCTCGCGATGCATCAGGTTGCCAAGATGCTGCCAGTCGCGGTCGGCATGGCTCTGGCGGATGAAAACCGTCAGGTCCGCCCAACGCCGGGCGTGCGCCGGGTCCATGCACATCGGGCCAGGCCCCAGCGCCCTGCCCACCCGGTCCAGCGTCAGGGAGGCGGCACGCTCCACGGCGCTGCGCGCCCGCACGATTTCGCGCTGATGGGGTTGATCGGGCTGTGCATCGATCAGCGCGGCGAGCTCGCGCAGCAGTGACGCACAGGGCGACAGTGCCAGATCGACCTCACCCAGCAGGCCCGCCGCCGTGCCCGGCTCATCGGCCCGCACGCTGCGCAGCAACGGCTCGGCCAACGCGCTCGCGCCGCCGAACCAGCATGCCGCGATACCTGCGCCGCCATGCCAGAAGCCCGGCCGCTGCAGATAGGCATCGGCTGCCCCGACCTCAACGGCCGGCACCCGATCAAAGCGCGCCGTACCACTGGGGACCCGCCCCATGCCCGTGGCCTGCCACGTCTGCGGCAGGAAACTCACACTCGCGCGATGCACCGGCACCAGAAACAGGCGTGAGCGGCCGTCATCGCGCACCGTCACCAGCGCATGGTCCACCCAGCCGGCGCCGGAGCACCATGGCTTGTCACCGGAGAGCGTGCCGCTGGCCCGATCAAAGCGCAGGGTCGCCGCAGGTCCTTCGGCCGCCCATACCGCACCCAGCTGATCTCGCTCCGGCATGGTGGCGCCCAGCTCTTCCAGAATCGCCTGCGCGTCGTAGTGCGCTTCCAGCACCTTGGCCAGGCACAGGTCACGCGCGGCGATATGCGCCAGCGCCTGCCAGCGCAGCAGCGTATCCCCGCTGCCGGGGCGCGGCAACGAGGGTTGGTGTTCGATCCACGCACGCGCCTGCGCCTGCAGGTCATCACCATCGGTCACCGGCTGAGGTGCCGCCGGCGGTACAAGAGAAGCCACGGCATTCATGTCAGGGCGTCAGGATTACCTTGCGGCAATCCTCCTCTTTGCGGTCGAAGATCTCGTAGCCACGCACCGCGTCCTCCAGCGACAGCCGGTGGGTCACGATCACACCCGGATCCAGTCGACCCTCGCCGATATGGTCGAGCAGTTCCGGCATCAACTTCTGCACATGGGTCTGGCCCATCTTGAAGGTGAGGCCCTTGTCGAACGCATCGCCGAGCAGGAAGCCATGAATGAAGCCGGCATACACACCGGGGATGCTCACCGTGCCACCACGACGCGTGGCCGCGATGCACTGGCGGATCGCCACGCCGCTGCTGCCCTCCACCTTGAGCGTGGTCAGCGCCGATTCCAGCGCACTGCCCTCGGCCTCGAACCCGACCGCTTCGATCGTGGCATCCACGCCGCGGCCGTTGGTCTGGGTGATGATGTATTCCGCCGGATCCTCCACCTTGGTGAAATCGATCGGAGTGACGCCGTAGGTCTGCTGCGCGAAGGCCAAGCGATACGGCAGGTGGTCGACCATGAAGATCGTCTCCGCCCCCAGGAGGCGGCAACACGCCGCACTCATCAGCCCGACCGGGCCGGCACCGAAGATCGCGACCGTGGAGCCAGGCTTCACCCCGGCGTTGATCGCCGCCTGGTACCCGGTCGGCAGGATGTCTGAGAGGAACAGCACCTGCTCATCGGAGAGCGCGTCCGGAATGCGCAGCGGGCCGACATTGGCCTTCGGCACGCGCACGAACTCCGCCTGTCCACCGGATACGCCGCCATACAGATGGCTGTAGCCGAACAAGGCCGCCGGCGGACGGATGCCCTTCTGGTTCACCGCCGCGCCCTTGCCGGTATTGGTGGTTTCGCAGGCCGCGAACTCGGTGAGCCGGCAATGGAAGCATTCGCCACAGGCGATCACGAACGGAATCACCACGCGGTCGCCCGGGCGCAGATCCATCACGCCCGCACCGACCTCCTCCACCACGCCCATGAACTCATGGCCGAGCACGTCGCCGGTATGCAGATCCGGGATCTTGCCGCGGTACAGATGCAGGTCCGAGCCGCAGATCGCCGTGGCGGTGACGCGCAGGATGATGTCGTCCGGGGCGGCCAGTGCGGGATCGGGGACGGTATCGACCCGTACATCCTTGCTGCCGTGGTAAGTCAGTGCGCGCATAGCAAACTCCGTGTCCAAGTACCTCTCTCGTACGTGGTACGGCGTGGCAGCGTCGTGACCGCACCGTGTGCGGCGTGTCTATCCGGGCGAATGCGCCGCACAGCAGCGCTGAAGCGCATGGCGCTGCACAGTACATGAGGACTGAATCATTCATTCTGCGGGCGCGGCCACGTTCTCTTGCGGCGGTGGCCTACTCCACCGAGGGCGCCGCCGGCGTCTCCGGATCCGGCGGCAGTTCCTGCGGCGGCGATGCCGGCGCGGGGTCACCCTCCGGTGGGATTTCCTGCGGAGGTTCCTGCGCGGGCGGATCGCCCCTGCCGGGTTCTTCCACCGGCGGCGCGGGCGGCACGGGCGGGGCCGGGTCAGGCACCTGGGCGATCACGGTGTCAAAGGGGGCAGCTGTTTCGCCGTCCGATGTCGTGTACATGGCGCATGTTCCTTCTGTGGGGCAGCGTCCGACGCTACGCGGCGTACCGTCAACATCCGGCGAGGGCGCCCATTTGGCGAACGGCGCGGCTCAGTCATCCCCCTCAGAACGGCGCTTGTGCACGGTGATCTCGCCGGAGGTTTCCAGCACCGCCAATTCGACCTGCCCGAAGCCCTCGCACCCGTTGGCGCGCATCGCCACTTCCAGATCGGCCGGGCTGACGTTGCAGCGCTTCACCTGCTCCCAGTAGATCGTGCCGTGCCGCGCCAGCACCACCGGCACGCCCTCCACGATCTCGTTGAGGCGCTTGCTGCGGGCCCCCAGAAAGCCGACGAACCAGTTCAGGCCGATCAGCGTCGCGGCCAGAATGAGTCCGCCGGGCAGCGAGGTGTCCTCACCGATCAGCGAGTTCTGCACGGCCGTGCCCAGCAGCACGATCACCAGGATGTCGAACGGCGTGGACTGCCCCATCGAGCGCTTGCCGCTCATGCGCGTCAGCAGCAGGACCACTACATACACCGCGACCGCGCGGACCACGAATTCCCACCACTCCATCCCCAGCTCGAACATCTCATGCATCGCGGCAGCCTCCGTGTGGCGAGGTCTGGACGATAGGAACTCCCAGGTGAAGCCGATGGGAGCACCCGCCCTTCACGGGATCCCTGCCGCTTCGTAACAGCGGCAGGGCTAGCGTCGAGGCATCACCGCCCTACCCGTTCGCGCAGGAGACACGCCATGCAACACGACAGACCCCGCCCGCCTCCACCGAAGACGCCCACGCCGCGCACAACTGCCCGCCCGCCGAAGGCAAAGTCGACAAGAAGCGCACCTCGGAGAACCACGACGAAGCGCTGGAAGAGACGTTCCCGGCCAGTGACCCGATCTCTCCGTTCGTGGCGGCCAAGCCGCCGAAAGATGACAAAGACGAGAAAGATCCGGATGCAGCGCGGCTGAAGACGGAGAACGAAGGCTACAACCAGCGCGGCCACAGCAAGGGTGGCAAGGCTGGTGAAGGCGAACCGGACGGCGTCCGCGAGGACGACGGCATCACCCAGCCGAACTTTGGCCAGGGCGGCACGTCTGGCAAGCAGACCCTGGATCGCTGATCAAACGAGGACATGTCATGACTACGACACCGCGAGCGCCCGCGACGAAAGAAGACGACCAGCAGAAGGGCCATACGCCGGACAAGCTGAGAAACGATGACGCCCGGTGGAAGGACAATGACATGCCGGAGGCGGAGCATGGGGCCACGCCTGAGGATTATGAGCCGCCGGGGAAGGTGTGAGGTCTGGAGCGGCGGAGCGCTTGAGACCGTCACTTCACTGCCAGCGCGATGAAAGGTTCCGCCACCAGCGCCCCACGGCCCTGAACGGGCAAGGATGGTGACCCCGGCCCGATTCGAACGGGCGACCTTCCCCTTAGGCGGGGGGGCGACCCGCCTATATGGGTAAGGGGTTCAGCCCACCTTGCGCCAATGCTGTGCCAGAACGGGGTCGAGGGCCCTCCCTTCAGCCCCGCCATCAGCAGCTTGGGAATCTCAGGACTAATTCCCACTAGATCAGCTATTTACGCCCCTTCTCCGCTCCGCAAACATGAATCAGGCCAGTCCGATTTCCTCGTGGTTTTCGCGAGGCTGTGGACGATTGTGGAGCGATTTCAGGAGCCAGCGGGCCTCGGCAGCACCTGGATTGTTTTGCTCCACGTCGGCACTTCGTCGCCCCGCTCATACACGGAAACGACCACCTCCCCGATCCGGTCAAAGAACAGCTCCAGCTCGGCCGGGCCACTTCTGGCAGCGAACCTTTGCCGGGCACCAGTTGAGCCGACTTCTTTCTCGAAACGACGGCCTCGCCAGTTAAGAGGGGCGGGCGCGACCGAATAGCCCCATGGCGGTCCAGAGTCCGGACCTACTCCAGCGGCGACGTCCGCCCGCCGCGCCTCAGGCACCGGCTCTGTCGAAAGCACGACGAGCAGCGTGCCCTGATCTGGGACCTCGGCAGAAAGCGACACCCGCTCCTGGCGGAAGACGGAATCCGTCTCCCGGCTGAGGATATTTCTGCCAGCTTCGCCCATCTGGGGATAACGCACCGGAGCGTAGCGTTTCAACCAATTGGATATGAAGACGAATGCGCCAGCGATACCGCCAACAATTGCAACGAGGTATCCACCAGCTTCCAAACACTCCATCAAAGTCCAAGCCATTGAATTCGCCCCTATCGTCCAACCGTCATTCTGAATGCTGGGACCGACCTAGGCCACTGCCATGTCAAGGTCGCGGGAGATCAATAGAAACAACGACTAAGCCGATCACCCGCGATCATTGGCAGCCTAGGAAAATCAATGACTTACCCGAGGCCTGGGGTCAGCTTGGGGTCAGTCCATCAGGCGGCCTGATCGTCGTCCAAGGACTGCAGCCGGTGGCGACGCCGTCGAAGTGCGCGGCCTCGGCGCGGAGGCGATCAGCCCCGCGCCGGCGAGTCGCCCTCGCCCGCCAGTCGCCGCTGTAATTCCTGTCCAGCTCGTCGGCCTGCTGCCATAGCGAAGCCGCCCGCGCGCGTGCCCAGCGCGCCTTGCTCGTGCTCTTCTGATCCATGCAGCTACTGTCGCCGCCGGCGGTCGCACGCGCCGATACGTAGGCAACGCCGGCTGACTCGCGCCGCTAAAGCTTCGGGTTCGGGATTGCGTCCAGGCGTCTCTGCTGTTGTATCTCGGTGCGGGAGAGCTTGCGGACCGGTTCATCGTTCGCCGACAGGAGCACCACAGCCTCATTCAGCGGCAGCCCTTCCAGCACCCGCGCGGCGCACCAGCGCTCCGCGTACCGCTTACCTGCCGCACGCTGGCCGCCCGGACCTCCTTGTCCTGCCACAGCTTCCTGCAGGACAGGACGACACGAATGCCATGGGCACCAGGCTGCACGCTGGCGATCTGACGATTTCCCCACCACAGGCCCCAATGGTTGCCGTGTTGCACCCAGCCTCGAGGCTGAGGGGCGGTCTTGAAGCCGGTGAAATCGCAGGGAGGGAGCATGGGCGCAGGATACGGGCCGGGGTCTCAGATTCCGCGACTGGCAGCGACCAGTCCTGGCTACGGCCCCGAGTAGTGCAGGAGGCCGCCGCGCAAGGCGGCGACCTCCCGCGAACCGCTTACTGACAGATGTACTCGCGCGCCGACTCGATGACGTCCACGTCCAGCTCTTCGTACTGGATCTCGACGGTTTCCATGCTGTTCGAAGTGACCACGGCACGAGTGCCCAGGTTGCACGCGGCCGGCAGCCCGCCAGCGTAGGCTTGCCCGTTGATCGCGTAGGCTAGGCCGTAGCACGCGGACCCGAGCTGGAACGGATTGACCCCGCAGGAAATGACCTGGGAGTTGGACAGCCCGCTGGAGGCGCTGTAGTTGGCCGTCCAGCCGCTGGCTGCATCGTTGGCGCAGCTACCTGGAAAACTCTGGATGGGCGCGGAGCCGACGCTACAGGTGTGGTCGGCAAAGCTGCCGAAGAAGCTGTATTTGAGGTACGCGGTTCGGCCGCTCTCGACCCATTGGGCGGCGGCGGCGTTTTGCGCGAAGGTGAACAGGCCGAGCAGGCACAGCGCAGCTGCGGCGAGAGATTTAAATCCTTTCAACATGACTATCGTCCTCGGAATTGGCGTAGTGCACGCCTCATGCGTGCCATCCGAGTCTACCCAGCCTTTCCGCGGGCAAATATGACGGGATCGGCACTCTGAGCCTCGAGGATAGGTAGCGAGTGCCGGCGGGCCGCTGCTCAAGCGCCCCATCACCCGGGCTGAGCTGCCTGCGGCTCCCGGATCCGGCAGGGACAGAGTGGCCGCGCTTTGTGTGTCACGATACCGGGTGATTGCCCTCCCTGGGGTGGGGACGCCCCCTTGTTGGCATCGGAAGCATGGCCGCTACGTCAGGCAAGCAAGCAAAGAGTACGCTCGTTGCTGGGTGCGGCCAGCTCATCCATATACGGATCCGAAATGCTAAGGACAAGCGTTCCGGGCGATTCGACGGCCGTCTCACTTGCAGCGCAGGGTCTGCGGCAATATCTTACCGCCACCTAAACATGGAAGTACTGAATTGTCGCCTCAGAATCAGCGATTTGGCTTCATTGACTCCCTTCGAGCGCTAGCCATCCTTGGGGTTCTCGCGGTCCATACCGCAAGTAAGACGTTGGTTGGGGAACCACTGGATAAGTTTTGGTCACTGAATCGCCCAGGGTTTTGTAGACAGTCGTCAGCCGTTTAGTGCGTACTGCTTCTCGAACTCTACCGGGGACAGCCC
>NZ_NIVS01000027.1 GCF_002205165.1 Stenotrophomonas maltophilia | reverse complement strand
TCATCGATGACGATGCTGTTGTCGACTGCCTCGCCGTTGAACGTCACCGACGCCTTCACATTCAGATCCCGGTCCAGCACGATCAAGGCACCCGGGGCGGCTGCAGCCAGGAAGCCGTCGTAGGTCATGTTCAACCCAATGATGCGGGTCACCGACTTGGCGACGTCTGCGGGCAGGCCCTTGGCGACATCGGCGGTCTTGACGATTCGCGGCGGGTCACCGACCACGTTGCCATCGGTTGTCTTCAGCACGTGGGTTCCACCGTAGACGCAGTAATGGTTGCCGTCTCGATCAAACAGGTTGTACACCCCGTTGATGCCGCTTTCCATGTTGAGTCCAGCGGCGCCGAGGCCCTTCAGCGCGCCGAGGATCTTCGTTTCGTCCTTAGCACGGTAAGCAGCGTCGAGCTGCGTCAGTGCGGCATCAAGCGCGGCCGGTGTCGCCATCGCGGCGGACGCTTCAAATCCCGGATAAGGAAGCAGCCCTCCCACGGCCTCGAAGGCATCACCGGTCACCCGGATCTTCTGCACTCCCACCGCACCGCTGGCAAAGGCGATCACCTCCCCGCCTACGCGCTTGAGGGTGGGATTGGAGGTCACCAGGGTGGGCACGGTCGCCACATCCGCGGCGGTGAGGTTTCGGCTACCCACCGGCCCCGCGATAAGCACTGAATCGGTGGCCGCTGGATTGAAGTGGGAGGTCGGGTAGACACTGTCCGCCAGCCACGGATTCGGCGGAGGCATGCTGGGGGGTGCCGTAGCCTGGGCAGCTCGGGGGCCAATGTCGGGCGGGGCGGTGGTCCTATTAGCGGCCTCACGGCCAAAGGCTGCGAGTTGCAGCGACCCTATCACGGTGAGAGACACCGCCAAGGTGGTTGCCCGCTTTATGGTGGCCATTTCCGCTCCCCTCCTCTGGCATCGTCGGACACCAGTTTTGCCACGGACGGGCTGGGGCGGCCACAGCAAAGGCACGGTAGGCCCACCGGTACTTCTACTTAGAGACAACTTAAGAGGCAGGAAATTAACGCTTCGGCGACGGACGCGCTGTTATCACACAGCCCTTGAGAGAACGTGGAGCGTGCGCCTATGCGGACAGGCGGAACATTGATTAGCAACAGATCAGCCGACCACCGGCCTCCTGGCGTCACCTTGTATTTCAACTGCTGTCAACGGCCAAGCGTCGACCGGGCCGAAAGGGCTGCTGCACGTGTCCCCCCGCTACCCTCGCCGATACGGTGAAGAGGTAATTTGACGGATCGCGCTAGGCTCTTTGAACCGTCAACGCTCCAAGCAAACGTCCAATGCCACTGTTATCAGACAGACCTACGCGCAGGACTCCACGGTAGGCAGATGGCCGCGCTCGTAATGCAAAGCCTCACGAGTGGCGCCGGCGACGACGAACGGCCAAGATCTGGCCCACTACGGCGGTAATTAGGATCAGGGTGTTGGTGACCACGAAGACCGTGGACCCCGTCAGCGCACTATAGGCGATGAAAAGCACCGAGGCGGTCATCTGACCTACGAAAAGCCATGTCGATACCGCCTCCACTGAGCCGGCCTGGTGCTGCTTGTAGATCTGCCGAGACAGCGTCGCAATCAGCACTGCCGTGGCTGCCCACCCCAGCAAGTCCGCCGGCATCGTCGTCATCGCGCCAGTTCCCCCGATGGCAACAAGGTCGCACGCGCTTCGAGCACTTCGCGCTCCAAGGCACGTAGGAAGCCACTGAAGCCGTGGGGCGCCCTGGCTGACCGGCGGGCGCTCGTGGTAACCACTGGTCGAGCCCGCCAAGCGATCGTTGCTCCCGAGCGCTGAAGGGCCTGAACCAGCGCCACATCTTCGCCCGTAACCAACTGTGGGAAGCCGCCCACCCCCTGATAAGCCGCAGCACTGACGCCCAGGTTGGCGCCGTGGATATGGCGGTGGCCGTCGCGCGCAAGCTCGCGCCTGGCGAATGCTTGCCGCACAGTAGACGGATAATCAAGCCAGTCGAGCACCTCTACCACCCCGCAGAACGCATCGGCCCCGCAAGCCGCTTGTTTCCAGAGCCAGTCACGCGGGACGTGTGAATCGGCATCGGTGCTGGCTATCCAGCGCGCGCCTAAAGCAAGGGCATGGCTGGCAGCAGCCGCTCGTGCCGCGCCGACGCACCGTGCCTCAACCGTAATGGCCGCCGCACCGTGGTGCGCACACACCTCCGGCGTTTCATCGGTGCAGGCATCCAGAGCCACGACTGTAACCACGGGCTCGCTTTGAAGTCCGGGATGCTTCGCGGCCAAGGCAATGGATTTTAGGCAGCGGCCAACATCTGCTGCCTCATTGTGGGCCGGAACTATCACTGCGATCACCGCAGGCCCTCCCTGGTCGGTCCGTGCATCGTAAGATCCTCCACGTGCATCGTAAGATCCTCCACCCGTAACGACGAACAGATACCCGCGACAGCGTAGTCAGACGGTGACCGCAGCGTGGTGAGAATGTGGAGCCCGCCCAAACGCCGTTCTCATGGCGTCGGGAGCAGCATAGAGGGCGATGCCAAACACGGAGCGACCCATGAGCAAACTGCCCTTCAATCCCGGCGCCGACGCGGATGACCAGGACAAAGCGCACACCCCGGACAAGCTCCGGAATGATGACGCCACGTGGAAAGACAAGGACATGCCTGAGGCGGAGCACACCGCCAAACCCGAAGACTACGAGCGCCCGACAAAGCCTTGATTGTCCTGTCCAGCACCTCCTTCCTATTCAGGAGAATCAGATGGCCTTGATCCACTCGATTTTGATGGGAGCTGTCGCCGGAATGCGGGCGATGACCCCTTTGGCTGCGGTGACCAACGCCGCGCGGAGCGGCAACTTGCCCGCCGACAACGGTGCCCCTCGCCTTCTGGCCAACAAGCTCGCCTCCGCAGGTATGCTCGCATTGGCAGGCGGAGAGCTTGTTGGTGACAAGATGAAAACGGCCCCCGACCGCATCGTCCCAGCGGGCATGGTTGCGCGCGTCGCTACCGGGATGATTGCAGGCGCAGCGCTTGCTCCCCATCGGCAGCGGAAGCTGGGCGCGCTTCTGGGTGCCGGCGCCGCTGTTGGTATGGCTTACGTGACCTTCAACCTGCGCATGCGGGCGATCGCCCGCTACGGTCAAAGCAGCACCGGCGCCGTGGAAGACGCCATCGCCGTCGGCAGTGCTGCCCTCATCACACAATGGGCTGCCGGGGGCGCCAAGCCAAGAGGACTTCGCGGATGAACCTCGATGAGCCGACGTCCCTCGGTCGGCGGCGCTGGGCCATCGCCGAGGGCTACATTCCTGCGTGGAGCAACGGGCCGGAACCAGAGCTACAAAGCCACGAGACGTGCTGCATCCTCAACACTGGTTCCACCGATGCGGCCATCACCCTGACGCTGTATTTCGAGGACCGCGACCCGCAGGGCCCTTACCGCTTCACCGTCCCTGCCCGGCGCACGTGTCACAAGCGCTTCAACGATCTTGAGGTGCCTGCCCCGGTGCCCCGTGGCGTGGGTTTTTCGTGCGTTATCGAATCCGATGTTCCGGTCGTGGTCCAGCACACCCGGCTTGATTCACGCCAAGCCGAGAACAGCATCATGACGACCATCGCCTACCCGCTTTGACCCTCCGGTCGGTCAGGCCCTGCACATTGCATCGACACCACTGGGCCGCGACGTTGACCAAGGCGTCCGCACACTAACCTTTCCTCAACCCAACAGAGGCTCCGCCGATGCCCGTGCCCAACTACCCGAAGCCGCCGTTCAAAGCGCAGCAGCAGTCGTTTCCCGGCAAGACCGACAAGCTCGATCCTCGGCCAGACCACGGTGAGGAAAGCTACGTTGGTCACGGCTTGCTGAAAGGCAAGAAAGCTCTGATTACCGGCGGCGACAGCGGTATTGGTGCGGCAGTAGCCATTGCCTACGCCCGGGAAGGCGCCGATGTGGCTATCGCGTTCCTTGAGGGCGAGGAGAAGGATGCCGCCAGCATTGGCGCTCTGATCGAAGCGGCGGGTCAGAAGGCCGTCCTGTGCCCCTGCGACATCAGTGACGACGCCCAGGCCGAGGCGCTCGTCAAGCAGGTCACCGGCGAACTTGGCGGCCTGGACATTCTGGTCAACAACGCCGCTTATCAGCGCTACTACGAATCCTTCGACGACATCACCCTGGACGACTGGCGAAAAACGTTCGATACCAATGTGCACGCGGTCTTCAACCTGACCCGACTGTGCGTGCCGCACCTGCAGGACGGCGGCTCGGTCATCAACACCGCATCCGTGAACTCCAAGAAGCCCACCCCCAACATCCTGCCCTATTCGGCCACCAAGGGCGCGGTGGCCAATCTCACCATCGGCCTGGCCGGCCTTCTCGCCGAGAAGGGCATCCGTGTCAACGCGGTGTTGCCCGGCCCGATCTGGACGCCCTTCATTCCCGCCGGCATGGCCGCGGAGGAAGTTGAGCAGTTCGGCAGCCAGACCCCGTTCGGTCGTCCCGGCCAGCCGGCCGAACTCGCCTCGGCCTACGTGATGCTCGCTGCCGACGGTGCGAGCTACACCTCCGGCGCACTGCTCACCGTCTCCGGCGGCGCGGTCACGCTGTAACTGTACGGCCTCGATCTCCCTCCCCCCCCCCAAGGATTCCAATGATGTCCCGCAACCAATACGACATGCAGAACCCGCTGACCCAGTTCCCACAGCCGACCTACCCGGCCCAGGTTCAAACCCCGCCCGGCACTGTTCATGAGCTCAAGCCGGCGGCCGACCATGGCGAGAAAAGCTACGTGGGCCTGGGGCGCATGAAGGGCCGCAAGGCTCTGGTGACCGGCGCCGATTCCGGCATCGGCCGCGCAGTGGCCATTGCCTTCGCGCGCGAGGGCGCCGACGTGGCGCTGAACTACCTACCCGAAGAAGAAGACGACGCCGCCGAAGTGGTGGCGCTGATTGAAGCCGAAGGCCGCAAGGCGATCGCCATCCCGGGTGACCTCCAAGAGGAGCAGTTCTGCGGCGACTTGGTGGGGCAGGCGGTCAAGGCGCTGGGCGGGCTGGACGTGGTCGCCAACATTGCCGGCAAGCAACTGGCCGTGGAAAAGATCGAAGACCTCACCACCGAGCAATTCGACGCCACCTTCCGCACCAACGTGCATGCGCTGTTCTGGGTGTGCAAGGCTGCCCTGGCGCATTTGCCCGCCGGCGCCACCATCATCAACACTGCGTCCATCCAGGCCTATCAGCCATCGCCCAACCTGCTGGACTACGCCCCCACCAAGGCGGCCATCGTGAACTTCACCAAGGCCCTGGCCCAGCAGGTGGCCGAGCGCGGCATCCGCGTGAACGCAGTTGCTCCGGGTCCGATCTGGACGCCCTTGCAGCCTGCCGGCGGCCAACCGCCTGAGGCCATTCCGGAGTTCGGCTCGCAGACGCCGCTGAAGCGGGCGGGCCAGCCGGTGGAAATGGCGTCGGCCTACGTGCTGCTGGCCACCCAGGAATCGAGCTACATCACCGGTGAGGTGATCGGCGCCACCGGCGGCATGCTGCTGCCGTGACCGCTAGCTCCAGCGATGCCGATAGCGTGCCTGCCGAGCGCGACGCGGACGGGTATGCGCCCATCCACTCCTACGCCGCCATTGGCGATGGGCGCTCCAGTGCGCTCATCGCGCCGGATGGCAGCATCGACTGGTGGTGCGCCCCGTGCATGGACGCACCGCCCTTGCTCGACCGCCTGCTCGATGCCCCGGCCGGCGGTCGTTTTGTGCTCCAAGCCCGCGACGTTCAGCAGGTGCAGCGGCGCTACCGCGACAACAGCAATGTGTTGGAGACCGACGTTCGCACCAGCACCGGCCTGGCCCGCGTGACCGAGTCGCTCAACAGCGGTCCCGCCGGGCGGCTGCCCTGGTCCGAGCTGGCTCGCCGGATGGAAGGCGTCGAGGGAGAGGTCAGCTTCGATCTGCTCTACCAGCCCGGCACGCGCGCCGGGGCCTGCACGCCGTGGATGAGCGACACCCCAAACGGGTGCGTGCATCACGCCGGCCCGGTCATGACGATGCTGCGCTATTCCGAACGCGTGCAGATCGGCAATTGCGATGACCGGGAACTGCGCGGCACCGTGACCCTTACGCCCGGCGACCGGGAGATTATCGCGCTGCTGGCCTCGCAGGACGAAGTGCTCCCGGTTCCGCCCTTGGTCGATATCGATACCCGCATCGACCGCTCTGATCGGGAATGGCGCCAGTGGGTGGACGACCTTCACTGCGACGCCAGCCGACGCGACGAGGTCATCCGCTCGGCCTTGGCGCTCAAATTCCTCTGGTTCGCCCCCACCGGCGCCATCGCCGCCGCCGTGAGCACCTCTCTGCCGGAACGCATCGGCGGGGACAAGAACTGGGACTACCGCTACGCCTGGGTGCGCGATGCTGCATACGTCATCAAAACCTTCCTGCGTGTGGGTGCCCTGCCCGACGCCAAGGCCGGCTTCAGCTGGCTGATGACCACGATCGGCCGCCACCGCCCCGGGCTCGCGCCTTGCTACACGCTGCGCGGCGAACGGGTCGAAAAAGAGCGCTGCATCGACGTGCCGGGCTACCGCAACAGCCAACCGGTCCGCGTGGGCAACGCCGCCGCCGAGCAATTGCAGACCTGCGCCTACGGTGACGTGCTGGAAATGGCCAGCCGGATGATCGAAGCAGGCCACATCCTCGATCCCACCACCGCCCGGCTGCTCTTTGAACTGGCCGACGAATGCGCCGACAACTGGATGCGCAAGGACAGCGGCTTCTGGGAATTGGGTGACGCGCAGCACTACACAATGTCCAAGGTGGAATGCTGGATGGCGCTGCGGCGGGCCTGTGAGCTGGCTGAGGCCGGTCACATCACCACCGCTCGCCTGCCGCGCTGGCAGCGCGAGAAGGAACGCATCCTCGACTGGGTCGACGCGCACTGCTGGGATGAGACAAAGCAGAGCTACGTGATGCACGCCGGCAGCGACCGGCTGGACGCGAGCCTGATGCTGGCGTCGCGCTTCGGCCTGGGCGACGTGCGCCGGGAGCGTTTCATCGCTACTCGGGAGGCCATGCGGCGCGAACTGTCCGATGACAGCGGTGATCTGCTTTGGCGCTACAGCGGCATGCAGGACTGCGAAAGCACGTTCATCAGTTGCGCATTCTGGATGGTGGAGGCCTACGGCCTGCTGGGCGAGAAGGAAGAAGCCAATCGCTTGTTCGGCGCGCTGCTGGCCCGGGTCCAGAACGACGTAGGCCTGATGCCGGAGATGTGGGATCCCCACCAGGAACAGGGGCTAGGCAACACGCCACAAGGACTGAGTCACTTGGCCTTGGTGCACGCTGCTTATGCGGTGGATGGCGAGTAGCGCTGCGCACCCACCTGGGCCGATATTCCTCGGGGCGCTGAAAGGGCCGGCGAGAGTTGGCTCTATCCCAAGTTGCTATCGCTTCGGGTATGCACCTGCCCCTGTCCGTACTCGCCTAGCCCCTATCCAGCCGTTTGTGGCTGGCCTCGCCCCGCCTCCTCTAGGTAATTTGCGAAGGGCCAGTCTCCCAATTGCTGCGCCAACGAGAGGGCATCCCCTTCCTCCACATCCGCGCCATATCGAATCAGGACGGACGCAACAGATATCTTCGCGTCAATTTTCATCTCTTCTGCCATCACCAGCCAAACCAGAGGCGGCTCATCGCCTTCGTCTTCCGTGAAAGGATAGCTGTTAGGCCCTACACCTCGACTTAGCAACGCTTCGACCAGCTCGATGTCGCCCTGAACACAAGCGTGATGCAACTGCGGGTAGGCCAAAGCCCTGCCGCGTTCAATGACGGCCTTAGGGAGCTGCTCGACCGCTTGGCACATTTGTCTAAAAGCTTCTCGAAACTCAGGGAGGGTCACATAGAGTTTGCCCCGCCCGTCAGCTATCGCCTTCGGCAGCAGTTCCATGGGTATCTCCGTTTCAGTCCGGGCTGGCGTGCTCGGGCCCGCGCCCAACCATCCTATACCCACCGGCTTCCCAGTCACGAAAGAAAAGGCCAGGTCGCGGCGCGCAATGCCCGCATCCAAGCATCAAAGCGTTTGCCGATATAAACCGAGTATTGAGCCCCATGCCTGGGGCGCTCTTGTCAGTTCGAACATCCGCCCACCGTAGCTATTTGAGCACTTTGGCGCTCTTCCCTACAGGCAGGTCCAGTGCAGGCCTGCCCTCCTCATCCCAATGCACGGGCTGCACGCGCGGCGAACGTTCGGATGTACAGCCCATTTCAGGGCCCGGATTGGCGTGATACACGATCCATGGCGTTCCGTCACTCATCTGGAAGAACCCGTTATGCCCCGGCGCATATACATTGCCGGCCGGGTTCTTCGCCAAGATAGGGCGCTTTTCCTTGGACCACGCCTTTGCATCCAAGGGGTCTGCGCCTGCTTTGGCGTGCAGCAGGCCAATGGCGTAATCATCGGACCAGCAGGCGCTGCCTGAGTAGGTCAGAAACAGGTCCCCGTTCGGGCCTTGGAGGAATTCGGGTCCTTCCAGGATCTGCCTGCCGCCCTGCCGCTCCCAGGTCTGGTCGGGGCGCGCGATGATGGTTTCCGCTCCCGTCAGTGTCCATGGGTTGGACATGGCCACGATGGCCAGCACACTGTCCGGCCCGATATACGGGGAGTAAACGAAATAGCGCTTTCCTCCCGTGCTGAAAGTCGTGCCATCGATCCCAGGATGAGCGGTGGCCAAACGACCGCGGTCGCGCCATTCGCCGGTGGTGGGGTCCGCGCTGCTGTTCTCGAGTACGAACACGCCGCGATGTGAGTCTTCCTGCCCTTCGGCAATGCCGCTGGCGGCAGCCGTGTAGTAGATGTACCACTTGCCCTCGATGCGGTGCAGTTCCGGGGCCCAGATCGAGGTGGCATTGGGACCGGTCGCCGGTGGCCGCCACACCGTGATTTCCTGTGCAGCATCCAGCTTGGCGAGATCGGTGGTGACGCGGATGGCCAGCCGGTCACCGTGGGTGCCCATGTAGTAGAAGATCTGGCCCTCGCGGGTGATCCACGGGTCTGGCCCGGACAGTAGAAGTGGATTGTCCGTTGCCGGCGTTATGGCGGATACGCCGCCCGATGCCTGCAGGAGCGCCATGACCATCAGCGCACGAAGCGTGCCATTGAACATCTTCCCCTCCCGTGGAATGTCGCGCTGACAGGCTTGCCAGCGCCGCACAACCAAATCATATAATCGGACAATAGGCAACACTCCGTCCACCTTGAGGATCCGCTATGCACCAGCGTCACACGGACAGCATCATTGGCATCAACTGGGGCAGCTCCAATCTGCGGGCCTACCTGATCGGGACCGATGGACGACGGCTGGACGCATACGAAACGCCCGCCGGAGTGGCACTGCTGCAGCGCGAAGGTATGGCCGCCGCCGCCGATGCGATCCGGGCACGGTGGCCCGACGCCGGCCATGCCTATGCCGCCGGCATGATCGGCTCCAACGTTGGTTGGATCGATGCGGGCTATGTGGATTGTCCTGCGGGCGTGGAGGCGGTCGCGCTGAGCCTGGTACCCACCCGCATCGGTACGCTGGATGTGAGCATCGTGCCTGGCATGGCATGCGTGCGCCCCGTCGACGGTGCGCCCGACGTCCTGCGCGGTGAGGAGACTGAGTTACTGGGCTTGCTCAGTGGCGGAAACATCGACCTGGGTGCCATCGTCGCCCTGCCTGGTACGCACACGAAGTGGATACAGCTCATTGATGGGCGTGTGGACAGTTTCATGACCTCAATGTCGGGTGAGCTGTTCGACCGTTTGGCCAGCGCCGGCCTGCTGGCATCCGTGCTTGAGGGGCCCGGCACACCCGGGGCGGCCTTTGCCGAAGGTGTGCGCGCGGCGGCAAACGGCCCCCTCGGGTTGGGCGCCCTGCTCTTCGGCGTTCGCGCGAGGATGATCCGGGGTGCACTGCCTCGCGACCAGACCAGTTCCTACCTGCGCGGCCTGCTGGTCGGCGCGGAGATCGCCGACGCGTTGGCGCTGTTTCCTTCCTTGAAAAATGCCTCAGTGCCCTTGGTCGGTTCCGGTCCGGTCAACCGGCTTTACCAGGCGGCATTGGCCGAACTCGGCATCGCAGCGCGGCCGACCGCGTCGCCGGACGCCGTGGTGCGCGGCTTTTCGGCCATTCATGCGATGGCTGCCGCGGCGCACTGACCGTCCACATTGAACGCTTGTTGCGTCGCAACGTGCGTATTGTCTGATTATATGTTTTTGTACGCTCCACGACATCGAGAGGGGTCTTGAGCAATGCGTGCTGGCAAGGGGAAAACGGCGGGATTGATCGGCGTACTGGCACTTTCCGCAGTGGGCGTCGCTGAGGGCCAGGAGCGGACGGTGGTGGGCAAGTTGCCGGATGGAACCCAAGTGGAATCCATCTTGCTGCGCGATGGCAGCGGCATGCAGGCGCGGGTCCTGACCTTGGGCGCCGCACTGCATTCGCTGGAAGTGCCAGACCGCGAGGGTGTGTTCGCCGACGTGCTGTTGGGCGACAAAGACCTGCAAGCCACGCTCGACAAGCCGCAGTACTTCGGCACCATCGTCGGCCGGTTCGCCAACCGCATTGCCAAGGGCCGCTTCACCCTCGATGGGAAGAGCTACCAGGTGCCCGTCAACAACGGTCCCAACAGCCTGCACGGTGGAACCCGGGGATTCGACAAGGTGGTCTGGCAGGTCGTCGACGTCACCCCGGACCACGCTACCTTGCGGCACGTCAGTCCGGATGGCGACATGGGCTTCCCCGGCACGCTCACGGTCACCGCGACCTACGCCTTGAAGGGCAATGGCCGGCTGGAGATCGACTACAGCGCCACCACCGACGCGCCCACCATCGTCAACCTCAGCAACCATTCCTACTGGAATCTCTCCGGTGAGGGATCGGGCTCGGCGATGGAGCACGAGCTGACCATTCCGGCCAGCGCCTATACGCCGGTGGATGCGACCTTGATTCCCACTGGGATGCTGCAACCAGTAGCAGGGACCGCGTTCGATTTCCGCACGCCTAAGGCGATCGGCCGCGACCTGCGCCGGGGCGACGAACCGCAGTTGCTGCACGGCCAAGGCTACGACCACAACTGGGTCATCAGCACGGCACCGGTGCGTGAACTGCGCGAAGTCGCCCGCGTCCACGACCCGCGCTCGGGTCGCGTGATGACGCTGCTCTCCACCCAGCCAGGGCTGCAGTTCTATTCGGGCAACTTCCTGGATGGCAGCACGGTGGGCAAGAGTGGCCGCGTGTATCGCCAGGGCGATGCGATCGCGCTGGAACCGCAGTTGTTCCCCGATACCCCGAATCAACCGGCGTTCGGATCGGCGCGTCTGGCACCGGGTGAGACCTATCTGAACCGGATCGTCTACGACTTCACTACGGACCGCGCTGCCAAGCAACGCCGCTGATCCCGCGCCCTGCGCACCTGCCGGTCTCTGCGCCGGCACCACCACCACGTAGCGCCCGCCTCCCGGTTTCGGCCAGGACGGGCAGCTCATGATCGAAGGAGATGCATCTCATGCGAAAGTGGCCTTCCCTCCTGCTGGCGACTTTGCTCGCCGTTGCGCCGATGGCGCATGCGACCGAAGCCGTACGCTGGACGCCGGCGCAGGCTGAAAGCTGGTATGCGAAACAGGAATGGCTGGTGGGGGCGAACTACACCACCTCCAACGCCATCAACCAGCTTGAGATGTTCCAGGCCGACACCTTCGACCCGGAGGCCATCGACCGCGAGCTTGGCTGGGCACACGAGCAGTTCGGCATGAACACCATGCGCGTGTACCTCCACGATCTGCTCTGGCAGCAGGACCCGCAAGGGTTCCTCAAGCGGGTCGATACCTTCCTGAGCATCGCCGACAAGCACGGCATCCGCCCGATGCTGGTCCTGTTCGACAGCTGCTGGGACCCCGATCCGGTGCTGGGGGCGCAACGCCGCCCGATTCCCGGCGTGCACAACTCCGGCTGGGTGCAGAGCCCGAGCCGCCACATGCTGGTGGACCCGGCCAATGACGCGCACTTCCGTGATTACGTGGAAGGTGTCGTCGGCGCGTTCGCCAACGACACGCGCGTGCTCGCCTGGGACCTGTGGAACGAACCGGACAACCCGGGTGGCGGCAACTACATGGACAAGCAGTTGAAGGGCGAGCAGGAACGCATCGCCGAGCTGTTGCCGCAGATCTTCGATTGGGCGCGTGCCAAAAGGCCGGTGCAGCCGCTCACCAGCGGCGTGTGGATCGGTGATGACTGGTCGCCCGGCGCCGCCTCGCTCACTTCGATCCAGCGCACGCAGTTGGAGCGCTCGGACGTGATCACTTTCCACAACTACGAGCAGCCCGAAGCGTTTGTGTCCCGCATCAAGCAACTGCGCAAGTATGGCCGCCCGCTGATCTGCACCGAGTGGCTCGCCCGCGGCGCCGGCTCCAATGTGGACACGATCCTGCCGATCGCCCGCCGCGAGAACATCGGGATGATCAACTGGGGCTTCGTCGACGGCGCGATCCAGACCCGCTTCCCCTGGGACAGCTGGCAGCGCCCGTACACGATGGAGGCGCCCACCGTGTGGTTCCACGACCTGCTCAAGGCCGACGGCACGCCGTATCGCGCTCGAGAGGCGGAGCTTTTCCGCGCCCTGGCAAAAACGCCGCGCAAGTCCGTTCCTGCCTTCTGACACCTGACGGCCCGCCATCGACCGATGGCGGGCCACCCACCGCGCTCGCTTTCCGGAATCCGGAGATACCGCCATGACCCGCCATTCTTCCCGCACCCTGCTTTCCTTGGCCATCCTGTCCGCCCTTGCCCTGCCCGCCTTAGTGCAGGCGCAGACCGCGGGTGCGGTGAATGTAGCCACGCCCGACCCGGCTGCGCAGCCCACCGCCGTCGACCTGGATACCGTCACGGTCACCGCGCTGCGCCAGAGCCTGCAGACCGCCCAGACGATCAAACAGGAGGCGGCGATGGTAGTCGACTCGATCGTCGCTGAGGACATCGGCAAGCTGCCCGACAACAGTGTGGCCGATGCGCTGCAGCGCGTGACCGGCGTGCAGATCGCCCAAGGCAACCAAGGCGAAACCACCGGCGTGGTCATCCGCGGGTTGCCCAATGTGATCAGCACGCTCAACGGACGCGAGATCTTCAGCAGTTCCGGCCGTGGTTACGCGTTCCAGAACCTGCCGGCCACGGCCATCAAGAGCCTCAACGTCTACAAGAGCAGCGAGGCGAGCCTCCCGCTGGGTGGCATCGCCGGCCTGGTGGACATCCAGTTGCGCCGCCCGCTCGACTTCGATGGGGCTGAAATCGCCGGTACCGTCACCGGCACCCACAGCAAGTACGCCGGCGACATCGATCCTTCGGCCAGCCTGTTGCTGAGCAACCGCTGGGACACCGACGCCGGTGAGATCGGTGCGATGGTCAACTTCGGCTACATCGGCAAGCGTTACGCCTACGACGCCGTCTGGGGCGACTTTCCGAAGGTGCTGGAGAATCCGGACAGCTCGCCGATGCGGACCGATAACGGCAACCTGATCGCTGCGCCCAACGGCTGGGGCACCAACTACAACCACGGCGACCGGAAGCGCAGCGCATTCAACTATGCCTTGCAGTGGAAGCCGAGCGAGAACACCGAGGTTTACGTTGAAGGTCTGTACGACTACGTGCGCGACGACTATGACCAGGCGTTCCTTTTCAGCTTCCCGGTCGGGGTGGTGCCACCCACCGGGCTGGAGGTGGGCAGCAACTGCTATCCAAACCAGCTGGCGGGCCCGCTCTCGGGTCAGACAATCTGCGATGCCACCGGTGGTTCCTGGACCGGCGACACCTACGCTGCCAGCAGTACCCAGGCGCACAAGCAGCGCGGCCAGGATATCCAGAACGCGCTCGGCTTCAAATGGAATGGCGACCAGCTGCACCTCTCCACCGAGGTCGCGCGCACGTCCGGCTATTACCGTGATGAGAACTTCATCATCGATACGTTCCTGAGCGGTCCTATCACCACAGTGTGGGACGGCACGGCGGGCAATCATCAGAACTGGTACCTGGCGGGCAACCCGGCCATGGATCCGTCACGGTTCTATCTGAATGGCCTCTTCCAGACTTGGGGCGAATCTCGCGGTGAAGAGAACAGCTGGCGAGGAGATGGCAAGTTCGATTTCCTGGACGGCCCCATCGCATTCCTGCAGTTCGGCCTTCGCTATGCAGACCGCAACGCCAGCGCCAAGGGCAGCGTGGAAATCAGCACCCCGCCGCCGGGTGGTGCAGGCACCGGCAACATCACCGCCAACCCGAACCCGGCCAACCAGGTGGTGGGGCTGTTCCCGGCCAATAGCTTCTTCTGCAGCAAGCGTGGCAACTCGGCGCTGAGCCAGTCCTTCCTCACCCCGTGCTACGACTACCTGATCAACAACGCGGATGAACTTCGCGCTTATTACGGCCTGCCGGACGGTCTGGCTGCCGAGAACCCCGGTCGCTTCTTCGACATCCAGGAGCGCAAGTCCGCGGGCTACGTGCAGGCCAAGTACGATTTCGATGTGTTCGGCCTGCGTGTGGACGGCTTGGTGGGCGTGCGCGCGGAGAAGATCAAGCGCGAGCTCAATGCCTTCTCGTTCGACGCCAGCACTGGCGTCTACAGCGCGATCACGCGAAACACGCAGGACACCAATACGCTGCCCAATGCCAGCTTGAACCTGCACTTCAATGATGCCTGGCAGTTGCGCGTGCTTGCCGCCAAGACCCTGAGCTACCCCGATTTCGGTGCGCTGAACCCGTCGATTTCGCTGAACCCGGGCACTGTCAATCGTGCGGGTGTGGCCAGCAGCGGCAACCCCGACCTGAGCCCGATCAAGTCGACCAACTACGACATGTCGCTGGAGTGGTACTTCTCGCCGGTGGGTTATGCCAGTGCGGGCGTTTTCTATCGCGATATCGATGGCTACATCCAGAACTACATCACCAACGTGGTCATCGCCGGTGAGGACTACGAGCTTTCCTCGCCCCAGAGCGCCGGCAGCGGACATCTGCAGGGCGTGGAACTGGCGTACCAGCAGACCTTCGATTTCCTGCCCGGTGCATGGAGCGGACTGGGGGCGCAGTTGAACTACACCTACATCGAGGGCGACACCAAATCGCCGGAGTTCATCGGTGGCCCGGTGGTTTCCCGCCCGCTGCAGAACGTATCAAAAAACAACTACAACGCCGTGCTCTTCTACGAGAACTTCGGCCTGTCCGCGCGCCTGGCCTACGGCTATCGCAGCCGCTACATCGACTTCTTCACCCAGCCGACCGTCGCCGGCACCGAAGACCAGGTCGAGCCGGCCAGCTCGCTGGACTTCTCGATCAGCTACGACGTGACCCCTCGCGCCACCGTGGTGTTCTCGGCGACCAATCTGCTGGGCAACAATCTGCACCAGTTCTGGGGCAGCGGCGATACGCGGCCCCGCGATATCCGCTACCAGGACAAGACCGTGGCCATGGGCTTCCGGTTCAAACTGTGATGACGGCCGCCCCCATGTCCATGCAAGCCACCCTGCCGAACCCCTTTTGTCGGATAATAGGAGTGACCGCGCTCAGCGGAGCACCAAGCCAAAGGGGTGTCTGTGAAACGGATCGAGCTACGCAACCTTCACGATCAGGTTACCCAGGAAATTGGACAGCGCATCATCAGTGGCACGATCAAGCCGGGCGAGTATCTGCCCAAGGAAGAGCTGCTAGCACAGACCCTGTCGGTGAGCCGCTCCGCGCTTCGCGAGGGGCTGAAGGTGCTCGGCTCCAAGGGGCTGATCGAAACCAAGCAGAAAACCGGTTCGCGGGTGCGCGAGCCCCGGTTCTGGAAGCAGCTGGACAGCGACATCCTGGCGTGGCGCTGCGCGTTGATGCCCACCCAGGACTTCGTGGACAAGCTGGTGGAAATGCGCGAAGTGATCGAGCCTGCAGCGGCCGCCTCGGCAGCGCAGCGACGTTCGCCCGCGCAGCTCGCCAAGATCAAGGCGGCCTACCAGGCGATGGCCGACGCGCTCGATCAGGACGCGTGGGCCAAGGCGGATCTCTCCTTCCACGAGAGTGTGCTGGAGGCCACCAACAACGAGCTGCTGGGTTCGTTGTTCTCGGTGATCGACGCTGCGCTGGGCACGTTCTTCCTGCTCTCGGCGCAGACCGCCAAGGACTTCAAGTACTCGCTGCCGCGCCACTTCGACGTGTACGACGCGATCCGGCTGAAGCAGCCGGAGGCGGCGCGTGCGGCGATGCTGGACATGATTGCCGATTCCCGGGCCAACCTGAAGGGAATCCGCGCCCCGCGCAAACCCCCACGCTGAAGGATTTCCCATGAGCACCGCCTGGATGCAACCCCTCCCATTGGTTGCCATCCTGCGCGGGCTCACCCCGCAGGAGGCCCCCGCGATCGGTGCCGCACTGGCCGATGCCGGGTTCCATATCCTGGAAGTGCCGCTGAACTCTCCGCAGCCGCTGGAGAGCATCGCCTTGTTAGCCAGTCAGCTCGGTGATCGTTGCCTGATCGGCGCGGGCACCGTCCTCACCACCGCCCAAGTGGATGACGTAGCAAACGCTGGCGGCCGGCTGATCGTCATGCCGCACGCCGACATCGAGGTCATCGCCGCCGCGCACGCCAAAGGCATGCGCTGTACCCCGGGCGTGGCCACGCCCACCGAGGCGTTCGCCGCGCTGCGTGCCGGTGCCGATGCACTGAAGCTGTTCCCTGCCGAGCAGTTGCCGCCGCCGGTGCTGAAAGCGTGGGCCAGCGTGCTGCCTGCCGGCACAGCGCTTCTGCCGGTGGGCGGCATCACCCCCGAACGCATGGCGGCCTACCGCCAGATGGGCGCGGCCGGCTTTGGCATCGGCTCGGCCTTGTACGCCCCGAAGACCCCGCCCACGGAAGTGGCGCGCCGCGCGCGCGCGTTCGTCGACGCCTGGAACAGCACCAACACGGACCTCACCGCATGAAGATCACCGCCATCACCACCTACCTGGTGCCCCCACGCTGGCTGTTCGTTCGCATCGATACCGACGCCGGCATCTGCGGCTGGGGCGAGCCTATCGTCGAGGGCCGCGCGCATACCGTGGCCGCCGCGGTCGAGGAACTGTCCGATTACCTCATCGGCAAGGATCCCAGACACATCGAGGACCACTGGAACGTGCTCTATCGCGGCGGTTTCTACCGCGGCGGACCGATCCTGATGAGTGCGCTGGCCGGGATCGACCAGGCACTGTGGGACATTCATGGCAAGGCGCTGGATGTCCCGGTGCATGCGCTGTTGGGTGGCCCGGTGCGCGACCGCATCCGCGTGTACTCGTGGATCGGTGGCGATCGCCCGGCCGATACCGCCCGCGCGGCGTCAGAGGCGGTGGCGCGTGGATTCACCGCGGTGAAGATGAATGCCACCGAAGAAATGCAGTTCGTCGATACGCACGACAAGGTCACGCGGGTGCTGGAAAACGTGCAGGCCGTCCGCGATGCGGTGGGGCCCGGGATCGGCCTGGCGGTGGACTTCCACGGCCGCGTGCACAAGCCGATGGCGAAGGTGCTCATGCGTGAGCTGTCGCCGTTCGGCCTGATGTTCATCGAAGAACCGGTGTTGTCCGATCACCTGGAGGCGATTCCGGAACTGGCGGCCCTCTCCCCCGCCCCGATCGCGCTGGGGGAACGCCTGTACTCCAGGTTCGATTTCAAGAAGGTGCTGCAGGCGGGCGGCGTGGACATCCTGCAGCCAGACCCGTCGCACTCCGGCGGCATTACCGAAACCCGCAAGATCGCGGCCATGGCAGAGGCGTATGACGTTGCCATCGCCCTGCACTGTCCGCTTGGTCCGATCGCGCTCGCCGCCAACCTGCAGCTGGATGCGGTCTGCTACAACGCCTTCATCCAGGAACAGAGCCTGGGCATCCACTACAACGCCAGCAATGACCTGCTCGATTATCTGGTCGACCGCTCGCCCTTCGATTACAACGAAGGGTTCGTCAAGATTCCAAATGGCCCCGGCCTGGGCATCGAGATCAACCAGGCCTACGTCGATGAGCGGGCCGCCGAAGGGCACCGGTGGCGCAACCCGATCTGGCGCCATGCCGATGGCAGCGTGGCCGAATGGTGAGCGCGATGACGACCATGGCCCGATACCCCAGCCTGCATGGCCGTGCGGTGTTGATCACCGGTGGCGCGACCGGCATTGGCGCCGCCTTCGTGGCGCATTTCGCCCGGCAGGGCGCGAAAGTGGCGTTCCTGGACATCGATGACGACGGCGCCCAGGCCTTGCTGGATGACCTGCGTGACGTCGAGCAGGCGCCGCGCTACCTGCGCTGCGACATCACCGATATCGAGGCGTTGCGCACCACCATCGCCGAGGCCCGTGGCCTGGTCGGGCCTTTCTCGGTGCTGGTCAACAACGCGGCCAACGATGCGCGCCATGAGCTGGCCGACAGCGGCGTGGCCGATTTCGAGCGCAGCGTGGCGGTCAATCTGCGCCACCAGTACTTCGCGATCCAGGCCGTGGCGCCGGACATGCAGGCGCTGGGCGGCGGCTCGATCATCTGTCTGGGCTCGACCGGCTGGATGATCAAGAACAGTGGTTACCCCCTGTACGCCATGGCCAAATCGGCGGTACATGGGCTGGTCAACGGGCTGGCGCGCGAGCTGGGCCAGGACCGTATCCGCATCAACGCGCTGGTCCCCGGCTGGGTGATCACCGAGAAACAGCAGCGGTTGTGGCTGGATGCGGAAGGTGAAGCGCAGCTGCGGCGCTCTCAATGCCTGCCGGGGTACCTGCGTGCGGACGATCTTGCCCGTGCCGCCTTGTTCCTGGCCGCCGATGACAGTCGCATGTGCACCGGCCAGGACTTCATCGTGGATGGAGGCTGGGTGTGAGCGGCCCGGTGAGCGTGGCGGTTGCCTCGGCGAACACACTGGGCGAAGGGGTGCTGTGGTGCGACCGCGAGCAGGTGGTGTACTGGACCGATATCCAGCAGTCGCAGCTGTGGCGCTACCGCCCGCAGGACGGCGCGACAGCCCGCTGGCCCATGCCCGAGCGGCTGGCCGCGATGGCGCTGTGCGAAGCCGATGGCTGGCTGCTGCTGGCGCTGGCCTCGCGGCTGGCATTCTTCCATCCCGAGCGTAACGAATTCCGTGACCTGCAGGGCCTGCATGGGGTGGCGCCCACCGATACGCGTGCCAATGATGGCGCCTGCGACCGTCAAGGCAGATTCGTGTTCGGCATGCTCCATGAGCCCGCCGAAGGGCCGAAGCAAGCGGTTGCGCCCTTCCTTCGCCTCAACGCGGACCTGACCCTGGAGACCCTGCGGCTTCCGCCGGCAGCGATCTCCAACAGCATTGCTTTCAGCCCCAGCGGCGACACGATGTACTTCTGTGACTCGCTGCAGAAACAGATCTGGCGATGCGATTACGCCAGCACGCTCGGGCAGGCGCAGCTGTTCGTCGATCTGCGCGACGAGGTCGGCGAGCCCGACGGCAGTGCCGTCGATGCAGACGGCGGTCTCTGGAACGCCCGCTGGGGCGACGCCCGTGTGGTGCGCTACCTGCCGGACGGCAACGAGGACCGCTCGATTGCCACGCCGGTCAGCCAACCCACCCGCCCGGCGTTCGGCGGGCCTGCGCACCGCATGCTGTTCATCACCACTGCGCACGACGGGCTGAGCGCCGCCGTGCGTGCACAGGAGCCTCTTGCCGGCCACCTGCTTGCGATCGATGCCGGTATCGCCGGTCTACCCGAAGCCCGGTTCGCCGGCGACCCCACCAGCTTGCCGCCCCGCGCAGTGCGTGGGACTTCCGCGGAGATTCCATGAGCCTTTCCACCCTCGATATCAGCATCGTACTGGCCTACCTGGCGGGCATCTTCATCCTTGCGCAATGGGTGTCGCGCGAGAAGGCCGGCCAGCAGAAGTCGGCGCAGGACTACTTCCTGGCCAGCCGCAGCCTGCCGTGGTGGGCGATCGGTGCGTCGCTGATCGCCGCCAACATCTCGGCCGAACAGATCATCGGCATGTCCGGCTCCGGCTACGCCATCGGACTGGCCATCGCGTCCTATGAATGGATGGCGGCGCTCACCCTGCTGATCGTCGGCAAGTGGTTCCTGCCGATCTTCCTGCGCAATGGCATCACCACCATGCCGCAGTTCCTGCAGGAGCGTTACGGCAATCGGATCCGCACCCTGATGGCGGTGTTCTGGCTGGGCCTGTATGTGTTCGTCAACCTGACCTCCATCCTGTGGCTGGGCTCCATCGCCATCGCTGGCGTTGCCGGGCTGGACCAGGACGTGGCGCTGGTGCTGCTGGGAGCGTTCGCGCTGGCCTACCAACTGTATGGCGGCCTGAAGGCGGTGGCGCTGACCGACATCGTGCAGGTGTGCCTGCTGGTGCTGGGTGGCCTGCTGGTGACCATCATCACCTTGAGCAGAATCGGGGACGGCAGCGTCAGCGATGGCTTCATGCAGCTCTGGCAGCAGCACCCGGAGCGGTTCGAGATGATCCTCAGCAAAGACAACCCGTTCTACAAGGATCTGCCGGGGTTGTCGGTGCTGCTGGGCGGCATGTGGATCGCCAATCTCAGCTACTGGGGTTTCAACCAGTACATCATCCAGCGGGCACTGGCCGCCAAGAACCTGCGCGAAGCCCAGAAGGGGGTGGTGTTCGCCGCCTTCCTCAAGCTGCTGATCCCGGCCATCGTGGTGTTGCCCGGTATCGCCGCGGTGATGCTGGCCCCGGACCTGGAGCGCCCCGACGCCGCCTACCCCACCATGCTGGCACTGCTGCCCAGTGGCATCCTCGGCCTGGTGTTCGCCGCCCTGATCGCCGCCATCGTCGCTTCGCTGGCGTCCAAGATCAATTCCGTGGCCACCATTTTCACCCTGGATTTCTACGCCAAGCGCGCGCCTGACGCCTCGCAGGCGAAGCTGGTGCGGGTCGGCCGCATTGCCGCTTCCATCGCCATCATCGTCGCGGTGCTGACCGCCCGCCCATTGCTGGGCGGGTTCGACCAGGGCTTCCAGTACATCCAGGAGTTCACCGGCTTCTTCACGCCCGGCATCGTGGTGATCTTCCTGCTGGGTCTGTTCTGGAAGCGCGCCAACGAGGCCGGCGCGCTGGCCGCCGCAGTGGGCTCGTTCCTGCTCTCGCTGGTGTTCAAGCTGCTGTGGCCCTCGCTGCCGTTCCTGGACCGCATGGGCGTGGTGTTCCTGGCGACGCTGCTGCTGGGGGTCGGCGTTGCGCTGGCCACCCGCGCCAGTGGCGACCGCGACCGCATCCGTACCGATGACGTGGGCTATGCCACCTCCCCGTCGTTCAACGTCGCCTCGCTTGCGGTACTGGCGATCCTGGTGGCCCTGTACGCAACTTACTGGTGATGGACATGCAACTGACGCTTCCCCTGCGCACCCTGATGCTGGCCATGCTGACAGCCGTGGCGCTCCCCTCGCTGGCGACCGAGGTGACCTGGACCGATACGGCCACGGTCGATGCGGAGAATGCGGGCTGGGGCCGCCTGGCACGGCTGCCGGACGGCCGCTGGCTGGCGGTCACGACGCGCTATCCCGGCGGCGAGACCACCACGCTGCAGCTCTCTGTCAGCGACGACAATGCCCGCACGTGGGCGCCGCTCTCCCGGGTGGAAGAGCCCAAGCGAAAGCTCGACAACGGCGAGCTGATCGTCCTGCCCGAAGGTCGCGTTCTGCTGGCCATGCGCTCGCTCATCGATGGCGTGTCTTACCGATTGAACGTGTATGCCAGCGACGACCAGGGGCGCGGCTGGCGGTTCCTCAGCACCATCACGCGCAACGAATCCCCTGCCGGTCGCAAGGACCGGGGGGTGTGGGAGCCGGTTTTCACTCACCTGGAAGATGGCACCTTATCGGTGGTCTACGCCGACGAAACCCGGGCGGACGAGCAGCCCTCGTATAACCAGGTGGTATCGCAGCAACTGTCCCGCGACGGGGGGCGCACTTGGAGCAAGGCGGTGACGATCGCCAACCAATCCGGTGGCGGCCTGCTCCGGCCTGGCATGCCCGTGATGGCACGGCGCCCGGACGGCGGTTACCTGATGGTGCTTGAGACCTGCGGGGATGACCCGCAGTGTCCGGTGTCCTACAAGATCTCGGCCGATGGCCACACCTGGCCGGCAGGCCTGGGCACTCCGCTGGCGGACCAGCGCTGTGGGCCCCACGTCATGACCACCCAAAGCGGCACCATGTTTGTCACCTCCTGCTCCAATGAGGTCAGTGCAAGCGACGATGGAGGTGCCCGCTGGAAGACAGTCAGACCGCCCGCATGGCCGCTAGGCTTCCGCCACTCCTGGCCGGCAGTGGTTGAATTTGGCCCGCAGGAAATCGGCGTAGTCAATGTAGTGGATGGAAGCGTGAAAGTTCGATTTGGAACTTACACGTCAAAGGATCGCAACTGAGTGCCGCTAACCTTCGCATGTGACAACACACTTCGGGCACGTCGCGGCTTCAATCAGTCAACGGCGGGAATTCTACTTGGCAACCCGCCTCGACCAAAGTAACCAACCCAAAGGAGATTAGTCCCGTTCCGGAACGGCTTTTATGACGACTGCCATTGCGTCACAATGCTCAGGTCTGCCCCTTTATGCTCTTCCATTCCAATGAGCAATCGAATCCTCTGGCTCCTCACTCTGACAGTCACCGGGCTTGCGAGTCTCGACTCATCCGCCGCCTCTTGGCCTGAAAGCCGTAGCGATGCCGTGAAAGTGGTCGCGGAGATCCGCCGGGTGGTTGCGGACGAAGGCGTGGAGCGGCTGGAGAAAGTCCGCATTGGCGGCATCGACCAGTGGGTATCGATCCGCGGGTCGGATCGCCGCAATCCAGTGCTTCTCATGCTCCACGGCGGGCCAGGCTGGGTATCAATGCCCACCAGTTGGTATTTTCAACGCGGCTGGGAGGAGTATTTCACGGTCGTCCAGTGGGACCAGCGGGGCGCCGGCAAGACTTACGCCGCTAACGAGCCGTCCGTGATAGCACCCTCCATGACGCGCGAGCAGATGGTCGCCGACTCGGAGGAAATGGTTGCATGGCTACGGCGGGAGTTCGGAAAGGAGAAGATCTTCCTGCTGGGCCACTCTTGGGGCAGCTACCTCGGCTTGGAGGTTGCACAGCGCCATCCTGAGTGGCTGCATGCCTACATCGGTATCGGACAGATATCCAATGCCCCGGAGAGCGAGCGGCGCGGGTGGGCATGGACCCTTCAACAAGCGCAGGAAGACGGCAATGCGAAAGCGGTGGCCGAGCTCCAAGAGTTAGCCCCGTATGCCAAGGGCACTGCCCCGGTGCCCTTGCAAAGTCTCTTCAAACAGCGCAAGTGGCTTAATTACTACGGCGGCATGGTTCATAATCGCCGTGGCGGCGACGCGGAAGCTGCAGCAATAAAGCTCTCGCCAGAGTATTCCGATGCCGACGTGGCGGCGGTCTGGAACGGTAACGATTTCTCGATGGAACATTTGTTGTCAGAGGTCTTATCGCTGGACATGTCTTCGGTGCGACGCGTCGACACTCCCGTGTTCCTGTTCCTAGGCCGGCATGACCACAATGTTTCTTCGGAACTGGCCGCCAAATGGGCCGATAATCTTACGGCCCCGGAAAAGCAAATTATCTGGTTTGAACAGTCGGCGCACGAGGTCATGATTGAAGAGCCGGGCAAGACACTGCTTACCCTCGTCCAACAGGTGCGCCCCATTGCAGAGCGTGCAGGCGATATCGCACCTTAAAGTGAGGGAACCTGCCCAAGAGCAAGTTCCACGCGCTTTTATCCCCCCAAAATCAGCCAGGGAAGGGTAACCAACCCTTGCGCGATCGCGTGGAGTTTGGCCGACAGCTCAGGCCGATCGACGCTAACAGTGAATTCCTGAAGATCCAACGCGGGACCAATGAACGCCGATGTCAGACGAGCGCCGTCCAAGTCCAAATGAATCCAAGAGCCCACGCGATTGATGGAAAAAGCGCGTAGGGCGGCCCGCCCGCTTTCCGAGAGCCCGACCCTGAACTGCGGGTGCCCACTGGCCGCGTAGCCAAGAAATCGAATCGCGCTGAGCTCGACACAAGGTGGTATCAACTGCTGGGCCTTCTATTGCTTGGATGGGCCCGCCTCTTCCCGATGCGCCTCCCCGCCTCAAACGAATTTGCCCGTGTGTCTCCTGCCACGGACCGCTCAGAATCATCGCCCGTCCGTTTACGTTGAGCTCATCCGTGCACCATCTAACTTGCCGACTGATTCATTGACCGGATGCAAGTGAGGCGCGACGTGAATAGGGAGAGGGGCCAAAGAGAGAAAGAGAAAGCGGCGGAGCGGTGCCATTTCACAGCCAAACGCAGGCGCGCGGTCGGTATCGGTGGCCAAGCAGCACGCCTTGCTCCGGTCGCTCAGAAATTTCCTAGACTGGAAGCTGGGCAAGCTGCAGCCCCAGCCTAGGTGGGCCCCGACATTGCCAGCACCGAGAATGGCAAGGCGAAGCCGTGGCCATGGGGGGTGGCGCTGCGTCGATTGCATACCAGCGGCAATCATCGCCGCCATGCCCAACGTCGGGACCCACAAAACCACAGCAGCCGCTATGCAGGTGGGCGAGCTACGGCAAAATCCACGATCGCCGTTTCACCAATCCTCATCGCTGCGCCTCAATCCAGCGCGCCACATCGTCGACCAACTGCGGAAGCACCTCGCCGGGCGTGTTGTACTCCTGCAGCGAACTCGGACCTTCGCCCGGGATCCCTAAGTGGTTGAGCGCCGGATATCGCTCGAAACTGGCTCGGCGCTGTCCAGCAAGGCTGCGCTTCCAAAGCTGCCAGTCGGTATCCACAACTTGAAAGTCGCGCCCTCCCTGAAGCAGCAGGATCGGGAGCGCGGAGGCCTTGGCGTCGGCGACTGGATCAATGTTCTCGAACGCGCGCCAGTAGGTTGCTGGCACGCCCAGCGGCAGGTCCTTGGCAGCAACCGGCTCGGTGCCGCGTGCGGCGGCGATCTGCGCGTCCAGCTTGTCCAAGAAGGCTTGGTCATCGGCGCTGATGCTGCCATCCAGGCCCAGCAGGTAGCGGTTCTGTTCTGGCAACACGGTGAGCAGCGAACGGGCCGGCGCCGACCACATGACCAGTCCGGCCACCTTGCCCGAGCGCTGGGCGATGCGAGGCGCCAGCATGCCCCCTTGGCTGTGGCCCATTACGTAGACGTGCTGCGGATCAATGCCGGTGGTCTGGACCAAGCTGGCGACGGCAGCTACTGCATCGTCAGTGGTTTCGTCATCCACCGTGTAATTGTCGCGATTGAACTCCTCTGGACGTGCTTTGGTGCGCTTTTCGTAGCGGAGCACCGCGATGCCTTGCGCGGCCAGGCCGCGCGCCACGTCCAGGAATGGTCGATTCGGCCCAATGGTTTCGTCGCGGTCTTGGGGACCCGAGCCGTGCACCAACACTACCGCGCGGAACGGCCGTTTGCCCTTGGGCAGCGCCAACGTGCCTGGAAGGTTACCCTTGCCAGACACCACGTTGAAAGGCATCTCCTTGAAGCTCGCATCGGACGGCACGGACGGCGCCGGCGGCGCTTGGGCAGCCGCCGGTTTGAAGTTCAGACCGGCCACGCGGCCACTGGCATCTACCGCCACTTGGGTGTCGATGTCGCCCACGGCGAACCTCAGCCGCTGCGTCACCAAGCTTATGTCTCCGCGCGCACTAACCTGGGCAGCGCCGCGCTCTTGAAGCCCGCCGAACGAATTCCATAAGGCCTGTAGCTGCGCTGCCGGCACAGCCTTGGACATCTCCGGGGTGAGCATCTCCTCAGCTGCGCCCACGTCGCCGGCCTGCAGGCGATCAAGGAGAGTGGCAGCCGTCTGCGCTGGCTGGGCAGCATGAGCCAGCGTGGCGGCGAAAGAGAGCATCAGGCTCATACCCCAACGTGTCAGCGCGCGCATGTCACTCTCCTTTCCCAAAGATCACCACCACCGACGGAACAGCCGGTTGATCGCGCTCACCGCTTGCCAGGCCAGCCCGCCCAGCCCGTTCCGTTCGTCCAAACTCAGCTTTCGCTTCGCGTGTCAGATTCGTTTCGACTCCAATAGTTGGGCAGCTCCAGCGTCTGACCACGGCTTGATCTCCATTTCGAGGTTGAGATGGGGCAGGCAAGCTGCCCAGCGCTGTTGATCTCTGATCATCAGTCATGTGGATTTACAGCAGAAGGCCAACCAGAGCCGGCGCAGCGTCCCCCGACGGCCTTTACCCCAAGCCCCAATCAGTCTGTCAGCGGCCCCGGCTACGCTGCTCGACCTATTGAGCCTTTGCCAGCTCCGGCTCCGCCTCTGGCGCCAAAGTGTGAATCACGTCCCCTTTTGCATTGAGAAACTCAATGGCGCCATAACCTTCTTCGGTTACCGTCAGACGCAAACGTGGCTTGTCAGCCTTGTCACTCAAGGCGATTGCCGGCGTGCCATCAGCGCCCACCACCATTCGTATACGCGTGGAAGTCTTAACCCCGGGAACCAAGCGATTCCCGAGGGCCGGTTCGCGCAGCAGCGGCGGGGCTTGGTTGATCGAGAACGCAACCTCGCCGTCCGGCGAGACACGCCAGCCGATGGCATCCATGGCCGGGTGGTCCAGGGCCAGAACCGCCATTCCCCCGGCCACATCGGCGGTGCCGAATCCACCCCGCTCGCTGCCTTTGTCATCGTAAAGCACCAGCCCGGCGACGTTAAACGCCCGTCGGTATTGAAGCCCATCGATGATCGGAGCGGGCGTTCGGCCCGAAAGAGTCATCCGGATGACGCCGTTCTCGTCGACAATATCGATGCGCTTCGTCGTTATTCGGTCATGGTCGGGCCTAGTAACTTTTGTTTCAGGACTTTGCGACTCAATGATGCGCTGCAGCGCATCCAGCGATGGCCGAGACGGGCTGGAATTTTCCGCCGCTTGCGACAGAGGGCAGGCCAACATGGAAGCGAGGAGAAAAGCAAAGGCAAGTATCTTCATGCAGGTTCCCGTGGTGGTTAGTGGCTTTTCGCTGGACGCATTGACGCTGCTGCCGGATCTTACCGCCACGTCACCCACGCCCCTGAATGCACTGACTGGACGTCGATAGCGGTTCCCCGCGCCGCCCTGACCAGCGCGCCAAGAGGATCGTCCACTTCCTGATACTCATCAACTCCCGAGACGCCGTAGTGGATCGGGACGACAGACCGCGCGCCTAGGACGGTGGCGGCCGCAATGGCCTGCTCGGGGGTCAACACCCCCGGCTGTCCGCTGACGGGCTTGCGCCATCCGAACCTGGCACCGTTGATCGGCAGGAACGCCACGTCGAAGGGCCCGAACTGGCGAGCGATTTTCCACCAGTGACCGTGCCACATCGTGTCTCCGCCATGGAAGATCCGCCGGCCCGCGGCCGATACCACCCAGGAAACCTGCGTGTCGCCGTAGCCATCCGAGGCCGGCACCGCCGTGGCAGTGAAGTGACCCAGCAACTGGGGCTCCCAAAGGCGTGCATGCCGCGCCCGTGCACCCTCGGGGACGGGAAGCGGATGTGTCCCCTCGGGGTAGATCAAGCTGCCACCGTTGCGGAGCGCCTGCGCCACAGCCCCCGCGTCGAAGTGGTCCGAGTGGACGTGCGTCAGCAGGACCGTGGCCTCCCCCACCCCACCCTCAACGGGAACCAGGATGTCCGGCAGAGCTCTGCCCCACTCTGCGGCATTGGTCAGCGGGTCGATGAACAAGCTTGCACCCGGCAACTGCAGGCGAATGCCGGCCCAGGCAAGCCGTTGAATCCGGACGCCCTCCGACGCGGGCCGAGCGGCGGCGTGGGAGACCGGCAAAAGCGCGGCCGCGGCGCCAGCGGCGAGCCCGGAAAGAAAGGCACGGCGGCCCATCCGCGCGCCATCTGGCAAGTAGCCGCTCATGCGACCTCCGCCGAATGGGCCAGGTAGGTGTCCAGCTCAAAGATGCCCTGGACTTCAATGGCCTCCAGATTGCGCAGATGCCATTCCCTTTCGAACGCGCTTGCCTCGACGCCGGGTGCGAGGCAGTCCTCGATCCGAATGGCGGCCAACCGTGACGCCAGCGATTCACCCTTTTCTTTCGCGCGTATCGCCACCACGTTCTGGCAAATTCGATCCAGATAGTGCAGCGCGTTGTCGAGCACGGCGGCGTTGAAGCGCCCCATGTGACCGCCAATGACGGTGCCGCGCCCAAACTGCTTCGCCCGGCCAATCGCCGTTCGAATCTGGACGGGGTCGGCCTTGGAGTGGTAGACGATGTTCCCCACGATGTTGTCGCCAATGCAGACCAAGTCGGCGGTGGGAACATCCACGCTGATGTGATCCATCGTCTTGCCGGGGTTGTGCAGCAGCCGGAGCTCATGGCGGCCCCAGCGGATGCGCATCGCGCTGTCGAACACCACCTGCGGTTCGCGGTAGAACGCGTCGATACGGCGGTTCTGTGACAGGAAGGTTTGCAGGTAATTGCGATGCGCGATGGCCAGGGCGTCGGGAAAGGTCGAAAGCCCCGCGACGTGATCGCTCATGAAATGGGTGGATACGATGACGCGGACCGTTTTCCCCAGCTCGTCGCAGATCAGCACGCGCAACGCCGCCGCATCCGCTGCGCTTCCCAGTGAATCCACCAGCAGCACATGGTTGCCATCGACGAAAACCGTCGCAACGGAGTGGTAGTCCTCACCAAGGCACAAGAACACGTCCGGGCCCAACGGTTTCAGCTGCATGGCGGCTTCCCTTGAATGGTGGCCGCCATGATTGACGAGCGAACAGGCACCGACAAGCGAGAAGATTTCGCCTTCAGATTAGTAAAAGTAACCTGATAAGATCGTTCATCCCTGCTGGCAGGAGCGTCAGATGAAGCCGCGCCACGCCCCTCCCCTGAACGCCTTAAGGGCGTTTGAGGCAGCTGCACGATTCCTCAGCTTCCAGAAGGCGGCCACCCAGCTGTTTGTCACACCGGCCGCGGTAAGCCACCAGGTCAAACGCCTCGAGGCCTATCTGGGCACCGAGCTCTTCGAGCGCGGCCATCGGGCGGTGACGCTTACCCCGCAGGGCGCCACCCTTGCGGCGTCGCTCACTGAGATTTTCAAAATGCTCGACCTCGCACTGGACCCAAGCGCGGCTGCCGAACCCGACCATCTGCGCGTCAGCACCCTGGAGTCGTTCGCCGCGAAGTGGCTGGCGCCCAGGCTTCACCGCTTCCACGAGGCCCACCCGGATATCCAGGTGCGGGTCCTCACGAGCGATCAGCTGGTCGACGTGGGCCAGGATAACGTCGATGTCGCGATCCGATACGGCCTTGGCACATACCCAGGCGTGCAGGTTGAGAAGTTGATGGACGCGCCGGTGTTTCCGGTGTGCGCCCCAGGCACGTCCCGCAAAGACGGAAAGCCGATTGCATCGCCCGCCGATCTCGCCCACGTCGCGTTTATCCATGATCAAAGCGCCGAAGGGCGACCGGGCGTTCCCGATTGGGCGGCCTGGCTGCAGGCGGTTGGCCTGCAGGGTGTGTCAGCTGACGCTGGCCCGGTGTTTCCTAGCATCTATCTGGCCCAGGAAGCGGCGATCCACGGGCACGGCGTCGCACTGGGGTTGGCCCCGCTGGTGGAAGAAGATCTTCGGCGAGGGCGGCTTGTTAGGCCATCCACCGGCCAGTTGGCCAACGCGTATGCGTTTTGGACGGTCCGTCCGCTCGCCGCACGTCGAAAAAGCGCAACAGATGTCTTCTCTCACTGGCTGCACAGGGAAGCGGTCGGAACTTTCTCATCGCAGCTCCTTCAGGAGACGAATGCCACATGACTTCACTCTTCAAACCCATCCGAGACGAAGTGCAAATCGATGGCCGAGCCTAAACCCTGAAAAATGGCCTGAAGGTCTCAAATCTGGTGCCCAAAGCACGGCCAGGGGTTTGGGTCTGCGTTGCAATGACGTAGTGATCGGCGACGCAGCCTTGCCGCTACCCTTCAAAGGTCGCTTCCGCTCGCCCCCCCGTTCGTCCAGGGCTGCTGATCGGGGTCGTATGGCCGCACGGGCCCCGTCCCTGTGCCGCCCCCCGCTGCGTTGAACGCTGAGGTCCATCACTACAGCCCCATCACGGGCCTGAGGAGATCCTGCGCTCAGTCCCCCTGTTCAGGAGCAGTGATGCCCAAGTCAGCATCCTTCATTGTGCGCTCCTTTGAGGCGATTTATGCCTCGTCGGGGGATGTGGAACGCATTCTCGCCCTCACCATGGAGTGTGGCGAGTGCAAGGCGACCTCATCCTCAGGAGCGGGTTCCCTGGTTGAGCTGCCCGGCGGTGCCCTATTCCGATGCGCGCATTGCGGTCGCCATCAAGCCGTCAGCAACGCTCGGCTCTCGGCCATGCAAGGTCCGACCGGCGGGAAGCCTTCGGCGGGAGCCGCGCCTGCCCGAGCAGCAACCTCGGCATTCAATGCGGACTGCGTCAGGCCATTGCTGCCGCTTGCATTAGCAAGGTAGCCGGTTCGTGTGGTCGCTGCGGCGGTTCACGGGCGTCAACGGCGGAGGGCGCTGGCTGAACCAACCGCAGCGGACCCTGCGTTGGTAAGTTCTCTGTAAGTTCGGATGATCAAAGCTCGTAGCGCCTCCCCACGACGCTACTCGCATGCTCAAGACCGTGTTCGCCCTTCCGCTGCTCCTTGTCCCCACCATTGCCATGGCCCAAGGCGTCTCCAGCAGCAGTGATTTACTCACCGATGCCCAAGATGACCGATGGACCCTAGGCGTCGCCGTTTCTGTCCGCGACAGCCCCTATGTCGGCGAAGGCACCCGCGTTCGCCCTCTTCCCTTGGTGACCTTTGATGGGCAGCGCTTCTTTTGGAGCGGACTGTCAGGAGGTATCCACCTCATCCAACGCAAGAGCCTCTCTATTGATGCCGTCCTTTCTGGCCGCTTCGATGGGTTCGACATCAAGGACCTTTCCCGCGCCGGACTCGCTCGCAATGGGCTGGATGGTACTGCCCTGGAAGACCGAGACGACGCGCTGGATGCCGGCTTGGCGGCGAGCTGGCGAGGAAGGGCCGGCGAGCTTAAGGTCAGCGCCTTGGCTGATGTAACTGACGCCAGTGGGGGTTACGAGTTTGCTGTGGACTATGGTTATGCTTTGCAATGGGGGCGCACCACGGTCGTGCCTGGCGCTGGGGTTCGATGGATGTCCAAGGACTTGGTGAACTACTACTACGGCACTTTGGACGAAGAAATCAGCCGGGGCGTAGCGCCCTACCGGCCCGGCTCAGCCCTGGTTCCCCAAGTCAGCATAGGGTTCTCCCGTCCATTGGGCGAAAAATGGAGGGTGCTTGGCGGCGTAGACTACAAGTTCCTGCCGAACGAGTTGGCGGACAGCCCCCTTCTGGAACCGGATTCGAACGGGTCCGCCGCAGTGCGCTTGGGAATCTCCCGGAGCTTCTGATCGTTCATACTTAGATCTCAGCCCCCATGGCCCCCTCCTTGCCAGCCCCGGCCGTTTCCAATCGAATTGCCTTGGTTGAGGACCATCCCCGCTTGGCCAACTTGGTCGAGCGAGGGCTGGGGGCTGCTGGCATCGCTGTGGATACGTTCGCTACCTTGGAGGCAGCTTGGCATGGGCTGCTTCATCTTCCCTACGCCTTGGCCATCGTGGATCGCGGGTTACCGGATGGCGACGGTTTGAACCTGATCCGAAGATTGCGCGCGGCTGACAGCAAGCTCCCGTGCCTGATGCTGACCGCCAAGGACGCTCTGCACGATCGGGTGGCCGGGCTGGACGCGGGAGCGGACGACTACCTCCCCAAGCCGTTTGCCATAGAAGAACTCACAGCGCGCGTGCGGGCGCTGATGCGTCGTCCCGCAGAGTTTCGCGAGCTTCAGCTGAGCTACCACGGGCTTCAGATCCTGCCCGAACTGAGCTGCATGCGGCACCACCAAGACCAGGTCAGCTTGGCACCGGCAGAGCTGCAGCTCATCATTCTGATGGTGAGGGGCGCTGGACAGGTGGTTCGGCGCACCGCGCTGGAGGCGGCGGCCTGGGGCGTTTCAGACGCCGTAACCCCCAACGCGTTGGACGTCGCCTTGCATCGCCTGCGGAAAAAGCTCGCCGCGATCGACGCCCCTCTTTCTCTCATCAACGTGCGCAACCTGGGCTTTTCTTTGATTCCCTCTGATGCTGCCGAGTAGCCTGACCGCGCGTTTGATGATCGGCACCATGCTGGCAATGTTGGTGGCGGCACTGGCAGCCGTTTTGGTCATGCTCGCCATGACCTCCCCAAAGCTGCCCGATCGCTTGCTCCGCACGGAACTGCAAGAGGAGCTCGATCACCTGATCGAAGGTCTAAGAAGAGATGCGGAAGGGAACTTCTCCGTCGACCTGAAGCCACAGAACGTCAATGCATACGACGCCATGACCAAGGACTCCGCCTACTGCATCGTTGACAGCGCTGGGGTCGCTGTTCTGCAAAGTTCGCCCGGCCCGGCCCTGGAGGCCCTAAGAGTGCTGCCCTGGAGCTTTGACTCGATGACGGTGGCGGGCAATGGAACGACCATTCGCCTGCGAGTCATGCAAGGGCCAGTGGAAATCCAGGGCCAACGCTACATTGTTCGTGTGGCGCGCAGTGATCGGCTGGTGCTTACACTCAGTGACTACGCTGGCACGCTCTACCTCAGGGCGGGATTGGTCACGCTGCTATTGGCGCTGTTGACCTTCGCAATCGTCGTATATTGGACCATCAGGCGAATGATCGCTCCTCTCCGCGAGGTCTCAGCGATCGCTGCGCAGGTTAACCCTAGAAGCCTAGGCACCCGCCTCCGGGGCCGGGGGCTTCCCACGGAGGTTGCTCCATTGCTCGATGCCTTCAATGCCGCCCTCGCCCGCCTGGAGAACGGCTTCCGCGTGCAACAGGAGTTCCTGGCATCGGCGGCGCACGAACTGAAAACACCGCTGTCGCTGTTGACGGCCGAAATTGAACTGAGCAGCGCAACCAACAGGGAGGTGCTGCTGCAGGACGCCGGGCATATGGCGCGCCAGATTCATCAGCTGCTGCACCTTGCCGAAGTGAGCGAGGCACACAACTACACCTTCGCGCCGGTTCGCCTTGCGCAGATCATCCAGGATGCGGCCGACTACCTGGTTCGCGTGTCCGCGCAACGCTCGGTGAGCGTCGATGTGCACGACCAGGCCGGCGACGTGCTTCTGCCGGCAGATGCGTCGGCGGTGTTCGTGCTGGCCAAGAATCTGATTGAGAACGCCATCCACCATGCGGCCGCGGGCGGCCAGGTGCGCGTTGACGTGTTCCCCGCGGGTTTGAGCGTGCAGGACGATGGCCCCGGCGTGACGCCGGCGCACCAGTCACTGCTGTTCAAGCGCTTCTGGCGCGCCAATCCCCGTGACAGCACCGGCGCCGGGCTGGGCTTGGCTATCTGTATGGAGATCTGCCTCTCGCATGGATGGGGCCTGCGCTATGATGCTGCTCAAGCTAAAGGCGCCCGGTTCGTCGTTGACACGCGAACGTCCGCCGCATTATCCCCTTCTCTACGGTCGTGAGCGCGTCCGGTCCGCGAAGATAGCGGCGCGAGAACGCGTCACACGCCCAACCTCCCATCGCCCCAACAAAGAGCCAGCGCCTCAGTGCCGAATACAGGTCGTTTCCACCTTCTGGATGTTGAAGGCGTAAGAAGTCAGGACGGTCGGCTGTTGGAGCTGACCCGGGTTTACTGCCGCTGCCTCCAATGCAGTGCAGCGTTCACCGCCACTCCGGCCCAAGGGCTTGAACCTTTAGAAGGAGGAGCGACCCTCAAGTGCCCCAAGTGCGGCGAGCACCAAGCCATCAGCCTCTTTCGGTTTGAAGACTTCTCCCGCCGACACGGAACGGACATTTCTTAGCGCTCCGCCCGGGCGTCCTCGCTAGAACGGGTCGGGCCGCTCAAAGGGTACCTTTCTTGCACTTGACTGGGACCGATAGTCCAAGGTCACGTCGTTGATTAGGGAGGCAACGGCGGTTGCCAATCTCCTGCCGTCCGAAATCGAACCGTAGAAACGGATAGAGGGACCTTCCACCTCCACCCCAGCCACCCCCAGATCGCTCTTCAACGCGTCCAAGCGGTCATTAAACAGGGCAAGCCAGGCGGCATGCGGGGCCACGTCCAACATGGCAATGATCGCCTCGTCTTCGGACTGGTCCACGTTCTCCTGTAAGTCGGGGACGTCGAATCCAAGAAGCCTAGGCGCTTCGTTATCTGGGGGGGAACTGCTCATGCTCCCATGATATCGCGAAGCGCCTTTTTCCGCCGCATCCGGCCCTTCCCACTGGCGCACCCCAGCGGACTATCAGTGCATGGGATCAGCTGCCCTACCACCCGCTGTGTCACTTCAGTGGCGGATCGGTCTGTTGATAGGTGCCGACCACGACGCCTTTTGCCAAAACGTGGCCCTTTACGGCCTTAAGCACCTCATCACGCGTCGCCCCCGGACGAACATCGAGCGCCCTGTCCAGCGCCAGCACTTGGAAATGATAGTGGTGCGGCGGATCCCCCACCGGCGGCCTGGGACCGTAGTATCCAACAGAACCACGGCTGGTCGCCCCCTGCAGGACGCCCTCAGGGTCGGTCAGCCGGGGCTGGACCTGGACGCCCTCGGGTAAGCTGGTCACGGAGGCGGGGATGTTCCAAGCGACCCAGTGCACGAACGGCTTGATGGGCGTAGAGTCCGGGTCCTCCGCGATGATCACGTAAGTCACCGCCTTCGGAACGGCGTCCCACGCAAGCGGGGGCGACAGCCCTTCGTGATATGCGCTGAATCGAGAAGAGAGCGCCTGACCGTTTTGGAACGCCGGCGATCGGATGCCGAAGGACGCCGCCTGCGATACGCGATCGAGAGCCAAGGGGACACCCGTGCCTTCAGTCACCTGCCTTTCCAAGGACTGCTTCGGGATGACGGTCGCGGTCGCAGCTGCCGCCTTGCCTGCACCGTAGCTCACCCGATATATCCCGCCGTTGGCGTCGTCGCCCACCAAGAGCGCCCCGCCCCGCGTGACAGCCAAGCCCACCGGGCGTGCGATGTGCCTCTGACCGCCATCGGTCAGGAACCCGGACAGGAATGGCTCGAACGTCACCGGCTGCCCGTTACGGAACCGGATCCGCACCACCTCATAACCAGAGGCCGGCTTCCGATTCCATGACCCCCGCATGGTAACGAACGCGTCGCCTCGGTAGGCGGCAGGAAACTGGCTGCCGGTGTAGAAGACCAGTTGCATGGGGGCCGCGTGCGCCGTATAGCCCAAGACCATGGGCTCGCTCATCTGAGCCCACTGGGCCTTCGTGATTTCTCCTGGCGGCGTGCTCTGCGGATTCTGCCCATTCTTTCCCCAGATGTGGGGCCAACCATACTGCTTGCCTTTGACAATGTGGTTGAGCTCCTCCGGTTGAACATCATCGCCCAGGAAATCGATGCCGTGATCCATCCCCCACAGTTCGCCGGTCTTCGGATCCCAAGCGAAGCCCAAGGTGTTGCGCAGACCACTGGCGAAAATCGTGCGGCTCTTGCCGTCCGGCGAGGCGCGCAAGAGGGTTGCGTGTTCAGGATTGGACTCATTGCAAGCATTGCACGACGATCCCACGCTGATATACAGCATGCCGTCAGGGCCGAACGCCAAGGTTCTGTTGGGATGCTGCCCACCGTCCGGCAGATCATTGATGATTCGCTCTATCGCACCCAAGGAGCCGTCGGGATTGAGGGGGGCGCGGAATACTTCTGTAGCAGTGGCCATATAAAGGTGGCCGTCCCCGATAGCCAATCCATGGACGCTGGGACGGTGCGCCACAGTCCGCGGGGCTTCATCCAGGACCCCGTCCTCATTGGCGTCCTTCAGTAGCAACACGTCCCCTTGGTCACGGCGGGAAACGTAAATGTCGCCACTGGGCGCTACGGCAATGATCCGGACGTTCTGAAGATCCTTCGCGAAGGCTTTCACCTCGAACCCCTGCGGCGCCTTCAGTCCCGCAATGCGCTCGCCGGTCGCGGGAACCTTGTCGGGTTTGAATGTGTTAACCCGTGCGGGGACATCCGTCCCGTCTCCCTGTTGGGCCAATGCAGGCCAAGCGAGTGTCGTGAGCAGCGCGACGTATCCGAGTGTCCGTTTCATGGGCGCACGTCCGAGAAGGTTAACTGGAAGCTGAAGAATCGCCCTGCGGCGATCAACCGCCTGCGAAAACAGCGCGAGGGAAGCGTGAGTTCCGCCAAACCAGCAACGCGGCGATTGAAGGACCCGGCAGCATTGCGGCTACTTGCCGGAACTCGCGCTAGACGTGGCGTTCTTCTCTGCGTCGGATGGCGCATCCGTTTTCTCCTTATCTGTGTGACCATGGCCAGCGCTCGGGTCCTCGATTTGGATAACGTTGCCCTTCTGCCATGCATCCGCCCCCGCATCGACTGGGGGCGCGGCGATGTTGGCACGGCGCTTTCGCTTGTCCTCACTGCTGACGCCCAGCCGTGCGTCCCGGGCTGCCACCATCGCCGGGTCCGCTTGCCCATCTGCAGTGAACCCCATCATCAGCTGCGGCATGCCGCGTGGCAGGTCTTTGTCCAAGTCTGTGTGCCAGGTGTGCCAGGTCTTGCCATAGGTGTGGATGAGCTTCTCCATCAGCGCATGCTCGGCCACCTCGGGAATCCCTGGAGCGATGAGCTGACCCGATTTCACCTCCTGAACGTGGCTGTGCCATAGCGCTTTTTCCTGCTCAGGAAGACCTGCAAACAGCTTCGCGCTGATGATGTATTCCACCCCCATCAACTTGGCATCTTTTACATTTCCGTCGTAGATCGTGCACTGGATAACATCCTCGTTGAGGATGGAGCAGTAGTGGTGGGCCTCCATTTGGACCTTCATCTGGCCGTTGTAGAAATGAAACCCGTCCAGATAGGCATTGATGGCGTCGACCGGCGGCCTGTCCTGCAGAACGGCGGCGCCGGTCTCCAGCGCTTTGGTCTTCGCGGTTTCTTCGGCCCCCGGCGCTTGGACGCTGGACTCTGTGTTGCCGCCTCCGCACGCAGAGAGTGCAACCGCGACGGCGGCGCAAACGATGGATCGGCGCATGATAATTTCTCCTGAAAGGCGACGGCAGCAGGTGAGCGGGATCAGTCGTCCTGTGCCCACCGTGCAAGATTTTGTTGGATGGATTCGATGCCTTCCCAAGGGTCCTTGCGCCTGCGTTTGAGCTTGGGGGGAACGTCCTTCATGGTGAAGGTATCTGCCCGAGTGAGCTTTGCCAGCTCGGTCCACGCGATGGGCATGGCCACGGGCGCACCAGGCCGGCCTCGCAAGGAATACGACGCCACCGCGGTGGCGCCTCGGCCGTTGCGCAGGTAGTCGACGAATATGCGTTTGTTGCGCAAGCTTTTGGTCGACGTCGCCAAAAACCGGTGCGGCTCGGACTGTGCCAAAGCGTCCGCGAACCCGTGGGCGAACCGCTTGGTCAGATCCCAATCGCACCCGGGATTCAACGGCACCACCACGTGCAGACCCTTGCCACCGGACACCCGCAAGAAGGACTCCAACTCGAGTTGCTGAAGCAGCTTTCGGATGTCGGTCGCGGCCTTCTTGACCTCCGAGAATGGCACGTCCGGGCCGGGGTCTAGATCGAACACCACGCGATCGGCCCGGTCGGGGGAATCGGCGTGGCTGCCCCAAGGATGGAACTCCAAGGCATTGAACTGCACGAGCTCCAGAAGGCTGGCGGCGTCTTCGACCACCAGGTAGTGGGCATTGATTCCACTGTCTTCCTTGAGTTTCACCGAGCTCACCAACTCCAGCCCCGCGGTGTGGTGCTTCTGGAAGAAGCACGGCCTGCCAGTCCCAGCTGGACACCGGATGATCGACAGTGGACGCCCAATGATCTCAGGCAACAGATAATCCATGACCGCGCTGTAGTAGTCCCACACGTCCTGCTTGGTTGCCTTGATGTCGGGGAAGATCACCTTGGAGGGACTGGAAAGCTTGGGGGGCGCACGCTCTCCCGGAACGCCCCCACCCTTGCCCTCCCTAGTTTTGACGGCGACACCCTGCACCGGATCAGTCATTCCTCTCTCGCCCCCCTGAGTCGGCTTGGATGACGTCGCACGGCCTCGGAAATCGCTCCGATCTGAGTCCTTGAGATCGGCCACGTCTTTGTCGGGCCGCACGGCTTTCAGCGACGCTTGGCGCAGCAGTTGCTGCCCGCCGATGCCCCGGTAAAACACCTCGACCACGAACCGGGGCGCAAACCAAGTGGCGGCCCGCAGATCGGTGTCCGTGGTCGGCACATACGCCGTGGGCTTCTTCCCGCCGGCGGTGCCGATCAGCGCCGTCAGCTCCCCGATCAGGGCGTCCGAGAACCCGGAGCCGACGCGCCCGGCGTAAAGCCACCCATGCTTGGGGTCCGGCTTGGCCAGTAGCAACGATCCGAAACCCGTGCGGCTTCCTTTGGGCGCCGTGTAGCCGACAACCGCGAATTCATCGCTAGCAAGTTGCTTGGTCTTCCTCCAATCCTCACCCCGGCCGCCGTGATAGCCGCGATCGGCGCGCTTGGAGATGATGCCCTCGAAATGCTGATCCCCCGCGAGACGGTAAGCCGCCTCGCCATCGCCGACGATGTGCGAGCTCATGGCCAAATGGGTCGGGGTTCCCTTCAGGACTTCCTCCAACAGCGCCTTTCGTTGCAGCAGCGGCGCGTCGGCGATGTCCACGCCATCGATATGCAGAAGGTCGAAGAGCGCATACGACAGCGCCCCCTGTCGTTCACCAGACAGGGTTGCTTGTAGCAAGTTGAAGTCTTCCTTTGTCCCGCGCCCTGCAATCAGCTCCCCGTCCAACGCGCCTGACTTCAACCCCAAGGCAGCGATCGCGTCGCGGATCTCCGGAAGCTTGCTGGTCCATTCCAACGCGTTGCGCGACCATAAGCGAACCTCTCCTTCCGCCACGGTCGCCAGGATCCGGTAGCCGTCCCATTTGATCTCGTGCACCCACTGATCGCCCTTGGGTGGCGACTCACCCAGCTTAGCCAGTTGGGGCTTGAACGGCGCCACCGGGGCCTCGGCCTTTTTACTATTGGTGAGCGCCAGCGCCTTCTTCGCCCAGTCCACGCGTCGAGCAACCTTTGCAACGGGAATCGCCTTTAGGCGTTTTTTGTCGGCCTTCCCGCTGCCGGCCCGCTTGAGGTCTTCAGCTGGGGGCGGGGCGACATCTCCCAACAGATCGTCTGCGTCGACTTGGCTTGCATAGGCATCGTCTTCCTTGAAGAGCAGCCACTGCGGCTGGCGCGCCGGCTTGCCGGAGCGGACCAAGTGCCATCCCCCCTTAAGCTTGGCTCCGAACAATTCAAAGCGCAGGTGCCCTTTGGCAAGCTGGGCCTCCGGATCTCCTTCCGTAGCCCACACCCCGTGATCGAACTGAGCAACATGACCGCCGCCATACTCGCCTTTGGGGATCTCGCCCTCGAAACCAGCGTAGTCAACGGGATGGTCTTCCACCTCGACAGCCATCCGCTTGACCTTCGGGTCGTAGCTTGGCCCTTTGGGCACAGCCCAACTCTTGAGAGCGTCACCGACCTGTAGACGAAAGTCGTAGTGGCGCCGGCTGGCGTGGTGCAATTGCACGACAAAGATGGCCCGCTGCCCCGCTGGCAGCACCTTTCCAGGCTCGGGCTCCTTTGTCCTGCTAAAGCTCCGTTTGCGCCGGTACTCGGTGAGGGACATGCCCCGCGCCCGTCACTTGCCCAGGTGCTTACGAACCGCAGCCGATGTGGGACCGACGGCCTTGACCGCCTCTTTGAGCTGAGCAGCCGTGATGCCCAACGCCTTGGTCCAATACTGGACCTCGTAGTCTTCGTTGACATTGATCCGGTCACGATCGGGCGTTCCAGTCTTCTTTTTGTCGTCGCTCATGGCGCTGTAACTCCTTGGCAGGTAGACCGTTTCTAGCCCCGCCTCCGTGGGGTCACCGTGAACCGGCCTTGTCTATCTCTTCACGCCTCTTCGCGCCGCTAGGTTCTCCGCGCGTCTGCCCAGAAGCTGCGTCACGCTAGCGGCTTGCCCTACTTCGCTCTCGCCGCTCAGGCAGACTTGCGCGTCCTCTTGGCGGGCGCCTTTTTGGTGGCTTTTGTCTTGGGTGAGACCTTCTTCGACGCCCTTTTTGCCGGTGCAACCTTCTCCTTCTCCTTGCCCGACCTCTGAATCGCCCAGGGTTTTGTAGACAGTCGTCAGCCGTTTAGTGCGTACTGCTTCTCGAACTCTACCGGGGACAGCCC
>NZ_NIVS01000006.1 GCF_002205165.1 Stenotrophomonas maltophilia | reverse complement strand
GTGGCATGGGTGGCGGATTCCAGAACGACGACGAATCCGCGCACCCACGCTGAGCGGCAGCCGCGTTGCTCAGCCCTTGAGTTCCACCACCGGCACGAAGCCGCCGTAGATCATCCGCTTACCGTCGAACGGCATCGGATTGTTCTCCGGGTTCATCCGCGGGTCCTCCATCATCTTCTGCATGCCGGCATCGCGCGTGGCCTTGTCCGGCCATTCGATCCAGGAGAACAACACGGCCTCATCGTCCTTGGCCGCCACCGCGCGATGGAAGTCGGTCTGCTTGCCATGCGGGACATCGTCGCCCCAACACTCCACCACGCGCAGCGCGCCATGCTCGATGCAGATCGCATCGCCCATGTGCGCGTGCTCCAGGAATTTCGCTTTGTTCGCGTTCGGCACGGCAAGTACAAAACCATCGATATAGGCCATGGCAGAGCTCCAGATGACGCGCCGGGATGGGCGCCTTCGTGACATACGACGAACCGGGGGACGGAACCTCGACACTGCGCGCGGGCGCCTTTGCAGCCGGTGAACTGTCCAGGCAGGTCAGGAAGTGAACAGATTCAGCATCCAATCGGACATTTTCGGCCACCTTCGGGACAAACGTCAGAAAACTCTGAGTCATTGTGCGGAACATCCTGATAGGCCCGCTGACGTATTCAGCACATGATGGGCTTGCCGGGCAGGACGCCCCACGGCGCCCTGCGGTCCAATGCCCCACGGCACGGACCTCGGTGCATCCAGGAGGATGGACGCGTTAGCCGATAACTCCCCAAGAGCGGCTTCCCCAGCGCGTGACGCCCCGAAAGGGCACCGTCGTGACCAGATCCCTTTCCGGCCCGCCCGCCGCGCCTCCCCCGCATGACGGCCACGCGTGATCATTCCGCCAAGCCGCACTCACGCCGCCATCGCCTGAAAAAGGCCACGCGCGTATGCCAGAGCGCGTCTGAACGCCGCCCCAAAATTCACTTTTGTGCACGCGGTCAACTTCAGGGCGGGTTGTGTCGAATAACGGAGAATTTACATTCCCGATGCAGTCCGGCCTCCATGCCGGGTGCAAGTAGTCCAAGACATAAAGGTGTACCCCCATGAAGACTTCGTTGATTGCTCTGGCGCTGGCCGCCGCCCTCCCGTTCACCGCTTCGGCGGCTGAAGGCCTGTCCTACAACTACGCGGAAGCCGACTACGTCAAGACCGACGCAGATGGCGGCAAGGCCGATGGTTGGGGCGTGAAGGGTTCCTACGCTTTCCACCCGAACTTCCACGCTTTCGGTGAGTACAACCAGCAGAAGACCGACATCGGCAACTTCAAGGTTGACCAGTGGCGCGTCGGCCTCGGCTACAACCAGGAAATCGGCAACAGCACCGACTTCGTGGGCCGCGTTGCCTACAACAAGTTCGACCCGAAGGAAGGCCTGGACTTCAACGGCTACAGCGCTGAAGCCGGTATCCGTACCGCGTTCGGCCAGCACGCCGAAGTCTATGCCATGGCCGGCTACGAGGATTACAGCAAGAAGCACGGCGTCAATCCGGATGGCCAGTTCTACGGCCGCCTGGGTGGCCAGGTGAAGTTGAACCAGAACTGGGGCATCAACGGCGACATCAAGATGGATCGCCACGGTGACAAGGAATGGTCGGTCGGCCCGCGCTTCAGCTGGTAATCCCAGCGTGACCGCATCGCCACGCGCCTGATCGGCGTGGCAGGAAAGGCCCGGCATTGCCGGGCCTTTTTCGTGGGCGCCATCCAGGCACGGGGCCCGAGGGATAATGAGGCACCGCCATGGAGATGCCCGATGCCCCAGCCCCCTGATGTGCAGCACCCCCGCCTCGGCTGTGGGGCCGTGATCCAGCGCGCCGATGGCGCGATCCTGTTGGTCCAGCGCGGGCGTCCGCCCGAGCAGGGGCATTGGGGGCTTCCCGGCGGCAAGGTGGACTGGATGGAGAAGGTCGAAGCGGCCGTGGTGCGTGAGGTGCTGGAAGAGACCGGGCTGCAGGTGCGCGTGGAACGGCTGTTGTGCGTGGTGGATCACTTTGAACCTGCGTTGGCACAGCATTGGGTCGCGCCGGTGTACCTGGCGCGCGTGCCGGCAAAGGCGCAGGTGATGCTGCTCGAACCTGAGGCGATCCTGGCGCTGGGCTGGTTCGAGCTGGACGCGCTGCCCGCGCCGCTGACCGTCTCTGCGATCCAGGGCGTGGCGCAGTTGTCTGCGCCCCGCTGATCCGCACCCTTCAGCGCCGCGCCGCCGCCCCATCGCCGCGCGCCACGGCCTCCACTTCCGCCAAGCGGGTGACAGCGCAATCCCCCGGCGTGGACATCGCCAGCGCGCCATGCGCAGCGCCCAGGTCCACCGCTGCCTGCTCGCCCTTGCCGCTGAGCAGGGCATGCACCACGCCGGCCACGAAGGCGTCGCCCCCGCCGACGCGGTCGAGCAGGTCGACTTCGCGCGCGTCGGAGACATACAGCTGCGCTCGCGTGCGCAGCGCGCCGGCCCAGCCATGCCGGGCCGCCGTGGCGGCGTCGCGCAGGGTGAAGGCCACCGCCTGCAGCGTCGGGAACCGGGCCAGTGCACGCAGGGCAGCGGCCTCGGCCGGGCCGACATCCATCGGGGTGTGGCGGCGACCCAGATCGCTCAGGTCCATGCCCAGGCACGCGGCGAACGAGTACTCATCGCCGATCAGCAGATCGCATTCGGCGGCGATGGCGCAGTTGGCATGGCGCGCCGCGTCCGGGTCGGGATGACTGTTCCAGAGGCTGGCGCGGTAGTTGAGATCGTAGGAGACGGCCACGCCGTGGCGCCGCGCGGCACGCACCGCCGCGATGGCGGTCTGCGCGCTGTGTTCGGACAAGGCGGCAAAGATTCCACCGGTGTGCAGCCAGCGCACGCCGTGCTGGCCGAACAGCGCGTCCCAGTCGAACGCCTCCGGCGCCAGTTGCGAGGCCGCCGAGTAGGCGCGATCGGAGATGCCCAGCGGCGCACGTACCCCAAAGCCACGCTCGGTGAAGTTCAGGCCCATGCGGGTGTTGCGGCCGATGCCATCGTAGTCGCGCCACACAATCTGGCTGGCATCCACGCCACCGGCCTGGATCAGCTGCTGGGCGAGCAGGCCAAGTTCATTGCGCGGCAGGGCGGTAAGCACCCCGGTGCGGTGTCCGAACGTGCTGCACAGACCGCGTGCGACGTTGTACTCGCCGCCGCCCTCCCACACGGTGAACTGGCGCGCGCTGCGGATCCGGCCTTCGCCGGGATCGAAGCGCAGCATCACCTCGCCCAGCGCCAGCGCCTCCCAGCGCTGGCCGCTGTCGGGCGCGACGACGACAGTCTGGGCACTCATCGTACCGGGCACCCGAGCAATGCCAGATCGATGCCCTCGGCCATGCGCCGGTAGCCTTCATCGTTGGGATGCAGGTGGTCGCGGGTGATCTCCTCGGGCAGCTTCTCCGGATTGGCCGGGTCGCGCAGGATCTGGTCGAAGTCGATCAGCCCATCGAAGCCGCTGCGGCCGCCGCGCATCCACGTGTTGAGGGTAGTGCGGGTGGCCGCCGCGATAGGCTCGTAGCGGTCCGAACCACCGAAGGGGGTGATCGTGGCGGCGATCGGGCGGATGCCGTTGCTGTGCAGGCGCTCGGCGATCTGCCGGTAGCCCAGCACCATGTCCTCGGCGTTGCGGCCGGGCACGGGTGGGGTACCGCCGTCGTGGCGGATGTCGTTGATGCCTTCGAAGAGGATCACGCGGTCCACGTTCGGCAGCGCGATCACGTCGCGGTCCAGCCGCGCCAGCGCGCTGTGGCTGCGGCCATGGTCCATGACCTTGTTGCCGCTGATGCCGGCGTTGACTACCACCACCTGGTCCGGGCAGGCCTGCTGCAGGCGGGCGGACAGCCGTGCGGGCCAGTCGCCGTTGCTGCCGCGGGTGGCGGTGGCGCCTTCGGTGATGGAGTCGCCGAGGGCGACCACCACGATCGGCTTGCGGGTGCGTTCGGCCAGCACGGCCGAGACCACGTTCTGCCGGTAGGCGAGTTTGACCGCATCGCCCACGGTGGCTGCGCGGCCCTCGACGATGCGCAGCGCGGTGCGGCGTACGGCCGGGCGGGTGGCGTCGGGGAAGTACACGGTGAGCGAGACGTCGGCCAGCGCCGGTGCGGTGATCGCGACCGGGTCGCTGAGCAGGGCAGCGCCGACCGGCACCACCACCTCGCCACGCCCATTGAACGTGACCGGCCTGGCCGCGGTGGCGGTGCCGGTGAGGTGGGCCGAGGCACTGCCGATATGCAGCGGTGCCTGGCCGAGTTCATTGCTGATGCGGAAGCGCAGGGCGCGCGCCGAACTGGCCAGGCGCATGTCCTGGCGCACGGTCTGGTTGGCGAATTGCACCGGGGCGTCGGGGGTCCCATCGAGCCGGTCCGGGGCCGGCGAAGCGGTCCAGGCCGGCACCCAGACCTGGGCCTGGGCGGGCAGCGCCGCGGCGCTGGTGGCAAGTGCAAGAGAGAATGCAGTGATCCAGCGCAGCATGGCGGCCCTCCCAGGCGGTCAGCGGGTCAATCAGGAGAAGTAGGTGCCGCCGTTGACGTCGACGTTGGCACCGGTGATGAAACCGGCCGCATCCGACGCAAGGTACACGGCGGTATCGGCGGCTTCCTGCGGACGGCCCTGGCGGCGCAGGGGCGTATTGCCTGCCACCGCGGTGCGCACTTCCGGCTTGGTGAACTCGTCATGGAAGCGGGTGGCGATCATGCCGCAGCACAGGGCGTTGACGCGGATGCCGCGCGGGCCCAGCTCCTTCGCCATGGCACGGGTGAAGGTCATCACCGCGGCCTTGGCGGTGGCGTAGATCGCCGCGCCCGGGCCACCGCCATCGCGGCCGGCCTGCGAAGCGAAGTTCACGATCGCGCCGCCTTCGGGCATGTGCGGTACCACCGCATGGGTGGTCAGGTAGACCGAACTCATGTTGAGGTCCATCACCTTGTGGAAGAACGCCTCGTCGATCTCGGCCAGCGGACGGCGCTGGACCATGCCACCGGCCACGTTCACCAGCACATCGATCTGCGGGCCGAACGCGGCCTGGGTCGCGGCGACCATCGCCGCCACCGCCGTGGCATCGGTGACATCGGCGCGATGCACGATCGCGGTGCCGCCGGCGGCCTGGACCTGCTGGAGGGTCTCCTGCGCGCTGGCCTCGTCGTTGGCGTAGTTGATGCAGACCTTCGCGCCGGCGGCAGCCAGCTTGAGCGAGATCTCGCGGCCGATGTCACGGCCGCCACCGGTGACGATCGCCACCTTGTCCTTGAATTGGGTCATGAAACACTCCTGTGATGCGTTGGGGGAAAGGGAAGAAGAAGGTTCAGCGGCGTTCGACCGGGCCGTGGATTTTTTCCACGCGACCGGTGACCAGCCACAGCGCCAGAAGGGAGGCCGGCACCAGGGCCGCCACCAGAATGAAGATCGGTGCGTAGGAGTCGTGCGTCATCGCCGGCACCAGCCAGGTGGTGATCAGCGTGCCCGCCACCGCGGCCATGCCGCCCAGGCCAGCCACCGAGCCGACCGATTTGCCGCTGAAGATGTCGCCGGGCAGGGTCTGGATGTTGCCGATGGCGATCTGGAAGCCGAGCAGCACGAAGGCGATGGTGATCACCGCCCAGACCGGATCGGTGGCCAGCACCGCACCGATCAGCGCCGGGGCCATGATCGCGCCGCCCAGGGTGATGACTACCTTGCGCGCCTTGTCCACGCTCCAGCCGGCACCGATCAGACGGCCGGACAACCAGCCGCCGCCGAGACTGCCGATCATCGCGCCGACGTAGGGCACCCAGGCGAAGATGCCGATCTGCTTGATGTCGAAGCCGAAGGTGTCGGCCAGGTAGATCGGCAGCCAGGAGACGAACAGCCACCAGATCGGGTCCAGGAAGAACCGCGAGATCAGGATGCCCCAGGTCTGGCGATGGCCCAGCAGCTGGCGCACGTTCGGCACGTACTCGGCCACCGGCACGGCCGGCTGCTCGGTCGGCGCGTCCAGGATCAGTGCACGCTCGGCCGCGCTCACCCAGGGGTGCTTGTCCGGACCGGCGCGGTAGATGATCAGCCACGGCAGCAGCCAGATGAAACCGATCGCACCGATCAGGATGAAGGTCCCGCGCCAGCCCAGCCACAGGAACAGCACGGCGATCAGCGGCGCGGAGATGATCGCGCCGATCGAGGCGCCGGCGTTGAACACACCCTGCGCCAACGCACGCTCCCGTGCCGGGAACCACTCGGCATTGGCCTTGACCGCGCCCGGCCATGCACCGGCTTCGCTGATGCCGAGCATGGCGCGCACGATGCTGAAGGACAGGATGGAGTGGGTGACCGAGTGCAGCGCGATCGAGATCGACCACACCGCGATCGAGAGCGCAAAGCCCAGCCGCGTGCCGATGATGTCGAACAGGCGCCCGAACACGAACTGGCCGGCGGCGTAGAACAGCATGAACACCGTGACCAGCAGCGCGTAGTCCTCCTTGGTCGCGCCGACATCCTGCGAAATCTGCGGCCACATGACGGCCAGCGCGTTGCGGTCGATGTAGTTGATCACCGTGGCGACGGCGATCAGCGCCACGATCAGCCAACGGACATAAGTGCGGGCCTGCGTGGTGACCTTCATTTGCTGTCCTTGCCGGTGGCGGTATCGAAGCGCTTCCAGCCACCGTCCCAGCGCCAGCTCTGGCCATCGCCGCTCACTTCATGCGATCCGCCCTTGGTGGGGTCATCGGCGATGCCCAGCGCCAGCCGCTTGCCGCCGGCCAGGTCGAGCACCAGCACATCCGCATCCTTGCCGCGGTAATGCGACAGGCGATCGATGCGGCTGTTGGCGCCGCGCACGGTCTCGGCGGTGCCGTCGTATTGGCCATGTGGTTCGAGCACGCCATAGAAGGTAGTGACGGGCTGCCCATCCACGCGCTGCAGCAGCATCGGCTCACGGCGCAGGTTGAACGAGGGATCATTCGCACCGCTCTCGCCGATCAGGGCGCGCGAGGGTGCGGTGCTGGCGAACCGGTAGGTATAGAAGCGACCCTCCAGCAGCCAGGTCAGGCTGCGCGCATCGCGGGTCGGCTCGCTGGCCGCATCGATCCACACATGCTGGTAGCCGTTGGCCTTGCCCAGCACCGGACGCGTGGCGACCGCGGACTGGCTCTTGAAGCCCACGTCCATGATGTGGCCATTGAAGTGCAGCGGCAGGTCATAGCGCGCCGCTTTGGTGCCGGTGACGCGCAGCAGGTCCAGCACCACCGGCTCGCCCAGCGCAGGGTGCGAGAGCAGCGCCTGAGTGCGGGTGAAGCTGACACCGTCGTAGGCGCCTTCCATCCGCGCGGAGGCGATCTGGGTATCGTCGCTGACCGCGAACAGCAGCGGCGTCGGCGCCAGCGGCTGGCCCTTCTTCCAGTCGCCACCGAAGTGGCTCTGCTCGTTGACCACCAGCGTGTTGTGGGCGATGGTCTGCCGGGCCCAACTGTTGTTTTCCGGCAGGTAGATGCCACCGGCCTTGGCTTCGATGTTGAGGAAACGCGCGGCGCCGTAATCGGTGACCACACGCTGGCCGTTGTCGTAGAACAACCAGTTGAGCTTGTCGAAGTGGCCGTGGCCCATGCCCTGCTTGGTGTTCTTCATCACCAGTGCCTGGCCGTTCTCGCCGCCCATGCGCAGGATCGCCAGTGCGCCTTCGGTGCCGTCCGGGCCATCGCGCAGCAGGGTCGGTACGAAGGCAAACGGCTTGGCCTTGTTCTCCGCCAGCGCCTGGGCTACCTGCAGGCCTTCGGGCGAGAGCAGCACGCGCTTCTGTGTTTTTGCGACCGACAGCAGGCGTGCATCAGCGGTCTGCGCGTAGGCGATATCGACGCCGGCCACCAGTTCTTCGGTGTCCAGGCCCTTGTCGAGAATGGCGTCGTTGATCGGGAAGAAGTAGCCGCCGTAGCTGCTCTGCACCAGCGCATCGACCGCCTTGAGCAGCACGCCGTCGCGGCGCTTGAAGATGCCACGCTGCGGTTCGTTGCGCTCGATGGCGTTGGCGAACAGGATGAACGGGGCCAGCGCATAGCGCTGGTAGTACGGGCCTTCTTCGTAATAGCCGTCCGGCGAGAACAGCTGATCAACCTGTTTCAGGAAGCCGGCACTGCCATCGCGCTTGCTGCCCTGCAGGGCCTTGTCGACGTAGGTGGTGTCGCGCAGCACGTAGCCGGTCATGCCCACGGCAGCGACCGCCCAGGTGGCGTGGTTGTGGATCTTGTCGAAGTTCTCCGGCGTGCCGGACAGGAAATCGGCCATCGCGCGGAACACGTTGTCGTCGATGGTCTTGCGGTCGGCGTCACTGAGCGTGTCGCGGATCGCGTCGTAGCCCTGCGCCGCGCTGACCAGCCAGACCGAATCGTTGAGGGTCTGCCAGAACAGCCGGCCGGGAATCTGGCCGCGGCCCTGCGGGTGCGCGCCCAGCCCCGGGTAGAGCTTGGCGTAGCCCAGCAGCAGGTCGCGGGCGAAGGTGGCATAGGCCTTGTCACCGGTCAGCCGATACAGCGCGCCGGCGGCCTGGATGGCCTGGTAATTGCGCTTGTGCTGTTCGTGCGTGTAACCGCCGCCCTTGTCCTTGGGCACCGGCACGTCGATGCCGGCCTTCATCATCGCGCGCACGCGCTGTTCGGCACGCTGCTGTTCCTTGGCGAACAACGGCGATCGCGCACCCTCGGCACGCATCTGCGTCCACTGCGCGGCGGTGACCAGCACCGGCGCGGTGGCGGCATCGGCGGGCACCTGCCGGGCGGCGGGTGCGGCCTGTGCGGCGGGCAACGCAGCGCCGCCAAGCGTGGCGGCGAGCAGCAGCATCAGGGGCGGGGCATGATTCATGGCAGGGCCTCAACAGGGGTATCGGACAGCAACGGCGCGGTGGCCGTCAGCGGGTTGTCGCCCATGCGCAGGGTCGGTTCCCCGACGCGATGGCTGAAACGGATGCGGCCGCTGCGGTCGAAGCGGTTGTCGCGGATGCTGGCGAACTGCACGCCATGCAGGCGCAGGCTGGTGTCATCGGCCACCCCTGCCTGCTCGAACTGGTTGCCGTGCACCTGCAGGGCCGGGCCGAAGGTGCTTTCGTCGGTGCCACCGCGATACAGGCTCAGTACCGGCCCGCCGATCCGGCGGAACGTGGAGTCCAGCAGATCCACCTGCTCGGCGTTGTAGGTGCCCAGGTCGTCGGTCTCGGCGGCCGCGGCGATCACGCTGCCGGTGATGTCCTCCACCGTCACGTTCGAGAGCGCGATCCGCGCGGCCAGGCTGCCCTTGCCGGTGGTGATCACATCGAAGGCCTTGTTGGCGGTCAGCCCGTGCACGTGGATGTCTTCGAGCAGGAGCGTGTAGTTGAAGGCCTGGCTGCCCGGTGGCACGCGGATCACCGCGTTGCCGGCGGCATCCGGGGCAAGCGCGCCGTCGATGTCCAGCCGCGCCAGGCGCAGCGAACCGCGCGCGCCGATCTCGAACAAGCTGGGCCGCGAGAACTGCACGCTGGCCTGGCCACGCGAGGGGCCGACCACGCTCAGTGGATGGTCCACCGCAAGCACCTGGCTCACGGTGTAGCGGCCGCGCTGCAGCTGCAGGCGGTCGCCGGGGGCGCTGGCGGCCACGGCGGCGGTCAGGGTGTCCTCGCCCGGTGCGACCGTGTGCACCGCGCCGCTATCCAAGGCGGTGGTCGGCAGGGTCTTGGGATACCAGTCCACGCCGACCTGGTCGCGGGCAATCGGATTCAGATCGCGCGGGGCACCGGCATCGACGGCCGCGGTGGGGTAGAGCAGGCCGTTGGCCGCGCGCTGCAGGGTCAGGGTCTGGCCGCTGACACCGCCGGGGAAGCCGGCAGACGCGGCAGGGCTCTGCACGTTGGCGGCGAACGTGATGCCGGACAGATCGCCCTGCGTGCGCAGCAGCTCGCGCTTCCCATCGCCGATGAAGAGGTTGCCGGCGATGCGGCTGTTCACCGGCATCGCGTTGCGCTCCTCATCCAGCCCCGCGCCCAGCAGCAGGGTACCGACCTGGATGAAGCTGTTGCGTTCGATCACCGCGTGATCGATCTGCTCGTACCGGTTCAACGGCGCGTCGTGGGTACCGGCCATCACACTCAAGGCCGCAGCGAAGTTGTCGCCGGCAATGCCTTCGAAGTAATTGTCGCGCACGGTCTGGTGGCGGTTGATCACCCGCACGCCGCCGGTATGCGCCTTGCCATGGCCGAGGAACACATTGCGTTCGACCCGATTGCCGTGGCCGTGGCGCAGCACCAGCGAGCCGCGCGAGTCCTGGAAGACGTTGCCACGGTAGGTGTTGCCGCCGGACTTGTTGGAGACGATCTCCACCTCGCCATCGCACTGCTCGAACCAGTTGTTCTCCACCACGGTGCGCGAATCGGACTGCGAATCGTGGCTGGTGCCGATGCGCATCGTCTCGCCACCGTTGGAACCGAGGTTGGGGCGCGGGCCGAACCAGTTGTGGTCGATGCGGTGCTGGTTGTCCAGGCCGCTGGTGGCGTTGCGCACCACCACCAGGGTGGTGCCCGCATTGGTCTTGCCGACCAGCTGGTTGTGGTCGAAGCGGTTGTGCTGGCCGTACAGCGCCACCCAGTGATCGGACTGCTGGCGGTCCGGTTTGTTGTAGCGGTCGATCACGACCCCGGTCACCCGGCTGTGGTTGGCCCATTCGCTGGCCGATCGCCGGAACGAGACCACTTCACCGCCCGGCGCCCAGCCATCGCGGAACACCAGGTTGGACACCTCAAGATGCTCACCGGCCAGACGCAGCTGGGATTGGCCGCTGAGGATCACCTTGCCGGGGGTCTGCGCCGTCAGCTTAATTGGTTGACCAATTTTGCCGGTGCCCCGGAAAAGCAGGTCCACGTCGCGCCAGACGCCGTCGGCTAGGATCACCGTATCGCCGGGGGCAAGCGCGCGGGTCGCGTTGGCATAGGCAACAGCGTCGCGTACCAGATAATCGGCCGCGACGGCAGGGAATGCCGCTAGGGACAGGCTCAACAGCAATGCCTTGGCCATGGAACGCCGCGCCAACGGCGCATGCGAGTGTTGCAAAGTCACGGGCTTACCCTCCCAGATGAACCGTGGCGACTGACGCGAACCACGATCCTAACAGGTTGCCGGGCGCGAGCGTCAACCACAATCGCATACCACTTTAGGCGCATGTGGTCTGCGGTTTGCGCATTTTTCTGCTGCGTCCGCACATTAATTCCGCGCAAAGTGGTCTGGACGGTAGTGCGGGGTAGACTTTAGTACCAATTCATTGACATTGGTTCATCAGTCGTGAATCTTCCGGATCGAATCCGTGTAATCGGACGATCCATCCTGGGAGGGAGATCACGATGTTGCATGACCGCCGCACGGCCTCGCCACGAGGCCTCCGCCACACCGCGCTGCACAGCGCGCTGTTCTATGCCCTGTGTGCCACCGCAGCACTGCCGCTGGCCCATGCACAGGACGCCGATACGCCGGCTACCCCGCCGGCCCAAGCCACCACGCTGGACCAGGTCCAGGTGACCGGCATCCGCGGCACCATCCAGACCTCGATCGACAAGAAGCGCGAGGAGACCGTGGTCTCCGACGTGCTGGCGGCCGACGATATCGGCGACCTGCCGGCGCTTTCGATCGGTGAGGCGATCGAAACCATCACCGGCGCCTCCACCCACCGCGAAAAGGGTGGTGCGTCGGAAATCTCGATCCGTGGCCTGGGGCCGTTCCTCGGTTCGTCCACCTTCAATGGCCGCGAGGCCACCAATGGCAGTGGCGACCGCTCGGTGAACTTCAACCAGTTCCCCTCCGAGCTGATCAACACCGTGGCGATCTACAAGACCCAGCGCGCCGATTTCGTCGAAGGCGGCGTGGCCGGCACGATCAACATGGAGACGGTCAAGCCACTGGAGTACGGCAAGCGCACGTTCCAGCTCGATGGTCGCGGCACCTGGCAGGACTACGATGACCGCCTCAAGGACAAGGACGGCGTCGGCTGGCGCGGTACCGCCAGCTATATCGACCAGTTCGACATGGGCAACGGCGGCAAGCTCGGTGTCTCCATCGGCGTGCAGGCGCTGGAAGGCAGCAACCCGGAAGAGATGTTCTCCAGCAGTTCCACCTGGGTGGCCTGCGATGGGCGTGAAGTGGTCGGCGCGACCCGCAACTGCACCCAGGTCAACGGCAACCAGGTCGCCAATGGCGTGCCGTACTACCTGGTGCCCAGCAGCCGCATCTATCGCCAGTTCATCGAACACGACAAGCGCGATTCGCAGTTCGCCGCGCTCCAGTGGCGCCCCAGCGACCTGGTGGAAGTGAACCTGGACTACCAGCACTCCAAGCGCGATTACACCGAAGACCGCTCGGATCTGTCGCTGTCCTCGATGATGCGCAACCTCAACAACCGCGTGGTCAGCGACGATGGCGCGCTGCTGCACCACACCGGCAGCACAACCGTCGATTCCACCGGCAATTTCCTGGAGCGGCAGGAGGAATACACCGGCGGCGGGCTCAACGTGATCTTCCGGCCGAGCCCGGCGTGGACGTTGTCCACCGATCTGTCCTACTCCAACACCGAGCGCGATCAGATCGAACGCAGCACCCGCCTGCGCGCCGGCCGCACCGACGTCAACGGCAGGCCGGTCGGCGGCATCAAGAACACCCGCTACGTGGATTACACCTACGATTACAGCGGCGATGTGCCGAGCATCTATCTGGATCCGGCGTTCGACGTGAACAACCCGGACAACTTCACCGACTCGGCGCTGGTGCGTCGTCGCCAGCAGCACCGTGAGCACACCATCCGTGCTGGCCGTTTCGATGCCACCTTTACCCCGGAAAGCGGCTTCTTCACCGCGATCAAGGGTGGCCTGCGCCGTTCCGAGGCGACCTACACCGATTACACCGATACCGTGGATGTGACCACCACGAACGTCGCGGCGATCCGCGCCGCCAACCTCGCCTGCCGCCAGGCGTTCCCGCAGGACGATTTCCTGGCCAATGCCAGCGGCAACACCATCGACCAGTGGGCCAGCTTCGACAGCCGCTGCCTGTTCAAGGCGTTCACCGGCATGGACGACACCGGCCTGAGCGCGGACCTGCGCAACCCGGCCAACAACGATGTCACCGAGAAAACCAGCGCGCTGTACCTGATGGGCGATTACAGCGCCGAATGGTTCGGCCTGCCGGTGACCGGCAACATCGGCGTGCGTGGGGTGCGCACGGAAGTGCGCTCGGTCGGCCTGCGCAGCGGGCTGGATGTGATCAACAATGCCGACGGCACCGTGACCCTGGAGCCCACCGGCGATTTCACCTCGCAGGTGCTCAAATCCAGCAACACCGAATGGCTGCCCAGCTTCAATGCGGCGTTCGAACTGCGCCCGGACCTGCTGCTGCGGGTCGGTGCGTATCGGGCGATGTCGCGCCCGGACCTGGCCGCCGAAGGCTTCGGCCGCACCTTCAACCTGGGTGAGGTGGATACCGAGTTCAACAGCGTGGGCGATGCGCTGCGCAGCATCACGGCCACCGGCAACCCGCGCGCAAAGCCCTTGATGTCGTGGAATGGCGATCTCTCGCTGGAGTGGTATGCCAACGAAGACACGATGCTGTCCGGTGCGCTGTACTACAAGCAGTTCAACGGCGGCTCGATGCCGGTGATCGTCAACGAAACCTTCGATATCGACGGCCAGAGCGTGACCGTGCCGGTGGAGCAGCTGGCCACCAGCGACCAGAAGAGCGATCTGTTCGGCGTGGAATTCACCGCCTCGCACAGCTTCTCCTACCTGCCCGGCATTTTCTCCGGGCTGGGCGTGAAGGCCAGCTACAACTACGCCGATTCGAACTTCAAAACCGAAGACCTGCGCTTGGGCGAGTCCACCGACCCGGCCACCGGCGTGGTCACCCCGGGGATCGTCGAGCCGGCCAACATCTTCGGTTTGTCCAAGCACGTGGCCTCGGCGCAGGTGTACTGGGGACTGGGTAAGCTCGATCTGCAGGCGATCTACAAGTACCGCTCCGACTATTACCAGCAGTTTGTCGGCGACCCGTCGCAGAACCGGTATGTGCGGGACAATGGCTCGCTGGACTTCCGCGCCACCTATAAAGTGAACAAGCACCTGTCGCTGTCGCTGTCGGCCAGCAACCTCACCGATGAGCCGCGGGTGTCGGATATGCCCATCCTCGGCAGCTTCCGCGAGTACACCACGTACGGGCGGCGGTATTATCTGGGGGTGCGCTACCGTTTCTGAGTCCCCAGCCACCTGTCAGCCAGGCCTTTGATGATGTCCGAACCCCGTCTGTACCAGTCCATTGCCGCCGAAATCGTCGCGCTGATCGAGAAGGGCGAATTCCCGCCGGGCTCGCGCCTGCCCGGCGAACGCGACCTGGCCGAACGCCTGGGCGTGAGCCGGGTGACGGTGCGCGAGGCGGAAATCGCACTGGAAGCGCAGGGCCTGATCACCATCAAGACCGGCTCCGGCGTGTACGTGAAGGCCAAACCGTCGCAGGCGCCGGGCGCACTGCCCGACGTCTCGGCGTTCGACCTGACCGCCGCCCGTGCGGTGATCGAGGCCGAGGCGGCCGCGATGGCCGCCAGCCGCATCACCGATGCCGAACTGGAGGACCTGGCCGGCCTGATCGCGGCCATGGTCGACCCCAACTCGGGTGAAGCAGCGGCCAGCGAGGCGGACCGCCAGTTCCACCTGTCGATCGCGCGGATCGCCGGCAACCCGGTGGTGGAGCACTGCGTGCAGCTGATCTGGCGGATGCGCAACGAACTGCCGCGGGTCAAGCAGGTGTATGCCAACGTCTGCCACAACGACGATGACACCCGCGACGAGGAACACACCCGGATTCTGGATGCACTGCGCCAGCGCGACCCGGCAGCGGCGCGGTCGGCCATGCGCAACCATTTCCAGCGGCTGTTCGAATCGATGCTGGAAGCCACCGAGAACGAAGCGCTGGCGGAAATCCGCCGGCGTACCCAGCAGGACCGCGAACGCTTCATGGCCGCGACCGGGCACTGAGCCCGGCGCGTTCCGGCGGGCTTATTCGCCCTGGTACTGCTTTTCTTCGACCAGCTGCGAGCCGGCGATGCGGTTGATCTCGTTCTTCACTTTGACCCGCTCGCCATTGGTGCCATAGACACCGCGCGCCAGCTGGATGAAGGCATCGTCGAAGACCTGCGCTGCTTCCTTGTCGCGCAGCTGGTCCTGGATCTCCCACATGCGCTCGTTGATCGCCTTGAGCTGCGACTTCAACGCCTCCAGACCGGGCTGCGCGCCGACCTGCTGCTGCCACAGCGGCCACAGCCCGTCGAGTTCCTTGCGGACGTTGGCATTCTTGCCGGCATCGGCGATGCGTTCGGCCTTGATTTCCAGGATGGTGATCTTGTCGATCAGCTCGCCAATCGATACCGGGGTCAGGATCGCGTCCACGCCATTACTCGCAACAGGTCAGAGCGGCCATGATACCGCGCACCCCCGGGCACCACCCCGACGCAGGATTTACAGAAACGTTGCGCCGATCGCCCGGCAACGCCATGGCGGCTTTACGCGGTGCCTGAGGACACTGTCGCTCTCGACGGCGCGGCCGTCATCTGGAGCGGGACACGTGGTGGGTAATCAAACAAAACGGCGCCTGCGCGGCGGCGTGGTGCTGGTGGGGCTGGTCATGAGCGGGGCGGCAGCGGCCGCGGTGGAAGGAAATGCGACGCTGACCTCGGACTATGTCTGGCGCGGCAGTTCCCAGAGCGACGGCGATCCGGCCGCGCAGGCCGGCGTGAAGCTCAGCGTGGCCAAGGGCTGGTACGCCTCGGCCTGGGGCTCGGGCGTCTCGTTCCGGCCGGACAACGGCGCACGCAGCGAGTTCGATGTGGTGGCCGGCTGGAGCGGCGCGGTGGCGCCGGACTGGAGTGTGGACGTCAACCTGACCCGTTACGTCTATCCCTCCAGCACCGTCGATCTGGATTGGACCGAGCTCAACGGCAGCGTGACCTGGCGGCAACGCGCCTGGCTGCAGGTCGGGGTGTCCGACAACGCACTGGCCGGTGGCCACGGCGGCACCTATGCCCAGCTCGGCGCACGCCTGCCGCTGGGCGAGCAGTGGCGTATCGAAGGCGCGGTGGGCCACTACTGGCTGGACAGCGCGCAGGCCGATGACTACCTGCATGGACAGCTCAGCGTGGTGTGGCGCGTGCACGGGCCGTGGGAACTGCGGGTGACCGGGCACGACACCGACCGTGCCGCGAAACAGCTGTTCCCGGGCAATGCGGGATCGCGCATCGAGTTCGCGGTGCAGACCGCCTTCTAACGGAGCGCCCACCAACCCCGCGCGGTAGAGCCGACCGTTGGTCGGCTGCTCGAGCCAACCTCACCCGATATTCCAAACGTGCGGTGCAAACCCCACCGGGTAGAGCCGACCGTTGGTCGGCTACCCCCAGGCGGCGCACAATGCAGCCGACCAACGGTCGGCTCTACCGGCGTACTACCGCCACCGCCCACACCGCGATGGCCACCATCGCGACGCCGGCACCGGTCACGCACACGCCGGTCCAGCCGAAGCGATCGAACACCTGCGCCGAGACCAGTGAGCCCAGCGAGCCGCCGATGAAATAGCCGGTCATGTAGCCGGCATTGAGCCGGTTGCGTGCTTCCGGACGCAGTGCGTACACCACGTTCTGGTTGCTTACATGCAGCAGCTGCGCGGCCAGATCCAGCACGATCACACCCACCACCAGCGCGATCAGCGAGTGCGTGGAAAAGCCCAGCGGCAGCCATGATGCGGCCAGCAGGACCAGCGCCACGGTCGTCGCCAGCGCCGCCTTGCCACGGTCGGCCATGCGCCCGGCCACACCGGCCGCCAGCGTGCCGGCCGCACCCACCAGCCCGAACAGGCCGATCGTCGCATCACTGTAGCCATACGGTTCGGCGGCGAGCAGGAACGCCAGTGGCGTCCAGAAGATCGCGAACATCGCAAAGCTCAGCGCACCCAGCACGGTGCGCAGGCGGAACACCGGTTCCTGCGCGAACAGCGTGCCGATCGAGCGCAACAGCTGCAGATAGCCCAACCCGGCGGTCTGATGGAAGCGCGGCAGATGCCGGTACAACATGCCCGTGGTCAGCACCAGCGCGGCCGCGGCGATCCAGTACACGGTGCGCCAGTCGCCCAGCGAGGACAGCGCGCCGGCCACGGTGCGTGCCAGCAGGATGCCGAGCAGCAGACCGCTCATCACCGTGCCCACGACCTGGCCGCGTTCTTCGGGCCGCGCCAGCGTCGCCGCGAACGGCACCAGCACCTGCGCCACCACCGAGAACAGGCCGGTCAGCGCGGTGCCGACCAGCAGCCATACGAACTGATGGCTTAGCGCGCTCAGCACCAGCCCTGCCGCCGACAGCAGCGACATCACCACGATCAGCCGGCGGCGTTCGAACAGATCGCCCAGCGGCACCAACAGGATCAGGCCGGCCGCATAGCTCAGCTGGGCCACGGTCACCACCGTGCCCGCCCGCGCGAAGGACACGCCGAACTGGCCGGCGATGGTATGCAGCAGCGGCTGCGCGTAATAGTTGCTGGCCACGGCCACGCCGGTGGCGAAGGCCATCAACAGGACCTGCCAACGGCTGAGCGGTGAGGGCACGTCGTTGCTCATGACGGGCTCCGGGAGAGAAGGGGCGCCAGTGTCCGCCTGATGCGCAAATGAGGGAAATGAATAGTTATCATCCGATGCATCTGAAAATGAGATGGCGCGATGAACCTCAAGCAGCTCGAGTTCGCGGTCGCGTTGGCCGAGGAGGGCAACTTCACCCGTGCCGCGCAGCGCTGCCACGTCGTGCAGTCGGCGCTGAGCCATCAGATCGCCCACCTTGAAGACGAACTGCAGGCAACGCTGTTCGAGCGCCTGCCGCGTCTGGTCAGGGTAACGCCCGCCGGTGAAGCACTCTTGACGCACGCGCGCCAGGTGCTCGCCTCGCTGCGGCATCTGCGCGAGGACGTTGCCGCCGTCGGTGGCCAGGTGCGCGGCATTCTGCACATCGGTCAGATCACCTCGCTGACCGCGGTGGATCTGGTCGCCTGCCTGGCGGCGTTCCATCGGCGCTATCCGCAGGTCGAGTTCCGACTGCGCATGGACAAGAGCGAAGTGCTGATGGCCGATGTGCGCGAGCGGCGGCTGGATGTGGCGCTGGTCGGGTTGTCGCCGGGTACCCCGATCGAGGGCACCCAGCATCAGTTGCTGGCCGAGGAGGCGATGGTGGCCGTGCTGCCCCCGGACCACCCATTGGCGAGCCGGAAACGGCTCTCGTTGGCGACGCTGGCCGAGCTGCCGCTGGTGGACTTCCCGCATGGGAGCGGTGCGCGCCGCCAGACCGATGAAGTCTTCGCCGCCGCAGGGCTGCCGCATCGGGTGCCGTTCGAGATCAATCACATGGCGCTGGTCGAGCGCTTCGTGCAGCAGGGTCTGGCGGTCGGCATCGTGCCGCAGGCCATCGCGGCCGGTTTCAGTGGCGTTGCCTGTGTGGCGATCCAGGGTGCACCGACGCGGCGCGTGCATGCAGTCTGGTCACACCTGCCCACGCCAGCGGCGCGGGCCTTCATGGAGGAACTGCTGCAGCACGTGGCCCCGGCACCGGAGCCACGCACCAAGGCTTCACTCAGGCGCCGCGCACGCGCAGGGTCAGGCCCTTGAGGAAATTGCGCAGCATCTGGTCACCGCAGGCGCGGTAGTTCTTGTGGTCCGGCTGGCGGAACAGCGCGGACAGTTCCGGCTTGGAGACCGAGAAACCGGCGGCGTCGAACACTTCGTGCATGTCCACGTCCTTCAGCTGGAAGGCGACGCGCAGCTTCTTCAGCACCAGGTTGTTGGTGATGCGCTTTTCCACCGGGCGCACCGGCTGGCTCTCGTCGCGGCCACGGAAATGCACGATCAGGCCATCCAGAAAATGCGCCAGGGTGCGGTCGTCGCAGGGCACGAAGCCTTCTTCGTCTTCCTTGCGCAGCCAGCCGGCCACATCGGCCTTGTCGACCACGAAGGCCGGATCGGCCAGGGCACAGGTGTCGGCGATCATGCCGTCGCTGAGGTCGAGCATGTAGCGGATGCTGCGCAGTACATCGTTGTTGATCATGGGACGTCCAATACCGCCGGCGCGGCTGCGCGGCTGGCGGCCATTTTACCCCGTGCCGGGCGCGTGGCCGGCTGCGACCAGTGGTCGCTGTCATCTGGCTGCCATGAAAGTGAAGCACAGTGCCGCGATCAGGCATCGACAGGCAGTGGAGCAGGCAATGCGCAGGTGGCAGGTACTCGGGTGTGTGGGCATGTTGCTGGCGGCCCCGGCATGGGCGCAGGCCCCCTATGTGGCGCTGGAGCAGCGGCTGGATCCACAGGCGCTGGCCGAGGTCGGGCTGACCCCGGCCCAGTTGCAGGCCCTGAACCGCCTGCTGCGCCAGGCCGAGGCCGATGCCCCGGCGCCGGTGGCTGGTGCGGCGCCGTCGGCCGGCGGAGCGGGGGCGCCGGCCCCGATGTTCCCCGGGTTGGATGACGGTCCCATCAACGCCAAGGTCACCGGCCAGGTGGACGGCTGGGCACCGGGCACCGTGTTCACCCTCGACAACGGCCAGCAGTGGCAGGTGCTCAAGGGCGACATGAAGCTCAAGACGGCCCGCAGCAACCCCGAGATCGTCGTGGTGCCGGGCATCGCCGGGCGCTGGTTCCTGCAGGTGGACGAAGACCTGCCCAAGGCACGGGTGTTCCGCATCCGATGACGGGACGACCCGTGGCGCCGGTCAGCCGGGCGGCGCCCGGCGCTACACCGGGCGCGCATCGGTGCGAAAATGGTCGGGATCTCCACGGAGTACCTCGATGACCCGTACCGCTTTGATTACCGGCGCCACCTCCGGCTTTGGCGCCGCCGCTGTCCACCGTTTCGCCCAGGCCGGCTGGCGCGTGATCGCCACCGGGCGCCGTGCCGAACGCCTGCAGCCGCTGGTCGATGCCTACGGTCCCGAGCGCGTGCACGCGGCGGTGTTCGACGTGCGCGACAGCGTGGCGATGGAAGCGGCACTGGCCGCCCTGCCGGCCGGCTTCGCCGACATCGACCTGCTGGTCAACAACGCCGGCCTGGCCCAGGGCACCGCCCCGGCCCAGAGCGCCTCGCTGGAAGACTGGCGCACCATGATCGACACCAATGTCACCGCCCTGGTGACGTTGACCCATCGCCTGTTGCCGCAGCTGGTCGCGCGCAAGGGCGCGATCATCAACATCAGCTCGGTGGCCGGTGTGTACCCGTACCCCGGCGGCAACGCCTACGGCGGCACCAAGGCCTTCGTCAGCCAGTTCTCGCTGGGCCTGCGCTCGGACCTGCACGGCAGCGGCGTGCGCGTGACCACGATCGAGCCGGGCATGGCCGAAACCGAGTTCACCGTGGTCCGCACCCATGGCGACCAGGCGGCCTCGGACAAGCTTTACACCGGTGCCAACCCGATGACCGCCGACGACATCGCCGAGCAGATCTTCTGGGTCGCCTCGCTGCCGGCGCACCTGAACATCAATCGCCTCGAAGTGATGCCGGTCAGTCAATCGTTCGCCGGCTTCCAGGTCGCGCGCGACTGATCCAACCGGACCCCCACCCGGTAGAGCCGACCGTTGATCGGCTGCTCTGGGCGATAAAAAAAAACGCCGGGCAATGCCCGGCGTTCCTGTATCCGTCGCAGCGCGCCTTACTGCGCCTTGATCGCCATCGCCTGCAGCCCGGTGCCATCCAGCTTCTGCTTGGCTTCGGCCAGTTCACCGGCGCTGCCATACGGCCCCATGCGCACGCGGTACACCGTCTTGCCGTTGATCTGCGCCGATTCCACACGCGCCGCCAAACCGATCATCGCCAACTTGGCCTTGGTCGCTTCGGCATCGCCGGAGGCACCAAAGGCGCCCGCCTGCAGGATGTAACGCACGTTGCCCGCGGCCGGATCGGCGGCGGCGGCGGCCGCAGGTGCGGTGGCCGCAGGTGCATCCGGCTTGGGCGCGGTGGCCACCGCCGCCGGTGCCGCGGCAGCCGGCGCGGGCGTCGCGGCCGGACGTTCATTCACCGGGGCCGGCAACGCCGCGGTACTGACCGGCGCAGGCGTGGTGGTCGCGGCGGTGCTGGTCGGCGCCGGTGCGGGCGGCAACGGACGGCCTTCCAGCGCGGCCTGCGCGCGCTGCGCTTCGGCCTTGGCACGGCGCTGGTCTTCGGCGCGTGCGCTGGCGGCCAGCTCGGCATCGGACATTTCCACTTCCTTGCCGGGCAGCAGGGTGTAGAAGTCGTACTGCGTCGCTGCCGGCTTGGCCGGTTCGGCAGGCTTGGCGGCACCCGGCTTGGGCAGCTCGGTGCCCACGTCGGTGTCGGCATCGCTCACCGGGGCCGGCTGGGCGTTCGGGTCCGGCTGCGGGCCGACCCGCAGGAAACCGTCACCGTCGTTCTTGAACAGGTTGGGTGCCGCCAGGAACACCACGGCCGCAATCGCCACACCCGCGACCAGCCACACCCATCCCGGGGTGCCCTGGTTGCTGTTGCGCCGTGCCTGGCTCTTGCCGCGTCGTGCTGCCATTTACTGCTTCTCCACTGCTTACATTTTTTCCGGGGCGGATACGCCCAGGATGTTCAGACCATTGGCCAGGACCTGGCGCGCGGCGCAGGCCAGCGTCAGCTTGGCGTTGCGTTCGCTTTCGTCGGCCACCAGTACCTGCGTGCCGTGATACCACGTGTGGAAGGCGTGCGCCAATTCACGCAGGTACTGCGCGATCAGGTGCGGTTCCAGCGCCAGGCCGGCCGCTTCGACGACTTCCGGGAACCGCGACATTTCCACCATCAGCCACAGCGAGGCGTCATCGCCCAGCGAGGACAGACCGGCCAGCCCTTCGGCCGGCGTGTAGCTCAGGCCCTTCTCCTGCGCCTGGCGCAGCAGGCTGCAGACGCGGGCATGCGCGTACTGCACATAGAACACCGGGTTGTCGTTGCTCTGCTGGCGGGCCAGATCGATATCGAAGGTCAGCTGCGAATCGGGCTTGCGCGCGATCAGGAACCAGCGGGTCGCATCGCGGCCGGCTTCTTCAATCAGATCGCGCAGGGTCAGGTAGCTGCCGGCACGCTTGGAGAGCTTCACTTCCTCGCCGCCGCGCATCACCGTCACCATCTGGTGCAGCACGTATTCCGGCCAGCCCTTCGGGATGCCGACGTCCAGCGCCTGCAGGCCGGCACGCACACGCGCCAGCGAACCGTGGTGGTCCGCGCCCAGTTCGGTGATCGCGCGCTCGTAGCCGCGCTGCCACTTGCTCAGGTGATAGGCCACGTCCGGCAGGAAGTAGGTGTAGGTGCCGTCGGACTTGCGCATCACGCGGTCCTTGTCGTCACCGAAGTCGGTCGAGCGCAGCCACAGCGCGCCGCCTTCCTCATAGGTGTGGCCGGCCGCATTGAGCTGGGCGACGGTCTCTTCGACCTTGCCGTCCTTGTACAGCGAGCTTTCCAGGAAGTAGATGTCGAAGTCCACGCCGAACGCGGCGAGGTCCTGGTTCTGCTCGTTGCGCAGGTAGGCGACCGCGAAGCGACGGATCGCATCGAGGTTGTCCGGGTCACGCTCGCCGACCACCGAGTGGCCTTCCAGCTCCACCGTCGCGCCGGCCAGGTAGGCCTTGGCCACATCCTCGATGTAATCACCGCGGTAGCCCGCTTCCGGCCAGCCGGCGTCGTCGGGCTTGAGGCCCTTCGCACGCGCCTGGGTGGACAGCGCCAGGTTCTCGATCTGCACGCCGGCGTCGTTGTAATAGAACTCGCGCTTGGCGTTCCAGCCGTTCACTTCCAGCAGGCGCGCCAGGCAGTCACCGATCGCCGCCGCGCGGCCGTGGCCGACATGCAGCGGACCGGTCGGGTTGGCCGACACGTACTCCACGCCCACGGTACGGCCGTTGCCGCTCAGGTTGTGGCCGTAATCGGCGCCTTCCTTGAGCACGCTGGTCGCCTCGCGCTGGTAGGCGCTGGGGGCAAGGTGGAAATTGATGAAGCCCGGGCCGGCGATCTCGACGCGGGCCACGTCATCGCTCTTGGGCAGCGCATCCAGCAGCGCCTGTGCCAGGGCGCGCGGGTTGCTGCGCGCCGGCTTGGCCAGCAGCATCGCGGCATTGGTGGCGAAATCGCCGTGCTCACGGGTCTTCGGGCGTTCGACCACGAATTCCGGGGTCAGGGTATCGGCCGGCAGAGTGCCGTTGGCGCGCAAGGCTTCGATGCCTTGGCTGATCAGGGCGCGGAGGAGATTTTTCACAAGGCCTGCTTTGGGACTGGAGCGGCGGAATCGGCAATTTTAGCCCAGAAGCCACCCCGATCCATTGAACCGGGACCGAGCGGCGCCGTTTTCCGCCCCGGATCAGGCGGTTCCGGCGCCCATCCAGCCGCGCGCAGCCATCGATACCGGTGCCCCGTCGCCGATCACGACATGGTCAAGCAGGCGGATATCCACCAGGGCCAAGGCCTGTTGCAGCAGCGCGGTGATCCGGCGGTCCTCCAGCGAGGGCTCGGCGCTGCCGGAGGGGTGGTTGTGGCTGACGATCACCGCGGCCGCGTTGTGCAGCAGGGCGCGGCGGACTACTTCACGCGGGTAGACCGCGGCTGCATCCACCGTGCCGCTGAACAGCTCCTCGCAGGCCAGCGTGCGGTGCTGGTTGTCCAGGAACAGGGCCGCGAAGACCTCGTTGGGCCGCGCCCGCAGCCGCTGCTTGAAGTACCGCCCGGCGGCGGCCGGGTCGCGCAGGCTTTCGCCCCGTGCCAGTTCCGCGGCCAGATGCCGATGCGCCAGTTCCAGCCCGGCCACCAGCTTGCAGCTGCGCGCCGGGCCCAGGCCGGGCAGGGCAGCCAGCGCGCTGGCAGGAAGGTCGAGCAGGTTGCGCAGGGGACCATGGGACTGCAGCAGGTCGCGGGCGGTCTCCACCGCATCGCGCCCGCGCAGACCCGAGCCCAGGAAAATCGCCAGCAGTTCGGCATCGGACAGGGCGCCGGCGCCTTGGGCCAGCAGCTTTTCGCGGGGACGCTCGGCACTGGGCCAGTCTCGGATCGACATGGCCTCAGTCTCCATCGGGGCTGGGCGGGCCACCATCGGTGAACCGGGTGGCATCGTGTCGGTAAATGCAGGGCATCGTGCCAAGTCCGGCGGTTGCTTATGACGAAAACCTGCCTTCTTATGCCGCTGGCGCATCAGGCGGCTTACGGACCATCGGGTAAGCTAATCGCCTCGGTTCGACAGGAACACCCAAGGTGGCTGACTCCCCCCAGGCTTCTCCGGCGGCCGCGCGCCCGTTGGAAGGCCAGAAGCTGTTGTTGTGCGTTGGTGGCGGGATCGCTGCCTACAAGTCGCTGGAACTGGTGCGCCGCCTGCGCGATGCCGGGGCCCAGGTGCAGGTCGCGATGACCGCCGGGGCCCAGCAGTTCATCACTCCGCTGAGCTTCCAGGCGCTGTCCGGCCAGCCGACCCGCACCACCCTGTGGGACAGCGCGGCTGAGCAGGCCATGGGCCATATCGAGCTGGCCCGTTGGGCCGACCGCATCGTGGTCGCCCCGGCGACCGCCGATCTGCTCGCGCGCCTGGCCAACGGCCACGCCGATGACCTGGTCACCACGTTGTGCCTGGCTACCACCGCGCCGCTGACCGTGTGCCCGGCGATGAACCACCGCATGTGGCTGCACCCGGCCACCCAGGCCAACATCGGCCTGCTGCGCGAGCGCGGCGCCCAGGTGATCGGGCCGGAAGACGGTCCACTGGCCGAAGGCGAATCCGGCCCCGGCCGGCTCACCGAACCGCACGCGATCGTGGCCGCGCTGGCCGGACTGCACGCGCCAGCCGCCGCCGAGCCGCCGGTCACCAGCGAACTGAAGGGCCTGCGCGTGCTGATCAGCGCCGGTCCCACCTATGAAGACATCGACCCGGTGCGCTACGTCGGCAACCGCAGCAGCGGCAAGATGGGCTATGCCCTGGCCGCCGCCGCTGCCCGCCTCGGCGCGCAGGTGGTGCTGGTCAGTGGCCCGGTCCAGCTGGCCACGCCCGCCGGCGTGCAGCGTGTCGATGTGCGCTCGGCCGCACAGATGCGCGAAGCGGTGCTCGGTGCATTGCCGGCCGACATCTATATCGGCGCCGCCGCGGTCTCCGATTACACCCCGCGCCAGGTCGCCCCGCAGAAACTCAAGAAGACCGCCGGCACCCAGAGCCTGACCCTGGAGCTGGTGCGCACGCCGGACATCCTGGCCGAGGTCGCCGCGCAGACCAACGCGCTCAAGCTGGTGGTCGGCTTCGCTGCCGAAACCCACGATGTGGAGAAGTACGCGCGCGGCAAGCTGGTCGACAAGCGCCTGGACCTGGTGATCGCCAACCAGGTCGGAATCAGCACCGGCGGTTTCGAAAGCGATGAAAACGCGGCCACGGCCTACTGGCAGGGCGGCGAACAGGTGTTCCCCGGCACCTCCAAGGCCGTGCTGGCCGAACAACTGTTGTCCCTGATTGCCCAGAGGTTGCACGCATGACCATCGATTCCTCCCTCCAGCCCCTGCAGGTCAAGCTGCTCGACCCGCGTTTCGGCGACGAATGGCCGCTGCCGGCCTACGCCACCGAACACAGCGCCGGGCTCGATCTGCGCGCCGCGCTGGAGACCGAGCTCACCCTGCAGCCGGGTGACACCGCATTGATTCCCAGCGGCATCGCCATCCACATCGCCGACCCGAACCTGGCCGCCGTGGTGCTGCCGCGCTCCGGGCTTGGCCATCGCCACGGCATCGTGCTGGGCAACGGCACCGGCCTGATCGACGCCGATTACCAGGGCCCGTTGCTGATCAGCGCCTGGAACCGCGGGCGTGAGCCGTTCACCCTGCAGCCCGGCGATCGCATCGCTCAGCTGGTGGTACTGCCGATTGCACGCGTGGCGCTTCAGGTAGTGGATACTTTCACCGACAGCGCCAGGGGAACGGGTGGATTCGGCCATACCGGGGTGCGCTGACAGGGGAGCGTCATGAGCAAGGCGAAGGCGGAAGGACGGCCGCGGTTCACGACAGGGCGCTCGGTGCCGCTGTTGGCCGTGCTGCTGGTGCTGTTGGCGGTCTGGTTCGGGTGGAGCGGTGTGCGCCAATGGCGCCAGGCAGCGGTGGGCGCCGAGCTGGAACAGTCGCGCGACCGCATGGTCGAGGGGCTGCAGACGGCCCTGACCGGACAGCTGGGCAAGCTTGCCAGGATCATCAAGACCGAGCGCGTTGCCAGTGCACTGGCCAGCGGCAACGCGCAAGGGGCGGCCGTCGCCATCCGCGAAGGCTGGCCGGGTGTGGAAGATGTCCAGATCCTCACCGCCGATCTCGATGCGGCCTACGCCGATCCCAAGGCCTTCGGCTACTCGCGCCTGGCGCTGCTCGAAGCCGCCATCGCCGATGACAAACCGGTCGGTCGCGTGGTGCGCGATGCGGGTGGACAGCGCCTCGGCCTGGCCGCGGCGGTGGAGCTTGGCCCGCAGGGGGCGGCCGTGGTCTATGTGCGCCAGCCGCTGCTGCGGCTGACCGGCGTGTTCGACCAGGTCACCGTGCCGGGCGACGGTTACCTCGCGCTGCGCCAGGGCAACCACAACGTCGTTGAACAGGGCAGCCGCGCCTTGTCCGGCGGTGCCGAAGCGCTGGCGCGTCCGATCGGCGCCAGTGGCCTGCGCCTGTCTGCCGCGGTGCCGGACATCGAGCCGGGCCCGTTGGGGCTGGGCGCGATCTCCAGCGCGGTCGTCGCCGTATTGCTGCTGCTGATCGCCGTGCTGCTGGTGCTGGGCAAAGGCAAGGTGCCGCTGCCACGCCGCCGCGGCGCCGCCGACAGTGCCGCCGACACCGCCCCGACCTTGAGCGAAAGCCTGGCCCAGGCCCCGCTCGCGGTGACCGCCAGCGAGCGCACCGATGACACGGCAGCGGCAACGCCGCCGCCGGCCGTGCCGGGCGAAACCGTCGCCGCCGAGATCTTCCGTGCCTACGACATCCGCGGCGTGGTCGGCCGCGAGCTGACCCCCAAGGTCGCCGCCCTGATCGGGCAGGCGATCGGTTCGGTCCTGCAGGTCCAGGGCCTGCGCGATATCGTGGTGGGTCGCGATGGCCGGCTGTCCGGCCCGGAACTCACCGCTGGTCTGATCGAAGGCCTGCGCCGTGCCGGCTGCAACGTTACCGACATCGGCCTGGCGCCGACCCCGGTGGTGTATTTCGCCAGTTACCACCTGCGCGCCGGCAGCTGCGTGGCGGTGACCGGCAGCCACAACCCACCCGACTACAACGGCTTCAAGATCGTGGTCGGTGGCGAAACGCTCTCCGGCGATGCGATCACCGAGCTGTACCACCGCATCCGCGATGGGCAGCTGCACGTGGCCTCCGAGCCGGGCAGCTTCCAGACCCGCGAGGTCAACGCCGATTACATCCAGCGCATCGCCGATGACGTGCAGCTGGACCGCCCGCTCAAGGTGGTTGCCGACGCGGGCAATGGCGTGGCCGGCGAGCTGGCCCAGCCGCTGCTGGAAGCGATCGGTGCCGAAGTCATTCCCCTGTACTGCGATGTGGATGGCAGCTTCCCGAACCACCATCCGGACCCGAGCGATCCGCACAACCTGGAAGACCTGATCCAGACCGTGAAGCGCTTCGACGCGGATATCGGCCTGGCCTTCGATGGCGATGGCGACCGCCTTGGCGTGGTCACCCGCGAAGGGAAGATCATCTGCGCCGATCGCCTGCTGATGCTGTTCGCGGCCGACGTACTGATGCGCAACCCGGGCGCCCTGGTGATCTACGACGTGAAGTGCAGCGGCAAGCTGTCCGACTACGTGCTGCGCAACGGTGGCAGCCCGCTGATGTGGAAGACCGGCCATTCGCTGATGAAGGCCAAGATGCGCGAAACCGACGCCGAGCTGGCGGGCGAGATGAGCGGGCATTTCTTCTTCAAGGAGCGCTGGTTCGGCTTCGACGATGGCCTGTACGCCGCCGCACGCCTGCTGGAGATTCTGGCCCAGCGGGACGAGACGCCTTCGGAGGTGCTCGACGAACTGCCCGACAGCATCTCCACTCCGGAGCTGAAGGTGCCGGTGGACGCGGGCACGCCGCACGCGCTGGTGTCGTTGTTCATTTCTTCGGTGCAGGTGGAGGACTCGCCGTTCGCCGGCGCCCGCCTGTCCACCATCGATGGCCTGCGTGCCGACTTCCCTGATGGCTGGGGTCTGGTGCGCGCATCGAACACGACACCGGTGCTGGTGCTGCGCTTCGAGGCCGATGACGAGGCGGCGCTGGAGCGCATCAAGGCACTGTTCCGCGCGCAGCTGCAGCCGCTGCTGCCGGGTGTGGAACTGGGCTTCTGATCGGCGTGGGTACCGGCCAGCGGTCGGTACCTACCCCTTGAAGCGCAGGCCCACGCCCGGCTCGGTGAACAGATAGCGCGAATCCAGCGCCGAATCGCCCAGCTTGTGGCGCAGCTTGCCGACCAGAATCCGCAGGTAATGCGTGTCGTGCTGGTGGGTCGGCCCCCAGATCTCCTGCAGGATCTGCGGCTGGGTCACCACCCGCCCGGCATTGCGCAGCAGCAGCGACAACAGCGCATATTCCTTGCGCGTCAATGCCACCGCCGCACCGTCCAGCGTCACTTCGCGCCGCACCAGGTCGATATGCAGGTGCCCGTCGTCGAACTGCGGCAGCACGCCCTCGCTGGACACCGTGCGCGAGCGCAGCAGCGCACGCACGCGCGCCATCAGTTCCTGCGTGCCGAACGGCTTGGTCACGTAGTCGTTGGCGCCGGCATCCAGGGCCCGCACCTTCTCGGTCTCGCTGGCGCGCACGGTCAGCATGATCACCGGCACCTGGCTCCACTGGCGCAGCTCGCCCAGCACGTCATGGCCTTCCATGTCAGGCAGGCCGATATCCAGGATCACCAGATCGGCCCCTTCACCGACCAGGGCTTCCAGTCCGGCCTGACCGGTCGCGGCCTGGGACACGCGATAGCCCTGCGCGCGCAGGCTGATCTCCAGGAAGCGCCGGATCTGCGCTTCGTCGTCGATCACCAGCACGCGCGCCGGGGGCACGCCGTGGGAAGCCTCAGGAATCGTCGTTGTCATCGGCAGGATGGGGGTGCAGCAAGGGCAGGGTGATGCGGATCAGGGTACCGCGTCCGTCGCGGCCCGGCAGCGCCTGCACGCTGCCGCCATGCGCGCCGATCATGCCCTGGCAGATGGTCAGGCCCAGCCCGGTGCCATGCCGGCCGCGGTCGCCGCGCTCCACGCTGTAGAACATGTCGAAGATGCGCGCGCGCTCGTCATCGGGAATGCCCGGGCCGGCGTCAAGCACGTCGATGCGCAACTCGCCCTCGACCAGCCGCGCCTGCACCTCCACCGCCGCACCGGGCGGGGAGAATTTGGCCGCGTTCTCCATCACGTTGAACACGGCCTGTTCGACCAGCGCTGGATGCACCCAGATCGGCGCCAGCTCAGCGGGAATATCCAGCTTCAGCAGCACATCGGGCTGATAGCGCTGCAGGCGGCGCGCGGCCGAGCCGACCAGTTCGTCCACGCCGATCCAGTCGCGGTTGATCTGCAGCCCGTCATGGCCGAGCCGGGTCATGTCCAGCAGGTTCTGGATATAACGGTCCAGGCGCTCGCCTTCCACCAGGATGGTATCGAGCAGGGCGCGCCGGTCGCTGGCGTCCATCGCATCGGCGTAGCTGGAGAGGCTGTCGGCCGAGCCGATCATCGCCGCCAGCGGCGAGCGCAGGTCATGCGAGACCGACGACAGCAACGCCGAGCGCAGCCGCTCGGTCTCGTTGCTGACATGCGCCTTTTCCAGGTCGGCCACCAGCTGGGTGCGCAGCGCGGCCTGGGCGATGTCGTCCACCATCGCCTCGGCCAGTTGCCGCTGCTCCGGCGTCAGCCGCGGCGCCTCGCGCGGGAAGCGCATGCCGGCCACGCCGATCGCCCGGTCGTCGCCATCCAGCAGCGGCAGGAACCACCAGCCTGCACCGGCCAGGGTATCGGTGAAGCGGCCGCTGGGCTGGCCATGCCGGTGCGCCCAGTCGGCCGCGGCCAGATCGGTGTCGCCCGGTGCGGCGCTGCCGCTGGCACTGGTGTACTGCCCGATGCGCAGCCATGCTGGGGCGTCCATCGCCTGTTCCAGCGCCTCGCGGCCGGCCTGCGCCACCTGCTCGTTGCTGGGCGCACTGGCCAGTTGCCGGCCCAGGGCCTGGCGCGCATGCGCGTGCCGGTTGGCCGCGCGCAACGCCACCACCTGCATGCGCAGGCGCGAGGCCAACCGCCCGGCAACCAATGCCGCCGCAAGGAACAGGAAGACCGTGATCACGCCCTGGCGCGCGCTGATCGCGAAGGTGAAGCGCGGTGCGATGAAGAAGAAGTTGTAGGCCAGGAAGCACAGCGCTGCCGCGATCACCGCCGCGCTGGTGCGGCTGCGCGCGGCGACCATCACCACCGCCACGATGAACACCATCGACAGGTCGTACAGCCCGATCCAGCGCTCGGCGACCAGCGCCACCAGGCAGGCCGCCGCGGTGGCGCCGAGCGCCAGCAGCGCATCCTTGCCGGCGCTGCGGCTGGGCATCGACAACCCGGACCGGCGCGCCCGCGCCCGTGCCTGCGGCGTGCCGATGATGGTGATCTCGAAATGCGCACCACGCCGGATGAGCTGCTGGGTCAGCGTGCGGTTGAGCATGCGCGCCAGCGGCCGCTCGCGCGTGCGGCCCAGCACCAGCGTGGACACGCCGTTGTGCGCGGCATGGTCAAGCAGCGCATCGGCGATGCTGGAGCCATGCAGCAGTTCGGCCTCGCCACCGAGGCGGCGGGCAAGAGCAAAGGCGGCATCGATTTCGCGCCGGGTCTGCTCGTCATGCGCGCGCGTCTGCACGGTCACCACCGTCCACGGCGCATCGCGGCGCTCGGCGATGCGACGGCCGACCCGCACCAGGTATTCGCTCTGGCCGCCGCCATCGATCGCCACCAGCACACGGCGGCGCAGCGGCAGGTTGCCTTCGCCGCGCGCGGCACGGGTCTCGCGCAGGCTGCTGTCCACGCGGTCGGCGGCTTCCTGCATCGCCAATTCGCGCAGTGCGGTCAGGTTGGCCGGCGAGAAAAACGCCTGCAGCGCCTGCGCGGCCTGCTCGGGCACATAGACCTTGCCCTGCTGCAGGCGCTCGATCAGCTCGCGCGGTGGCAGGTCCACCAGCACGATGTCGTGCAGGCGGTCGAGCACCGCATCGGGCACGGTCTCGCTGACCCGCACGCCGGTGATGCGCATGACCACGTCGTTGAGGCTTTCCAGATGCTGGATGTTGACCGTGGTCCATACATCGATGCCGGCATCGAGCAGCTCCATCACATCCTGCCAGCGCCGCTCGTGCCGGCTGCCGGGCACATTGCGGTGGGCCAGCTCGTCCACCAACACCAGGGCGGGGCGACGTGCGAGCACCGCATCCAGGTCCATTTCTTCCAGTGCGTGCTGCTGGTACTCGCGCTGCAGCAGCGGCACCTGCGGCAGGCCCGCCAGCAGCGCCGAGGTCTCGGCGCGGCCGTGGGTTTCCACCAGCCCGATTACCACATCCACACCGCGGCGCAGCTGCTCATGCGCGCGGGTGAGCATGCTGAAGGTCTTGCCCACGCCGGGCGCCGCGCCCAGGAATACGGTGAGCTTGCCGCCGGCCTCGCGCTGCAGGGTGTCGACCAGGGCATCGGCCTGGCGGGTTCGGGAGTCGCTCATGGGCGGGGATTGTGCGCCCGGGATGGTACGCAGCGCATCAAGGCATGCCATACAGCCGGGCAGTGCCCTGCTGCGCGTCCAGCGCGACGTTCAGGGTCATCACGTTGACCCGCGGCTGGCCGAACACGCCCCATTGCGGGCCCAGCGTGTTGGCCTGCACCAGGGCGCTGACGCGCTCGACAGGCAGGCCACGGCTGCGTGCCACCCGGGCGATCTGCACCTGCGCGGCGGCCGGGGAGATCTCCGGGTCCATGCCGGCGCCGGACTGGGTCACCAGATCGCCGGGCACCTGCGCAGCAGGCACGCCTTCGCGTGCGGCCACCGCAGTGATCGCAGCCTGCACCCGTTCCTGCAGCGCCGGATTGGTGCGCGCCATGTTGCTGCCGGCCGCGGCCATCGGGTCGTAGTTGGCCGCCGAGGGCCGCGCCTGGAAGTAGCCATCGCCGACGAACGGCTGGGCGATCAGCTGCGAGCCACGCACCTGCCCGTCGCGGATCAGCAGGCTGCCATCGGCCTGCGCCGGGAACAGCAGCCGGCTCACGCTGGTCGTGGCCACCGCATAGGCCAGGCCGAGCAGCAGCAGGCTGCTCACGCCGAGCACGAGGGCCGGGCGCCAGGCGCTGTCCTGCTGCAGGTGGAGGGAGGCGGCTGCGCGACTGCGCGCCGAACGGGGAACAGAAGCAGCTAGCGAGCGGTTCATGCGCCGAACACCGAGACAAGGAAGAGGTCGATCAATTTGATGGCCGCAAACGGCAGCAGCACGCCACCCAGGCCGTACACCAGCATGTTCCGGCGCAGCAGTGCGGTCGCCGTGGCCGGGCGGAAACGCACCCCGCGCAACGCCAGCGGGATCAGTGCCGGGATCACCAGTGCGTTGAAGATCAGCGCCGCCAGCACCGCATTGCGCGGGCTGGACAGGTGCATCACGTTCAACGCCGCCATCGCCGGCAGGGTCGAGGCGAACAGCGCCGGCAGGATCGCGAAGTACTTGGAGACATCGTTGGCCAGCGAGAACGTGGTCAGCGCACCGCGGGTGATCAGCTGCTGCTTGCCCACTTCCACCACCGCCAGCAGCTTGGCCGGATCCGAATCCAGATCGACCATGTTGCCGGCTTCCTTCGCGGCCTGCGTGCCGGAGTTCATCGCCAGCCCGATGTCGGCCTGGGCCAGTGCCGGCGCATCGTTGGTGCCGTCGCCGACCATCGCCACCAGCCGCCCGCCGGCCTGCTCGGCACGGATGCGCGCGAGCTTGTCTTCGGGGCGGGCCTCGGCGATGTAGTCGTCCACGCCTGCCTCGGCGGCGATTGCCGCGGCGGTCAGCGGGTTGTCGCCGGTGATCATCACCGTGCGGATGCCCATCGCGCGCAGCTGCGCGAACTTCTCGCGCATGCCGTGCTTGACCACGTCTGACAGCTCGATCACGCCCAGCACATGGCGGCCTTCGCACACCACCAGCGGGGTGGCACCGTTGCGCGCCACCTGCTCCACGCGGCCCGGCAGCTCCGACGGTACGGTGCCGCCCAGCTCACGCACATAGGCGGTGATCGCATCGGACGCACCCTTGCGGATGCGGCGGCCGCCGTCCAGATCCACACCGGACATGCGGGTCTGCGCAGAGAACGCGAGATAGTCCGCACGGTCCGGCTCGGCGGTGGTGCAGCCCTGCTCACGCGCGAGACGCACGACCGATTTGCCTTCCGGCGTCGGGTCGGCCAGCGAGGACAGCAGCGCTGCTTCGCGCAGCTGCGTGGCATCAATCCCCGCCAGCGCATGGAAGTGCGTGGCCTGGCGGTCGCCATGGGTGATGGTGCCGGTTTTGTCGAGCAGCAGCACGTCCACATCGCCGGCCACTTCCACCGCCTTGCCGGATTTGGCCAGCACGTTGGCAGCCAGCGCACGGTTCATGCCGGCGATGCCGATGGCCGGCAGCAACCCGCCGATGGTGGTCGGGATCAGGCACACCAGCAGCGCGATCAGCAGCAGCGGATCGACCTGCACGCCTACGAATGCGCCGATCGCCGGCAGTGTGGCCACCACCACCAGGAAGGTCAGCGTCATCGCCGCCAGCAGCAGGGTCAGGGCAACCTCGTTCGGGGTCTTCTGGCGGTTCGCGCCTTCCACCAGGGCGATCATCCGGTCCAGGAAGCTGTGGCCCGGCTCGGCGGTGATGCGCACGATGATCTGGTCGGAGAGCACCTTGGTGCCGCCGATCACGCCGCTGCGGTCGGTACCCGCTTCACGCAGCACGGGGGCCGATTCACCGGTCACCGCCGCTTCGTTGATGGTCGCCAGGCCCTGCACGATCTCGCCATCGGCCGGAATCAGCTCCCCGGCACTGACGATCACATGGTCGCCCGGGCGAAGTTCGGCGGCCGGGACCTGGGTCTCGCTGGCCCCGGCATGCGCGGCGGCCAACCGCCGCGCGCTGAGGTCCTGGCGCGCACGCCGCAGCGAGGCGGCCTGGCCCCGGCCGCGCGCTTCGGCGACGGCCTCGGCAAAGTTGCCGAACAGCACCGTCAGCAGCAGGATCGCGGTGACCGCCAGGCCGAAGCCCAGCGGCGCGTTGCCGGTCAGCGTGACCAGCGCGCTGACCACCGTGCCGACCATCACCACGGCCATCACCGGGCTGTGCAGCAGATGCCGCGGCGAGAGCTTGATCACGGCATCGCGCAGGGCACGGCGCCAGCCGGCGCCATCCAGCAGGCGCTGGCGGCGGTGGGAAGAAACGTTCAACGGATACGTACTCATGGGCGGCGGTCTCAGTGCAGCGTCAGCGACAGGTGGTCGGCCACCGGGCCAAGGACCAGTGCCGGCATGAACTGCAATACGGTGAGGATGACGATCAACGCGATCAGGGTCAGCGCGAAGGTCGGGGTTTCGATCTGCAGCGTGCCGGCCGATTCCGGCGCCCGCCGCTTGGCCGCCAGCTGCGCGGCAACGATCAACGGGATCACCAGCACCGGGTAGCGGCCCAGCAGCAGCACCAGGGTGCAGCTCAGGTTCCACCACACCGTGGCATCGCCGAGGCCTTCAAAGCCCGAGCCGTTGTTGGCAAACGCCGAGGTGTACTCGTAGAACACCTGGCTGATGCCGTGGAAGCCGGGATTGGAGGTGCCGGTGATCGACGGGATCGCCAGGGTCAGCGCGGTGAAGCCCAAGATGGTGATCGGCTGCAGCAGCACCAGCAGGGCGAGCAGGCGCACCTGCGGCGTCTCCAGCTTGCGGCCGAACAGTTCCGGGGTGCGGCCGGTCATCAGGCCGGCCAGGAACACGCCCAGCAGCAGGTACACGATGAACTGCTGCAGGCCGCAGCCGATGCCGCCCCAGATCGCGTTGACCAGCATGTTGACCATCGGCACGGCGCCGGCCAGCGGGCTGAGCGAGTCATGCATGCCGTTGACCGAACCGTTGGACACCTGCGTGGTAATGGCTGCCCACAAGCCCGTGCCATCGGCACCGAAGCGCACTTCCTTGCCCTCCATCAGCAGCGGACTGGCCGCTGTGGCCGAGTGACCTTCCAGCCACACCGTGGCGGCGATCGACACGCTGGACATCGCCAGCATGCAGCCGAACACCAGCCCGGCCAGGCGCTTGCGCCCGGTGAAGGCGCCGAGCATGAAAATCACCGCGATCGGGATCAGCAGGATGCCGATCAGTTCCAGCGCGTTGGACAGCGGGGTCGGGTTCTCCAGCGGCATCGCGCTGTTGGGGCCGTACCAGCCACCGCCGTTGGTGCCCAGCTGCTTGGCCGCGACCATCGCCGCGACCGGGCCGAGCGGCAGCTTCTGCGTCTCCATGCCGGCGGCGGCATCGATCGGCGTTGCCTGCGGACCGCCGGCGAGCGTCGAGGGCACCCCCTGGCTGGTCAGCAGCACCGCCCACAGCAGGCACAGCGGCAGCATGAAGCGCACGCACGAGCGCACCACGTCGGCGTAGTAATTACCCACATCGACACGGCGGTCCGCACTGAGCAGCGCGGCCTGGTCGGCCGGCACATCCTCGGGGCGCGCGCCGAACAGCGCACGCAGGGTGGCCACCACCAGCGCCAGGCCCATCATCGGCGTCACCACCTGCAGCCCGGTGATCGCGGTCATCTGCGAGAAGTAGGACAGCTGCGCCTGACCGGAATAGTGCTGCTGGTTGGTGTTGGTCAGAAAGGACACCATCGTGTGCAGCGCGGTATCCCAGCGCATGTTGGGGATCTGGTCGGGATTGAACGGCAGCCAGGCCTGGGTCATGAAGACCGCCTGCACCAGCACCGCGATCACCACGTTGCTGAGCAGGAAGGCACCCACGTAGCCACGCCAGGACATGCCGCGCGCCGGGTTGACCCCGAGCAGCCGGTACAGCGGTTTTTCAATCCACCCGAACAGCGCGTCGCCGCGCATCGGGCCACCGCGCATCACCCGGGCCAGGTACAGCCCAAGCGGAAAGGCCAGCACGATGCTGGCCAGCAGGATCAACAGGATCTCGGTCATGGTCGGCTCCGGTCAGAAGGTTTCGGGCCGAAGCACGACGTACAGCAGGTAGGCGGCGGCAACGAGCACCAGCACGCCGCACAGCAGGGAAAGCCAGGCAGACATGGTCGTGGCCTCAAACGCGGGAAAGAGAGCGCGCGGTGCACGGGGCACCGGCGGGGAAGACAGGCAGATACGGGCTCATGGGACGTCCAGGTGGAACCACTCCACGTCAGGCGCTCATGGTCTGCCTGCCCGGCATAAACGCTCCACGCCCCAAACCTGCGCCCCGCGTAAAAAGTGCATAAAAAAAGGCGACCCCAAGGCCGCCTTCGTTTCAACGCCATCGCACCTCCGCCCTTACCCGCGCGGATCGCTCCCCACACCTTTGAGCAACCGATAGCGCTGCAACGTGCTCTCGATCTCCACATCCAGCGCCCGGCGCTGCTGCTCGAACGACGCCTGCATGCGCCGCTGCGCGACCAGCTCGGCGTGCCGCTCGCGGATGCGCTCGGCCTGCTTGTCCGGCACCGGCTGCCCGTCCAGCTCGCGGTTGCCCGCGCTGGCCAGCAAGGTGACCAGCGCATCACGCACGCTGGCCACGTTGTAACTGGCGGTATGGATGTTGTTGTCCAGGATGCCACTGCGCTCGGCGAACACCCGGCGCAGATCGTCCTCGCTCTCGTATGTGGCCAGCATCGCCTGCTCGGTGCGCTGGCGGGTCTGCTCGGCGGCCAGGTCCAGGCGCTGCTGCGCGGCTTGCGCAGCAGCATCGGCGCGCTCCTCGTCGGTCAACGCGCGCTGCACTTCACCACTGCGCATGCCGCTGCGCAGGTTGAACTCCTCGCGCGCGCTGTTCACCGCCTCCTGGGGCAGGGCATCACTGCAGATCCGCTCGCTGCCCTTGTTCCAGCAATACAGCTTCTTCGGCGTCGCATCGGCCGTGCGCTTCTGCGCCTGGGCAGGCAACAGCGGCACGGCCAGCAGCAGGCCGACAACGGTGAACGTGGCAAACCTGGACATGGTGAAAGCCCCCTGCTCTCAACGCGTAGGACGGCTGCCGTAGCGGGAACGATAGTCCTCCAGCGGCTGCCGGTAGCCGACAAGTTCCGGATTTCCAGAGGCAAAATCAAGCAGGTCGGCCAGGGTGGCCACGGCGACCACCGGAATGCCGGCTTCTTCGGCCACGGCCTGGGCGGCCGAACGGCGGTCGGTTTCCGAGGCGATCTCCTGGCGGTCCAGAGCCACCACGATGCCGGCCGGGGTGCCACCGGCGCCCTTGATGATCGCCAGCGCTTCGCGGATCGCGGTGCCGGCGGTGATCACGTCATCGACGATCAGCACGCGCTTGCCGTTCATGTCCGCGCCGATCAGGTTGCCGCCTTCGCCGTGGTCCTTGGCTTCCTTGCGGTTGAACGACAACGGCAGGTCGCGGCCGCGCTGGGCGAATTCACAGGCGGTCGCGGTGGCCAGCGGAATGCCCTTGTAGGCCGGGCCGAACACGACGTCGAACTTCAGCCCGGTGGCTTCCACGGCATCGGCGTAGCAGGCGGCCAGCTGGGACATGCGCGCGCCGGAATCGAACCGGCCGGCGTTGAAGAAATAGGGGCTCAGGCGGCCGGACTTCAGGGTGAACTGGCCGAAACGCAGGGCATCGGCGGTCAGGGCCAGTTGCAGGAAACGGTGGCGATGGTCGCTCATCAAGACTCAATTCAATTCATTTGGAGCGCAAATCCTAATGCATGCCCGCACTTTTCCGCTCGCCGGGACCTGCGGCCCGGTGTCGCACGGGTTGGCGAGACGGCATCGTCAGGTGCCCGCGGGTGGTACCACCGTCCGTTTCCAGCCAGCCCCTGCAAGGGCCGAAACGGTATGCTCTTGCGGGTATCGTTCCAGACCCGGGTCAGCATGCGCATCATCAGTTTCAACGCCAACGGCATCCGTTCCGCCGCCACCAAAGGCTTTCTCGAGTGGTTCCGCGCCCAGGACGCCGACGTCCTGTGCATCCAGGAAACCAAGGCCCAGGAAGACCAGCTGACCGACCCGATGTTCCGCCCGGACGGCCACCACTGCTTCTACCGCGACGCCATCACCAAGAAGGGCTACAGCGGCGTGGCGATCTACAGCAAGCGCGAGCCGGACCAAGTGATCACCTCGCTGGGCTGGGCCCCGTTCGACGATGAAGGCCGCTACATCGAGGCCCGCTACGGCAACCTCAGCGTGGTCTCCTTCTATATCCCCTCGGGCAGCTCGGGCGATCTGCGCCAGGGGTTCAAGTACGAGGTGATGGAGTGGCTGCGCCCGATCCTGGCCGGCTGGCTGGCCAGCGGCCGCGACTACGTGCTGTGCGGCGACTGGAACATCGTGCGGTCCGCGCTGGACATCAAGAACTGGAAATCCAACCAGAAGAACTCCGGTTGCCTGCCGCCCGAACGCGACTGGCTCAACGGCCAGTGCGTGGACGCCGACCAGGCGCTGGACATCGCCGCCGGCCAGGGCTGGACGGATGCCTACCGCCTGCTGCACCCGCAGGGCGAGGACTACACCTGGTGGAGCAACCGCGGCCAGGCGCGCGCCAACAATGTCGGCTGGCGCATCGATTACCAGTTCGTCAGCCCGGGCCTGCGTGACCGCCTGCGCAGCTGCTCGGTGTACCGCGATGAGCGCTTCTCCGACCATGCGCCGTTCACGGTGGACTACGCCCCATGACCGAAGCGGTCGAGCCGGTGTCCTACAAGGGCTGGGCCGGGATCAAGCGTGCCTTCGGTACGCCCTCGGCGCTGACGATGGCCTTCCTGGGCTTCGGCAGCGGCCTGCCGTTCCTGCTGATCGCCTCGCAGACCCTGTCCACGCGCCTGCGGGATGTCGGCCTGGACCTGGGCAGCATCGGGCTGATCAGCCTGGCCAGCTTCTTCTATCTGATGAAGTTCGTCTGGGCGCCGCTGATCGACCGCTACGCGTTCCCGCTGATCGGCTTCCTCGGCCGGCGCCGCTCGTGGCTGCTGGCCTCGCAGATCGGCGTCACCGGCGGGCTGTTCGCGCTGGCTTTCGTCCGCCCCGAGCTCGGCGTCACCCCGCTGGTGCTGTGGGTGCTGGTGGCCTCGTTCGCCGGCGCCACCCAGGATTCGGTGGTCGATGCCTACCGCATCGAGATCGCCCCGGAGAGCGCCCAGGCGGCGCTGGCCGCGACCTATACGCTGGGCTATCGCATCGGCCTGATCCTGGCCGGCGCGGGCGCGCTGTACCTGGCCCAGTTCGAGAGCTGGATCGTGGCCTACCTGGCCATGGCTGCCTTGATGATCCTGCCGATCATCACCACGCTGCTGTGCCGCGAGCCGGAGCAGCCCGAGGTGCGCATCCAGCGCCGGATCGATTTCTTCGGCGCCTTCTGGCAGCCGATCGCCAGCTTCTTCAGCACCAACGGCGTGGTGCTGGCGCTGGTGCTGCTGGCCTTCGTCGGGCTCTACAAATTCCCGGACCAGGTGATCGGGGTGATGGCCGGTCCGTTCTATCTGGATTCGGGCTTCACCAAGGCCGACATCGCGACCGTCTCCAAGCTGTTCGGCGTGTGGATGGGTATCGGCGGTGCCTTCCTTGGCGGCATCGCGGTGGCTGCATTCGGCTTTCGCCGCATGTTGCTGGTCGCCGCGCTGGGCGTGGCGCTGTCCAACCTGGCGTTCCTGCTGATGGCGCACAACCCGGGCCAGCTGTGGGCGTTCTATGCGGCGCTGAGTGCGGACAACCTGTTCCAGGGCTTCGCCGGCACGGTGCTGGTCGCCTTCATGTCCTCGCTGACCGACCGCAACTTCACCGCCACCCAGTACGCGCTGCTGGTCTCGCTGGCCAACCTGCCGGGCAAGTTCGTCGGCGGCGTCTCCGGTTACATCGTGGAGGCGAGCTCGTACAGCACCTTCTTCATCCTCAGCGCCACCACGGTCATCCCGACCCTGCTGCTGCTGATCTGGCTGTGGCCACGGATCCGGGACCGTAGCTCGGCCTGAGTGGTTTGCGTGCCGGCAGAGCCTGATGGATCATGCCGGCACAGTCGCCGCGGGGATGGCGGCGCGCCAACGGGGAGAACGATGGCTGATCTACTGCTGCGGGATATGGACCCGCTGTTGCTGGAACGTATCCGCCGCATCGCAGTGGCGCGTGGCTGGTCCCGCGAGGACACCTGCGTGGCATTGCTGGAACAAGGCCTGTTCGCCAGCGAACTGGAGGTCCGCAGCGGCTTCCACGATCCCGAAGTCGATGCGCTCGCCGATGCCATCGCGGCACTGCAGGCGCTGCCGGACGCGCAGGGGCTGTAACGGCGGCACGCGCCGAGCCGCGCATCGGCGATCACCGCCGCACGCAGCGCCCGCCGCTGTGGCGCCTCAGGCCGGGTGGATCGCCCCGAGAATCCGAGGTCCGCGCGCGCCACTCACGCTCGGCAGATTGCCCGGCAACCCGGCCAGGGTGCGCTGCGCCAACCACGCAAACCCCATCGCTTCCAGATAATCCGGGTCCAGCCCGTGCACCGCGCTGGACTCGATCACCACGCCCGGCAGGCGTGCGCCCAGGCGCCGCAGCAGCTGCGGATTGCGCACGCCACCGCCGCACACCAGCACCCGCTTCGCGCCCGGCAGGTGCGCCAACAGCGCATCGGCCACCGTCGCGGCGGTCAGTTCCAGCAGGGTCGCCTGTACATCCGCGCCGGACACCTGCCCCTCACCCAGCTGCGCCTGCGCCCAATCCAGGTGGAACTGCTCGCGCCCGGTGCTCTTGGGCGGCGGCAGCGCGAACCACGGATCGGCCAGCCAGCGCGCCAGCAACGCCGCATCGACCTGGCCGCTGGCTGCGAACGCTCCATCGGCATCGAACGGTTCGCCGCGATGGCGCTGGCACCAGGCATCCATCAGCGCATTGGCCGGGCCGGTGTCGAAGCCGCGCGGTGTGCCCTGGCGCGGGATCAGGGTGAGATTGCCGATGCCGCCCAGATTGAGCACGGCGCGGTCTTCGTCGCTGTCGCCCAGCATCGCCAGGTGGAACGCCGGCATCAGCGGCGCGCCATGGCCGCCGGCGGCGACATCGCGCCGACGGAAATCGGCCACGGTGGTGATGCCGGTCAGCTCGGCGATGCGGTTGGCGTCGCCGATCTGCATCGTGAAGGCGGGATCGGCCAGTGGGCGGTGGCGCACGGTCTGCCCGTGCGAACCGATGGCGTGCACCTGGCCGCGGTCGATGCGCGCGCTGTCCAGCAGGCGGTTGGCGGCCGCGGCGAACGTGATCCCGACCTGGGCATCAAGGTGGCCCAGTGCATCAAGCGAGGTGATGGTCCCGCCTTCGCCCAGGGCGATCAGCTCGGCGCGGATCGCCGGATCCCAGTCGTGGGTCAGGCCATGGACGAAGCGGCAGCCGCCCTCGGCGGGGAACTGCACCAGCGCGGCATCGATGCCGTCGGCGCTGGTGCCGGACATCAGGCCCAGGTAGAGCGGGGTAGTGGGATCAACAGCAGAGGTCATGGCCAGGCGGTCCAACGGGTTGCGTGCAGCTTCCGCGCAACCCGTTGCCGCCGTCAATCGATGCGATCAGCCGCGGTTGGACTTGGCCGGCTTGCCGGCCTTCGCCGTGGCGGTATCGGCGGCCTTGGCATCCGGTGCCGGGCTGGCATCGGCGTAGATCAGCTTCTCCATGCCCTGGATGCGCGCCAGTGCCGGCGCGGTCTGCGCACGGAAGGCGGCCAGCTCGGCGCCCTGCAGCGGCTCCGGCGGCGGCATCGTCACCGACAGCGGGTTGCGGTGCACGCCGTTGACGCGGAATTCGTAGTGCAGGTGCGGGCCAGTGGCCATGCCGGTCGAGCCGACGTAGCCGATCACCGTGCCCTGGGCCACGCGCTGGCCGGTCTTGATGCTGCCAAAGCGCGACATGTGGCCGTACAGGGTGGTGTGGCCGCGGCCGTGGTCGAGGATCACCACGTTGCCGTAGCCGCGCTGCACACCGGCGAACTGCACGCGGGCATCGCCGGCGGCCATGATCGGGGTGCCGGTGCGCGCGGCGTAGTCCACACCTTTGTGCATGCGCATCTTGCCCAGCACCGGGTGCTTGCGCGCGCCGAAGCTCGAACTCAGGCGCGCGAACTGGATCGGCATGCGGATGAAGCTTTTCTTCAGCGGCCGGCCGCTGGCGTCGAAGTATTCGGACTTGCCGTTGCGGTCGAAGCGGAAGCCGCTGTAGGTCTTGCCGCCCGAGCTGAAGGTCGCCGCGAGGATCTTGCTGGTGTCCACCTTCTCGCCTTCGCGCCAGGTCTCATCCATCACCACGCTGAAACGGTCGCCTGGCTGCAGGTCCTTGGAGAAGTCGATGTCGTACTTGAAGATCTCGTCGGTCATCGTCGCGATCGCCGAGGGCGACAGCCCGGCCTTGCGGGCGGCGGCATACAGCGAGCTAGTGATCTCGCCACTGGCGACCACACGGCGGGTCGAGGTCTCACGCTTGCTCACTGTCTCGGTGATCTTGTCGCCGGCCAGGGACAGCTCGACGCGGTTGTCGGCATCGCGGTCGAAGCGGATCGTGCGCAACTCACCGGACAGCGGCAGGTCGAAGGCGATCTCCGCGCCGGGGCGCAGCTTGGTCAGCGAGTCGCGCACACCCGGGTGCTCCAGCACCTGGTGCATCACGGTGGCCGGGATCCCGGCCTGGTCGAACAGATTGCTCAGGGTCTGGCCGCGCTGCACGCGCAGCACCTGCCAGCTGTCGCCCGGGGTCTGCTGCTGGCGCTCCAGCGACAGCGGCGGCAACGGCAGCGCCAGGGTCGAATGGCTGACCGAGTAGGGCGAATCGATGGTGTGCGAGAAGCCGGGGACGATCGTGGCCACCAGGGCGCCGATGGTGGCGAACAGGCTGGCGTGCATCCAGTGGCGGCGGGTCCAGCGCTGGTTGAAGGCCGCGGGAAGATGCTGTTTGAGCTTCCGATGGAGGGCGGTGTCGTGGAGGACGTGGAGACGTTCCTTGAAGCGCTGCTTGCGCGCGCGGCCTTGATCGGAATTGAGCATCGTCGGTCTGTTCCTGGCTGGCCCGGGAGCGCGGGCCCAAACGTCGGTAACATAGACAGGTATAAATACCGCGTCAAACCCTTGTGCCTATTGGCTTTTGTGAAGCACCTGCGGTTAACTTGTACTTAACGTCATTCATATAAATAAGGCATTGCCGGGAGTTGTCACGTGTCCTCGATTGAAGAAGCCATTGCCCTGATCGGGCGAGGCGCCGATGAGATCCTCAAATCCGACGAACTGCGCCAGCGTCTGGAAAGCGGCCGTCCGCTGCGGGTCAAGGCCGGCTTCGACCCCACCGCCCCGGACCTGCACCTGGGCCACACCGTGCTGCTGAACAAGCTGCGCCAGTTCCAGGACCTTGGCCACCAGGTGATCTTCCTGATCGGCGACTTCACCGGGATGATCGGCGATCCGTCCGGCAAGAACGTCACCCGCAAGCCGCTCACCAAGGAAGATGTGCTGGCCAACGCGCGTACCTATGAGGACCAGGTCTTCAAGGTACTGGACCGCGAAAAGACCGAAGTGCGCTTCAACTCGGAGTGGTTCGGCAAGATGGCCGCCGCCGACATGATCCGCCTGGCCGGCCAGCACACCGTGGCGCGCATGCTCGAGCGCGACGACTTCGCCAAGCGCTATGCCGCCCAGCAGTCCATCGCGCTGCATGAGTTCCTGTACCCGCTGGTGCAGGGCTACGACTCGGTCGCACTGGAAGCGGACGTCGAACTGGGCGGTACCGACCAGAAGTTCAACCTGCTGATGGGCCGTGGCCTGCAGGAGCACTACGGGCAGAAGCCGCAGATCGTGCTGACCATGCCCCTGCTGGAAGGCCTGGACGGCGTGGCCAAGATGTCCAAGTCGCTCAACAACTATATTGGGATCAGCGAGCCGGCCATCGACATCGTCACCAAGACCATGAAGATCGGCGACGACCTGATGTGGCGCTGGATCGAGCTGCTCTCCTTTGATATCAGCCAGGCCGAGGCCAAGGCCCTGCGCGGGCAGGTCGAGGCGGGCGGGCTGAACCCGCGTGAGGTGAAGCTGCGCCTGGCGCGTGAGCTGACCACCCGCTTCCATGATGCCGCCGCGGCCGAGCAGGCCATCGCCGGCTGGAATGCCGCGGTGACCGGGCAGGGCGATGTGACCCTGCTGCCGTTGCAGGAAGTGTCCATTCCGGCCGAAGGCCTGCGTATTGGTGCGCTGCTGACCGCTGCCGGCCTCACCCCGAGCAACTCCGAGGCGTCGCGCAAGCTCAAAGAGCGTGCGGTGAAGGTCGATGGTGAGGTGGTGGACGACGCCCAGCAGGTGTTCGTGCCTGGTTTTGAAGGCCTGCTGCAGGTCGGCAAGCGCACCTTCGCACGCGTGTTGCTGGTCGCGGCCTAAGCGGCACAAGGGGTTCGGGCGATCCGGACCCCTTCCAGCATGAATGGGAGGGAGGCGACGTGAAAAAATGTCGTCTACCCCCTTCACAAACGACCCCGATAGGGACATACTTCCCCTCCCCCGACGCAGGGGCCACCGCAAGGCGGCAACCGCGAAGGAACAGGACTTCAACTTCTTCGAAAGAAGGTGTTGACGGAAACGAAAAGCCTGACATAATAGGCGGCTCGCTTCGACGAAAAGACCTTCGGGTC
>NZ_NIVS01000052.1 GCF_002205165.1 Stenotrophomonas maltophilia | reverse complement strand
GATTCGTATTCGACGTGCGCGGTCGAGATCGTGATGCCACGTGCCTTTTCTTCCGGCGCGGCGTCGATCGCGGAGTAGTCCTTGAACTCACCGCCAAAGCGCTCGGCACCGATCTTGGTCAGTGCGGCGGTCAGCGTGGTCTTGCCGTGGTCAACGTGACCGATGGTGCCGACATTGACGTGCGGCTTGGTGCGCTCGAACTTACCCTTGGCCATGGCTGCTTATCTCGAAATCGTCTGAATTGGTAGCACTTAGATGGTGCTCACGAAAGGAATCGAACCTTCGACCTCCTCCTTACCAAGGAGGTGCTCTACCGACTGAGCTACGTGAGCGAGTTTTGTATTATGGCACGAATTTGAATATATTCAAACTCATTCAATGGAGCGGGAGACGGGGATCGAACCCGCACCATCAGCTTGGAAGGCTGAGGTTCTACCATTGAACTACTCCCGCATCGGAAGCTCTTGCCACAACATGAAACTGGTGGAGGGAGGTGGATTCGAACCACCGAAGGCGTAAGCCAGCAGATTTACAGTCTGCCCCCGTTGGCCGCTTGGGTATCCCTCCTTACCACCCTGTCCCGTGGCGCCGAAGCGTTTTCGGTGTGGGGTGGAAGAGCCGTGAATTTTGGGGATAAACGGGGGTTCTGTCAACAACCTTTTTGAATTTTTTCACACGAATCCCGAATTGCCTTGCCGGGACGGGCTATTGACCCGGCAGCGGCAGGGTTTCGCTGGCGAAGATCGCCACATGCGGTACGCCATCGGCACCAATCCAGCCGCGATACATGCCCTGGGTGTTGAACGGCGTTGCCGCGCGACCGTCGGCGGAGAGCACGATCGCCCCGCCATCACCGCCGAGCGCCGGAATGCGCTCGTTGATCACCGCGCGCCCCGCTTCCACCGGCCCCTGCTTGAGGTACTGCATGCGCGCGCAGATATCGTGCGCGGCCGCGGTACGGATGTAGTACTCGCCCCAGCCGGTGCCGGACACCGCGCACCCTGCATCGGCATAGGTGCCGGCGCCGATGATCGGTGAATCGCCGACGCGGCCATAGCGCTTGTTGGTCATGCCGCCGGTGGAGGTGCCTGCGGCGAGCTTGCCCTCCTTGTCCAACGCGACTGCACCGACCGTGCCGAAGTGGCGCGCCGTTTCCAGATCCGCATGGGCCTGTCCGCCAGCTTCTTCCTTCAGTGCTTTCTGCAACTGTTGCCAGCGCTTGTCAGTACGGAAGTAGGACGGATCCACCAGAGTGATCCCCTGGCTCGTGGCAAAGGCTTCGGCGCCCTGCCCGACCATCATCACGTGCGGGGAATGCTGCATCACCGCTTCGGCGAGCAGGATCGGATTGCGCACGCGCTGCACCCCGGCCACCGCGCCGGCCTTGAGCGTGGCGCCATCCATCAGCGAGGCATCCAGTTCATTGCGGCCATCGTGGGTGAACACCGCGCCCTTGCCTGCATTGAAGGTGGGATCGTCTTCCAGCACGGTGATCGCAGCGGTGACCGCCTCCAGCGCCGGCCTGCCGGCGGCCAGCGCCGCGTGTCCTTTCAGCAGCGCCTGCTGCAGGGCCGCGCGCGCTGCCTTTTCCTCGGCGGGCGACAGATCCTTGCGCTCCACCCCGGCACCGCCGTGGATCACCAGCACCGGCTCGGCAGCGAATGCCGCCAGCGGGAAGGACAGACACAGCGACAGCAGCAACGCGCGGGGACGGGGCATGGGCAACGCACTCTGATCGGACGAGGCCCCCATCATGGCGACACGGGCGCACCGTGGGTAGTCCGCCGCGCACGGCCGAGGGTCGTGCGCTACCGCAGCTGCAGGCGTCCTTTACGGATGTCGGCTGTCATCTCGAACGCCGCGTCGTCCACCTGGAACCCATCCAGATGCAGGCGGCTGCCCTCGCCCACCCCGGTGACCGGAATGGCGCGGAAATCCAGCGGCTGGCCGCCGCGCAGGCGATCGGGGGTGCGCTGGGGCATCACCAGCCAGGCATAGCCGCCAGCGCGGCTGAACACCTGGCCGGTGCCGTCGGCCTCCACGCACAGCGCGGTGTCTTCGTCCACGCCGAGGCCGACCATGTCCTGCTGTCCGCTGCGCTGGGCCGCGCGGGCCACGAATACGATCAGGCGGCCGAGCCGGTCGCGCTTGCCGAAATGGGTATCGGTGACCACGTTGGCCAGGTACGGCATGGCCAGGAAATCGCTGTCCAGAGTGACCGCCTTGCCCATCGGATCGCGCAGGGCGCGCCGGGACGTGACGCTGCCGCCGTCCAGGGCGCCATAGCTGTAGCCCCCCAGGATGGCCAGCCCGGCACTGGTGCCAGCGATCGGCCGGCCGGCACGGACGTGCGCATTGAGCGCTTCGTTCACCGCCGTGCCCTTCCAGAAACGGATGTAGCGTGACTGGTCGCCGCCGGCGATGAAGATGGCATCGGCTGCGGCGATCACCCCCAGCACCGCCGGGTCGTCGGCCGCGCGCCGGCTGTTGAACACCAGGGTCTGTACCGACGCGGCCCCGCCGATCTCCCGATACAGGCGGTTCTGCAGCTCATCGGCACCGGAGGCGCGCAGGATCACCACCCGGCCATGGCCGGCGCGCGCCAGCCACCATTGGAAGGCGGCCGGCACCCACTCGCCGCCGCCCATCAGCATCATTGCCGGCTCGGTGCGGGCGGCCCGTGGCGCGTCCAGGGCGCCAACCTCGTAATAGCGGTAACCCTGGTCCTGCAGACTGCGCGGATTCTGGGCATGGAGGGGGAGCGAGAGGGCCGCAAGCAGCAGCCACAGCAGGCATGGGACCGGCCGGAAACCCTTGTGCACGTTGACCTCCCTGAATAAAACGGGCGTCTAAGCGCTTTCACTCTTTGCCAGAGAAATTGGCAGTGGTCAACCCCGTAAAAAAGGCGTTAAATGCGCGCCGTCCATTCGCGAAATGTGAATGGGGGACAGGCCTCCCTCGAGGCCGACACTTTCTTCTCGAGAATTCTCATGCGTAAACAGGCGATGGCGTGGTCGATCCAGCTGGCGTTGATGGGTGTGGCCGCAGCCGCGGGCGCCCAGACGCCCGCCCCCGGGGTGCAGCAACTGGATACGGTGCAGGTCACCGGCTCGCGCATTCCGCGCGCGCAGGTGGAGGGCCCGGCCCCGGTCACCGTCATCACCGCCGAGCAGATCCAGGCCAGCGGCTTCACCAGCGTGCCGGACGTGCTGCGCTCGATGACCCAGAACGGCGGTGAGACCCAGAGCCAGCAGTCCTCCAGCGGCGCCGACTTTTCCCCCGGCGCGCAGCAGGTCGACCTGCGCGGCCTAGGCCCCAACCACACCCTGGTGCTGGTCAATGGCCGCCGCATCGCCGATTTCCCGATGCCCTTCCAGGGCCGCAGCAACTTCACCGATGTCTCCAACATTCCGATCGGGATGATCGAGCGCATCGAAGTGCTGACCGGCAGCGCCTCGGCGATCTACGGCTCTGACGCGATCGCCGGCGTGGTCAACTTCATCTTGAAGAAGCAGGTGGATGGCACCACCATCGACATGCGCATGGGCACCACCAGCGAAGGCGGCGGTGAGTCCTTCGACATGAGCATCGCCAGCGGTTTCGATGCTGGCCGTTTCAGCGCGGTCTACAGCCTGGAACTGCAGTCGCAGACGCCGTTGTGGGCATATGAGCGCAGCCAGCAGGATTCCACCCTGGACGCGCCGACCGAGAGCGCCCGCGCCGCGCGTCGCGCCTACCTGCGCACCGACTACAACGACGACTACCTCGATCCGGGCCAGGCCACCTGCGATGCGCTGGCCGGCCAGAACAACGGCAGCACCCAGTACGCCGAACGGGCGCGCTATGGCTTCTATTGCGGCAGCGACCGCTCGATCGGCTACGGCACGATCCTGAGCAAGCGCCGCGGTGCCAACGGCTATGCCTCGGTGCGCTACGCCTTCGACAATGGCGCGGAATGGTTTGCTGACGTGCAGATGGGCTACCACGACCTGGCGCTGATGCGCGACGTCACCCAGTGGGGCCGCATGGCCGCCGACGGCAACGAAGACGGCTACTTCTACAACCAGGCCACCGACCAGGTGGAGTTCTGGCAGCGCCAGTTCTCGCCCGAGGAAATGGGCGGGCTGAACAACGGCATGGTACGCAGCACGCAGAAGACCTTCAGCGTGACCACCGGCTTCAAGGGCGCCCTCGGTGCAGACTGGGAATACGAGGCCTCGCTGAGCCATTCACAGTACCAGTCCAGCATCCGCTGGCCGCAGATCATCGCCGCCAAGGCCAACGCCCTGTTCCTGGGCGAGCAGCTGGGCGAGTACACCGATGACGACGACAACGTGTTCCCGGTGTTCAACGCCGACCCGGCGCGCCTGTACCGGCCACTGAGCCGCAGCGAGTACGATTCGATCGCCGCACGTACCACCTACACCCCGAAGTCGCGTACCGATACCGCCGCGCTGACCCTGACCAACGGCGAGCTGTTCGAGCTGCCGGGCGGCAAGGCCGGCTTCGCGGCGACGGCCGAGTTCGGCAATCAGTCCTACGCGCTCAATCCCGACGCGCTGGCGACGCAGTACTACTACTACAGCTGGAAGGATTCGGACGGTCACGGCAGCCGCAACCGCTGGGCGACCGCGGCTGAGCTGCGCCTGCCGCTGCATGACACATTCAACGTGAGCGTGGCCGGTCGTTTCGACCAGTACCGCTATTCCGGCAACACCATCGGCAAAGCGACCTGGAGCGGCGGCCTGGAGTGGCGCCCGATCGACACGCTGCTGGTGCGCGGCTCCTACGGCACCGCGTTCCGCGCGCCGGACCTGCATTACGTGTACGCCGGCCCGGGCAACGATGAAACCAGTGCCAACGACTACTACACCTGCGCGGTGGACGGCGGCGATGACTGCTCGGATTACGAAGAGAACCTGATCCGCACGCGCGAGGGCAACCGCAAGCTGGATCCGGAAACCAGCACCTCGTGGAGCGCTGGCTTCGTGTGGTCGCCGGCGGTGGGGCTGGACCTGTCGGTGGACTGGTTCGACATCGACATGCGCGACCAGGTGCAGGACATGGACGTGAGCACGATCCTGCGCGATGAGGCAGCGTGCCGCCTGGGCGGCGCGGACGCGGCCTCACCCACCTGCGTGGATGCGATAGGCCGGGTCACCCGCACCAGCGATGGCCGCCTGTACGGCGTGCACGTCAGCCCGGTCAACATCGCGCGCGAAACCACCCGCGGGATCGACGTGGGCCTGCGCTACCGCCTGAGCACCGGGATCGGCGATTTCATTCTCAGCGGCAACCACACCTGGGTGAAGACGCACGATTTCCAGCAGTTTGAGGGCGATGTGGTCGAGGACCAGTTCGCCATCAACAGTGGTTTCGACATTCCCCGCACCAAGACCAGTGCGAGCGTGACCTGGGAGAACGCAGCGTGGTCGGCCACGCTGTACGGCTCACGCCTGGGCAGGCTGCCGACCTACGACAGCTACGACCAGAGTTTCGATCCGGACAGCGGCGACAGCCCATGGATCGGCGCGACCTACCGCTACAACGTTTCGCTGCAGTACCGCTTCGATGAGCATTCGCGCCTGTCGCTGTCGGTGGTCAACATCGCCAACAAGATGCCGCCGAAGGATGCGACGTATACGCCGTATCCGTACTACGACGTGTCCTGGTTCGATACGGTGGGCCGCACGATCAACCTGCAGTACACGCACAAGTTTGGGGGTACGGCGCTCTAAGGCGCCGTTTCCAGGAACAGAGCGGGATCAAGGACGGAGGCATGGCCTCCGTCTTTTTTTGGGGTACCGGCTGACCTCTTGACGGTTCATCGCCAGCGGCAGAAAGCCCACCGCAGGTACGGGTAGCGCCGGGCGCAGGCACGCTTCACACACGCTCCGGATGTGCCTCCTTGTTTTCCACACTGCACGTGGAAAGCCATGGGGGCTTTCTGTGGACAAGTGCATGCAAGCCATGCAGCACAACGCCTTCATGGCATGGCTGTTTTTTATCCATGCGGCAACCGCGGTTTTCCACACACTCCGTGGAAAGCGATGGGGGTTTGCTGTGGACAACCCTGTGTGAGCGATGCACGGCAACGGTTTCCAGCGGTGGTCATAAATTGTCCACGTCGCTGCGCGGCGGGTGCGCCAGGGTGCCGGCCAGCGGCCTGCACTACCGTGCGCGGGTTTTCCACATGGTGCGTGGAGAGGCGTGGGAGTTTGTTGTGGACAAGTGAGGCGGAGGCATACCAGGCAAGCGATTCGAGACCTGGTCATTTTTTGTCCAGCCTATCCAAAGGCGCGGATCACTCGCGCCAGAAACGCAAACGCCCCGCGCGAGGCGGGGCGTTGCGGGCATCAACGTGCGAAGAACTCAGACGTTGAAGCGGAAGTGCAGGATGTCGCCTTCCTGGACGCGGTATTCCTTGCCTTCCAGGCGCAGACGACCGGCTTCCTTCGCGCCAGCTTCGCCCTTGTACTTGATGAAGTCGTCATAGGCGATGGTTTCGGCGCGGATGAAGCCCTTCTCGAAGTCGGTGTGGATCACGGCGGCGGCCTGCGGGGCGGTGGCGCCCTTGCGCACGGTCCATGCGCGGACTTCCTTCACACCCGCAGTGAAATAGGTCTGCAGACCCAGCAGCTGGTACGCGGCGTAGATGACGCGGTTCAAGCCCGGCTCGGACAGGCCGAGGTCGGCCAGGAACGTATCGCGGTCTTCGTCGTCGAGCTGGGACAGCTCTTCCTCGATCGCCGCCGAGACCGGCACCACCTGCGCGCCTTCTTCGGCGGCACGGGCACGCACGGCATCCAGGTGCGGGTTGTTCTCGAAGCCGTCTTCCAGCACGTTGGCGATGTACATCACCGGCTTGAGGGTCAGCAGGAACAGGTCGCGGACCAGTGCCTTCTCTTCCTCGTCCAGGCCGGCGGTACGCCCCGCCTTGCCGTCGGCCAGCGCGGCCTGCAGCTTGGCCAGCACCGGCTTGCGGGCCGCGGCTTCCTTGTCACCGCCCTTGGCAGCGCGCTCGGCGCGGTTCAGCGCCTTCTCGACGCTGTCCAGGTCGGCCAGGGCCAGCTCGGTATCGATGGTGTCGATATCCGACAGCGGGTCGACCTTGTTGTTGACGTGGATGACGTCGGCGTTCTCGAAGCAGCGCACCACGTGGGTGATCGCATCCACTTCGCGGATGTGGGCCAGGAACTTGTTGCCCAGGCCTTCACCACTGGCGGCGCCGGCAACGAGGCCGGCGATGTCGACGAACTCGACCGCGGTCGGGATGACCTTCTGCGGGTTGATGATCGCGGCCAGCTCGTTCAGGCGCGGATCCGGCACCGGCACGATGCCGACGTTCGGTTCGATCGTGCAGAACGGGAAGTTGGCCGCCGCGATGCCCGCCTTGGTCAGCGCATTGAACAGGGTCGATTTGCCGACGTTGGGCAGACCGACGATGCCGCATTTGATACCCATCTTTGACAACCTCTGGGGTGAAAGTGATTGGAAAAAAGGCGCGGTGTGTTCGCCGTTTTACCAATCATTCTCCGTACCGACCAACGGTCGGTACCTACTTGGGGGTGTGCAGCCGCTTCATCGCTTCGCTGAAATCGCCCTTCACTGCCAGCGGCAGGACATCGATCGCATCGTTGACGGCATGACCGATCAGCACATCATCCTCCTTGCTGGCGCGCCCCAGCACCCACGGGACCACGCGGTCCTTGTGGCCGGGATGGCCGATGCCGATGCGCAGGCGGTGGAACCTGCCATGGCCGAGCAGACGGATGGTGTCGCGCAGGCCATTCTGGCCGCCGTGGCCACCGTCGAACTTGAGCCGTGCCACACCGGGCGGCAGGTCGAGCTCGTCATGCGCCAGCAGGGTTTCTTCCGGTTCGATCTTCCAGAAACGCTGCGCCGCGGTGACCGATTTGCCACTGAGGTTCATGAAGGTGGCGGGCTTGAGCAGCCACACCGGCTGGCCAGCGATATCAACCTTGGCGGTCTCGCCGAACAATTTGCTGTCCACGCTCCAGCGCGCGCCGGCCTGTTCCACCAGGGCGTCAATGAAACGAAACCCGGCATTGTGCCGGGTCTGGGCGTGCTCGGGTCCGGGGTTGCCCAGACCAACGATCAATCGCAATCCTGTCATCACTCTTCTTCGTCGGTACCCGCGCTGTGCCGGTACATACAGAAACGGCGCCTGCCCCGAAGGACAGGCGCCGCAATCACTTACTCTGCGGCCGGCGCTTCGTCGGCAGCATCTTCCTTGCCGAGCTTGGCGGTGACGATCGCGTCGTCATGGTCCTTGCCCTGGGCCAGGGCCGGGATCTCGACGCCCTTCGGCAGCTTGATGTCCGACAGGTAGATCACATCGCCGGCCTTCAGGTCGGCCAGATCGACGTCGATCGATTCCGGCAGGTCCTTCGGCAGGCAGGTGATGGTCACTTCCTTCAATTCGTGGGTGACCACGACGTCGGCAGCCTTGCCGGCGGCCGAGGTGTCTTCATTGATGAAGTGCAGCGGGACGCTGGCGGTCAGCGCTTCGTTCTCGTTCACGCGCAGGAAATCCAGGTGCAGGATCAGCTGCTTGAACGGGTGGCGCTGCATGTCACGCAGCAGCACCTTGGTGATCTGCCCGTCCAGGTTCAGGTCCAGGATGGACGAGTAGAACCACTCGTTCTGCTGGGCCAGCCAGATTTCGTTGTGGTTGAGCTGGATGACGCTCGGCTCGACGTCGCCGCCGTAGATGATCGCCGGGATCTGGCCAGCGCCACGCAGGCGGCGGCTCGCACCCTTGCCTTGCAGTTCGCGCTGGACGACCTTGATTTCATGATTCTTGGCCATGCTGATTTACTACCTTCGTTGTTTGCCGCGCCATGATGGCGAAGCGATGAGGGAAGATCCGCGACCAGATCTCCCCGGGAAACCACCCACCGTTGCCGGTGGGCGGAAAAATCAATCCACGTACAGCGAGCTGACCGACTCACCGAAGGCGATGCGGCGCATCGTCTCGGCCAGCATTTCCGCCACGCTGAGCTGGCGGATCTTGCTGCACACCCGCGCCTCTTCACGCAGCGGGATGGTGTCGGTCACCACCAGCTCATCGAGCTGGGAGTTGTTGATGTTGTCCACCGCCGGGCCCGAGAGCACGGCGTGGGTGCAGTACGCGGCAACCTTGAGGGCGCCACGCGCCTTCAGGGCCGCAGCCGCCGCACACAGGGTGCCGGCGGTATCGACGATGTCATCGACCATCACGCAGGTCTTGCCTTCGACGTCACCGATGATGTTCATCACGGTGGAGACGTTGGCGCGCGGGCGGCGCTTGTCGATGATCGCCAGATCGGCATCGTCCAGGCGCTTGGCGACGGCGCGCGCACGCACCACACCGCCCACGTCCGGGGACACCACGATCAGGTTTTCCGTGCCGTAGGCGCGCCAGATATCAGCGAGCAGCAGCGGCGAGGCGTATACGTTGTCCACCGGCATGTCGAAGAAGCCCTGGATCTGATCGGCATGCAGATCCACCGTCAGGACCCGGTCAGCCCCGACAGCGCTGAACATCTTTGCGGCCACCTTGGCAGTGATCGGCACGCGCGAGGAGCGCATGCGGCGATCCTGGCGCGAGTAGCCGAAATACGGCACCACGGCGGTGACACTGTTGACCGAAGCGCGCTTGAGCGCATCGATCAGGACCAGCAGTTCCATCAGGTTCTCTGCGCTGGGCGCACAGGTCGGCTGGATCACGAACACGTCCTGCTTACGGACGTTCTCCTCGATCTCGACCTGCACTTCACCATCGGAGAAGCGCGACACCAATGCCTTGCCAGGCCGCACCCCCAGTTCCTTGCAGATGCTCTGCGCAAGGCGCTTGTTGGCGTTGCCGGAAAATACCAGCAGGTTGGGGTGTTCTTGCATCATGACGGTCTCGGGCGGGAGCGATTGGCGGAGAACTGGGCCGCCGGCACCCGGAGGTGTCTGCGGTGACAACACCGCGGCGTATGCACCGCGCCCGCGCAGACATGCGCATGGAGTCGCGGCAGATATCCGCTAGTGGCAGGGGCGGGAGGATTCGAACCTCCGAATGCCAGGATCAAAACCTGGTGCCTTGGGCCTCTTGGCGACGCCCCTGCATCAAAATCAGTAACGCTCGAGTACATCAAGCAGTGGCGAGCGCTCCACGCCCGCAGCCACCCATGCCCGCAGTTCCTTCGGCAATTGCGCCAGGCCCTGCTCTGCAGCAGCGCGCGTGGCGAACTCGACGAAACAACCGCTTCCCGACCCGGTGAGTCGTGCCCGGCCGATACTGCTCAACGCTGCGAGCGCTGCCTCTACGGCAGGTTCGCGGCGGCGCAGGACCGGCTCGAACGCATTCCCGAGCAAAGACCCGGAAGCGAAGTCCGCTATTTTCGCCACTGGGGCATCCCGCGTCAAATCCGGTGATGCGAAAAGTGCGGGCGTGGGCACGTGAACGCCCGGGTGGACCAGCACGAACCAGGCCGGCGGGAGCACGATCGGGGTGAGCAGTTCCCCCACGCCGTCGGCCCAGGCGTTGTGCCCCCGCACGAACACCGGCACGTCCGCGCCCAGCTGCAGGCCCAGCGCGGCCAGCGCGTCGACGTCCAGGCCGGCGTTCCAGAGGCGGTTGAGCGCGAGCAGGACGGTGGCGGCATCGGACGACCCGCCACCGAACCCACCGCCCGCAGGGACGACCTTTTCGACGCTGATATCAGCACCTTGAGCGATATTCGCTGCGCGCTTCAACAACCGGGCGGCACGCACCGCCAGGTCATCGTCCTCGGCGACGCCGGCCACGGAGGTGCCTTCACGACGGATCCGGCCGTCCTCGCGCAGGCGCAGGCCGATCCGGTCACCCCAGTCGAGCAGGCGGAACACGGTCTGGAGCTGGTGGTAGCCATCCGGGCGCCGCCCGGTGATGTGCAGGAACAGGTTCAGCTTGGCCGGGGCCGGCCAGGTCGACCAGCCGTCGGCCGTCTCCAGCATGCTCATGGGCCGGCCAGCACCCAGCTGTCGACCACCAGGCGGACCTTGGCATCGCCGTTGACCGCTTCGATCCTGCGCGGCAGCACCGGGCGGCCGGCTTCGGCGGGGTACCAGTCCAGATACTGGATCTCCCAGCCCAGTTGCTGCACACGGCGCGGACGACCTTCGCCGTCGCGCTCGATCCGCTCGGCCGGGGCGGCGTCGGCCACCAGGCCGCGCACCCAGTCGGGGAGCTGGTTGACCGGGATATCCCAGCCGGTAGCCTCCAGCAGGACCTGCTGGGCATCGGCACCGTCGCGCGTGCCGCCTTCCAGGCCTTCCAGCCGCCCGCCTTGGTGATGGCTGTCGCCGGTCAGCTTCCAGCTCTGCCGGGTGACCGGGGCACTGAGCTCGACCACGTAGCCCTGGGCCTGCTGCTGCCAGTCGATGCGGCCGTTGCCGCCGTTCTTGCCCTTGCTGATCGCGACCCGGCCCTGGAACGACCAGGCCGGCGACGCACGCACGGCGGCGACGCGCTCGGCCTCGGCCTGCTGCGCTGCGGGCGAGACGGTGGCGACCACGGTCGGGGCGGAGGGCGCCTTGCGCTCATCCAGCGAGACACAGGCCGAGAGTGACAACGCGACGGCCACGGCCAACGCGGCCTTCAGGGACAGCAGATTCATACGCCGTATTTCTCGATCACGCGCTGCAGGGCGCGGTTGTCCGGGTCGAGCTTGCGGGCCTCTTCAAAGAAGTGGCGCGCCTCGTCCTTCTTGTTCAATACCCACAGCACCTCGCCCACATGCGCGGCGATCTCCGGGTCCTTGGCCAGGGTCCACGCGCGGCGCAGCTGCACCAGCGCTTCTTCCGTGCGGCCCAGGCGATACAGCACCCAGCCGTAGCTGTCGACGATGGCGGCGTTGTCCGGCTCGGCCACGCGCGCGCGGTCGATCAGTTCCAGAGCCTCCTGGTAACGCTGGGTGCGGTCGGCCAGGGTGTAGCCCAGCGCGTTGAGCGCGGCGATGTTCTCCGGATCGGTGACCAGCACCTTGCGCAGATCGGCCTCGGCACGCGGGATGTCGTCGCGGCGCTCCCAGGCCAGGGCGCGGGCATACAGCAGCGCGTTCTCGTCGGGATACGCGGCCAGGCCACGGGCCAGCGCATCGAGCTCGCCGGCATCATCGTTGCCGCGCTGGCGCAGCTCGGCTTCCAGCAGATAGGCATCGCGGCGGGCATCGTCGTCGACGGTGGCATCGGACTGGATCGCGTGCACTTCGGCCAGGGCCTTGTCGGTGCGGCCCAGTTCGTTCTGCGCATTGGCCGCACGCAGGCGCGATTCATCGCGCTCCGGGCCGCCCGGCACGCTGTGGTACCAGTCGACCGCCTCGTCATAGCGCTTGAGGTACTCGGCGATCTTGCCCAGCAACAGGCGCTGGGCCGGATCCGGCTTGGTCGCCTGGCCGGAGAGCTCGGTATACAGGGCCAGCAGGCCCGGGTCGTCCTTCTGCTTGGCCAGCAGCGAGGCGCGCATGCCGTAGGTCTGCACATCCTGCGGGCCGACCGCCAGCACCCGCTCGGCCGCGGCGGGCTGCCCCATCAGGTCGTAGGAAATGGCCACCGCGTTGCGCAGCTCCGGATCCTGCGTGGTCCTGGGCTCCACCCCCTTCAACAGGACCAGCGCCTCATCGGTCTTGCCAGCCTGGTTGAGCTGGCTGGCATGCAACAGGGCCACACGCGGCTCATCGGGGAAGCGCTTGACCACTTCATCGACCATGCGCCGGGCCAGCTCGGGCTGTTCCATGCGCATCGCCAGGCGGCCGAACTCCTGCCAGACCTCCAGGCGGTCGGGGATCGCATTGGCATCGACCAGCTCGTTCAGGACCTGCGCGGGCACCTTGGGATCGCTGCCGCCGCCGATCAGGGCACCGATCGCGAACTTCCAGGCGGTGGGATCGGGATCCTTGAGCAGGGCCTGCAGCTCGGTGCGGGCCGCCTTCACCTTGTTCTGGCGCATGTCCAGCGCGGCGGTGCTGCTGCGCATGGCCAGCGAGCGCGGCGCACGCTGCTCCCACAACGCCAGCGCACGGGCAGCACGCTTGTCATCGTTGGCCAGCATGGCGATCCGGGCGGCGCGCTCGGCCAGGCCGGCGTCGCCTTCACTGGCTTCGGCCGCCTCCAGGTACCAGCGTGCGGCATCGCCCAGTTTGCCGGCCTGCAGGGCGAATTCGCCCGCCATGACCGGGGCCAGGGGGATCGCCTCGGCCGTGCTGTCCTTGGCCTTCGCCGGGGCCGCCGGAGGGGCCGCCAGGGCGTTGGCGGTGAACAAAGACAGCAGCAGAACGCTGGAGATGCGAATCAATGCGGGCATCGGGGGCATCTGAGCCTTAAAATGACGACTTGAATGGCCAGCAGCTTATCGCAAGCAACTGAACAATGACCCTGTGGGTGCTCGGACTGAATCACCAGACCGCGCCGGTGGAACTGCGCGAACGCGCGTCCTTTGGCGGCGACGCCCTGCCCCAGGCATTGGCGTCGCTGCGCGATACCCCGCAGGTGGCCGAGGCGGTCCTGCTCTCCACCTGCAACCGCACCGAGCTGTACGCCGTCGCCGAATCCGGTGATGCGCTGGCGCAGTGGCTGGAGTCGCATGCCGGCACGCTGCACGGGTACCTCTATCAGCACGCCGACGCCGACGCGGTCCGCCACCTGTTCCGGGTCGCCACCGGGCTGGACTCCATGGTGCTGGGCGAACCGCAGATCCTGGGCCAGGTGAAGGATGCCTGGGCCCTGGCCCGCGACCACGGCCTGCTCGGCCAGCGCCTGGACCGGCTGTTCCAGCAGACCTTCTCGGTGGCCAAGCGCGCGCGGACCGATACCCGCGTGGGCGCCAACCCGGTGTCGGTGGCCTCCACCGCGGTGCGGCTGGCGCAGAACTCGTTCGCACGGCTGGAAGATTCCACCGTGCTGCTGGTCGGCGCCGGCGAGACCATCGAACTGGCCGCACGCCATCTCAGCGAAGGGCGCGTGCGCCGGCTGCTGATCGCCAACCGCACCCTCGCCCATGCGCAGGAGCTGGCCAGCCGGCATGGCGGCGTGGCCCTGCCGCTGAGCGAACTGGACCGTCATCTCGGCGAAGCCGACGTGGTGTTCTCGGCCACCGCCGCGCGCGAGCCGGTGATCACCCGGGCGCACGTCGCTGCCGCGCTGAAGACGCGCAAGCACAAGCCGATGCTGCTGTTCGATCTGGCCGTGCCGCGCGATATCGAGGCTGGCGTGGGCGAACTGTCCGATGCCTTCCTGTACACCGTGGACGATCTGGAGCGGGCGGTCGAAGACAACCGCCGCAGCCGCCGTGAAGCCGCGGCCGAGGCGGAAGCGATCATCGAACTGCAGGTCGCCCGGTTCGTGGAAACCCTGCAGGCCAGCGTGCACCAGGCCCCGCTGCGACAGCTGCGCGCCTATGGCGAAGCGACCCGCGTGGAGATGCTGGAGAAGGCCCGCCAGCAGCTGGCCCACGGTAAATCCCCCGAGGAAGTGCTCGAACTGCTCGCGCACGGCCTGACCAACCGCCTGCTGCACCCGCCGACCGCCGCCCTGCGCGCGGCCGCGCTCAGCGGCGATACTGAACTTACCCGCGCCGCCGAGCGCCTGTTCCCGGCCAAGCCGGGTTACCAGCACCCTGCCGTGCGTACCGAAGTAGCGAGGAACGATGACGCCGACCCTGCGCCGTAAGCTGGAAGCGCTGGCCGAGCGCCGCGAAGAACTTGAACGCCTGTTGTCCGACCCGACCGTGGTGGGCGACAACGACCGGTTCCGCGCGCTCTCGCGTGAGTTCTCGCAGCTGGAGCCGGTCGCCACGGCGCTGGCCGACGAAGCCCGTGCCAAGGCCGATCTGGCGGCCGCCGAGGCCATGCGCGAAGACCCCGACCTGCGCGAACTGGCCGACGAGGAAATCACGGCCGCGCAGCAGCGCCTGCAGCAGCTGGACGAAGAACTCGCCCTGCTGCTGGTGCCGCGCGATCCGCGCGACGACGGCAACCTGTTCCTGGAAGTGCGCGCCGGCACCGGCGGTGACGAGGCGGCGATCTTCGCCGGCGATCTGTTCCGCATGTACGCCCGCTATGCAGAGCGTCAGGGCTGGAAGGTCGAGATCGAATCCGACAACCCCGGCGAACATGGCGGCTACAAGGAAGTCGTGGCGCGCGTGGTCGGCCGTGGCGCGTTCTCGCGGCTGAAGTTCGAATCCGGCACGCACCGCGTGCAGCGCGTGCCGGCGACCGAGTCGCAGGGGCGCATCCACACCTCTGCGGCGACCGTGGCGATTATCCCCGAGGCGGACGACGTCGAAGACGTGGTGATCAACCCGGCCGACCTGCGCGTGGACACCTACCGCTCCTCCGGCGCCGGTGGCCAGCACGTCAACAAGACCGAATCGGCGATCCGCATCACTCACCTGCCGACCGGCGTGGTGGTGGAATGCCAGACCGAGCGCAGCCAGCACGCCAACCGCGACAAGGCGATGAAGCGCCTGAAAGCGCAGCTGCTCGATACCGAGCGCAGCAAGCAGGCCGCCGCGCAGGCCGAAAGCCGCCGGCTGCAGGTCGGCAGTGGCGACCGCAGCCAGCGCATCCGCACCTACAGTTTCCCGCAGGGCCGGATCACCGACCACCGCGTGGAAGGGCTGACCCTGTACGACCTGCCCAACATCCTGACCGGCGACCTGGATGCACTGGTCAGCCGCCTGACCCACGAACACCAGGCCGACGAGCTGGCCCGGCTCGCGGAAGGCAACTGAGCATGCCCGCCCCGGCGCGGCCGCGATGAGTGCCGATCCGCAGCGCCTGCAGCTGCGCCAGGCCGTGCAGCGGCAACCGGCCGATTTCATTGCCTGGGTGATGCTGGCCGATGCCGAGCTGGAGGCCGGTGATGTGCCTGCCGGCGAACAGGCTGCAACGCGCGCGCTGCAGCTGCGCGGCGACCATCCCGAGGCACTGGCGCGGCTCGGCCGCGCGCGCTGGATGCAGGGCCGCCATGGCGAAGCGGCCACGCTGCTGCGCCAGGCCGCCGATCGCGCGCCTCAGCATCCCGGCATCACCCTGTGGCTTGGTCACGCCCTGGAAGACGCCGGTCAGCCCGAAGCGGCGGCCGATGCCTATCGCCACGCGCATCGCCTGCTGCCGGGCGAGCCCTATATCACCGCGCAGCTGCTCAACTGGCAACGCCGCCTGTGCGACTGGCGCGATCTGGAGCGGCTGTCGGCGCGGGTCCGCCAGGCCGTCGCCCAGGGCCAGGCCGTGGTCGAGCCGTTCGCCTTCCTCAGCGAAGACAGCAGCACCGCCGAGCAGCTGGCATGCGCCCGTCAGCGCGCGGCGGCGCTGGCCGAAGGCATTCCCCGGTTGCCGCCTTCCGCGGTGCGTCCGCACGGCAGGTTGCGGGTCGGCTTCCTTTCCAATGGCTTCGGTGCGCATCCGACCGGCCTGCTGACCGTAGCGCTGTTCGAACAGCTGCGCGCACAGGCCACGTTGGAGCTGCATCTGTTCGCGCTCACCGGCGACGACGGCAGCCCCATCCGCCAACGCCTGCAGCAGGCGTCCAACACGCTGCACGATGTCAGCGCGCAACCGCATGAGCACATCGCCCGGCGCATCCGCGAGACCGGCATCGACGTGTTGTTCGATCTGCGCGGCTGGGGCGGCGGCGGCACCCCGCAGGTGCTGGCGATGCGGCCGGCGCCGGTACAGGTCAACTGGCTGGCCTACCCGGGCACCTCCGGCGCGCCGTGGATCGACCATGTGCTGGCCGATGCCTTCGTGCTGCCCCACGCGCTGGAACCGGCGTTCAGTGAGAACGTGCGGCGCCTGCCGCGTGCGTTCCAGCCTTCGGACAACACCCGCGTGCTGGAACCGGTGCCCTCGCGTGAGGACTGCGGCCTGCCCGCGCAGGGCGTGGTGCTGTGCTGTTTCAACAACAGCTACAAGCTCAACCCGCGCAGCGTGCAGCGCTTGTTTGCGGTGCTGCAGGGCGTGCCCGGCAGCGTGCTGTGGCTGCTCTCCGGCCCGGGCAATGCCGACGCGCGCCTGCGCAGCGCGGCACGCCAGGCGCAGCTGGATCCGGCGCGGCTGGTATTCATGCCGCGCCTGCCCCACCCGCAATACCTGGCGCGCTACCAGCACGCCGACCTGTTCCTGGACACGCATCCCTACAACGCCCACACCACCGCCTCCGATGCGCTGTGGGCCGGCTGCCCGGTGCTGACCTGCCCCGGCACGACGTTCGCCTCGCGCGTGGCCGGCAGCCTGAATCATCACCTGGGCATGCACGATTTCAACGTGGCCGATGACGCCGCGTTCGTAGCCACCGCAGTGCGCCTGGGCAACGACCCGGCCGCGCTGCAGGCCGCGCGCGCCACGCTGGCCCAGCGTCGTGAGGACAGCGGGCTGTTCGACATGGCCGGCTTCGCGCGCGATGTCAGTGCAGTGGTCCAGGGGCTCGCACGTGAGCGCGGTTGGCAGGGCCCACACATCGCCTGAGCATCGGCTGCGCTAGGCTCGGGCTCTCTGTGGATGACCGAGGCACGCCGATGGGCAAGCTCAAGCGCAAGGACTACCAGGCCCTGCTGGAACCGATGCAACTGGAACTGACGGCGATGGCGCGCTGGGTGCAGCACACCGGTCAACGCGTGCTGGTGTTGTTCGAAGGCCGCGACACCGCCGGCAAGGGCGGCGCGATCCAGGCCATCGCCGAGCATCTCAACCCGCGCCAGTGCAAGGTGGTCGCGCTGCCCAAGCCGACCGACCGCGAGAGTACCCAATGGTATTTCCAGCGCTACGTCTCGCACCTGCCGGCAGCCGGTGAGATCGTGCTGATGGACCGCAGCTGGTACAACCGTGCCGGGGTCGAGCATGTGATGGGCTACTGCACCGAAGCGCAGTACCGCAGCTTCCTGGCGCAGGCGCCGGTGTTCGAGAAGCTGCTGATCGACGACGGCATCGTGCTGTTCAAGTACTGGCTCAGCGTGGACCAGGCGCAGCAGGAAAAGCGTTTCGCCGAACGCCACCTCGATCCGCTCAAGGGCTGGAAGCTCTCGCCGGTGGACCTGAAATCGCGCAGCAAGTACAGCGCTTACACCGAGAGCCGCGAAGCGATGCTGCGCGCGACGCACAACGACGATGCGCCGTGGACGCTGGTGGACTTCAACGACCAGAAGCGCGGGCGCCTCGGCCTGATCCGCAACCTGCTCGATCGCCTGCCCGATACCCGCGTGGACGAACCGGTGCTGGCGCTGCCGCCGTTGAAGGGCAAGCTGCACAAGGAGCACTTCGGGGTGCTCAAGCCGATCGAACCTTTCGCTGTCCCTTAGGTCCAGGCCATGCGTGGGTGCTGTGCTGCATGGCCTGCCCACGCAGCGCCTGGATCGACGTGAGGCTCAGCCTTCCTTGATCCGCGCCTCGATGTCATGCGCAGTGACCGGGCCGAGGAATTCCTTGGCGACCTTGCCGTCCGGCGCGATCAGGTAGGTCATCGGCAGGCCGCGCGGGATCGCGAAGTCTTCCGGCGGGTTGTAGGTGTCCACGATCACGATCGGATAGGTGACCGGACGCTTTTCCAGGAAGGCCTTCATCTCGGCCGGCTCGATGTCCTCGAAGGCCAGCCCGACCACTTCGATCTCATTGCGCATCGCGTGCAGCGCGGAGAGCTCGGGCATTTCCTTGCGGCACGGCGCGCACCAGGTCGCCCAGAAGTTCACCACCACCCACTTGCCGCGGTGCGCGGCCAGATCGTAGTCGGTGCCATCCAGCGCCTTGGCCTTGAGCGTGGGCTGTTCGACGGTCTTGCGCTCGGTGGCCGGCAGCGCTTCGGTCGGCGGCACGGCCGGTTCATCGATCGGGGCCGGGGCGGCGGGCGCGGTGGCCTCGCTTTGTGCGGCGGGCTTGTTGCAGGCGGCCAGCGTCAGCAGGCCCAGGGCCAGCAGCAGGGGCTTGGCGGTCATGGTTTGTCTCCGGGGGTCGAATAGATATCGCTGACGCGGCGTTTGAGCAGCTCGCGCAGCGGCAGGCGCAGCGTGTCCAGCGCGGCCACCGAGGCCGTGCCCAGGCTGTCGTCGCGATACGGCAGATAGGCTTCCTTGATCGGGATCCGCATCTGCGTGGTCTCGTACAGGTCGGCCAGGGTGAGTTTGTCCAGGTCGCGTGCCAGCAGCCACTCGCCCTGCTCGTCACGGCGGACCACGCGGATCGCTTCCAGGTCGCAGAGCAGGGTCTGCAGTAGCGAGTCGGTCAGCATCGGCTCCAGGCGCAGGATCTCGTCGTCGTCCAGGCTGCGGCCATCGGCACGCGCCTGGTGGAAGCGGCCGATCAGGCGCAGCAGGCCGTAGATCTCATACCCGACCGGCAGGCGCAGGTCGGCCGGCTGGTAGCGGAATGCAGCGATCGAGGACGCGAGCGAGGCACCCAGCAGCACCGACACCCAGCACAGGTAGATCCACAGCAGCAGGATCGGCACGAAGGCCACCGTGCCGTAAAGCTTCTGGTAAGACTGGAAGCTGCCCAGGTAAGCGCCCATGCCCCACTTCACCAGCTCCAGCATGATCGCGGCCAGGATCGCCCCGGGGATGGCATGCCGCCATTTGACCGTGTGGTGCGGCACCACGCGGTAGACCAGCATGATGCACACGAACTCGATCAGGATCGGAGCGACGGTCAGCGACACGTTGGCCAGCCAGCGGCCTTCGCTGGTGCCGAACAGCGGCAGCGCGAACACGCGTGCCGAGACCGCCAGCGAGGCCGCCGCGAGCATCGCGCCGAGGGTGAGCACGGTCCAATAGACCAGGAAACGGGTCAGCTTCGGGCGAGTCGAACTCACCCGCCAGATCTGGTTGAAGGTTTCCTCCACGCTGTTGAGGGTGATCAGCAACGACACCACCAGGGCGATGAAGCCGGCGGCGGTCAGCTGCCCGGCGCTGGCCGAGAACTGACGCAGGTAGCCTTCGGCCGCGCGCGCGGCGTTGGGCACGAAGTTGGAGAACACGTAGTCGCTGAGGGTATCGCTCCAGCGGTCGAACACCGGGAACGCGGAGAGCACCCCGAACACGACGATCGCCAGCGGCACCAGCGCGAACACCGTGGTGTAGGCCAGCGAGGCGGCCGCCTGGAACAGGCGGTCATCGAGGAAACGGCGCCACAGGAAGCGGCCGAAGCTGATCGTGCGCGCACGGTCCCGGACGCGTTCGATCCACAGGTTGATCGTATCGAGAGGTTCCATCGGCGCAAGGGTACCCGATGACGGGTATGGGGCATGCACGCCTGCTCACGGCGGCCGGCCCGGCACGGACCTCGCCCTGAGCGGGCTGCGTTGCCATACTGCCTGCATCGGACGCAACGAGATGAAAGCGAAATGGCGGAGATCCTGGTGCTGTATTACAGCCGTGGCGGTTCAGTAGCACGGCTTGCCCGCCAGATTGCGCGCGGCATCGGCGAGGTGCCGGGCATGAGCGCGCGGCTGCGCACGGTGCCGCCGGTGGCCGCGGTGACACAGACGGCCCTGCCCCCGGTGCCCGAAGACGGTGCGCCGTATGTGAGCGTGGCCGATCTGGCCGAATGCACGGGGCTGCTGCTGGGCAGCCCGACCCGGTTCGGCAACATGGCCGCGCCGGTGAAGCACTTCCTGGATGGGCTGGGCGCGGAATGGGTCAACGGCACCCTGGCCGGCAAGCCGGCCGGGGTGTTCACCTCCACCGCCTCGCTGCACGGCGGGCAGGAGTCGACCCTGCTGTCCATGCAGGTACCGCTGCTGCACCACGGCTGCCTGATCGTGGGCATCCCGTTCACCGAGCCGGCGCTGAGCCACACCACCACCGGTGGCACGCCGTATGGCGCCAGCCATGTGGCCGGGGCGGACGACAACCCGGTGCCGAGCGAGGATGAAAGCATCCTGGCGCGGGCGCTGGGGCGGCGGGTGGCCGATATCGCACGGCGGCTGGCGTGAGGACCCGGGCGCAGGAGATCGTGCTGGCCCTGCTGCTGGTGGCGCTGGCGGTGCTGTTCGCGGTCTGGTTCGCGCAGGACAAGCATTGGCTGGCCACCCAGCTGGTCTTTACCCTGCCGCCGCTGCTGCTGGCGCTGGGCGTACTGGTGCGGCGGGGCAAGGCGATGTTCTGGGCCGGGGTGCTGGCGCTGTTCTGGTTCAGCCACGGGGTGATGAGCGCCTGGAGCCATCCGGAGGTGGCACTGTGGGCCTGGCTCGAGCTGGGGCTGGCGCTGGCGGTGATCGGCGTGGCCAGCACGCCGGGCCTGCGCCGACGCTTCGGGCGGAAGACGACAGCCGGCTGACCGTGCGGTGCCGCGGGCCTGCATCGAGCGGGCGGCGGCCGTATCATCTACCGGTCGGCGCGGCGGTTCCGTGCCCTTCTGTCTGGTACCCAGGATGCTTGCAATGGAAGAACTACTGATCATCACCACCGGTGGCACGATCGACAAGATCTACTTCGACGACAAGTCGGACTATCAGATCGGTGATCCGCAGATCGGGATGATCCTGCGCGAGCTGGGCGTGACCTTCCGTTTCAACGTGATTCCGATCCTGCGCAAGGATTCGCTGCACATCACCGACGAGGATCGCGAGTTGATCCGGGCAACGATCGCCGCGCAGCCGACCCGGCATGTGCTGGTCACACACGGCACCGACTCGATGGTGCAGACGGGCCAGGTGCTGAAGTCGATCACCGACAAGACCATCGTGATGACCGGTGCGCTGAGCCCGGCACGCTTCCGTGGCTCGGATGCGGAGTTCAATATCGGGTGTGCGATCGGTGCGGTGCAGTCCTTGCCCAGCGGTGTGTACATCGCGATGAACGGCCGGATCTGGAATCCGGAGCAGGTGCGCAAGAACGTGGCAGCCAACCGGTTCGAAGCGGCGTAATCATTGGCGCAGCGTGTAGGTCCACGCCATGCGTGGATGCTTCCCGCGCAGACGCCGTGTTGATTGAACGAACGCCCCGGCATGCCGGGGCGTTCTTCGTTGGGGCGTTGGAACGCGATCAGTACTGCGCGGTCAGGGTCACCCCGGAGAAGGTCGAGTAGGCCTTTACCCGCACGTGCCAGGTGCCTGCCGCCGGCGAAGCGATGGTGCAGGTTTCGTTGTTGCCGCTGAGGTACGGGCGGCAGGTGTAGACGGTGTCGGTCGGCGCGCTGCCATTGCGGACATAGAGGTCGGCATCGCCGCTGCCGCCGGCGATGCTGACCTTCAGCTGGCTGCGGCCGGATGGCACGGTCACGGTGTAGGCCAGCGAAGCACCACTGGCGGCGCCAAGCCCGGTGACCGGCACGTTGTTCTGCAGCACGTTGCCGGTGCCCGGGCCCGGGCCGGTGCCGTTGAGCGCGGCGGTCACCGCGGCATCGGCATCGACGATGCCCGCGCCGCAGCCGCCAGAGCAGGCGCCCGGCAACGGACGGGCGGTGCTCTTGAGCAGGCTTTCGATGGCGGCCGGGCTCAGCGCCGTGGGCGCGACGGACTGGATCAGCGCGACCACGCCGGCCACATGCGGCGCCGCCATCGAGGTACCGTTGTAAGACGCATACGAGGCGCTGCCCGGGACTGTGGTGCCGGTGTTGAGGGTGGAGAGAATCCCCTGCCCCGGCGCGGAGATGTCGATGCCGGTGCCGTAGTTGGAGAAGCTGGCGCGGGCGCCGGCCGAGGTGGTCGCGGCCACCGCGATCACGTTGGCGCAGTTGGCCGGGACCGATGAGGACACGTTGGTGTTGCTGTTGCCCGCCGCGACCACCACGGTGGTCCCGCGCGAGACGGCGCCGTTGATCGCGGTCTGGTAGGTGGTGGAGCAGCTGCCACCGCCACCGAGCGACATGTTGATCACTTCGGCCGGGTTGGCGTTGGCCGGGACGCCGCTGACGGTACCGCCGGACGCCCAGACGATCGCATCGGCGATATCGGAGGTATACCCGCCGCACTTGCCCAGCACGCGCACCGGCACGACCTTGGCATTGAACGCGGTGCCGGCCACGCCGGTGCTGTTGTTGGTGACCGCCGCGACGGTGCCGGCCACATGGGTGCCGTGCCAGCTGGAATTGGACGCGGGAATGCCGGCGCCACACTCGTTGGCGGCGTACCAGTCGCCTTCGTCGTTGGGGGTGTTGTCACGGCCACCGCCATCGCGCGCCATCGCCGCATCGCTGATGAAATCGTAGCCGGGCAGGATATTGGCATTGAGATCGGGGTGGTTGGTGATGCCGGTGTCGATCACCGCCACCACCACGCCGGTGCCGGTGGCCTTGTCCCAGGCCGGGCGTACGTTGATCGAGGCATTGCTGGTGCCAAAGCCCCACTGTTCGGAGAAGCGGGTGTCGTTGGGCACCAGGGTGGCCTGCATCAGCTGGTCCACTTCGACGTATTCCACGCTGGGGTCGGCGGCCAGGCGACGCATCAGCAGCTCGGCTTCGGCGCGGTCCAGCGGCCGGTCGGCCTTGACCACGGTCGGGCCGATCGCCAGCTGGCGCAGCTTCTGCAGCCCCAGCACGCGGCCCTGGGCGGCCGGTACCGCCGCCGCGGCAGCCTTGAGCGAGCTGGCCAGCGCGGTCGGGGTGGCGACCTCGGTGCTGCCATCCTTGTACTTCACGATGAAGCGCTGGTGGGTCGGCGCCGAGGACAGGCCGCTCAACTGCACATCACCGGCGAACGCCGGGGTGGCCAGCAGCAGGGTGGACAGAACGGACGCGCCCAGTACCACCAATGCACGCTGACGCAAACGGTGTTGCGAGACATGAGACATCGGATTTCCCTTTCAGACAGTGAGTGCCGTCGTTGCGGCTGAGAATCCGGGTCCGATCCGGGGGCTGCAGAAGCGATGGCGCGGGTCGGCCCGGTGAGTGAGTCGACGCTAATAGCTTGCTGGCGGATGAACAATGTTTCAGCCGTGCTTCCAGGACATGAAATGTCGGATCTGAGACTTCACGGGTCGAGGGTTTGTGAAAGTGAAGGCCCTCGGGTCGTTTTGAACGGGCTGTTTGCGGCAACGGATGTCCGAAATGGCTGTCAATGTCCGCCAGAGCAGGACAACGCTTGCGCATCAAGGGCTTGCGACATTGCCACCGCGGGACATGACGTGCCGAAGTGTCCCGCGGCCGGCCTTGGCGACAGGGGCAGTGAACCGGCAATAAAAAACCCGCCTGTCGCCAGGCGGGTTTCGATGCTTCAGCGCGGATCCGCGGGCATCAGGCGTCGAGGCGGACCAGCCAGCCATGACGGTCCGGCAGGCGGCCGTACTGGATGTCGGTCAGTTCCTTGCGCAGCGACATCGTCACTTCGCCGGCCGGTGCGTTGATGTCGCCCACCGAGAAGCCTTCGCCCTTGAGCTGGCCGATCGGGGTGACCACCGCCGCGGTACCGCAGGCGAACGCTTCCACGATCTCGCCGGAGGTCACGCCGTCCTTCCACTCTTCGAGGGTGACCTTGCGCTCTTCGACCTTCATGCCGCGGTCGCGGGCGAGCTGCAGGATGCTTTCCCGGGTGATGCCTTCCAGGATGCTGCCCGACAACGCCGGGGTCACCAGGGTGCCGTCCTTGTAGACCAGGAACACATTCATGCCACCCAGTTCTTCCAGGTACTTGCCTTCGACCGGATCCAGGAACAGCACCTGCGAGCAGCCCTGCGCCTGCGCCTTCTGCTGTGGCAGCAGCGAGGCGGCGTAGTTGCCACCGCACTTGGCTGCGCCGGTACCGCCCTTGCCTGCGCGCGCGTACTCGGTGGACAGCCAGATCGCCACCGGCGCCACGCCCTTGGCGAAATACGGGCCCGCCGGGCTGGCGATCACGTAGTAGCCGGCCTTGTGCGCGCCGCGCACGCCGAGGAAGGCTTCATCGCCGATCATGAACGGACGGAAGTACAGGCTGGATTCGTCGGCCGATGGCACCCACGACGCGTCCACGGCGATCAGCTGCTTGAGCGATTCGACGAAGATCTCCACCGGCAGTTCCGGCAGCGCCAGGCGCTGGGCCGAACGCTGCAGGCGACGGCCGTTGGCGTCCGGACGGAAGGTCCAGATCGAGCCGTCGGCGTGGCGGTAGGCCTTGATGCCTTCGAAGATTTCCTGGCCGTAATGCAGCACCGCGGCGGCCGGGTCCAGCTGCAGCGGGCCGTACGGGCGTACCACGGCATCGTGCCAGCCGGTGTCCTTGTCCCAGCGCACTTCCACCATGTGGTCGGTGAAGTGCAGACCAAAACCGGGGGCGGCCAGGATGCGCTCACGCTCCTCGCTGCTGCGCGGCTGGGCGGAACGGGTGGTGTTGAAGCTCACGGAAGACTGGGACACCGGATATTTCCTGTTCTGGTTACGGGGAACGCCGTGACGCCGGCTGGCGATGGGCGGTTACAGCATGCCGGTTTCGAGCCGGGCGGCCTCGGACATCATGTGACGCCCCCACGGCGGGTCGAACACCAGCTCGACGTCGGCCTCGGCCACCGTCGGGATCATTTCCAGCTTGCTGCGCACGTCATCGACGAGGATCTCGCCCATGCCGCAGCCGGGCGCGGTCAGGGTCATCTTGATGTCGACCTCGCGCTGGCCATCGTCCAGGTGCTTGAGGTCCACTTCATAGACCAGCCCCAGATCGACGATGTTGAAGGGGATTTCCGGATCGAAACAGGTGCGCAGCTGCTGCCACACCAGTTTTTCGACCTCCTCGTCGGAGGCATCGGCGGGCAGTTCCAGCGCCGGGGGCGCTTCCTTGCCGATGGCATCGCCATCCTTGCCGGCGATGCGGAACAGATTGCCTTCGACAAAGACGGTATAGCTGCCACCCAGGGCCTGGGTGATGTAGCCATAGCTGCCAGCGGGCAGCGTGACCGTTTCGCCCTGCGGGACCATGACGGCCTCGCAGTCGCGTTCGAAGTGGACAGGTTCACTGCTACGGGAATACATGTGGATCGATATGGGGGTCGCGGCCAATTCCCGCAAGGCGACCATTTTAGCCCAGTGGCCGCCCACGCGCCGGTCACCCCGCAAGCCGGTATCCTGTGAGGACTTACAGGAAGATTGCATGTCGCCCACGTCCGTGCCTGTCCGGAGCCGCCACTGGCTCTGGCCCCCGCTGTTTCTGCTTGGTGTCGTCACGGCCACGCTGGCCTGGTTGTTCATCGCCCTGCTCACCGGCCGCCAGGCCGGCTGGATGGCGGTGGTGGCCGCGCTGGAGATCGCGTTCATGCTGCGCCTGGGCACCCTGCGCGCGGGTGCCCCCCGGGTGGTGCTGACGGTGCTGGCCACCGTGCTGGTTGCGCTGGCGGCCAACTGGGGGATCGCCTCGGCGTACCTCGGCGGCTCCATGGGGCTCACCCCGTGGGAATCAGCGTTGCGCATGGGGCCCTATCTGGCCTGGACCCTGAGCGGCCTGGCCAACGGCGCGGTGGAATGGCTGTGGCTGGGTGTGGCGCTGGTGATCGGTTGGTGGGTGGCGAAGTAACCGCCCCACGGATGCTTCAGGTCGCCGCGTCCCGGGTATCGACGGACGCTTCGGGTCGCCGCATCCCGGGTATCGGTAGTGCCGGCCGCTGGCCGGCTCTTCATGACGCCTGGACGGAAACGCATTGGTAGTCACGCGTTGCGTGGAGCCGGCCAGCGGCCGGCACTACTTCTGTGTTCAATGGCCGCCGTCGAGGGCCTTCAGTTCGCTGACCAGCGCGCTTGCCGCACCGGCACCATCGCCGTACAGCATGCGGGCGTTGTCGGCGTAGAACAGCGCATTCTCGATGCCGGCAAAACCGGTGCCCTTGCCGCGCTTGATCACCACCACGTTGCGGGCGTTGACCACGTCCAGGATCGGCATGCCGTAGATCGGGCTGGCCGGGTCGGTGCGCGCGACCGGATTGACCACGTCGTTGGCGCCGATCACCAGCACCACGTCGGTGTTGGGGAACTCCGGGTTGATGTCGTCCATGTCGGCGATCAGGTCGTAGGGCACGCCCGCTTCGGCCAGCAGCACGTTCATGTGCCCGGGCATGCGCCCGGCCACCGGGTGGATCGCGAACTTCACCTTGATGCCGCGATCGATCAGGCGCTGCGCCAGCTCCCACACCTTGTGCTGCGCCTGGGCCACGGCCATGCCGTAGCCGGGCACGATCACCACGCGCTCGGCGAAGGCCAGCATCGCGGCGACATCGCTGGCCTCGATCGGCTTCTGCGCACCGGTGATTTCCTGCGCCACGCCGCTGCCCCCGAAGTTGGAGAACAGCACGCCGCTGATCGGGCGGTTCATCGCCTTGGCCATCAACCGCGTCAGCAGAATGCCGGCCGCGCCGACCATCATGCCGGCGATGATCAGTGCTTCGTTGCCGAGCACATAGCCTTCGAAGGCCACGGCCAGGCCGGTAAACGCGTTGTACAGCGAGATCACCACCGGCATGTCGGCGCCGCCGATCGGCAGCGTCATCAGCACGCCCAGCGCGAGCGCCACCACGAAGAAGCTGATGATCGCCACCGGGCTCAGCGTGACCGCGGCCCAGATGCCCAGCACCACCATCGCCAGCGCGACCAGCAGGTTGAACACCTGCTGCCCCGGGAAGGTGACCCGGCGGTCCAGCCGCCCGTCCAGCTTGGCCCAGGCGACGATCGATCCGGACAGCGACACCGCGCCGATCGCCGAGCCGATCACGGCCAGCGCCAGCACCGTTGCCGACGGCTGGCGCGCGGCCAGATCGGCCAGCGCCTGCTCGCTCCAGTGCGTGGTATCGCGGTTGGCCAGGAACGAGAAGCGCAGCAGTTCCACCGCACCGATCGCTGCGGCCGAGCCGCCGCCCATGCCGTTGTACAGCGCCACCATCTGCGGCATGTCGGTGATCGCCACCCGCTTGGCCGACCACCACGCCACGCCCGTGCCGATCACCACGGCCGCCAGGATCAGCGGAATGTTGTGCAGCTCGGGCAGGAAGAACGTCGCCACCGTGGCGATCAGCATGCCCAGCCCGGCCCAGCGTATGCCGCTGCGCGCGGTCATCGGCGAGGCCATGCGCTGCAGGCCGAGCAGGAACAGGGTCGCGGCGACCAGGTAGCTCACCTGGACCAGCCACTGCAGCAGTTGCGCGGTGGTCACGTTCAAGGTGCCTTCTCCCCGGCGTCGCGCTTGGCGCTGGGTTTGAACATGTCGAGCATGCGTTCGGTCACCACGTAGCCACCGGCCGCGTTGCCCGCGCCAAGGACCACCGCGATGAACCCGATGATCTTCTCCAGCGGGGTCTGCGCGTGCCCCAGCACCACCATCGCGCCGATCAGCACGATGCCGTGGATGAAGTTGGAGCCGGACATCAAAGGGGTATGCAGGATCACCGGCACCCGCGAAATGATCACGTGGCCGGCAATGGCGGCCAGCATGAAGATATACAACGCCACGAACCCGTCGCTCATTGCAGTCACTCTCCCAGGCGGTCATCCCGTCCCCTGCATCATAACCATGCGCTGAACCAATCGGGCAGGCCGGTCAACCGCGCCTGCCTTGGTGCGTTCTCACGGTATCCCCCTGCCGGAACGCTACCCTGTGCTGGTGAGCTCTCCCCTACCGTCGACGGATGCCGACCTGCCCGCCACGCCCGCGGCGGCGTTGCCGGTATCGCTGGATGCCTTCCTGGCCGGGATCGGCCCGCGCGCGTTCCGCTTCGCCGAGGCCGGCCTGCGTCAGCGCGAGGACGCGCTGGATGCGGTGCAGGACAGCATGTTGAAGATGCTCGGCTACCGCGACAAACCTGCCGCCGAATGGGCGCCGTTGTTCTGGAGCATCCTGCGCCGCCGCGTGGTGGATCTGCAGCGCCGCCGCGGCTTCCGCCTGAAGTTCTGGCGCAGCAGCGACGAGGCCGGTGGCGAGCATGACATCGACTGGGCCGACAGCGCCCCCGGCCCGGCCCAGGCGCATGAGCAGCGCGATCAGTACGCGCAGCTGGTACAGGCGCTGCGGGAGCTGCCCGCGCGCCAGCGCGAGGCCTTCACCCTGCGTGTGCTGCAGGACCTGGACGGCGCCACCACGGCCAAGGCCATGGGCTGCAGCGAAGGCGCGGTCAAAACCCATCTTTCGCGCGCCCGCCAGGCGCTGCAGCAGTCTCTGGAGATCGCCCTGTGAACCGCCCCCTGTCCCCTTCGATGCCTGACGATGCCGCCCTGCGGCAGCTGCATGCGCAGGCACTGGATACGCTCTCGCCGACGACGCTGGCGCGGCTGCGCAGCGCGCGCCATGCGGCCTCGCCGGCCAAGCGGCATGCCCCGTCCTGGTGGATGGCGACCGCCTGTTCGGCGGTGGTCGGGCTCGCCTTGGGCTACAGTTTCCTCCTCGGCGAATCGAACGCCCCGCCGGCACCGGTGACGGCGAGCGCCACCGACGACGGCAGCGATGTCCTCGACGAGAATCCCGATCTGTATTTGTGGCTGGGCGGTACCGACCTGGCAATGGAGTAATGATGAAACTGCGACTGTCCCTGGGGCTGCTGTTGCTGACGTTGAGTGCGACCGGCTGGGCCCAGACTGCCCCGCTGCCGGACTGGGACGCACTCAGCCCGCAGCAGCGCGAGGCGTTGATCGCGCCCGTCCGTGATCGTTGGAACGATGCGCCTGCACCGCAGCGCGAGCGGATGCTGCAGCACGGCCAGCGCTGGCTGACCATGACCCCGGAACAGCGTGCGCAGGCGCACCGCGGCCGCCACCGTTTCGAGAACATGACGCCGGAGCAGCGCGAGCAGGCGCGCGCGCTGTTCGGTCAGATGCGCAGCATGAGCCCCGAGCAGCGCCAGGACCTGCGCGACCGCTGGGCGCGGATGACCCCGGACGAACGCAAGGCGTGGCTGAAGGCCAACCCGGCCCCCACGGCGCCACCGCCGAAGCGCTGACGCAATAACGGGGACGGGGGTAGTTATTAACTACCCCCGTCCCCATTTTTTTCAGACGGCGACCCAGCGGGTTTTGGCGAGCAGTTCGTCGTCCCAGTCGAAGGTGACGGCGCCGTCTTTCAGGAACAGCGCGACAAAGTTGTAGACGTTGCGGGCGTACATCTCACTGGCATGCACCGCGCCCTGGCTGGCCAGGTTGAGCGGACCGTCGATGAGCACCCCGTCCAGATCCACCACCTCGCCCGGTTGGGTGGCTTCGCAGTTGCCGCCGGTTTCCGCGGCCAGATCGACGATCACGCTGCCCGGTTTCATGCCGCGCGCCATCGCGGTGCTGACGATCTTAGGCGCCGGCCGGCCCGGCACGGCGGCGGTACAGATCACCACGTCCACCGTGCGCAGGTGCTCGCCGAGGCGGCGCTGCTGCTCGGCGCGTTCCTCATCGGTCAACGGCCGCGCGTAACCGCCCTCGCCCACGGCGCTGACCCCCAGATCCAGGAATTTGCCGCCCAGCGATTCGATCTGCTCGCGGGTTTCCGGACGTACATCGAAGCCTTCCACCTGCGCACCGAGACGGCGGGCCGTCGCGATGGCCTGAAGGCCGGCCACGCCGGCGCCGACCACCAGTACCTTGGAGGGGCGGATCGTGCCGGCGGCGGTGGTGAGCATCGGGAAGAAGCGCGGCGCGCGCTGGGCGGCGATCAGGGTGGCCTTGTAACCGGCCATGCCGGCCTGCGAACTGAGGACATCCATCGATTGGGCGCGCGTGGTGCGCGGCAAGCGTTCCAGCGGGAACGCCTGCAGGCCACGTGACTGGATCAGGCCCGCGCGTTCGGCATCGGCCTGCGGGTGCAGCATGCCGATCAGACTGGCACCGGACTTCAACCGGGCGAGGCGGTCATTGGACGGTGGCTGCACGCACAGCACGATGTCGGCCTGGGCCAGGCGCGTGTCATCGGCTGGCTGGGCCCCGACGTCCTGATACAACGCATCCGGGAAACCGGCAGCCAACCCGGCGCCGGGTTCGAATGACACGCCCGCGCCGAGCGCGATCAGCTTGCGCGCCGTTTCCGGCGTCATCGCCACGCGCCGTTCCCCCGGCGCGTGTTCCTTTACCACCAACACCTCGACAGCCATGCCTGTCCCCGACGATCAGCGGATTGTGGGCTGATCGTAACCTGATCGTCAGGCCAAGGTGGCCCCCGGGGTCAATGCACGGTGGCGTTCTTGGTATCCAGCCGATCGATCACGCCCTGCATGGCGCTGTCGAAGGCACCATCGTCGATATGCGCCCGCAGACGTCCCAGGCGCACCATCACCGCCAGTTCTTCCGGCGAGGCGACGCAGAAGCGCACCCCGCGCCGGTTGACGAACAGCAGGCGCTGGGAAATCGGGCTGACCCAGGACAGCTTGCCGGCCTGGACCTTGCCATCCTTGTCGACGAAATCCAGCCAGCTGCCGATCTCCAGACCGCGGAAGCGGTCGGCATCGGCGTTGTCGAAATCGCTGACATCCACCTTGCTGCCCAGCTCCACCGACGCCGATTCCTGGGCCGGTGGCGAAGGCAGCGCGACCTGCGGCAGTTCGGGCAGCGCGCGTTCGAGCTCGGGGCGCGATTCAGCGATGCCCTGCAGGGTGTCGTGCAATGCATCGATGGCGCTGGTGGCCGCATCGGCATGCACACCGACGCTGGCGAACACCTTGCGCAGCGCGGGATGCCAGGCCTGCAGCCACGGCTTGCCGACGATATGCCGGCGCGCCTCGGCAACTTCATCCAACATGCCATCGGCCAGGCTCAGCGCCTCACCGACCGACGCCCCGTCTTCGCCTTCGCGCAGCACGGTCAGGGTCAGGTGGTGCTGCCAGGGCTGGCGCAGGAACTCGCCGATCGCCTGTGGCAGCGTGGCATCGCCAATGCGGCGGTCCAATTCGGTACTGGCGCGCTGGCGCGCCATCTCGAGCTTTTCCTGGCCGCGCTGGGTCTCGGCGGCCCGGCGCTCGGCGATCTCGATCCGGCGCCGGTGCTGGGTCAGGAACTCGCGGAATTCTTCTTCCAGGGTGAGGAAGATCGCCAGGTTCTCGTTGAACTCGGCGACCAGCCGCTCGATGATTTCCTCGACCTTGCCCATCAGCACGCGCTCGGCCTGGCTCTCGCCGGTGTTGCCTTCGCAGGCTTCGGCCAGCGAGTTGAGCAGCTTGCGCGCCGGGTGGGTCTTCTGCACGAACATGCGGCGGTCAAGCATGGCGACCTTGACGAAGGGCACCACCAGCCGGCCGATCAGCTCGCGCGAGCGGCCCTCCAGGTCGCGCTCATCGAGCATCACATCGAACAGCATGCCGACCAGATCGATCGCGTCCTCGTCCTGCGGGTCCAGCCGCGCCTGCGCGGGATCCACCCCGAGCCGGGTCGCGCCGGACAGCACCTCGCTCTTCAACCGCTGCGCCAGCGATTCGCCGTCTTCACCGATCGCTGCGCGCAGGGTCGCACTCGGCGTGGCCTGCAGCAGCGACAGCACCGACATCATTTCGCGCTGGCTCAGGGGGCGCTGCTGGCCCACCGCGACGCTGGCCGCCGAGGTGGCGTCCTCACGCACGTGGCGGGTCTGCTGCAGCAGCTCATGCAGCGCATCGAGCAGCATGCCCTGGTTGCCGCCAAGGCTGTCACCGCCCTCGCCCGGGCCTTCGTGTGCTGCATGCGATCCGCCCTGGAGGCGACCACGGCTCTCGGCCCAGCGGTCGGCGAAACGGCGGGCCCAGGCCGGTGCCTGGCCCTCGTCGCCCGCCGGTCCCATGCCGGCCTCGGGCTCGAACCCATCGAAGGTGTCGCGGTCTTCGCGCGGCGGCGGCGAGGGTGCGCGCGGCGGGGGCCGACGCGCGGCCATCTGCGGCATCACGCCCGCAGCGGCCAGTTGTTCATCCAGATACTCATAGCGCTTGCCGATCGGCTGCTGCAGATCGCGCTCGCACAGCTTGATCAGCACCAGCCGTACTTCCGGGGCCAGTTCACAATCGGCGAAGGCCTCGTGGATGGCCACACCGAGGTGCTCGGGGCTGATCGGATTGGTGTCGGCCTGCAGGTCCAGCCCACCGGCGATCATGCCCAGGCGGCGATCCAGCCGCGACAGCACCGGCTTGAAATCACGCAGCAGCACGGTGGCGAAGTTGCGCACCGCCAGCCGGGATTCCAGCACGTGTTCGGGCACCAGGCTCAGGCCATCCTCGATCTGGCCGGCCAGGGTGGCCTCGGCCGACAGCGGTTCACCCCGCTCCAGCGCCTCCCAGGCCTGGGTCAGATGCGTGCGGAAGCCGGACACGATGTCGTCCCGGCGGCGGCGCAGCTCGCGCATGCCATCCAGGAACAGCAGCTGCGACGCGCCGGCAGTCCCGGCACGGTCGAACAACACATCATCAAAGCGCGCCAGCACCGTCGAGAACGACTCGACCAGCCCCGGCAGCACGGCCTCGCGGGCCATGTTCAACAACGCCGGGTCACGGCCCGGGTGCCCCCCTACATTGGGCGTGGCGATCATGCGAAAAGGCTCCCCACCCTCGCAGGCACTGAGTACAACATGGATACAACGAACGCCGGCGCACCCCATGCGCCCACGCTCGGATGGTAGGCCGGCCGACCGGTCAGAGACAGTGAAACAGTCGACACTTTAAACCTCGTTACCGGTGACCCGGCAGGCTTTGTATCGTAAGCGCAGCAGGCCGTGGAAGCGAGTACAGCCACGTGAAGGAAGTCCGCTGATTAGGTGATGTTCATCACGTTTTGTCGCAAATTGCACCGAGATAGCCCACGGCCGTGTCACAAACGGTGGCGACTATAATCGGGGCACCGTGAAGCCAGATTGAGAGCCCATGTCCGTCCCCCCCGCTCTGCACGCCCTGGACGCCCGCCGTTCGGTCCCCGCCAAGCAACTCGGCGAGCCCGGCCCTGACGCAGCCACCCTGATGCGGATGCTGACCTCGGCGGTGCGCGTGCCGGACCACGGCAAGCTGGTGCCCTACCGCTTCCTGCGGTTGGCCGGCGATGCGCGTCACAGTCTGGGCGCCTTCCTGGCCGAACGCGCCCTCCAGCGTGATCCCCAGGTGTCGCCGGCCCAGCTGGACAAGGACCGCCAGCGCTTTTCCCATGCGCCGCTGATCATCACTGTCATCGCCAGCCCGCGCCCGAGCCCCAAAGTGCCCGAGGCCGAGCAGCTGATGACCGCCGGCTGCGTCTGCTTCGCGCTGCTGCAGGCCGCCCAGGCGCTGGGCTTCGGGGCGCAGTGGCTGACCGCCTGGATGGCGTTCGACCCGGCCGTGCATGCCCACCTGGGCCTGGCCGAGGGCGAGCAGATCGCCGGCTTCATCCATATCGGCACGCCGAAGACCGAGGTGCCCGAACGCGAGCGCCCGGACCCGGCCGCCCTGCTGCAGGACTGGGAGGGCTGAGATGTCCGCCCTTTCTGCTGGCCCGGGCCTGGCCCCGCCGCCGCTGCGTGCGCCGTTGTATCTGGTCGATGCCAGCCTGTACGTGTTCCGCGCGTGGCACTCGATGCCCGACGAATTCCAGGACCAGCAGGGCTGGCCGACCAATGCCGTGCACGGCTTCGCGCGTTTCCTGCTGGATCTGCTTGAGCGCGAGCGCCCGGCCAACATCGCCATCGCCTTCGATGAAGCACTGGACAGCTGCTTCCGGCACCGGATCTACGCTGCCTACAAGGCCAACCGCGATCCCGCACCCGACGCGCTGCGCCGCCAGTTCGCCCACTGCAAGGCGTTGTGTACCGCGCTTGGCCTGGCCGTGCTGGCCCACCACGAATACGAGGCCGACGACCTGATCGGCAGCGCCCTGCATGCACGCCGCGATGCCGGCATGCGCGGGGTGATCATCTCCGCCGACAAGGATCTGTCGCAGTTGCTGTTCGAGCATGACGAACAATGGGATTACGCCCGCAACCAGCGCTGGGGCATGGCCGGTGTCAAAGCCCGCCACGGCGTGCATGCGCACCAGATCGCCGACTACCTGGCGCTGTGCGGCGATGCGGTGGACAACATCCCCGGCGTGACCGGCGTGGGGGCCAAATCCGCGGCAGTGCTGCTGGCCCACTTCGGCAGCCTGGATGTGCTCTACGAGCGCCTGGATGAAGTGCCGTTCCTGCGCCTGCGTGGCGCGGCGCAGATGGCGGTGCGCCTGCGCGAACAGCGCGAGCATGCGCTGCTGTGGCGCCAGCTGACCACCATTGCGCTGGATGCACCGCTGGACGGCGCCGCCGCCGACTTCAGCCGTGGCGTCGCCGATGCACAGATGCTGCAGGGCCTGTGCGATGCACTGCGGTTCGGGCCACTGACCCGGCGCCGCCTGTTCACCGCCGCCGGCCTGTCCGATTCCTCTTCCGTTGCCAGCGAGTTCGCATGAGCCCCAATACGCAAGCCCCGAAGGTCGTTTTTGAAGGCAAGTACCAGCGCATGGTGGTGCGCGGCACGTGGGAGTACAGCGAGCGCACCCACGCCGGTGGCCTGGCCGCGATCATCATCGCAGTCACGCCCGACGACACGGTGCTGTTCGTCGAGCAGTTCCGCGTCCCGCTGCAGGCCAAGACCATCGAGATGCCGGCCGGCCTGGTCGGCGACATCGATGCCGGTGAATCGATCGAGGTCTCGGCGGTGCGCGAACTCGAAGAAGAAACCGGTTGGACCGCCGCGCATGCCGAAGTGCTGATGATCGGGCCCACCTCCTCCGGCGCCAGCAGCGAGAAGATCGCCTTCGTGCGCGCCACCGGCCTGCGCAAGGTCGGTGAGGGCGGTGGCGATGCCAGCGAAGACATCACCGTGCACGAGATTCCGCGTGCCCGCGCCGCCGCGTGGCTGGTCGAGAAGATGGGCCAGGGCTACGAACTGGACGCCAAGTTGTGGGCCGGGCTGTGGATGATCGAACACCATCTGGACGGTACCCCGCGTGGCTGATGCGTCGATCCATCCGCACACCGGTACATCGCTGCTGGGGCCGGCCGATCCGGCGCCGTTCACCGTGCATCAGGCGCAGGGCCGCTCGTCCTATCTGCTGATCGCCGACCATGCCGGCCAGCAGGTGCCGGCGTCACTGGCCGGCCTCGGCCTGCCGCAGCACGAACTGGACCGCCACATCGGCTGGGACATCGGCATCGCCGGGGTCACCGTTGAACTGGCGCGCCTGCTGGATGCGTGGGCGATCACGCAGACCTATTCGCGGCTGGTGATCGACTGCAACCGGCCGTTGGCCTCGCCCACGCTGATGCCAGAGGTCAGCGACCTCACCGTCGTACCCGGCAATCAGCGCCTGTCAGCGCTGCAGCGTCAGCAGCGCATCGACGCGATCCACGCGCCCTACCATGCACGCATCGATGCCGAGCTCGATACCCGCCAGGCGCAGGCCCGGCCGACGGTGCTGGTGATGATGCACAGCTTCACCCCGGTGATGAACGACGCTGCGCGGCCTTGGCATGCCGGCGTGCTGTACCACCGCGACACGCGGTTCGCGCATCGCCTGCTGGAGGCGCTGCGCGATGAAGGCGACCTGGTGGTGGGCGACAACCAGCCCTATGCCGTCAGCAGCACCAGCGACTACGCCGTGCCGGTGCATGGCGAAGGCCGCGGGCTGGTGCACGTGGAGCTTGAGATCCGCCAGGACCTGATTGCCGATGCCGCCGGCCAGCAGGCCTGGGCGCAGCGCCTGGCGCGCATCTTCACCGCCCTGCAGCCGCAGCTGGACGCATTGCCGCCTGGGTGATGCCGGCCGCCAGCCGGCTGACGATCGAGGCGGGGTTCATTCGAGGCACGGTCGGGCAGGCATGGCCTCCTGCTGCGGCTGCGACTGCGGCTGCGGCCGCAGCCACAGCGCCACACCCACACCTACCAGCGCGAACAACGCCGCGCCGTACTGCGCATGGATCATGCCCTGCAGCGCCGCTTCACTGCCTGCGCCGGCGCTGCCGCGCCCGGCATTGGCCAGCATCACCAGCAGCGCCAGGCCCAGCGCGCCACCGATCTGCTGCGCCGTGGCGGCCATACCCGAGGCCACGCCCTGCTGCGCGGCCGGCACGCCCTGCCCGGCCACGATCCACATCGAGGTCCAGGTGATGCCCTGGCCGAGGCTGAGCACCACGATGCCCGGCAGCAGTGCCCAGTAGGTCGCGCCATACGGCAGCGCAACCGCGACCGCAGCGATGCCGATCGCACCGGCCAGCATGCCCACCGTCAGTACCTGGCGCGGCGAACGCCGCGCGAGCATGCGCTCGGCGATGCGGATGCCGAAGGTGCAGACCAGGGTCGGCGGCAGGAACGCCAGGCCAGCCTGCAGCGCACTCCAGCCGTAGCCATCCTGGTAGTACAGCGCCAGGAAGTAGTACTGGACGCCGTAGCTGCTCATGAACAGCATCGTCAGCAGCATCGCCGCACGCAGGCTGCGCAGGCGCAGCAGCGAGAACTGCATCAGCGGGTCGCGGCTGCGGCGCTCGATCTGCACGAAGGCGGCCAGCATCACCGCCGACACGGCCAGGCAGATCAGCGTGCGCGGGGCCGACCACCCCCATTCCGGGCCCTGCACCAGCGTCGTCACCAGCAGGCTGCCGCCGAGGGTCACCGTGACACAGCCGGCCAGATCGAATGAGCGGCCCGCCAGCGGCGCGGGATCCCGGGGCAGCCACCAGCCGCCCAGCAGCGCGCAGCCCCCGGCGAACGGCACGATCACCAGCAGTACCGAGGCCCACCCGAAGCTCTGGGTCAGCACGCCCCCCAGCAGCGTGCCCAGGGCCAGGCCGCCAGCGCTGGCCATCGACCAGATCGCCAGCGCGCGGTTGCGCGGCGCGCCTTCGGCATAGATCGTATTGATCAGCGCCAGCGTGGCCGGGAACAGCAGCGCCGCGCCGATGCCCTGCACCGCGCGGGCGGCGATCAGCAGCCACGCACTGTCACTGAACCCACCCACCAGCGAAGCCAGCGCGAACAGCGCCATGCCGAGCCGATAGACCCGGCGGCGACCGAGCAGATCCGCCGCACGGCCGCCCAGCAGCAGGCACCCGCCGAAGGCCACCGTATAGCCGCTGACGATCCACTGCAGCTGCTGGGCATTGATGTGCAGCTGCGCGCCCATCTCGTGCAGGGCGACGAAGATGATCGTGGAATCCAGCGCGATGATCAGCTGGGCGGTGGCCAGCAAGGCCAGGGCCAGGCGCGGAAATGCGGGCGCCGGCGCGCCAGCGGGAGACAGGGGGGAGGTCATGCCGACTCGGTACTGCGTAAGAAGGTGGGCAGTCTCATTGATGACGCTGCAGAAATAAACCCGGATACTTCGATATCTGTCATGCATATCCGCATGAATCGGAGACATCCATGGACCTCAACGCCGTGCGCATGCTGGTGCAGGTGGCCGACGCGCGCAGCTTCACCCTCGCCGCCGGGCAGCTGGGGATCAGCCAATCCGGATTGTCGCGGGCGATCAGCCGGCTGGAGAGCGCCCTGGGGGTGCGGTTGCTCCACCGCAATACCCGCAATGTCAGCCTGACCCCGGACGGCCGCCAGTTCGTCGAGCACTGCGCGCCGCTGCTGAGTGGGCTGGAGGATGCCGAGCGCCGGCTGGGCGATCGCCCCTCCACGCCCTCGGGCGTGTTGAAGCTGACCGCGCCGTCGATGTTCGGGCGCAAGGTGCTGGTGCCGCTGGCCGGGCAGTTGATGGCGGCGCACCCGCAGCTGCAGTTCGAGCTGGTGCTCAACGACCGTCTGGTCGATCTGGTTGAAGAAGGCTTTGATGCCGCGCTGCGCACCGGGCCGATCAGTGACGTGCGCATGGTGGCGCGCCCGTTGCGGCCGTTGAACTGGGTCACGGTCGCCTCGCCGGCCTACATCGCGCAGCACGGAGAACCGGCCACGGTGGATGCACTGCACGATCACGCCTGCCTGGCGGTGCGCAATCTGCGCAGCGGACGGCTGGTGGATTGGCAGTTCCGCGAGGGCGACGGCCAATTGCGTGAATTCACTCCACCGGCGCGGATGGTGTTCGACAGCGGCGACCCGTTGGTGGAAGGCGCGCTGGCCGGGATCGGCATCGTGCAGGTGATGGATTTCGCGGTCGCCGATGCGCTGGCCGACGGGCGGCTGCAGCGGGTGCTGCAGCCCTTCGAAGGCCGCAGCCGGGTGCTGTCGTTGGTGTACCCGCCTTCGCGGCAGGCCTCACCGAAGCTGCAGGTGTTGGCCGAAGCGTTGCTGGCCGGGAACTGGTGACCGGCCGATCACGACCAACGGTCGTGATCTACCGTGTGCTGCACGGGGCGATGGCGATCACGACCAACGTCGTTATCCACCGCGCGATGCCCGGGGGTTGCACGGGAGGTGGCGACCGTGGGGTCGGTCGGCACCCCTCCATCAACCCGCGAAGCGATCCGTCGCACGCACCAGTGCGTCGACATTCTCCGCTTCAAACGCGGAATGACCCGAAGCCGGGCTGATCTCCAGCGTCGATTTCGGCCACGCCTTGTGCAGTTCCCACGCACTCTGCAGCGGGCAGACCACGTCGTAGCGGCCGTGCACGATCACGCCCGGAATGTCGGCGATGCGGTGCGCGTCGCGCAGCAGCTGTTCTTCCACCTCGAAGAAACCGCCGTTGACGAAGTAGTGGTTCTCGATGCGGGCGAAGGCCAGCGCGAACTGCGGGTCCTGATGGCTGTTCACGAAATCGTCGTCCACGTGCAGGAAGCTGGTCGCGCCTTCCCACACGCTCCACGCCTTGGCCGCGGCCAGGCGGGTGGCTTCATCGTCACTGGTCAGGCGGCGGTGGAAGGCCGAAATCAGGTCGTGGCGCTCTACCGCCGGGATCGGCTTGAGGTAGTGCTCCCACGCATCCGGGAACAGGCGGTTGGCGCCTTCCTGGTAGAACCACTCCAGCTCCCAGCGGCGCAGCATGAAGATCCCGCGCAGGACCAGCTCGGTCACGCGCTGCGGGTGGGTCTGCGCGTAGGCCAGGGCCAGGGTCGAGCCCCAGCTGCCGCCGAACACCTGCCAGCGATCCACCTTGAGGTGCTCGCGCAGCGTTTCGATATCGGCGACCAGGTCCCAGGTGGTGTTGTCGACCAGGTCCGCATGCGGCGTGGAACGGCCGGCACCGCGCTGGTCGAACAGAATGATCCGGTACTTGGCCGGGTCGTGGAACTGGCGCATTTTGTCGCTGCAGCCGCCGCCCGGGCCACCGTGCAGCATCACCACCGGCTTGCCGTCGGGATTGCCGCACTGCTCGAAATACAGCGTGTGGCGGTCATCGACCTTCAGGGTGCCGACGTCGTAAGGGGTGATGGCGGGATACAGCTTACGCATGACAGGAACTCCATGTGGAATGACAGTCGCCGCATCACGCTGCGCGGCGGCCCGGTGGACAGGTCATTCTAGCCCCGGGGTCCCCGCAGCGATGGCGCGCGGTCAGCCGGGCAGACAGCCCAGGCTTATCCGGTCGCGCTGTTCCAGATCGCGCTCTGTGGCAACCGCGTGGAAACCGGCCTGCTGCAGCAGTGCGCGGATCGCTTCGCCCTGGTCCCAGCCGTGCTCGATCAGCAGCCAACCGCCCGGCCGCAGATGCGCTGCCGCGCCGTCGATGATCAGGCGGATGTCGTCCAGCCCATCGTGGCCGGAGGCCAGCGCGGTGAGGGGTTCGAAACGCAGATCGCCCTGCGCCAGGTGCGGGTCGTCGCTGGCGATGTACGGGGGATTGGTGGCGATCAGATCGAAGCGCTCACCGGCCAGTGGCGCGTACCACGCACCCTGCCGGAACTGGACGTTGCCCAGTGCGTGGCGCTGCGCGTTGCGTGCGGCGACCGCCAGGGCCGTTTGGCTGAGGTCGGTTGCGACCACCTGCGCCTGCGGGCGCTCGCTGGCCAGCGCCAGCGCGATCGCGCCACTGCCAGTGCCAAGGTCGGCGACCCGCAGCCCGATATCTTCGGGCAACCGTGCCAGCGCCAGCTCGACCAGCAACTCGGTCTCCGGGCGCGGGATCAGGGTGGCCGGGCTGACCTCCAGATCCAGGGTCCAAAAGCCGCGGCGGCCCAGCAGATACGCCACCGGCTCACCGGCCAGGCGTTTGGCGAGCAGCGCCTCGAACGCCGCCACCTGCGCCGGCTCGACCGGATCGGTGGCATGCGCGAACAGCCAGCTGCGTTCACGCTCCAGCACATGCAGCAACAGCAGTTCGGCTTCATGCCGGCCTTCCATACCCGGCAGGCGGGTGGCGGCATCGGCGAGCAGCTGGCGGACGTCTGGCGGGGCGGCGGTCATGGCGGGACGGGGCAGCATCGGGGCGCGCAGTGTAGTGCACCGGCCCCTGCGGGCCGGGCGCGCGCGACGCGTAGCCGCGACCGGCCGGGCGATTGAATCCACCCATCGCTACTCATATATGCGTTTGTGCCAGCTATCGATTTCCGGCTGAAATCCGGGCGCACCAGTAACACCGTGCCCGCCATCGTTCAGCTTCCCGGGGTAACGGATATGCAGAAACTATTGCACCCATCACCTGGCTTGGTGCGCCGGTCATTGCGCTGCAACGGTTCTGACGGATGTGGCCACCACCATTCATCGCAGGATCAGACCATTTTGATAGCCTGTGACTATCGCATAGATGCAATCAATGGATTGTCCTTATGGGAACGGAGCCGCTAACCTGTGTTGGTCGCTTCACCCACCCCCTTCACCAAGAGGAACAACGATGTCGCTCATCAACACCCAGATCCAGCCGTTCGAAGCCAACGCCTACCAGAACGGCGAGTTCATCAAGGTCTCCGACAGCACCCTGAAGGGTCACTGGTCCGTGCTGATCTTCATGCCGGCCGCGTTCACCTTCAACTGCCCGACCGAGATTGAAGACGCCGCCGATCATTACGCCGAGTTCCAGAAGGCCGGCGCCGAGGTCTACATCGTCACCACCGACACGCACTTCTCGCACAAGGTGTGGCACGAAACCTCGCCGGCTGTCGGCAAGGCCCAGTTCCCGCTGGTCGGCGATCCGACCCACCAGCTGACCCGCGCCTTCGGCGTGCACATCGAAGAAGAAGGCCTGGCCCTGCGCGGCACCTTCATCATCAACCCGGAAGGCGTGATCAAGACCCTGGAGATCCACTCCAACGAGATCGCCCGTGACGTCTCCGAGACCCTGCGCAAGCTGAAGGCTGCCCAGTTCACCGCCGCCAACCCGAACCAGGTGTGCCCGGCCAAGTGGAAGGAAGGCGAGAAGACCCTGACCCCGTCGCTGGACCTGGTCGGCAAGATCTAAGCCGCTCCTCATCCCCATCCCCGCCCGTCGGGGGTGGGGGTGAACCCAAGCCGGTGCCCCACGCGCCGGTTTCGGTTCACCCCCATGTCGCGCAGATGCACCCGCGGGGTTCGTCGACGCTGTTCCCTTGCCTGAATCAAGGAGTTTTTCGATGTTGGATGCCAACCTCCAGTCCCAGCTGAAGACCTATCTGGAACGTGTCACCCGTCCGATCCAGATCACGGCGCACGTGGATGACGGCGCCAAGTCGCAGGAAATGCTCGAGCTGCTCAACACCCTGACCACGCTCTCCACGCAGATCAGCCTGGACGTGCGTCGCGACAGCAGCGAGCGCACGCCCTCCTTCGCGCTGACCACCCCGGGCCAGGACATCCACCTGGTGTTCGCGGGCCTGCCGATGGGCCATGAGTTCACCTCGCTGGTGCTGGCCCTGCTGCAGGTCGGTGGTCACCCGTCCAAGGCCACCGCCGAGCTGATCGAGCAGGTGCGCAATCTCGAGGGCGAGTACCGCTTCGAGACCTACTTCTCGCTGTCCTGCCAAAACTGCCCGGATGTGGTCCAGGCACTGAACCTGGCCGCCGTGTTGAACCCGCGCATCCAGCACGTGGCCATCGATGGCGGCTTGTTCCCGGCCGAGGTCGAGGCGCGCCAGATCATGTCCGTGCCGACCGTGTATCTCAACGGCGAGGTGTTCGATCAGGGCCGCATGACGCTGGAGCAGATCGTGGCCAAGCTGGACACCGGCGCCAGCAAGCGCGATGCCGAAAAGCTGAGCACCAAGGCACCGTTCGAGGTGCTGGTGGTGGGCGGTGGACCGGCCGGCGCGGCCGCGGCGATCTATGCCGCACGCAAGGGCATCCGCACCGGTGTGGCGGCCGAACGCTTCGGTGGCCAGGTGCTGGATACGATGGCGATCGAGAACTTCATTTCCGTCAAGGAAACTGAAGGTCCGAAGCTCGCCGCCGCGCTGGAACAGCATGTGCGCGAGTACGAGGTGGACATCATGAACCTGCAGCGCGCCACCGCGCTGGTGCCCGCCGGCGATGACGGTCTGGTCGAGATCAAACTGGAGAACGGCGCGTCGCTGAAGTCGCGTTCGGTGATCCTGTCCACCGGTGCACGCTGGCGCCAGATGAACGTGCCCGGCGAAGATCAGTACCGCAACAAGGGCGTGGCGTACTGCCCGCATTGCGACGGTCCGTTGTTCAAGGGCAAGCGCGTGGCGGTGATCGGCGGTGGCAACTCCGGCGTGGAAGCGGCGATCGATCTGGCGGGCCTTGTGACGCATGTGACCCTTCTGGAATTTGATGACAAACTGCGGGCCGATGAAGTACTGCAGAAGAAGCTGCGCAGTCTGGGCAACGTCACCATCATCACCAGCGCCCTCACCCAGGAAGTGCTGGGCGATGGCCAGAAAGTGACGGGTCTGGTCTATCAGGACCGCGTCGGTGGCGATTCGCACCGGGTGGAACTGGAAGGCATCTTCGTGCAGATCGGTCTTCTGCCGAATACCGAATGGTTGAAGGACACGGTGGCCCTGTCACCGCGTGGCGAGATCCTGATCGACGACCGCGGCCAGACCAGCGTGCCGGGTGTCTTCGCCGCAGGCGATTGCACGACCGTTCCGTACAAGCAGATCGTCATCGCGATGGGCGCCGGTTCCACTGCGGCACTGAGCGCCTTTGATCACCTGATCCGCACCTCCGTTCCCAAGAGCAGCGGCGCTGTCGCCGAAGCTGCCTGAAACGTCCGGTTCCCGGTTCGCCGGGAACCTTGTCTGTCTGCTGGGTAAGCCACGCCATCACCCGGTCCATTGCCGTGAGAGGTCCAAGGAAATGAACCTACGTGATTTGAAGTATCTGGTGGCGTTGGCCGACCACCGCCATTTCGGCAAGGCGGCCGCCGCCTGCTTCGTCAGCCAGCCCACCCTGTCCACCCAGATCCGCAAGCTCGAGGACGAGCTGGGATTGCCGTTGGTGGAACGCGCCCCGCGCAAGGTGATGCTCACCCCGGCCGGGGTGGAAGCGGCCGCGCGCGCACGCACCATCGTGGCCGAAGTGGAACAGATGAAAGAAGCCGCGCGGCGCAGTCGCGATCCCGAAGCCGGCACCGTCCGGCTCGGCATCTTCCCGACGCTGGGCCCGTACCTGCTGCCGCATGTGATTCCCAACATCCGCGAGCGTTTCCCGCAGCTGGAGCTGCTGCTGGTCGAGGAAAAGAGCGATGAGCTGCTGACCCGCCTGCGCGAAGGCAAACTGGATGCCGCCCTGCTGGCGCTGCCGCTGGACGATGACCAGCTGCATGCCGAGTTCCTGTTCGAAGAGCCCTTCCTGCTGGCGGTCTCCCGGCAGCATCCGCTGGCGCGCCGCCAGCATCTGGATGTGCAGGAGCTGTCCTCGCAGAAGCTGCTGCTGCTCGAGGATGGGCACTGCCTGCGCGACCAGGCGCTGGCGGTGTGCCGGTTGTTTGGTGCCAACGAAAAGTCGGAGTTCCGCGCGACCAGCCTGGAAACGCTGCGGCAGATGGTCGCCGCCGATGTGGGCATCACCCTGCTGCCGACACTGTCGGTCAAGCCACCGGTGCCGCGCTCGGACAACATCCGCCTGCTGGATTTCAGTGGCGATGACCGCCCCAGCCGCCGCATCGCGATGGCCTGGCGCCGCAGTTCAGCGATGACCGGCTTCCTGGAGCAGCTGGCCCAGCAGTTCAAACGGCTGCCGCAGGGCCTGTTCGCGCTGGAGTCGACCGATGTCCCGGGTGTCGCCGCCACGCCGCTGCCACGCGCTGGCTGAGCCTGACTGAACCGGCCGGCGGGGCCGATACGCCGGACGGGTCGCATCCGTCTACGATTGTCAGCACAATAGGATGAGGCGGTGCCAGCAGGCGCCGCCTTTTTGCATGGGTCTTCCACAAACGCAAGGAGCTACACCATGTCCACTTCCAGCGGACTGCCCCCCTCGATCATCGTTTCAAGCCACGACATGGACCGCCTGGATGCCATGCTCGAGTCTCCCACTGTCAGCCAGACCCCCGCCGGGATCGCCCTGGCCGAGGAACTCAACCGCGCGACCGTTGTGGCGCCGGACCAGGTGCCCGAGGGCACCGTCATGATGCATTCGCGCGTGGAGTGCGAAGATGAGCTGCAGAACGAAAAGCACGTTCTGACGCTGGTCTATCCGCGTGAAGCCGATGTTGAACAGGGCAAGGTATCGATCCTGGCACCGGTGGGCACCGCCCTGCTCGGCCTGTCGATCGGCCAGACCATGGATTGGGTGGCACCGGGCGGGCGCAAGCTGCGCCTGCGGGTGACCGCCGTCCATCACCAGCCCCACGCCTGACCCCGCCTGCCGCGTCATCGCGCAGGTTCCACCGTTCGTCCCAGGAGTTGCAATGAGCACCGTTTCGCTGTCCAAACTCTCCCAGCTGCGTGATCTGTCCGTCGTGGTTGCCGATACCGGCGATGTCGAGGCGATCAAGCGCTTGAAGCCGGTCGACTGCACGACCAATCCCACCCTGGTGAAGAAAGCGCTGGACCTGCCGGTGTACGCCGATCTGATCGAGAGCGCGCTGGCCTGGGGCCGCGAACA
>NZ_NIVS01000051.1 GCF_002205165.1 Stenotrophomonas maltophilia | reverse complement strand
TCATCGATGACGATGCTGTTGTCGACTGCCTCGCCGTTGAACGTCACCGACGCCTTCACATTCAGATCCCGGTCCAGGATGATCAAGGCGCCGGGAGCGGCAGCAGCCAGAAAGCCGTCGTAGGTCATGTTCAACCCGATGATGCGGGTAACCGACTTGGCGACGTCTTCGGGCAGCCCCTTGGCGACATCGGCGGTCTTGACGATCCGCGGCGGGTCACCGACCACGTTGCCATCGGTTGTCTTCAGCACGTGGGTGCCACCGTAGACGCAGTAATGGTTGCCGTCTCGATCAAACAGGTTGTACACCCCGTTGATGCCACTTTCCATGTTGAGACCAGCGGCGCCGAGGCCCTTCAGCGCGCCAAGGATCTTCGTCTCGTCCTTGGCACGGTAAGCAGCGTCGAGCTGCGTCAGTGCGGCGTCAAGCGCGGCCGGAGTCGCCATCGCGGCGGACGTTTCAAATCCCGGGTAAGGAAGCAGCCCTCCCACGGCTTCGAAGGCATCGCCGGTCACCCGGATCTTCTGCACGCCCACTGCACCGCTGGCGAAGGCGATCACCTCCCCGCCCACGCGCTTCATGGTGGGATTGGAGGTTACCAGGGTGGGCACGGTCGCTACATCCGCCGCGGTGAGGTTTCGGCTACCCACCGGCCCCGCGATAAGCACCGAATCGGTGGCCGCCGGATTGAAGTGGGAGGTCGGGTAGACACTGTCCGCCAGCCACGGATTCGGCGGAGGCATGTTGGGCGGCGTTGCCACTGGGTGAACGGCCGGGCGGGAGGCTTCGGCCGCCGAGGCAGGGTTCTCGCTCGTGGTCTCTCGGCTGCATGCGGGAAGCACCAGCAGGATGACCGCAGCCAGAAACAGGGTCGGCGCTACGTCCCGGATCCTGGTCGCCATCTGCCATTCCCTTACCGGCCTCGGTGGAGCCAGTCTCTACGTGCCGATCCGACCCCGCCACCGCAAAGGCACTGTGGGCCAACCGGTACTTCTACTTAGCGGGAGCGTAGGCGGGCTGAGTTGACCGCGTTCGGCCAGAAGCTGACCTGCGCACTACCCCTGGATAGCGCCCCCCCTAATCGTCTGGCCTACTCGTCTTCCGCCCTCGGACAAAACGCGCCCTGCATTGGAGCAGTCCCCGAAAACCGTCGATCTCGCATTTCACGCCAATCAACCTGGCTCACTGCCCAGATCACGATCCAGCATGCAGTCGATGAAGGCCCGCAACCCCGGCAGCATGTGCCGTCGGCTCGAGTAGTACAGATACAGACCGGGCACCGTTGGCGACCAGTCCGCCAGCACGCGCCGCAGTCGGCCATCGCGCAGTGCCTCGGCGATGTCATCGTCGTTGTAGGCATACAGGATGCCGAGCCCCTGCAACGCCGCCGGCACGATGATGTCCTGGTGGTTGGAAATCACGCTGCCTTCGCCAAAAAACTCGACCGTTTTGCCCTTTTTACTGAATTCCCAGCCCGCGATCCTGCCGCTGCCGGGGAAGCGCCAATTGATGCAGGCATGACGACTTAGATCCGCAGGCGTTCTCGGTTCACCGTGGCGGGCAAGGTACTCGGGCGATGCGACGGCCAGCAGTTCGACATCCGGCGTCATCCGGACCGCCACCATATCCTTCTGCAGGCGATTGCCCACGCGGATGCCGGCATCGAAGCCCTCGCCGGCAATGTCGCTCAAGGTGTCATCGATCACGATATCCAGCACCACATCGGGATGGGCCCGTGCAAAACGTCCCAAGCGTGGCGCGATCAGTCGCTTGGCGGCCATGCTGAGCGTATTGATGCGCAGCGTGCCCGAGGCGTGCGTGCGTGTGTCGACCGCCTCCGCCACGGCCGCGTCCATTTCACGCAGCATCGGCGCCATGCGTTCGTGCAGCCGCCGCCCCGGCTCGGTCGGAGAAACACTGCGTGTCGTCCGGTTCAACAAGCGCACGCCCAGCCGCGACTCCAGCTGGCGGATGGTCTGGCTGAGGGCTGACCGCGACAGCCCCAGGTGATCCGCGGCCTTGGCGAAGCTGGACCTGTCCACGACGGCGACGAACGCCTTCAGTTCTGCGAATTCAGCGCCGCGCATTGTGCACTCGTTTCTACATAGCCTGCTCAGATAGTAGGTGATTCTATTACCAGAAGGAACACGTCAATCTGGCGCCGCCCACCACAACGGAGACACCAGAATGCAAACGCTCGACCTTCCCGAACCGATCGCCGCCTATTTCACCGCGGACCAGCACGATGGCCGCGCGGTTGCCCGCTGCTTCACGCCGGACGGACGCGTGCTGGATGAAAAGAAGATCCATACCGGCACAGCCCAGATCGAGGCATGGAAAGACGCTTCGTCTGCCAAGTACACCTATGTCGTGCAGCCTTGCAAGGTGGAGACACTGGATCGCACCTGCATCGTGACCAGCGAAGTGGCCGGCAATTTCCCCGGCAGCCCTGTCCAGCTGCGTTATGCCTTCACCTTGGAACGCGGCAAGATCGCCTCGCTGGAGATCGCGCCATGACGTTCGATCTGCAATTGGCAGGCAAGCGCGTCCTGGTGACGGGTGGTGCCCGCGGTCTGGGGGCTGCGGTCGTGGATCTGATGTCCAGGCTGGGTGCGCGTGTGGTGGCGTCGGCGCTGTCGGTGCCCAAGCGCCCTGTCGATGGCGTGCGCTATGTGGCGGCGGATCTCGCCACCGCCGAAGGCGTACGCCAGGCATCGGAGGTCACCATGCATCATCTCGGCGGCCTCGACATCCTGATCAACGTGGTGGGCGGCTCCTCGGCGCCGGCCGGGGGATTCGCACGGCTGGACGATGCGGAGTGGGCGAAGGCGCTGGATCTGAACCTGATGACGGCGGTACGGATCGATCGCACCTGGTTGCCTGGGATGATCGCGCAGGGCTCGGGGGTGATCCTGCATGTGACGTCGATCCAGCGAGTACTCCCGCTGCATGACGCCACGATTGCCTATGCCGCTGCGAAGGCAGCGTTGTCCACCTACAGCAAAGCGCTCTCCAAGGAAGTCACGCCCAAGGGGGTGCGTGTGGTCCGCGTGTCGCCGGGCTGGATCGAGACAGAGGCTGCGATCGCATTCGTCGAGCGGATCGCATCCAATGCGGGCACAGACTATGCGGGTGCCAAGCAGCAGGTCATGCAGGCGCTGGGAGGCATTCCGCTTGGGCGCCCTGCCCAGCCGGCCGAGGTCGCCGATCTGATTGCGTTCCTGGTCTCCCCGCGGGCGGCCTCCATCTCCGGTGTGGAGTACACCATCGATGGCGGCACTGTGCCGACGGTCTGAGGTTGCGGCACGAGTACGCAGGCCGCGCTCCCTCGCGGCCTTCACAGCAACCACGGCACCCCCAATGCAACTATGCATGACGCGTCCTGCCCCCCATCGGTAACCTATGCCCCACCTTCGTCGTCTTTTTGGCCGTTGGCTTCGCCTGCGTCGTCTTGTTCGTTGGCGCTGGCGTGAGCGCCAGGCTTCGGCGCCGGCCATCGAGGCTACCGAGGGCCCCCTGCGCGCCGCGCTGTACAGCGTTGAACAGATGGAGGTGTACGGCCGCGCCCTTGCGCGCCAGCACCGGGTGCGGATGCGACCAGGCGCCGAACGGCTGCTCGACCGCCTGCAGGCCAACGAGCGTGTCCTGGAAGACGCCAACACGCTGCTCAGCAGCGTAGTGCGCGAACAGCGGCCGGTGACGCCGGCCGGGGAATGGCTGCTCGACAACTACTACCTGATCGAAGAACAGATCCAGACCGCGCGACGCCACCTGCCGCGCGGCTACAGCCGACAATTGCCTTCGCTGGCCTCCGGCCCGTCGGCCGGGTTGCCGCGCGTGTATGAGCTGTCGATGCAGGCCATCGCACACGGCGATGGCCGCATTGATGCCGATACGCTGGGCCGGTTCATCGCCTCGTATCAGTCGCTGGCGCCCCTGAGCCTGGGCGAGCTGTGGGCCGTTCCCATCATGCTGCGCCTGGCACTGCTGGAGAATCTGCGGCGAATGGCGGCGCGGGTGATGCGCGACGGGACGGACCGCGGCCTGGCGGCGCAATGGGCGGAGAGCCTCAACCGCGCGGCGTCGGAAACCCCTACCGATGTGGTGCTGGTGGTGGCCGACATGGCCCGGTCCGCACCGCCCTTGACCGGCGCGTTCATCGCCGAACTGACCCGCTCGCTGCAGGGGCGCGGCGGCGCGTGGGCCATGCCCGTCGCCTGGCTGGAACAGTGGGCTGCCGCGGCTGGCCAGCGTATCGATGAGCTGGTCGCCGCCGAGGGGCAGCAGCAGGCAGCCGATCAGGTCTCCATCGGCAACAGCATCGGCAGCCTGCGTTTTCTCTCCACCATGGATTGGCGCACCTTCGTTGAAGAGATGAGTGTGGTCGAGCAGCGGCTGCGCGAAGACCCCATGGGCGTCTATCCGCAGATGGATTTCGGCACCCGCGACGCCTATCGCCACGTAGTGGAGAAGATCGCCCGCGGCAGCCGCGTCGCGGAAGAGCGCGTCGCCACGATCGCGCTGGACCTGGCACGGGCGGCCGCGCCGCTCGATGGGCCACGTGCGCATGTGGGCTACTGGCTGGTCGGCGAAGGCGTCAACACCACCGTTGACGCGGTGGCCGAGGCAGCACCGCGCCACCGCAGGGCGCGGCGACTGGCGCATCGCGTGCCGCTTGCGCTGTACCTGTTGCCGATCACCCTGCTGGCGGTGCTGGCCACCAGTGGCCTGCTGGCCACCGGCAGCGGTTCGGTAACCGTCTGGCTGGCCGCGCTGCTCGGGCTGCTGGTGTTCAGTGAGCTGGGCATCGTCCTGGTGAACTGGACCGCGACGGTGCTGGTCACCCCCAGGCCGCTTCCCAAGCTCGATTTCAGCGAAGGCATCCCGGACGACTGCGCCACCGTGGTCGCGGTTCCGTCCATGCTCTCCAGCACGGACGGCATCGACGTGCTGATCGAGGCGCTGGAAGTCCGCTTCCAGGCCAACCGTGATCCCCAGCTGCGCTTCGTGCTGCTGACAGACTTCCTGGACGCCGCGGCAGCCGAGACGCCGATGGACGCGCCGCTGCTGGCACACGCCGTGGCGCGCATTGAGGCATTGAACAGTCGCTACGCGGCCGAGCGTGGCGATCGCTTCTACCTGCTGCACCGTCCCCGGCAATGGAATCCGGGCGAAGGGGTGTGGATGGGTCACGAGCGCAAACGCGGCAAGCTGGCAGCGCTCAATGCCCTCCTCCGCCACGGCGATGCGGCCGCGTTCATGCGCGTCGTCGGTGATGCGGCTGCCCTGATCGGCGTCCGCTACGTCATCACCCTGGATTCGGATACGCAACTTCCGCGCGATGCGGCACGGGCGTTTGTCGCCACCCTGGCGCACCCGCTCAACCGCCCGCGCTTCGATCCGACACTGCAACGCGTGGTGGAGGGCTACGGCATCCTGCAGCCCAGCGTCGGCACCAGCCTGGGCAGGCGCCGTACCTCGCGGTTTGCCAGGATGTTCGGCAGTGAGCCGGGCATCGATCCGTACACGCGCATGGTCTCGGACGTCTACCAGGATCTGTTCGACGAGGGCTCGTTCGTGGGCAAGGGCATCTATGACGTCGAAGCGTTCGAGCATGCGCTCGAAGGCCGGCTGCCCGAGAACCGCATCCTCAGCCACGACCTGCTGGAAGGTTGCTATGCACGCGCCGGCCTGGTCAGCGACGTGCGTCTTTACGAGGACTATCCCGAACGCTACGTCGCCGACGCCAAACGCCGTGCGCGCTGGATCCGCGGCGACTGGCAGCTGTTGCCGTGGTTGTTGCCGTGGACACCGCGGCCGGCATCGGGATGGGAGCGCAACCGGCTCAGCCTGCTGTCGCGCGGCAAGTTGCTGGACAACCTGCGCCGGAGCCTGGTGCCGATCGCGGCCCTGGCCTTGCTGGTGACCGGCTGGCTGTATGCCGAAAACCCGGCGGCATGGACCGCGTGGGTGCTCGCGCTGTGGTTCGCGCCACCGCTGATCGGCATGCTGCGTGATGCCCTGAGCGTTCCGGATGACACCCCGCTGGAAGCACATTACATCATGGTCGGGCGCGGCACCCTGCAGTCGTTGCTGCGCGCGTCCACCCAGATCGCCTGCCTGCCCTATGAGGCGTTGTTGGCTGGTGGCGCGGTGCTGCGCACGCTGTGGCGCATGACCATCACCCGTCGCCACCTGCTGCAATGGAACCCCTCCAGCGAGGTCGAGCGCCGCCTTGGCGGCGACCGCGGCGCGGAATGGCGGGTGATGGCGCCGGCATCGCTGCTGGCACTGGTGCTGGCAGCTGTCGTGGCCAGCGTGCATCCGCAGGCGCTGCCGGTTGCCCTGCCCTTGCTGTTGGCATGGACCTTCGCGCCCGCGCTGATGGCGTGGCTGGGCCGGCCGCCGGCCGCAAGCGTAGCGGAACTTTCCGTGACACAGCGGGCGTTCCTCGGCCGGCTGGCGCGGCGCACCTGGTCGTTCTTCCAGGCCTGGGTGCGCGAGCAGGATCATTGGTTGCCGCCAGACAACATCCAGGAGCATCCGTCGCTGGTGGTGGCGCGGCGCACCTCGCCGACCAACATCGGCCTGTCCCTGCTGGCCAATCTGTCTGCGTGGGATTTCGGCTGGCTCCAGCAGGGCGCAGTAGCGGAACGTACGGCCCTCACCTTCGATACGCTGGACCAGCTGCCGCGCCATCGCGGCCACTTCCTGAACTGGTACGACACCGAAACTCTGGCGCCGCTGACGCCGCGCTACGTCTCCACCGTGGACAGCGGCAACCTTGCCGGCCACCTGCTGACGCTGCGGCAAGGCCTGCTGGCGCTGGTGGACGCGCCGGTCTTGGCGCCGCACACGTTCGACGGCCTGGCCGATACGCTCGGCGTGCTGGAAGAGGAACGGCAGCGCCATCGCCCCGGTTATGCCCTGCTGGTGGAGGCGCTCAACCACCTTCGCCAGCGTCTGGCAGCCACGCGTACCGATCCGCCCCGCGGAACAGCGCAGGTGCTGGCCCGCTTGCAGGAGCTGGCCGGTCTGGCCGATGCCGTGCTGACGCAGTGGCCGGCGCCGCTATCGCCCGAAGAAGGCGAGCTGCACTGGCCTGCCCTGTTCGCTGCAGAATGCCATGCCGCACGGGCGGCGCTTGCCGACATCCCGGCCGAGGCCAGCGCCGCCGACGAGACAGCGCTGCCGAGCCTGCGCCAACTGGCCGACCTGCCGGGTGCGGCCGGTGCGGACGCGCGCGCACGTATCGAGCAGCTGCAGGACCTGGCGCACCGCGCCGGGCAGTTCTCGCTGATGGAATACGGGTTCCTGTTCTACCGCACCCGCAACCTGCTTTCGATCGGATACAACGTCGACGACCACCGCCTCGACAACAGTTTCTACGACCTGCTGGCCTCCGAAGCGCGGCTGTGCGCCTTCGTCGCCATCGCTCAGGGTCAGCTGGCGCAGGAAAGCTGGTTCGCGCTCGGCCGGATGCTCACCGAGGTCAACGGCACGCCGACGCTGCTGTCATGGAGCGGCTCGATGTTCGAGTACCTCATGCCGCAGCTGGTGATGCCCAGCTATCCGGACACACTGCTCGACCAGACCTCGCGGCACGCGGTCGAGGCGCAGATCGTCTACGGGCGTACCTTGAACCTGCCGTGGGGCGTGTCCGAGTCCGGCTACAACGCCGTCGATGCACGCCTGAACTACCAGTACCGGGCGTTCGGCGTGCCGGGGCTGGGCCTCAAGCGTGGCCTGGGCCAGGATCGGGTCATCGCGCCTTACGCCAGCATGATGGCGCTGATGGTGGCGCCCGAGGCGGCGTGCCAGAACCTGCAGGCGCTTGAAGACGCCGGATTCTCCGGGCGCTTTGGCATGTACGAGGCGATCGACTACACGCCCGCCCGGGTGCCGCCGGGGCAGGATCACGTTCTGCTGCGTTCGTTCATGGCCCACCACCAGGGCATGGGCCTGCTGGCGCTGGATTACCTGTTGCGCGACCAGCCGATGCAGCGCCGCTTCGTGGCCGATGTCGAGTTCCAGGCCACCTTGTTGCTGCTGCAGGAACGCATCCCGCGCATCGGCGTCTTCCATCCCCATGAGGTCGAAGCCCTGGGCGAGCATTCGGCCATGGCCGAGCACGAGACGGCCCTGCGCGTCCTGCGCGACCCGGCTGGCCCGCGCCCGGAAGTGCAGCTGCTGTCCAACGGACGCTACCACGGCATGCTGACCCACGCCGGCGGCGGCTACAGCCGTCACGGCGACCTGTCGCTCACCCGCTGGCGCGAAGATGGCACCACGGATGCCTGGGGTTCGTTCTGCTACCTGCGCGATGTGGACAGCGGCGAGTTCTGGTCTGCCGCCTACCAGCCCACCTGCGTGCCGGTGGACAATTACGAGGCGATCTTCTCTGACGCCAAGGCCGAATTCCGCGGTGCCCGCCGCGGCTGCGAGAGCCACCTGCAGGTCGCCATCTCCGCCGAGGACGACATCGAGCTCAGGCGCCTGCGCCTGACCAACCGCAGCCGTCGCCAGCGCACGGTGGAGATCACTACCTACGCCGAAGTGGTGTTGGCCCCCGCGGCGTCCGACGACGCGCATCCGGCCTTCAGCAATCTCTTCGTGCAGAGCGAGATCCTCGCCGCCAAGCAGGCGGTGCTGTGCACCCGGCGGCCGCGTTCGCACGAGGAGGTACCACCGTGGATGTTCCATCTGGTCGCAGTGCATGACGCGGAGGTCGTGGCGATCTCCTACGAAACCGACCGTGCGCGCTTCCTGGGACGTGGCAATACGCCGCGGACACCGCAGGCGCTGACCACCGATACCGAGCTCTCCGGCACGGACGGCTCGGTGCTCGACCCGATCGTGGCCATCCGCGTGCGCGTGGTGCTGGAGCCCGAGCAGACCGTCCAGCTGGACATGGTGTACGGCATCGGCGCCGACCGTCCGGGTTGCGAGGCACTGGTAGACAAATACCGTGATCGTCGTCTGGCCGACCGCGTCTTCGATCTGGCCTGGACCCACAGCCAGGTGGTGCGCCGCCAGATCAACGCAAGCCAGGCCGAGGCGTCGCTGTATGAGCGCCTGGCCAGCCACGTGTTGTATGCCAATGCGCTGCTGCGCGCCGGCGCCGGCGTCCTGCAGCAGAACCAGCGGGGGCAATCCGGGCTGTGGGGCCATGCCATCTCGGGCGACCTGCCGATCGTCCTGCTCAAGGTCACCGACGCGGAGAACGTGGAACTGGTCAGGCAGCTGGTGCAGGCACATGCGTACTGGCGCCAGAAGGGACTCAACACCGACCTGGTCATCTGGAATGACAGCAAGGCCGGCTACCGCCAGGAACTGCAGGACCAGATCCTGGGGATGGTCGCGGCCAGCTCGGAGACGGGCCTGCTTGATCGGCCTGGCGGCATTTTCGTGCGGCCGGTGCAGAATATGAGCCACGAGGACCGCATTCTGTTGCAGGCGGTGGCCCGCGTGGTGATCAGCGACGAGGACGGCCCCCTGGCCGCGCAGGTGGGACGCCAGCCTCTGCCCGTCCGCCGGATTCCGCCGCTGGTACCGCAGGTGGAACAGCAGGAACTGGCGCTGGGGATGGAGGCGACGCCCGAGGTGCCCCTCCTCGCCGATCTGGGGCCCGAACCCGGCATGCCGCCCGGCGCCGAGCACGACGAGGAAGTGGACGACCCGTGGCCGTTCCTGCCGTACCGCGGCACCGGCCGGTTCGACAACGGCACCGGCAGCTTCAGCGAGGACGGCCGCGAGTACGTCGTGGTGGTGCGCGAAGGCGCACCAACGCCGGCGCCATGGGCCAATGTGATCGCGAATGCCCGCTTGGGCACGGTCGTCAGCGAGAGTGCGCCGGGCTACACGTGGTTCGAGAATGCACATGAGTTCCGCTTGACGCCTTGGCTCAATGATCCGGTGTCCGACACGGGCGGTGAGGCGTTTTACGTGCGCGACGAGGATACCGGCCGCGTCTGGTCGCCGATGCCGCTGCCGTGCAGGGGCACCGGGGCCTACCGTACGCGCCATGGATTCGGCTACACGGTCTACGAGCATGTTGAGGACGGCATCGCCAGCGAGTTGTGGGTCTTCGTCGACGTCATCGCGCCGCTGAAGTTCTCGGTCCTGCGGTTGCATAACCTGTCCGGCCGGCCACGGCGGCTGTCGGCGATCGGCTACGTTGAATGGGTCATGGGTGACCTGCGCCCGAAGTCGCGCATGCACGTGCTCACCGAACGCGACCCGCAGACCGGGGCGCTGCTGGCGCGCAATACGTACAACACCGACTTCGGCGGGCGCATGGCCTTCTTCGACACCGATGCCGAAGGCTGCACCTGGACCTGTGACCGTTTGGAGTTCATCGGTCGCAATGGCGGCCTGCACGCGCCGGCAGCGTTGCGGCGTGAACGTCTGGACGGACGGGTGGGTGCGGGCTTCGATCCCTGCGCGGCGATCCAGGTGCCGCTGGAGCTGGCGCCGGGGGACCGCAGCGAAACGACGTTCCGCCTTGGCGCAGGGCGCGACCGCGAGGAAACGCTCGCGTTGGCACGAAGCCGCCAGGGCAATCACGAAGCCATCGATGCGCTGGACGCTGTACGCATCCATTGGCGCAATGTGCTGGCCACCGTGCAGGTCCGTACGCCGGACCCGGCGCTGGATGCACTGGCCAATGGCTGGCTGGTCTACCAGACCCTGGGTTGCCGCTACCTGGCGCGCAGTGGCTATTACCAGTCAGGCGGCGCGTTCGGTTTCCGCGATCAGCTGCAGGACGCCCTCGCCCTCGTACACACCCGCCCGGACCTGACCCGCGAACATCTGCTGCTATGCGCGGCACACCAGTTCGCCGAAGGCGATGTGATGCACTGGTGGCACCCGCCGCAAGGGCGCGGCGTGCGCACCCGCTGCTCGGACGATTATCTCTGGTTGCCCCAGGGCGCCTGCCGCTACCTGGAGGTGACCGGCGACGCCAGCGTGCTGGACGAAGCGGTCGGCTTCATCGAAGGGCGTGCGGTGACACCGGAAGAGGAAGGGTATTACGACATGCCCACCCCGTCGACGCAGCGCGGCACCCTCTATACCCACTGCATCGTCGCACTCGAACGCGGTTGCCGGTTGCTCGGCGAGCGCGGCATTCCGTTGATGGGAACCGGCGATTGGAACGACGGCATGAACCGCGTCGGCGACCAGCAGCGCGGTGAAAGTGTGTGGCTCGGATTCTTCCTCCACGACACACTGCGCCGCTTTACCGTGCTGGCCAACGCGCGCGGCGATGCCGCCCGTGCGCAGTGGTGCCAGGAACAGGCCGAACGCCTGCGTCAAAACCTGGAACAGCACGCCTGGGACGGCGCGTGGTATCGCCGTGCCTGGTTCGATAACGGCGCCCCGCTGGGCTCGTCACAGAACGAAGAATGCCGCATCGATTCGATTTCCCAGAGCTGGTCGGTGCTGTCCGGCGTTGCCACGCCCGAGCGTGCCGGGCAGGCACTGGAGTCGCTCTACACGCATCTGGTGCGAAAGGACGCCAAGCTGATCCAGCTCCTCGATCCGCCCTTCGACCAGACCACGGAAGACCCCGGCTACATCCGGGGTTACGTGCCGGGCGTACGTGAGAATGGGGGCCAGTACACCCATGCGGCCGTGTGGGCGGCGATGGCATTCGCGCAGCAGGGCGATGCGGCGCGTGCCTGGGAGCTGGCCGGCATGATCAACCCCCTCAATCACGCGCTGGACCCGGCAGCGGTACAGACCTACCGCGTCGAGCCCTATGTGTTGGCCGCCGACGTCTACGCCGTTTCTCCGCACGTCGGGCGAGGCGGCTGGACCTGGTACACCGGGTCGGCCGGTTGGATGTATCGCCTGCTGGTGGAATCCCTGCTCGGCATACGTCGCGACGGTGATCGTCTGTCGCTTGAGCCGTGTCTGCCCGATCACTGGCCGTCATTCGAACTGAGCTACCGCTTCGGCCGCAGCCTCTATGAGTTCGAGGTGACCCGCACGGCGCAGGGTGAGCCTACCCTGCATGTGGATGGCGTCCTGCAGCCGGACCTCACCGTCCTGCTCCGCGATGACGGTCATTACTACCGTGTCGCGCTCAACCTGGGTGCGCCCCCGGGATGAACATGCGCGCCGAAATCCAGGTGCAGCTCGATGCGCTGGGTGAGATGCTCGACCACTGGGTGGCGCGCGTGCGCCATCCAGCACAGTTCTGGCCGCAGTTCGAAATGATGGCGGGAGAGATCATGGACCAGTGCGCCGACACGGAAAGGGTCCAGGCGCGTGCGTGTATTCAAGCCATGCTGGAACGCCACGCGCTGGAGCTTCCGTCCTGGTACCAGTGTGATGGCAGTCCGCCGCCATAGCCCCTGTCACTCCCGCTGCAGGGCGGTGTCGAGCAGGCCATCTCCATCCCTGATCGGCTCCGCTTTCCGTGCGATGGCCGATCATGCCGCCACCTATACCGCTTCGGCCTCCATCGCCGCCCCACCCCGCCGCTGCTCACGCCGGCGATGCACCCAGTAATACAACGTCGGCAACACCAGCAGGGTCAGCAGCATCGCCGATAACAGCCCACCGATCACCACCACCGCCAGGGGCTTCTGGGTCTCGGCACCAATCGCGTGCGAAGTGGCCATCGGCAGCAGCCCGAACATGGCCAGCAGCGCCGTCATCAATACCGTGCGCAGGCGCTGCAGTGCGCCCTGCACCACGGCGTCGTAAAGCGCCATGCCCTGCTCGCGCAGCTGGCCGAACCGGGTCAGCATGATCACTCCGTTGAGCACGGCCTGCCCGAACAAGGCGATGAAGCCGATCGCCGCCGAGACCGACAATGGAATCCCGGTCAGCAGCAGCGCCAGGATGCCGCCAATCATTGCCAGCGGCACGTTCGCCAGGATCAAGGCGGCACTGGTGACGTCCTTGAAGGCGTCGAACAGCAGCACGAAGATGATCAGCACCGAGAGCGGCACCACCCAACCCAGACGCGCCATGGCACGCTGTTGGTTCTCGAACTCGCCGGACCAGTCGATCCGGTAGCCCTCCGGCAGATCGATGGTCGCGTCGACCTGCCTGCGCATGTCGGCCACCACGCTGCCCATGTCGCGCCCGGCGATGAAGATGCTTACGGCTTTGACACGTTGGGCATTCTCACGCGAGATGTTGATCGCGCCGCTGGCCATGGTGAAGTCCGCCACATCCCCCAGCGTGACGGTCTGGCCGGAGGCGGTGCCCACCGGCACGGTGCGCAGGCGCTGCAGGTCGCGGTCGGCATCAGACAGGCGCAGGCTGATCGGGAACTGGCGCTCGCCTTCCCACAGCTGGCCGACCTCGCGGCCGCCGATGGCGGTCTCGATCACGGCATCGATGTCCTGCACGTTGAGGCCGTAGCGCGCGGCGCGGTCGCGATCGATGTCGATGCGCAGCTGCGGCAGGCTGCCGTCGCGGTCGATGAAGGCGCTCTCCACGCCGTCCACGCCCTTCACCTGCGCCAGGATCACCTGGGCCTGGCGGGTCAGCACTTCCAGGTTCTCCCCGCTCACCTTGATCACCACCTGGCCCTTGATCTGCGAAATGCTCTCCAGGATGTTGTCGCGCACCGGTTGCGAGATCGAGAATTCGGGCCCGGGAATGCGCTCCTCCAGGATGCGCTGCATCTGCGCGACCAGCTGGCGCTTGTCGATCTTCCGGCTCCACTCGGACTCGGGTTTGAGCGCCACCAGCGCTTCGATCTGGTTGGCGCCCTTGGCATCGGAACCATCCTCCGGGCGGCCGAGCTTGGCCACCACGGTGGAGACCTCGGGGAGCGTGCGCACCAGGTCGCGGATGCGCCGGGACTGCGCCTGCGCCTCGGCCAGGCTGGTACTGGGGTCCAGCGTGGCGGTCAGCCAGATCGAGCCTTCATCCAGCTCAGGCAGGAACTCCGAACCGAGCCGCGTGCCCAGTGCCAGTGTCACCACCAGCATGGCCACCGCGGCCAGCACGACCGCCCTGGGGCGCGCCATCGCGCCCTCCAGCCACGGCCGGTACCAGCCGACCAGCCGGTTCATCACCGGGTTCTCGCCATTGAGCCGCTCGCGGCGCAGCCACCAGAAGCACAGCAGCGGCACCACGGTCAGCGCCAGGATCAACGCGCCGATCAAGGCCGACGTCACCGAATAGGCCATCGGTGCGAACATCCGGCCTTCCTGACGCTGCAGGGTAAAGATCGGAATGTGCGCGGCGATGATGATCAGCATCGAGAAGAACGTAGGCCGCCCGACTTCCGAGGCCGCCGACAGCACGGTCGCCATGCGCTCGCGCCGGGTACTGCCGGCGGGCATCTTCGACATCCGCGAGACGATGTGCTCGGTCACGATCACCGCACCATCGATGATGATGCCGAAGTCCATCGCGCCCAGCGAGAGCAGATTGGCCGGCACGCCCCACAGGTGCAGGCCGAGGAAGGTGGACAGCAGCGCCAGCGGCATCATCGCCGCCACGATCAGGGCGGCCCGTGCGTTGTAGAGGAACAGCCACAGCACCAGGAACACCAGCACCGCGCCTTCCACCAGGTTGCGGAACACGGTCTTCAGCGTGGTCGAGACCAGCCAGGAGCGATCGTAGAACGGTTCCAGCGTGACGCCTTCGGGCAGGTGGTTGGCCTCGATCTCGGCCACGCGCTCATGCAGGGCATCCAGCACGAGGGAGGGGTTCTCGCCCTTGCGCATCAGGACCATGCCGAACACGGCGTCATCGTTGTCGTCCTGGCCCACCAGGCCCTGCCGCGGCAGGCCGGTGTCGACGATGCGGGCCAGGTCGCGAACCAGCACCGGCGTGCCCTGTCGCTCCCCCACGACCACGGTGCCGATATCGGCCGGCGAGCGCATCAGCCCGACGCCGCGGATCAGGTACTGCTGCTGGCCGCGCTCCACATAGCCGCCGCCGGCATTGGCACTCCCGCGCTCCAGCGCCTCGGCGAATTCCTCCAGGGTGATCCCGCGGTCGCGCAGCTTGCCCAGGTCCGGTTCGACCTGGAACGTGCGTGCGAAGCCACCAAAACTGACCACGTCGGCCACACCGGGCACCGTGCGCAGGCGCCGTTCCATCACCCATTCCTGCACGGTGCGCAGTTCGGTCGAGCTCATGTGCGGCGCGTGCAGGACGTAGCGGTAGATCTCCCCCACCGCCGAGCTCATCGCCTCCATCTCCGGCTGCACGCCCTCGGGCAACGCCACGCCCTGCAGGCGCTCCATCACCTGGGCGCGCGCGAAGTAGTCATCCGCGCCGTCGTCGAAGGTCAGGATGATCATCGACAGCCCGAACTGTGTGTGCGAGAACACCCGCACGGAGTGCGGAATGCCTGACAGCGCCACTTCCAGTGGCATGGTGACCTCGCGCTCCACCTCCTCGGCCGCACGCCCCGGATGCAGGGTCACCACCGTGACCTGGGTATCGGAGACGTCCGGGAACGCCTCCACCGGGAGCTCGCGGAAGGCGGCAAACGAGGCGCCGATGAAGATCAGCAGCGCCAGCATCACCATCAGCGGCTGGCGCAGGCAGTACGCAATGAGACGATCGATCATGGGGCGGCCTTGGCTGCCGCGGCACTGCCGGTGGGTGCGTCAGCGCTGCCAACGTTCTGGTCGAGCACCTGCTGCAGCAGCAATCCGCCGTCGACCACCACGCGCGCCCCGGCGGCCAGCCCCTCCCCTACCCACAGGCGACCTTGACCCAGCTCCTCGGCCTGCACGGTACGACGCGCGAACCGGCCCTTGCCCTCGTCCACGAACACCACCTGCTCGCGCCCGAGGAGCAGCACCGCGCCCTCGGGCAGCGAGACGCCCCCGTCCATCGGCACCGTGATCGCGGCGCGCACGTATTGCCCCGCCTTGAACCGGCGCTCACGATTGTCCAGCTCGGCCCGCGCCTGCACCACGTGGCGCTCGGTATCGATGTAGTCATCGACATGGCCCAGCACAGCCTGCGCCGGCTCGCCTTGACCCGGCGCCACGCGCACCGCCATGCCCGGTTTGAGGCGCACGGCCAGCGCTTCGGGCACATCGACGATCAACCACAGCCGGTCCGGGTCGCTCACCACCGCCAGCGGCAGTTCGGCATCCGGCGACACGCTCATCCCCGGGCTCATCCGGCGCTCGACCAGAATGCCGTTGATCGGTGAGCGCAGCGGCATGCGCTGGTCGATACCGCGGCTGCTGCCGAAGCCACGGGTCAGGGCCTGCAGGCGGGCGTGCTCGGCTTCGCTGGTCGCCAGCGCGGACTCGGCTTCGCCAAGCTCACGGCCCGACGCAACGCCGGCCTCATGCAGTTCGCGGACGCGGGCCAGCTCGTTGCGCGCCTGGCGCAGTTCGGCTGCCCCCCGTGCGCCCTCGGCCTGCACCTGCCCGAACTCGGGCGACGTCACCCACGCAAGCACCTGCCCGGCCTTGATCTTCTCGCCGGGGGCCGCGTCGATACGGGCGATCTGCCCCGGCAACGGCGAGCGGAGCAGGCTGGAGCGCGTGTCATCCCAGGTGATGCGCGCCGGCAGTTGCAGCACCGTTGCAGAACCGTCGCTCACGGCTTCGCTGCGCAGCACCTTCAGCTGCGGGCTGTCTGCAACGAAGCGGATCGTTCCGCCTTCCACAGTGGGCGCCGGCGTTGCGGCAGGCGCCGCATCGCGCGAGCAGCCACCTGCCAGCAGTGCGACGACGATCAGGGAAAGCAGCCGGGCCGGGGCGGCGGTGCGCGAATGCATCATGGGGTACGTCCTTCGGAAACAGTGATGGCGGCGTTCCAGCGCGCCAAGGCGGAGGCATGCGCCAGACGCGCATCGATCAGATCGGCTTCGAATTCGCGCCAGCTGCGCCGCGCATCCAGCAGGTCGGTCAACGTGGCCGCGCCGCGGCGATAGGCCAGTTCCAAGCCGTCCAGGCTCCGCCGTGCGGCCGGCCCGTGCAGCTGTTCGTACTCGGCGCGGCGCTGTGCAGCGGCCACCAGCGCGTGCTGCAACTGGTCCAGCTCCGCGGTGGCCGCGCGGTCCAGCTGCTGCCGCTCCAGCACGGCGGCGTCGTAGTCGGCCTCCGCCCGCTGCTGGTCGCCGCGCCAGCGCCTGGCGCCCCCCAACGGCACGCTCATCGACACGCCCCATGTCACCCCGCCAATGTCGGCCGGCTCGCGCTCGGCCTCGATGCCGAACTGCACATCGCGCCGACGCTCACTGCGCGCCAATGCACGTGCGGCATCGGCGGCGATCACCCGCGCCTCGGCGGCGCGCAGGTCGACACGGCCTTCGAGCGTGGTGGGCTCGGCGGGTGCCGTCGACGCCGGGTGCGGCCAGTCGTCGTCGGCGCGCAATGCCTCGTTCGAATCGCTGCCCAGCAGCAACGCAAGGACATGCCGTGCCTCACGCAGCCCCAGTTCCGCCTCCCGGGCAGCGTCGGCCACCTTGAGATCATCCACTGCCAGCCGTGAGCGCTCGATCGGCGCCATGGCCCCGGTCGCCACCTGACGGTCCGCTGCGGCAAGGCTCTCGGCCGATGCGCGACGATCCTCGTCCGCAATGCGGGTCAGCTCCTGCGCGGCCTTCAATCCGAAGTACGCCTCGTGCAGTGCCACCTGTTGCTGGCGGCGGCCATCGAGCAGGCTCAGGTTGGCGGCGTCGACCAGGGCGTCGGCCTGGCGCATGCGCCAGCCCCGCTTGCCGCCGCGCTCCCATGTCCACCCCAGGCCGAGCGTGGAATCCACGCGTTTGTCCTTCCAACGGCCTGGGCCGATCCCCTCCTGACGGCTGATCTTGGAGGTGCCCACACTCAGCTCGGGGCTGGGCCGACGCGCGGCGCTCAATGCATCGCCCTGCGTGCCGCGCAGTTCGATGGCAGCGGCCAGCAGATCGGGATTGTGCTGCGCCATGGCACGTTCCGCCTCGGCCAGGGTCAATGCCGAGGCGGTGGCAGGTGCGATCAGCAATGCCGCGATCAGCGCGGCACATCGGGTGGTGGTATTCATTGCCGACACGGTAAGGTGCAGCGCTTTCGTCAAACTTTCCCGAACCTTGCGTCAACCTTGCAATGCGCATTCTGCTGATTGAAGACGATGCCGCACTGGCCGATGGCCTGGTGCGCGCGCTTACCCGCGCCGGTCATGCCTGCGATCATCTTGCCCGTGGCCTGGCCGCGCCGTCGGCGCTGGCGAGCGTCAGCTACGACCTGGTCGTGCTGGATCTTTCCCTGCCGGACATCGATGGTCTGGAGCTGCTGGCGCGCCTGAGGCAGGACGGCTTCAGCGTGCCGGTGCTGATTCTCACCGCACGCGACGGCGTGGAGGACCGCATCCGCGGTCTGGACAGTGGCGGCGATGACTACCTGGCCAAGCCCTTCGCGCTCGGGGAACTGGAAGCGCGACTCCGCGCCCTCGCGCGCCGCCAATCCACCGCTCCTGCGCTGCGGCAGCTCGGTGCGCTGCGCCTGGATACCGGCACCCGTGAACTGCGCGTTCGTGATCAGCCGCTGGAGCTCACCGCACGCGAACTGGCGCTCATGGAGATCCTGCTGCAGCAACCGGGCCGGATCGTGGCCAAGCAACGTTTGTTCGATGCGGTCTACAGCTGGGATCACGAGGCCAGCCTGTCGGTGATCGAGGTCCACATCAGCCGGCTGCGCCGCAAGCTGCAGGCGGCCGATGCAAAAGTGGGCATCCGCATGCTGCGTGGCCTGGGCTACCGGCTGGAAGCCAGCGATGACTGAGGCCCCGTACAGCCTGCGTGGCGTGCTGCTGCGGCGGCTGTGGCTGCCGCTGCTGGTGTTGCTGCTGGCCAGTGCCGTGGGCTCGTTCGTATTGGCCAGGCACTACGCCGAGCAGGTTTACGACCGCTGGTTACTGGACTCGGCCATGTCGCTGGCGCAGCTGACCGAGGTCCGCGGCGACGCCGTCCACATGGAGATCTCCCCCGCCGTCTCGCGCATGTTCACCTGGGACACCGTGGACCGGATCTACGGCGAGGTAACCCGTGCCGATGGCACGCGCCTGTATGGTGCAGCCGTCCTGCCTGGCGGCACGGCGCTGCAGGCCGAAGGCGCCGACGACAGCCCGGCCCGCACTTACTACGATGCCGTGATCGATGGGCAGGAGGTGCGCGTTGTGCAGGTCGCGATGACACCCCCCGGCGCTGCCGCCCCGATCCTGATCCGCGTGGCCGAGACCCGCACCAAGCGGCTGCGCCTGGAGCATCGCCTGCTGCTGGCGAGCATCCCGTTGCAGGGCACGATCCTGCTGCTGGCGGCCTGGCTGGCGTGGTCCGGCACCGGGGCGGCGGCGCGCCATACCAACGGTGCGGCACGGCGGTTGGCCAGTGCGCCGCTGGATGCGTTAGCGCCACTGGATCCACGGGAGGCCGCGCCGCGCGAGCTGTGGCCGGCGGTGGATGCCTTCAATCAGCTGGTACACCGGCTCTCGGCGATGCAGGACGCACAGCAGCGCTTCATCAGCAACGCAGCGCATCAGCTGCGCACTCCGCTGGCCGGCCTCCAGATCGAGCTGGAAAGCGCGCTGCGTGAACAGGATCGCGCAGCACAGCGCGATGCGCTGGCCGGTCTGTTGCGTGGGCTGACCCGACTACGCCATCTCACCCATCAGTTGCTGATCCTGAGCCGCTCCGAAGACAGCGCCGGCGCGATGCTGGCGATGCGCCCGGTGGATCTGGCCGTGCTCGCCCGCGATGAACTGGAACGGATGATGGACCGCGCCGTGGTCGCCGGTGTCGACCTTGGCTACGAGGGCCCCGATGCCGGCGTAATGGTGAGGGGCGAGCCACAGCTGCTGCGCGAGACGATCAGCAACCTGGTCGACAACGCCCTGCGTTACGGCGCGCTGGAAGGGGTGATCACGGTCAGCGTCGAAACCGCTCGCGGCGAAACCCGCCTGAGCGTCAACGACGATGGCCCCGGGATCGATCCGTTGTTGCGCAGCCACGTCACGGAACGTTTCTGGCGTGGGGACGCCAGCGGTGATGGCTGCGGGCTGGGCCTGGCGATCGTGGCCGAGATCGCCGAACGGCATCGCGCCACGCTCAGTATCGGCCGGTCAGCGCTGGGCGGTGCCCAGGTCACGCTCGCCTTCCCGTCACGTCTGGGTTGAACTGGGTCAGCGCGTCCATTACACCGCCTTGAGCGCCTCGGCCAGGCGGGCGGCCGCCTCCTGCTGGCTGAAGGGTGGCGTGCGCGGCGGGTCGTAAACCTCCGGCCGCGTACCGGCCACCACCAGATCGATCGCATAGCAGGCACCGTCGTGTACCGCGCGGTAGCTCTCGGCGTTGACGTAGTGGCTCATGGCCGCATCACCGACGGTGAAGTGGGTGAACGGCACGCCGCCGATATCGACCGTGGCCGGTGCCGCAGGGCCCGTTGCTTCGGCCGGTGGTTCCAGGCAGGACGTGATCTGCATTGCTTCAGCACTGCGGCCGATCCGCAGCTCGCCGGCCGTGACCCGATCCGATCCCTCCAGCACCAGCGCCACCAGCGGCGTCCCCTTGCTGTCCGGCGGTGCAAACAGCTTCCAACTGGGCGAGGCCAGGTAGTCACGCTGGAAATCGAGCGCAACCCGCACTCCAGCCACAGGGCCCACCGCAATGCCCGGCTTCGCTTCCTCATAAACTGGTGACGGCCGCTCGGCGGCTGCCGCGGCGGGCACTGGATCGGCGGCCTTCGCCGCGCCCGGATCGGCGCCGCTCGGCAGCGCCACGGGTGCGGCACCGCCCTCGCCCTGCGGCGAGCAGGCACACAGCAGCGCCGTCAAACCGGCCGCCATCCACCCTGCCTTGTTTCGGATCTGCGTCTGCATGAGAGGCTCCTCTGAGAATGGGCCCAGACTGCCTCGGGATCCGTGAACGACGTGCCACACCCTGGGGCGTCCGCGTTGGTGCGGCTGCCGGCGGGCAGGGGCTCCCTCCCCACCTCGCCTGGCCCTTCCCCTCAGTAGTCGTAACTCACGCTGACCCGCAGCGAACGGGGCGCCTGACGCACGGTTGCCGCGCCATACAGCGGATCCGGCTGTCCCGGATCCAGCTCGGCGTAGGGCGATTTCCACAGCGCCACCTGGCTGTTGAACACATTGAACACGTCCAGGTTGAAGCCCAGCCGACCATCGGCCACTGCCGGGCGGTAGGACACCCCCAGGTCAAGCTGCTTCAGCCACGGTAGGCGCCCCTGGCTCCCGGGAGGCGCCGGCTGGCCGTTGTAGAAGTGATACGCGATGCCGTAGCCGGATGGGTCTTCGAAGTCCGGCCCGTACGAGCCCAGCGCACTGAATGGCGAACCCGAGAGTACCTTCAGGTTGGCCGACACCAACCATTCCGGGGTGAGCTGGTAATAGCCGTGCAGCTTGAACTGGTGGGTATGGTCGTTGCTCTGTGGCCCGTTGGTGTGCTCCATCAGCTGGGCGTAGTCCCACGCCTGGGTGGTGGACACCGCCGTCTGGCCGATCCCCGAGAGCAACTGGCCTTCAGTGGTCCCGTAACTGCGTGACCAGGTGTAGTCGCCGCGGACATACCAGCGGCCATCGAACGGATGTTCCAGCGAGAGGTTCACCGCGTAGTAGTTGCGCTTGAACTGCGGAAAGCCCATTTCCGCGTTGCTCAGCGGAACCGTCACGTAATTGCCGCCGGTATCGACCAGGTTGAAGGTGTTGGCGCGGCCGGGATTGATCAGCCAGCAGCTGACCGGGTTGCTGTCCTTGGTCACGTTGTAGCCCAGGCTGCTGGCCTTGCCGAGCACCGCATCGATATCGCAGTAGTCGTCCACGCCGCTGCGCAGCACGCGGTAGGTCGCTTTGGCCCCGTACACCCAGTCCTGGCCGAGCGCCTTGCTGAAGCCGAGGATGAACTCATCCTGGTAGGACGGCTCGATGCCGGAGGTGGCCACGGTCTTCGCATCCGGCAGCAGGCCATAGTTGTTGTTGGCCGAAACAGGATCGGAAAACCGGGTGAGGTCTGTCGGATAGCCGTTGCTGTCGATGCCGCCGTAGGTGTAGTAGGTCGAGGTGGCCAGCGTCGCGCCAGCGGCGTTGAACGCCGGGTTCAGCGGCAACGCCAGGTAATAGCGCCCCACGTTGCCGAACACCTTGAAGCGGCCGTCACCGTCGACATCCCAGCTGAAGCCCAGGCGTGGCGCCCACTGCCCGCTGGTCTGTTTGATGTACGCGTCGCCATCGCGGTTGAAATTCGTGAACTGGTCCAGGCGCAGGCCAAGATTGAGCAGCAGCCGGTCGGTGACCTGCCAGTTGTCTTCAATGTACTGCGCCCGCTGCGAGGCCCGTACCGAGGCCAGCGCGCTGTAGACATACTGGCGTACGTAATAGCCGTCCTCGCCATTGCGGATGCCACCGGTCGCGGGCACGCCCAGGCCGGTATTGATCGGCACGTTCGGGTTGGACTGCCCGTAGATCCAGTAGTAGCCATCGGCCGAGGCGACCGAACCGCGGTTCAACGCGCGGGCGTTCTGGTTGTCGATGCCGAGTGTGATGCTGTGGTCGCCCCACACGTAGTTCGCATCCAGGCGCAGGTTGTTGCTGCGGTTGCCGCGATCCGGATTGACCAGCAGCGACGTGGTCTGCGCGTTGGTGATCGGCGTGCCACCGGTCAGCGCTGGATTCTGCAGGTTGGGGCTGTTGAGGTAGGTCAGGCTGCCGTCGTAGGCAGGGTTGCCGATGTAGTCATCCGTGCGCATTTCGCCGTATTGCGCGCTGACGGTGAGCCGGTCCGTCAGGTAGCCGGTGTACTTGGCCGTCCACAGGTCGCCACCGGTCTTGGTGGTGTCTTCGTTGCCACGTTGGGCGCCACGGGTGAGCGTGTCGTAGTCGTAGGCGAAGATGTCGCCACGGTATACGTTGCGGCTGGAGGCGCCGGTCAGCTCCAGCAGGTGATTGTCGGTGATGTTCCAATCCACCTTGGCGTACCAGCGGGGGCGCTCGTACTCGTAGCGGGAATAGGAATTCGTCGCCTCCACGTTCTTGACATCCGTGCCTTCACGGCGCTCCAGCTCGTAGGAGCCGAAGAAGAACAGCCGGTCTTCGATCAACGGGCCGCCGGCATAGATGCTCTGCGTGCTGACCCATTCGCGGTCCTTGCTCTCCGGCGCATACAGTGCGCCATCGCCGGGGTAACGCACGTCGTCCTTGTCCGCGCGTGTGGATGCCGGCTCCCAGGTGGCCTGGCCGCCGAAGTGCCACTGATTCGTTCCGCGCTTGCCGACCGCATTGATCACGCCACCATCGGAGCGGCCGTACTTGGCGCTGTAGCCACCGGTGTAGATCTCCTGCTGGTCGATGCTTCCGTACGGCAAGGTCAGCCCGCCCAAGCCGCGCAGCGGATCGGTGCTGTTGAAACCGTTGATGTAGTAGGCGTTCTCCGCTGCGGATGAACCGCCAAAGCTCACCAGCTGGGCGCCGGTTGGGCCGGCGTAGGTGCCGTTGCCGCTGTTGCCGATCACGCCGGGCGCGAGCTGGGCGATGGCCTCGGCCGAACGGCCCAGCGGCAGCCGCTGCAGTTGCTCTGCGGTGATGACCGTACGCGAATCCACGCTGCTCACATCGATCGCGGCGGCGGCACGGTCCGCGCTGACCTGGATGCCGTCCAGGCGGGTGACATCGCCGAACGATACTTCGGTACTGGTACCAACCGTCAGTGCGACGTCCTGGCGGGTCTGCAGCACCTTGCCGTCGGCGTCGCGCGCCTCGACCGAATACCGGCCCAGCGGAAGCTGGCCGATTGTATAGCGACCGCGCGCATCGACGGTCACTTCGCGGGTGAGGCCGGTATCGCTGCGAACGAAAATACGCTGCGCCGATGGCGGCGCCTGGCCGGCGATCGCACCGGTGGTGGACTGTGCATGCAGGGTCGGGGAGGCGGTGGCAAGCAACACCGCCAACGCCAGCAATCGCGGGCGCAGGGAAGAACGAGCTGTCGTCATCGAAGGTCGTACGGGTAGTGGGGGAAGCCATGTCTGTGACCGCCTCGGGGCGGAATGGACATCGCACATTCATTAACCCCGCTCGCGCCCCAATGCAGAAATGCACAGGCGTTATGTGGTGTTTGCCGATGGCGATATCGACAGTGACGAAACCATGACACGGGTCACCGCGCAGGCGGGTTCTGCTTGGTTACGCGTACCGGGCGCAGGCGTGCGGTGCATGACTCATCACTGCAGGGTCTGCCGTCATGAGCAATCTGCATCAGTGTCAGCTCACCCGCGGCCGCGCGGCTTCCTACAATCGAGCCTGTCTGCTGCCCTTTCCAACTGCCTGGATGTCTCGATGCGCCTTGCTCTGTCCCTTGGTCTGCTGGGCGTGGTTGCCCTGCTGCCGGCCTGCACGCCGGCCCCCTCTCCCGCTGACGCTGCGGTGCCCACGGCTACCGAGCCGGCACCTGCAGAGATCGCCTGGCGCCATGGCGACGTCGACGATGCCTTCGCCGAGGCGCGCGACAGCGGCAAGCCGGTGCTGCTGTACTGGGGCGCGGTGTGGTGCCCGCCCTGCAACCAGCTCAAGGCCACGCTGTTCAAGGATCCGGCCTTCATCGCGCTGACCCGCCAGTACGTGCCGGTCTACCTGGATGGCGACGAAGAAGGGGCGCAGGCCTGGGGCGAGCGTTTCGGCGTACGAGGCTACCCCACGCTGATCGTGCTCGATCCGCAGCGCAACGAGCTCACCCGCCTGGCCGGCGGCAACGACAGTGAAGCGCTGACCCGCGCCCTCACGCTGGCCGCCAGCCGACGCACCGCGGTGAGCGAGGTGCTGCAGCATGCGTTGAGCGCGCCGCACGAGGTCAGTGCCGACGATTGGCGCGTGCTCGGCGATTACGGCTGGGAAGTGGATGCCAACCGCCTGGCTGGAGAGCGCGATGCGGCCTCGCTGTTGCAACAGCTTGCCAAGGCCGCGCCCGAGCCCGCGCTGCAGCGGCGGTTCGCGCTGCTGGCGCTCGGTGCAGGCAAGCCGGACGCCGCGCCAGACGCCACCCTGCGCGACAGTACGCGGGCCCTGCTGGAAGCGGTCCTGGTGGCGCCCGCGGAAGTGCGGGCCAACCGTGACCTGCTGGGCTACCAGGGCCCTGCACTGGTGAAGCTGGCCAGCGCCACGCCGGAGCAGGCGCAGCAGCTGGGAACGCAACTGCTCCAGGCGCTGGATGCGGCCGACCAGGCACTCGGCGACAAGCCCGACGCACGGCTGGGCACGGTGATCACCGAACTCGCCCTGCAGCGCCAGCAGCATCCCGACCAGGACATCCCACCCACGCTGAAGGCAAAGGCACAGCAGCGCGTGGCTGCCGCCGATGCCGCCGCGACCACGCCGCACGAGCGGCAGGCCACGATCAGTACGGCCGTGTACGTGCTGCGTCAGATCAAGGACGACGCAGCTGCCGAGAAGCTGCTGTTGGCCGAACTCGACCGCAGCCAGACGCCTTACTACTACATGCCCGAACTGGCGGAACTTGCCGAAGAACGAGGCGATAAGGCCTCCGCCATCTCCTGGCTGCACAAGGCCTACCAGGGTGCGCAGGGGCCGGCCACGCGCGTGCAGTGGGGCGTGCTCTATGTCGAGGGCCTGGTGCGCCTGAGCCCGGACGACGCACCCGCGATCGAACAGGCCACCGGCGAGGTGATCGCCGATCTGGCCGCACAGCCGGCCGGCTATCACCAGCGCACCCGTCAGCGTTTTGAGCGGCTGGGCACCACGCTGCAGGCCTGGAGCCGCGCGCATCACGGCGCCGAGAGCCTGACCCGGCTGCAGGCACGGATGACCGAAACCTGCGCGAAGGCCGCCAGCTCAACCGACAGAAGCGCAGGCTGCGAGCGGTGGCTGAAAAGCTGATACGGCAGCTCAGCTACCCTTTGAGCCGTTCCTCCAGCGCGTGCAGCCGTTGCAGATACGGCGCACCGGGTACCAGCTCCGCCTCCAGCAAGGGCTTGGCCTGCGCGACCTGGCGGCGCGCTGCATCGCGCTCGCCGCTGGCCTGCAGTGCCTCGGCCAGCGGTACGCGATAGCGCGCCACGGACGGCGCATCCGCACCGAACAACGCCTCGTTGCCGTCCAGCACCGCGCGCCAACGGGTCGCCGCCAAGGCGGCCTCCCCTGCACGCAACGCCGCTTCGGCCTGCATCTGCTGATAGCGCAGCTGCAGCGGCGGCGACATCGACGGCACGATCGGCGCCATCGCGACCAGCGCCTGCTCCGCCAGTACCGGTTGTCCACGCTGGATCATCCACTCGATCTCACCCAGGCGAGAAATGCGCAGGTCCGGCGCATCGGCGGGGCTGATCCGTTCCCAGATCGGCAGCACGCGTTGGATCAGCGGGCCCGCCTGGCTGGCGCGACCACTGCGCATCAGCAGACGCGCCAGATTCATCTCCGCCCGCAGGCTCGACGGCTTGTCCGGCCCCAGCACCTGGCGGCGGATGGCCAGCGAGCGCCGGTACAGCTGCTCCGCCTTGGCCATGTCGCCACGGGCTTCTTCCAGATTGGCGTAGTTGTTGAGGTTGATCGCATGGTCGATGCTGTCTTCGCCACTGGTGAGAGCGCTGATCCGCAGGCACGTATCGAAGCCGTCCGCACTCTCGGTGTAGCGGCCCAGGTCCATGTGCAGCAATGCCAGCTCGCAGTACGCCAAGGCCGTGCGTGAACTGTCCTTGCCATACAGCCGCAGACTGAGGTCACGCGACTGCAGCAGCAGTGGTGCGGCCTCGTTCGGCTTGCCGCTTTCCTGCAGAGTAATGGCCAATGCGTGCAGCCCATGCTGGTAATCGGCACTGGTCGTGCTGCGGCGACGCTTGAGCTCCAACGACTCGCGAAGCAGCTGCTCGGAACGGGCCAGATCGCCACGATTGCGGTACATCAGCCCCATGTTCTGCATCACTGTCGCGGTGCCCCCTTCCGTGCCCGGCTCACGGACGTTCCCGCGCAGCGCCAAGGACTGCCGGAACGCAGCCTCGCTCTCCGGATACCGCTCCAGCTGGCTGTACGCCAGGCCCAGCGAATTGAGGACGTGCGCGCGGGTCCGCGGGTCATCCTCGCGATCCAGCAACTGCATCGCCCGCTCCGCGTACTTCAAGCCTTCCTCACCGCGCTGGCCGTTGCTCATCTCCACCGACAGGTCGCTGTACGTCTGCGCTGCCAGCCTGGCGCGATCGACCGCCGGTGAGGCAAGGCCTTCGGCCGCGGTGCGCAGCAGGGTCTCGGCCTGCTTCGGCAGGCCGATGTTCTGATACGCCCGACCGAGCACGCTCTGCAGGCGTGCCCGCAGCGCTGGCGAATCCGCCAGCTCCGCATCGACCTGCGCCGCGCTGGCATCCAGCACCGCACGTGCGCTGACGTCCTCGGTGCCGCGCGCAGTACGCTCGCGTGGATCGGCCGCATCGAAAGCAGCGACCAGGAATTCGCTGACCTGCTCGGCGATGGCCGCTTCTTCCTGGGCGCGCGCACTGGTTTCGCTCAAACGCCAGACGAAGCCGCTGGCCATCACCGCCACCGCGAGCGCCACGCCTGCCGCCTGCCAGTGCCGCCGCAGCCAACGCTGCACCCGATAGCCGGCACCGCCATGGCGCGCACGCACCGGGTGATGCCTGCGCAAGCGCTCGATGTCATCGGCCAGTGCCTCCACCGAGCCATAGCGCTGCGCCGGGTCACGCGCACAGGCCTTGGCGGCGATCGCGTCCAGATCTCCCTCCAGCTGCTTGCGCCACGGGCACGTGGGCAACGCCCAGGCACTGGCCAACGGAACCGCGGCACCCGCCGACTGGCCTTCAAGCCGGCGATCACCCACCATCTCAAGCAGGATCACGCCGAGGCTGTACACGTCGGTGGTGACCCCCACCGGCTCGCCGGCAATCAGCTCGGGGCTGGCGTAGACGGGCGTGTAGAAGCGCTCGGCACTGGACTCGGCGGCGCCGTCCAGCCAGCGTGCGATGCCGAAGTCGAGCAGCACCGGCTCATTGTCCGCACGGACCAGCACATTGCTGGGCTTGAGATCGCAGTGCACGACCAGGCGCGCATGCGCGGCCTGCACCGTCCGGCAGATCCGCACGAACAACTGCAGGCGCTGGGGAAGATCAAGCTGGCGGTCGCGGCAAGCGCGGTCCAGTGGCTCGCCATCCACGTATTCCATCACCAGATACGGCTGGCCGGAGGCGGTGCTGCCGCCGTCGTACAAGCGGGCGATGTTGGGATGTTCCAGCCCGGCCAGCATCTGCCGCTCGGCGGCCAGGCGCTGGCTGATCTCGGTACTCGCCAGGCCGCGCAGCAGTTTGATCGCCACGCGTTGCTGGTAGGTTTCATCGGCACGCTCGGCCAGGAACACCGCCCCCATGCCGCCACTGGCGACGCGCCGGGTGAGCCGCCAAGGACCGATCCGCTCGCCAACCTGGAGCTCCGGCTCGGCGAGCTGGGCGATCAGCTCGCGCAGGGGGCGCTGCGCACTGTCCAGCGCCAGGGTCTGCGCCTCCAACAACTCGATCACCTCGTCCAGCAGGGTCGGGTCATTGGTCATGCGGCCCAATTCGGTGCGCCACTGCGTCGGCGGCAGTTCGCACGCCGCATCGAACATCGTGCGCAGCTGCTGCCAGCGGTCATCCGTCATTGCCCCTTCCCCCTGTTACGAAAACAGCCCGGCTCACGCCAGACGCTGATTGAGCCACGCCTTCGCAAAGCGCAGATCGCGGTCGACCGTGGGGACTGAGACCTCCAGCACGACCGCGATTTCCTGGCGGTCCATCCCACCGAAATACATGTATTCCACCGCGCGTGCGGCGCGTTCGTCGTGCCCGGCCAACTGATTCAATGCCTGGTGCAGCGCCAGCACCTCGAAGTCGCAGGCCGTTGCATACGGCAGGTCGCGGTCCGCATGCGACAAGGTCAGGTTCCACGCCCCCGCCCCCCGCTTGGCAGCCGCCCCGCTGCGCGCGAAATCCACCAGTACCGCGCGCATTTTCAACGCCGCCAGCGCGAAGAAGTGCGCGCGATCCACGAAGTCGACCTCCGCGCCCATCACCCGCAACAGCGCTTCATGCATCAACGACGTCGGCCGCAGGGTCACGTCATCACGGTGCTGGCCGATACGGGCCGCCGCCATCTCCCGCAGCGCGGGATAGATCAGATTGAACAGATGCGCCTGCGCCTGTGGATCCCCACGGCGCCAACGGTGCAGCCACTGTGTGACATCTCCGCCCATGATCCCCGCTCCGCCGCCCCCAGCCTCCCCGGCCGGACGCGCCTCCTCCGTGACGGCCGATGATAGCGCACGGGCGCCACGGCGCCAGCGCGCCCGGGGCGTTGGCCCGGGCGCGTGAATACGGCGGAGCCCCAACCCCGGCAGCCCCGGAGGCGGGCGATCAGCCCCGCGGATGCGCCAAGGCGAACTCCAGGCCGGCGCAGACCGCCGCGACCTGCGCATCGTTGCATTCCTGCGGCGAGGTCCGCGGGCTGTCCGGGTACACCTCGGTGGTGGTGGCGTACAGCGCATCGGTGAAACCGGCACACGCGCCGATGGAGCGCGATTCACCCCAGACCACACCCGGCGACTGCAGCGGCATGCCGATCAGCTCGCCCTTGGCATCGGCCGGGGCGATGTGCGTGATCTTCTCCACTGCGGCGATCAACGCCTGCTGGAACGCCGGCTGCGGATCTTCGCTGTTGCCGATCACGTAGAAGCCATCGGGAATGATGTCCGGCACCAGGGCGATGCCATCGCGGGCGCAGCGCGCCGGATCGAACTCATGCAGATCGCTGTCGGTGGTTTCATGCAGGTCCAGGTGGACCAGGAGGCTGTCCCCACGTGCCGCCATCCAGCGCATCAGCGAGGCCGCTTCTTCGATCAGGCCTTCACCACGGAAGCTGCGGTTGGGATCGATTGCATCCGGATTCCAGCGCTGGATGCGCTCATAGCCCCATGGGCTGACGCACGGCGCAACGATCAGATTGATGCGGCCGGCATAGGCCTCGGCATGCTGATCCAGAAACTGCAGCGCGCCATGCACGCCGCTGGTTTCGTAGCCGTGTACGCCACCGGTCACCAGCGCGGTCGGCAGTGCCGGGTCCCACTCATGGCTGACCACCGCGAACAGCGGGTAGTGGTCCGGCGCGTAGTCCAGCTGGCCGTACTGCACCACATCGAAACGCTCGCCCAGGCGCTCAAGCGCGGCCACGACATCGTCGTGATAACTGCGCTGGCGCTGCTGGCCTGCGCGCCACTGTGCGCGCTCGGCGTCGCCCCAAGGCTGGCCGGGGGTGCCGATCGGATAGAAATGCGGGGTACTCATCATGCTGCTCCAAGGGTGTCATCCGGTCGCCAGACAGCCAACGCCATCGGCGACACTGCGCTGGATATTCTAGCTTCGCCCGGGCGCGCCGGTCTGTGCAGACTCCCAACGCTGGCAGGAAAAAGGGAGCCGGTTGCCCGGCTCCCCTCCCATGTCGCTCAACCACTCAGGCCGTCTGCGCCGCCTCATACCCATTCAAGCGCATGTCACTGGACGCGCGCCCCTGGGTCAGCGAGCGCAACGAGGTGGTGTAGCCCCCCAGCCGGGCCAGCGGTGCATAGCCCAGCACTTCGGCCTGCCCGTCCTGGTCCTCGATCGAGGCCACCCGCCCACTGCGGCGGTTGAGGTCGCCGACCACATCGCCGACGTTGCCCGACGGGGCGTGGATGGCGATCTCCATCACCGGCTCCAGCAGCTGCGTGCCCGCCTGGGCCAGCGCCGCTTTCACCGCTTCACTGCCGGCGCGATGGAAGGCCATGTCCGAGGAGTCCTTGACGTGGGTCTGTCCGTCGACCAGCGTCACCTCGATACCGACCACCGGATGCCCCAGCGGACCTTCGCCCAGCGCGGCACGAACGCCCTTCTCCACCGCATTGACGAACCCGCGCGGGATCGCACCGCCCACGGTGCGGTCGATGAAGGTCACCTCGCCATCCTCGCGCGGCGCCACATCGATCAGCACCTGGGCAAACTGGCCCTGGCCGCCGGTCTGCTTGGCGACCTTGCCTTCCACCCGCTGCACGGCGCGCTTGGGCGTTTCCTGATAGGCCACGCGCGGCTCGCCGGTGCGGATGTTGACGCCCCACTCCGTGCGCAGGCGCTCGACCATCACCTCCAGATGCAGCTCGCCCATGCCCCAGATCAGGGTTTCACCGCTGTCCGCATCGGTCTCGACACGGAACGACGGATCTTCCTGCGCCAGGCTGGCCAGACCTTGGCTGATGCGGATCAGGTCGGACGCCTTTTCCGCGGTCAACCGCCATGCGAGCACCGCATGCTGTGCCTGAATCGTATCGAGCAGCAGCGGGCGCGAGGGCGCACTCAGCGTTTCACCGCTGACCGCATCCTTCCAGCCCAGCACCGCGACGATGTCACCGGCCACGGCCTGCTTGATGTCGTGGGTCTGGTCGGCCTGCACCCGCACCAGCCGGCTGACGCGTCGTCCCTGCGCATGCTGCGAACTGGCCAGCGCATCGCCCACCTTCAGCGTGCCCGAGTACACCCGCACGAAGCTCAGCGCACCGTGGTTCTGGTGCGTGATCTTGAACAGCAGCGCCGCAAGCGGGCCGTCCGGATCCGGCGGCAACAGCACGTCGTTGCCCTTTTCGGTGGCGACCACCGCCGGCCGATCCGATGGCGAGGGCAGATAATCGACGACGGCATCCAGCAGGGTTTCCACGCCCTTGCTCTTGAACGCCGAACCGGCCAGCACCGGCACGCCGGCACCTGCCAACGTGCCGCGACGGATCGCCGCGCGCAGCTGCGCGTTGTCGATCGCCTCGCCTTCCAGCCACGCCTGCGCCAGCACGTCGTCGGCATCTGCCACAGCTTCGATCAGGGCCTCACGCTGCGGCAGCCACTGGGCAGCCTCGTCGGTCGTCCAGGCATGGCGCAACGCGGTGCCCTTGTCGTCCCACTGCACGGTGCTGCGGTCGACCAGGTCCACCCAGCCGTTGAACTGGCTTTCGATGCCGATCGGCACGCCCAGCGCCCACGGGGTGGCGCGCAGCTTCTCGCGCAGTTGCGTGAGCACGCGTTCGAAGGACGCACCGGTGCGGTCCATTTTGTTGACGAAGGCGATCAGTGGCACCCCGTGGCGACGCGCCTGGCGCCAGACCGATTCGGACTGGGGCTGCACGCCGTCCACTGCGGAGAACACCGCTACCGCACCATCCAGCACGCGCAGGGAGCGCTCCACTTCGATTGCGAAATCGATATGGCCCGGGGTGTCGATCAGGGTGAGGTGATGGAGGGGCTCGTCGCGCGGCGCCCAATGCGCCTGCACGGCGGCCGCACCGATGGTGATGCCGCGCTCACGCTCAATCGCCGAGAAGTCGGTGGTCGCCGCGCCGTCGTGAACTTCACCGACGCGATGGATCTCGCCGGTTTTCCACAACAGGCGCTCGGTCAGCGTGGTCTTGCCGGCGTCGATGTGGGCAATGATGCCGAGGTTGCGCCGGAGGGAAAGGGTCTGGGTATGGGTGTTCATGGGATGGGTCTCGCTGCCAACATCGACGAGCCGCACGCCGCCGTTGGCTAACGGGCGTGCGGCCAGGTTTGGGGCTCGGCGATCTGGTGCATGGCACGTTCTCCTTCATCGAGTTCTGTAGCGTGGAAACGAAAAGAGCGCCCGGTGGGCGCTCTGCTTGGGGTCCAGGGTGACCGGTGTTCCGGTCAGCAGCCTCGCACTCCGATTGGCAGACGCGCCCGTGCCGCGTAAACGCGGGTCAGGGTAAAAAACGTCAGAAGCGGCATCGAAGTCATGAGGGTCACCTGGGCTGTAGCTGGCATTGTAGACCTCTGATGGTTGGCCACAAGGGTTGATTGAATGCATGGATGCAACAATGAAGGCCGCCGGGGTGCCATAGCCCCATGAACGACACAAAGCCACCTACCCATCCGTCGAATATGCGAATGTGTCGCAATTGCGTATGTGGCCATAATCCTTAAAATGGCGCCCTATGCGTCGCCTTTGGAGACGCCCGCCAGACTGGTCCTGCCCGACCACGGCAGTCGAGCCAGCGCCCGCGCCCCTTCCTCCGCGTTGTCGAGTTGTTGCCCATGCCCTGCTTGCTGCCCCTGAATCCGCGCCGGTTGCGCCCCAACCTGCTCGCCCTGGCCTGCCTGGCCGCCGCCTTTGTTCCAGCCGCCCACGCCCAGACCGCGACCGATCTCGATTCCGTGCGCGTCAACGCCTATCGCGCTGCCAACAGCACCAGCGGCGCGACCAAGACCAGCACCGCGCTGGCCGAAACCTCGCAATCGGTATCGGTGATCGAGCGCGCCGAACTGGATGCCCGTGGCGTGCAGTCCCTCAACGATGCGATGCGCTATGTCGCCGGTGTCAGCCTGGAAAGCTCGGGCATCGACAACCGCGTGGACGACTTCCGCATCCGCGGCTTCGATGCCGGCAGCTGGTCCAACAACGTGACCCTGGATGGCATGCGCGCGCCGCAGGGCAGCCAGTGGAACCGCAGCATGTTCGACAGCTGGAACCTGGAGCGCGTTGAAGTGCTCAAGGGTCCGTCTGCGGTGATGTACGGCCAAGTGGCACCGGGCGGAATGGTCAACCAGGTCAGCAAGACGCCGATGCCGGATCAGGTAAAGCAGCTGCGCCTGGGCGTCGATGCCCATGGCCAGTTCAGCGCGGCCTTCGACGTGGGTGCAGGCACGGCCGGCGATGCGCATCTGTTCCGCCTGGTCGGCCTCTATCGTGACGGCCAGACCCAGATCAAGCGCACTGAGCAGGAACACTGGTTCCTCGCGCCCAGCTACACCTGGCAGCTCGCCGAGCGCACCCGCCTTACCCTGCTGGGCATGTACCAGAAGGACGATGGCGGCTCGACCTACCAGTTCCTGCCGGCCGCCGGCACGCTCAATCCGACGGCGTCGGGCTACATGAAGAACAGCACCTTCATCGGTGAGCCGGACTGGAACACCTTTGACCGCACGCTGTGGACCGCCGGCTGGATGTTCGAGCATCAGTTCAACGACCACCTCACGCTGACCCAGAGCGCACGCCGCACGCATGTCGATTCGCTGTTCCGCAGCGTAGTCACCTTCGGCGCACTCAATGCCGATGGCCGCACCCAGAACCGTCGCGGCGTGATGGGCACCGGTGACTCCGATGGCGACACGTTCGATACGCGCCTGCAGGCGCGTTTCAGCACCGGCGCGGTGGATCACACCGTGCTGCTCGGCTGGGACTGGCAGCGTGCGGATTGGGAAGGGGTGCGCAGCGCCATGACCAGCCCGCGCCCGATCGACATCTTCAATCCGGTCTATTCGACCTACCGCCCGACGGTGAGCACGGAAACCCCCACCGCCGGCATCAACCGGCAGAGCGGCGTGTACCTGCAGGACCAGCTGGCGCTCGGCAACTGGCGAATGACGTTCGGTGGCCGCTACGACTGGACCAAGGACGACAGCAGCAGCGCCAACCGCAACATCGCCACCGGTATCTCCACGCCGGGCGGGCGCAACGTGATCAAGAGCGAGGCCTTCACCGGGCGCGCGGGCGTGCTGTACGTGTTCGAGAACGGGCTGACCCCGTATGTGAGCTACGCCGAATCGTTCCAGCCCTCGACCAAGTCGCCGTTGGACAGTTTCACCCAGACCGCATTTGAACCGGTGACCGGCTCGCAGTGGGAAGCCGGCCTGAAGTACCAGCCCGCGTCGGTGGATGGTCTGGTGACGCTGTCGGTCTACGACCTGCGCCAGCAGAACATGATCGTGGATGATCCGGTGGCCTCACACCGCAACTGCGGCGCGACCGGCACCGCCACCTGCTCGATCCAGGGCGACGAGGGCCGCGTGCGCGGCATCGAACTGGAAGGCCGGATCACCCCGATCGAGGGCTTCAGCCTGATCGGCGCGGCCTCGCGGATGGACTCGGAGATGACCCGTTCGGCGCCCTACAAAGGCAAGGAACTGGCGATGGTGCCCGACTACAGCGCGTCGTTCTGGGCGGACTACACGTTCCAGGCCGGTGCCCTGCAGGGCCTGAGCCTGGCCGCTGGCGCGCGCTACAACGGCGTGAGCTATGGCGACAGCGCCAACCTCTACCGGATCCCGTCCTACACCCTGTTCGACGCAGCGATCCGCTATGACGTGGGCCAGATCGGCGGCACCCAGGTGCAGCTGGCGCTCAACGCCAGCAACCTGGCGGACAAGCGTTTCGTGTCCACCTGCACCGGCGTGTCGTCGTGCTACTACGGCAGCGGCCGCACCGTGATGGCGACCGCCAGGTTCGGCTGGTAATCGGAAAACGACGGGGCCGGCCGATGGGCCGGCTCCTGTCGCCGATGGGCCAACTTCCGTCACACCTTCAACGCGCCGGGCTAAATACCCGGCGCTAGGGATCCGTCACCACCACCAGCGGGACATCGCGCTGCGGGTGACGCAGCACCAGCACCGGTTGCTGGTAGACCCGCTCGATATGCTCACGGGTGAGCACCTCGGTCGGCGTACCATCGGCCGCCACGCGGCCCTGCTCCAACAGCACGATCCGGTCGGCATACGCCGCCGCCAGATTCAGGTCATGCAGCACCACGATCACGCAGGCACCGGCATCGGCCAACTCGCGGACCGCGCGCAGCGTGCGCTCCTGATGGCGAAGATCCAACGCGGCAGTGGGCTCGTCCAGCAGCAGCAGCGGGGTGTCCTGGGTCAGCACGCGGGCAAATGTCGTGCGCGCCGCTTCGCCCCCAGAAAGATGTTCCACCTCGCGTTCGATCAAGGCATGCAGGTCCGCCCGCGCCAGCGCATCGGCGATGCAGGCGGCGTCCTTGACCGGATCCGGCGGATGCGGCAGGCGCCCCATCGCGACCACTTCGTGCACCCGGAAGGCGAACCGTACCGCGTGCTCCTGCGGCATGACCGCGCGCTCGCGTGCCAGCGGCTTGGCTTTCCAGTCCGCCAGCGCCTGCCCGCGCAACAGCACTTTGCCCTGCTCCGCCTCCAGATCACCGGCGGCCACGGCCAACAGCGTCGACTTTCCGGCGCCGTTCGGCCCGACCAGCGCCGTCACCGAGCCCGGCAGGAAGTCCAGCGTGATGTCATCCAGGATGCGCCGCGCGCCGCGGCTCAACTGCACCGACTGCAGCTGCAGCAGCGCGCTCATGCGCCGCTCCGGTGGCGCTGACGCATCACCAGCCACAGGAAGAACGGCGCGCCCAGCGCGGCCGAGAACAGGCCCAGCGGAATCTCCGACGGTGGATCCAGCGTGCGTGCGGCGGTATCGGCAACCACGATCAGCAACGCACCGGCCACGGCCGAGACCGGCAGCAGCCAGCGATGACCCGGGCCCACCAACAGTCGCACGACATGCGGCACGACCAACCCCACGAAGCCGATCGAGCCGGCGAAGGCGACCGCCGCACCGACCAGCAGTGCACTGAAGGCGATCAGCTTGAGCCGGGTGCGCTTCACATCCAAGCCCAGGTGCTGGGCCTGCCGCTCGCCGAGCGCCAGCATGTCCAGCGGTGTGGCCAGGCGCAGCAGTGCGATCGTACCGAGCACGAACACCGGCGCCACCGCCATCACATCCATCCAGTCGGCCTGGGCCAGCGAGCCCATCTGCCAGAACACCAGCGACTGCAGCTCGCTTTCGCTGGCGATATAGGTCAGGAAGCCGATCACCGCCGAGCAGAACGCGGCGATCGCGATGCCGACCAGCAGCAGGGTCGCCGTGCCGCTGCCCTGCCCCGGCCGCGCCAACAGGTAGGTCAGCGTGATCGCACCGCCTGCACCGGCAAACGCCGCCAACGGCAGCGTCCACGCACCGAAGGCGCCCGCACCCAGCACGATCGCCGAAACCGCACCCAGCGCGGCGCCCTGGGTCACACCGACAATGCCGGGGTCGGCCAAGGGATTGCCGAACAGGCCCTGCAGGCTCGCACCGGCCATCGCCAGCGCCGCGCCCACCATCGCACCCAGCAAAGCACGCGGAATGCGCAGCTGCCAGACCACGGCCAGATCGCGGGTGCTGACGCTGGCCGGATCGGCCAAGCCCAGCTTCACCCCGATCGCCTGCAGCACCTCCATCGGCGGCAGCCGCAACGGGCCCACCGCGAAGGATGCGATCACCGCGATCAGCAAGCCCACCGCTGCCCAGATCAATACCGTCGCGCCACGGCGACGCGCAGGACTCAACACCGCCATGCCTTACGCCCTCACGGGCGCGGCACCGTTGCGAAGGCAGCAGCCAGCGCCACCGCGCCACTGCCCGAGGCGACGCTGGCGGACTTGAGCTCCACATCCGGCATCACCCAGACGCGATTGGCCGCACCGGCCGGCGTCTGGCGCAGCGTCGGATAGGCGCGCCACAAGCCGGCCTGGCCACCGAACAGCGCCAGATCATTTTCGGTCACCAGGATCACGTCCGGCGCCGCAGCCACCACGCCTTCGTTGCTCAGCGCGGAATAGTTGGCCACCCCGGCTTCGTCGCCGATGTTGATGCCACCGGCCAGCGTGATCAGCTTGCCCGATGCGCTGTCCGAGCCGGCCACCGTCGGCGCGCCGCCGGCACCGGTCGCGGACACGTGGATCACGCGCGGATGCCACGCCAACGCGGCACCGCTGGCCTTGGCGGCGTCCAGCTGCGACTGCACCTTCGTGGCCAGCGCGTCACCCTGCTCGGCCATGCCGACCGCGGCTGCCACCTTGCGCACCTTGTCGGCGGCCGGCTGCAGATCATCGACGATCACCGCCGCCTCTCCCGCACCGCGCAGCTTGGCCGCCAGATCCGAATGACGGCGCAGGCTGTTGCCCAGGAACAGGGTGCCCTGCAGGCTCAACACGCCTTCCACGCCGGTGGTGCGGTTGAACAGGAATTGTTTGGGGGCCTTGCGGCCGGATTCAGTGGCCGAGCGCAGCGGCGCGGCGTACACCTGATCGTCCAGGCCGAGGGCTTCGAGCACGGCGATGATGTCATCACCACCGGCAATGATCTTCGAGGTATCGGTCACCGTCGTGGCCACGCCATCGTCGGAGGTGACCTGCGCCGGCAGCTGCTGGCTGGCGCCCTCGATGTCGGGCACGTCCACGCCCACCACGCGCTGCCAGCCTTCCGGCAGTGCTTCAGCGGTCTGCGCGGCGGGTGCCGCCGCGGTGTCGGTGGCAGGGGCGGCGGGTTCTTTCGAACACCCGGCGATCGCAGCGACCAGGGACAGCGCCAGCAGGCTGCGGCGGAGATCATTGGACTTCATGGCAGTTCCTCTTCAATCAGAACGGCGGGGCTGTTCGCCCCGCCGCCAAAGCAACGCAGTGCGCTGAACTCAGTTCGCGCGGGTGCTGATGCGGGTGATGCGGTCGCCCTTGGGGTCCTGGGCATCACGCGACTTGTTGACGGCAAACACGTTGCCCTTGCCATCTTCACGCACGTGGTTGGGGAAGGTACCGCCATCCAGGTTGCCGACTACCTTGCCGTTGCCATCGACCACGGTCACCGTGCCGGCGCCGCGATTGGTGACGTACGCCAGCTTGGACACCGGCTCGAAGGCCACGTTCAGCGCACCCGCACCGACCGGCACGTCGTGCAGCACCTTGCCGCTGGCGACATCGACGATCAGCAGGTTGTCGGTGCCCTGCGAAGCCACGTACAGGCGGCCCGCCGCGGCATCGTAGGCAACGCCGGAGGCGCTGATCGAGTTGCCCAGATCGATGACCTTCTCCACCTTGCCGGTGGTGGTGTCGATCACGGCCGCTTCGGGCGTGCCGATGCTGACGGTGAACAGCTTGCCGGACGCTTCGTCCAACACCAGGCTCATCGGGACGAACTTCTTGTCGTCCACGCCCGAGGCCAGGGTGATCGGCTCCAGGGGCTGCAGCGTACGGGCATCGAACACCGAGAGATGATCCTCACCGGCCGCCGAGGCGAACACCTTGCCATGACGACCATCGACCACGATGTCGCGGGCGTGCGGCACGGCACCGACATCGAACTGGCGGACCAGCGAAAGATCCTTCTGGCGATACACGGCCACGGTGTCCTGGCGGGTATTGGTCACCCACACGTTGCCGTTGGCATCATCCACGCCCACGCCATACACCGCGAACACCGCACCGCCCTTGCCGCCCGGAACTTCCCCCGGGGTGATCCTGGCGGTGACCTTGAGGGTTTTCGGGTCCAGCTTGAGCAGCTGCGACTGGGTCACCGGCGGGCGACCGACGGCGGCAGTGACGAACACCGCGTTGCTGGCGGCGCTGTACGCGGACTGGTACAGGCCCTGGACCAGCTTGGCCGAGGTCTGGTTGAAGTTCTGCTGGCCGCTCAGCGGCAGGTTCGGCGAGACGCGCAGCGACAGCACCGTAGCCGCGGACGGCTGGCTGGCGCGCACGATCACCGGCTGCTGGCCCGGCACGGCATCGGCCGGAATCGCGACATTGCCCTTGAAGTTGCCCTCGGCATCGACCACGTACGGGGTGGCGTTGAGCACCGTCTCGCCGCGCAGCAGGGTGACCTGCTGGCCCGGCACGAACTGGCGGCCGATCACCTCGGCGTCGCTGCCCGGCACCACGTTCTGGCCGCGGCTGACCACTTCACCGCGGAAGCCGTTGGCCGGTGCATCGAACACCGGCTGGGCGAACACGGCGGGGCTGGCCAGCGACAGCGCAATAGCCAGGGCGGCAACGCGCGGGAGGGTTTTCAGGGTGTACATCAGCAGACTCCTTCTGTTGGGGGCGCGCCGGTTGGCGCGTTGTCACAGTGCTTGCCTTGGCGTGGCCGCGGTCCGTTGCGGCGGTGGCACAGGGCCACGGAACTGCCTGGGTAACGAAAAAAAATCAGGGGGCCGGCGCGGGCGTGCCGCTGCGATCGGCGATGCCATACAGCTGGCTCAGCGTGGCCTTGAGCGAGGCCGGCAGCATCGGCCCATGGCCAAGGCCGGGGAACTCGCGGTACTGCACGGTCAGGCCCGGCACCTTGGCCAGGCGCGTGGCGAGCTGCTGCGCGGCATCGGGCGTGGCACCGCCGATACGGCGCAGGTGCGCGACCACGCGCGGGTTGGTCATGTCGCGCACACCGCGGTTGCCGGTGCGCTCATCGCCCCCCAGCATCACCGTTACCTGAGCCGGCTGACGCTGATTGTTGGCGATGAACTGGCGCTCCATGTCGCCCAGCGGCGCGCCCTGGCTCCACCACAGCGACGGGCTGGCCGACACGTAATGCTGGAACGCGGCCGAGCGGGTATACAGCGTGCTGACCACGAACAAACCGCCAAGCGAATGGCCCCACAGCGACTGCTGCTGCAGGTCGATCGTGGCGCGGCGTTCGATTTCCGGCTTGATCCGGCGTTCGATCAGATCCAGGAAGGCATACGCGCCGCCACCGCTGGACTGCGACGCGCCGTTCTCATCATCGGCGGTATCGATCCATGCGGTGTAGTCGCGGGTGCGCGCCGGCGAATCCACGCGCAGGTCGTTGTCGTAACCGATGAACACCAGTACCGGCGCGGCGTGCGCGGCCAGGTCGGCGAGCATGTCCTGATCCAGCACCATCGCCGCGGCGTTTCCATCCAGCATGTACAGCACCGGCGCAGGCTTGGCCGAGGCCTTGACCGGCACACCCACATTCACCCGCCAGCGGCGGGCTTGGTCGGGGCTCTCGAGCACGAAGTGTTCGAAGCGATAGCTCTGCGCCGGCTGATCCAACACCGTTTCACCGACTTTCTGATCCGGATTGCGCTGCTGCGCCGCCGCCGGCGACAACGCGGCCATGCCGATGGCGGTCGCCACGCCCAGCGTGCGCAGCCACGGCGAAACGGAAGAGATCAGCGATGAAGAAACGATCATGACGACCCGGAGCGAGAGACAGTGCAATCGCGCCAGTGTAACTCAAATGAGAATGGGTATCACTGACGTTCCGCTGACCGCGCGCCCGGAAGGTCCGGCAGGTCCCGGTTTCAGCGCGCGCAGTCGCCCGAGCTTTTCCGCGCTGCGCCTACGGTGGCACCGCCCGCGCCGCCGGCGGACATCCAGCCGTTCAAGGGCATGGCGTCCGGCAGCGCCTCCGCCATCGGTTCGGACGAAATCACCAGTTCACGCCACGTGCCCACTGGTTCCAGTTCGGCCAACCGCGCGGCTTTGTCGTCGTCGGTGCTGACAACGTCCTTCGGCCCGGAGGGCGGCTTGGCCGTGTTCCCGGTCTTGGTGGCCTTGATCCGCAGTTGGCCACTGGCCGCATTGGTCACCGCGACCGTGTACTGCTCCTTACCATAGGCCCACGGCGTTTCGTGCTGCACGGTGGCGGTCTGTCCCGCGGCAGGCAGCGCCAGCGCATCGCCTGCGGCAGCCTGCACCATCGCCATGCCGCCCATCACTGCCATGTACATCCCGTACGCACGCATCTGCTTCTCTTCCAGCGTCTTGGCCACGGGCGCACCTGGCCAGCTCGCCTCCAGATTGAAATGCGCCTTGCCGTCGCACAGGGTCAGTACCACCGGGGCGCCCTCGCCTTCGCCGAGACTGATCAGGCTGTCGCCGTTGCGGAACTGCTGCACGTGCCCGAGCAATGACGGACCGTGCGCCGGCACCTGATTCACCTCGATACGCGAGGCGGAGGTGAGGCGCTCGTTCAACGACATCGGGGTAGCGGTGGCGGGCAATGCTGCGCTGATCGCGGCAGCAAAGACAACAACAGGCAGGAAAACGCGCATTGCATCCAGTCCAAAAGGGCGGGACATCATACGCGCCCGGTCACGCATCTCTCCGCGCACGACACGGCCATCGGCCGTGCAATCCGCTCAGCCACGCGTGACCATCGCCGTGATCGTCGCCGCCAGCTCCTGCACCGCCTGCTCCGGTGTGATGTCACCGGTAGTTGTCGCAGAGGAGAGTCCTTCGGCCGCGCCCAGCATTCCCCACAACCCGGCCTGCGCCAGCACACCCGCTGGCGCGAACGGTGCCAGCAGCGCGCGGCACTGCTCGAGGAACACCACGTCGTACTCGCGCTTGATCCTCGCCAGTTCGGGCGAGCCAGCCAAGGCCGCCATCACGCCGGGGATCTCCCGCCCCTGCTTGATCACGCAGGCAACGTAGGCGTCGGCAATGACCTGCGCTTTCTCGGCGAGTGTCGGGCCGCTGGCCGCAAGGCGCGCATCCATCACCACGCTTTGGCGTGCATCGAAGTCCTGGTACAGCGCCGCCAGCAGACCGGCCCTCGTACCGAAATGGTCATACACCACCGGCTTGGTCACCCCGGCCTGTTCGGCCAGCCGCCCCAAGGTCAGTGCGTCGGTGCCTTCCTCACGGACCAGCCGCCACGCTTGCTCCAGCAACTGCCGCAGGCGGTCGTCGCGGGTCATGCGGCGGCGAGGCGCCACCGGAACGGCAGAATCGAGTGGGGTTGACATCGCTATATACCAATCGTAACTTACGGTCCGTAACTTACCGAAAGTATACAGCCTTCCCTTCCCCTGGACGCCCATGCACACCCTCATCGTCACCTCACACCCCAACCCCGACGCCCTGACCCACAGCGTCGCTCGCCGAATCGCCAACGGCATCGCCGCCACCCCAGGCGCAACGGTTGAACTGGCCGACCTCCATGCCGAGGGTTTCGACCCCCGCTACACCCGGCAGGACCTGGACGGCCACCACCGCCTGAGCCCGTTTCCCGCCGATGTACTCGCCGAACAGGCCCGCCTGGACCGCGCCGATACGCTCGTGCTGGTGTTTCCCGTCTACTGGTGGAGCATGCCGGCGCTGATGAAGGGCTGGATCGACCGGGTCTTTACCGGCGGCTGGGCCTACGACGACAGCAGTGGCCACGGCGTGCTCAAGAAGCTCGGCCACCTGCCCGTCCATCTGGTCGGACTGGGAGGCGCCGATGAGCGCACCTGGCAGAAGCGCGGCTATACCGAAGCGATGAAGACCCAGATCGACACCGGCATCTTCGATTACTGCGGCGCGCCGGTGCTGTCGTCCACGCTGCTGCTGGAGACGGACACGGGCGACGTTCAGCCCCACCTGCAGAGCGCGTTCGCGCTGGGCGAGCGGATTGCAGTAACACCTGCTCCAACCCATTGAAAAAAGCCCCGCATCGCGGGGCTTTTTTTCTCAACTCACGTTCCGTTACAGCGCAGCCGGCGCCGCGCCAAAGCGATTGGGACCGGCTGTCCCTGGCATCAGGGTGAGCACCAGCAGGATCAGTCCGCCAACGAAGGGGATCAATGCGACGAGCAGGAACCAGCCAGACTTGTCGATGTCATGCAGACGACGGATGGTCACTGAGATCTGGGGAACCAGCACCGCCAGCATGAACACCGTCAACACTGCAGTGAACAGAAATGTCACCGCATTACTCTCCATCGAGGCACCCGCAAGCAGGCCCAGGTAGCCAACGCACGTGACCACGCACAGCATCAGATAGAACATCCAATACTCTTTGCGGCCGGAACGACCCTGGAAATCGGCATAACGCTTGAACGGGATAAACATGGAACTCATGGGGTGGATACATCCAGAAAGAAAGAAGTTCTCTGCAGTCGCGACATCGCGAGAGCCGCTGCGTGCAGAGCGACGCGCATCTTAGAAAGTGCGGCGTTTGACTGCCATACAACAAATTGCAAACTGCAAAGCGCCGCAGTCTTCCAAGGTTCTGATGGTTAGGCCCAATCAGAACGCCGCTTGGCGCAAACCGCGCTGCCTACACTCAAGCCGATGGAATGCCGCGGCGTGCCACACGCTTCCTGAATCGCCACAGCACTAAGCGCACAACTGTGACGGATCGCCTACGCAAGGCCAGCACAGCGCTTTACGCTCGGCACTGGGCTGCAATGCGCGCCACACCCGCCAGGATTCCGCATGAAATACTTCTTCGTTCTGTTGCTGCTCTTGCCCGCAACGCACGGCCACGCACTGACGTTGACGAACCCGCACTGGCGCGTCGACATCGACCCGGCGACGCTGGCCGCCTCCACCACCGCTGCCAATGGCACCACCACCCGCATTTCCTCCGCTGCCGACGTCGGCACGGTGTCGGCGCTGGTCCACACCCGCGACACTCTCAGCTGGCAGTGGGGTGACGCGACCCAGGTGCGCGCCGCGCTGGTCGGCGACACGCTGCAGATGACGTTCGAACGCAGCACCGCTGGCGCGACGCAGTGGCCGCGACTGCCGGCCGGTCCGCACGCCCTGCTGCTGCCGCTGCACGAGGGCTACTACCTTCCCGCCGATGACACCGTCTGGCGGGATGAACTGCTCAACGCCTACGGCGAGATCAACACCACCGAAGACCTCACCCTGCCCGTGATCGGCCTGGCGTGGCCGGATCGCGTGCTGTCGATCCTGTTCGCAACCCCGTTCAACAACACCGTGCGCTTCAGCGCCGATGGGCCGGGTGTCGCGGTGGCCGCCGAGCACCACTTCAACACGCTCAACCGGACCGCCCCCTATACCGTCATCGTCAGCCTGGATGCGCCGGATTGGCTGGCACCGGCCAAACGCTACCGGGCATGGCTGCAGGCGCAGGGCGGCTTCGTGCCGCTGAAGGACAAACTCGCCAGACTGCCCGACGGTGACAAGCTGATCGGCGCCAGCCACCTGTATCTGTGGGGTGACCGCCTGCTGGTCGAACAGGATGTGCGCGACTGGGCGACGTTGAAGGCGCTCCTGCCACGCGCGTGGATCAGGAAGGACGCTGAGGCGCTGCAGGCGTTGACTGCCGCACACAGCGGTCCCTATGTGCAACAGGTACTGGTGACCGCGATCAATGCCGCGCTGGCGGAACAGTTTCCCGGTGACACTGCCGCGGCCATGCAGCAACGCCGCCATCAGCTGGATGCGACGCTGGGCAGGGCCCTGCAGCCCGAGGCGTTGCGGGGCGACAGCGCCTCGCCGCGCATGATCCACGCCCTGCAGGCCGCCGGCCTGCCACGCCTGTGGCTGGGGCTGCCGGACTGGACCGCAGGCTGGGCGAGCCCGGGCGCCGTGGACGCGGCCGTGCAGGCCGGCTACCTGGTGGCACCGTACGACTCCTATGACACCGCCCTGCCCGATGGCAATGACAACCCGTCATGGCTGTCGGCCCAGCTCGGGCAGGACGCGTTCGAGCGCTGCGGAATCATGAAACCCGATGGCCAGCGGATCAAAGGCTTCCAGGGCAGCGGGGTCTATACCAACGCCGCCTGTATCCGCCCGCTCATGGAACGCCGCGTGCACGACCTGCGCGCCCAGACGCCCTACAACAGCTGGTTCCTGGATGTCGCCGCGACCGGCATGCTGTTCGATGACAGCGACCCGGCCAAGCCCACCTCGCAGGCGCAGGACGCCGCCAACCGCAACGCGGCCCTTGCCTGGCTGTCCGATACCCAGAAACTGGTGGTCGGCTCGGAAGTCGGCTCGGCCGTGGTCAACCGGCATATTGTCTTTGCCCACGGCGCCCAGACCGCCGGCTTCGGCTGGGCCGATCCACAGATGCGCCGGGAGCGCGGCTCACCGTACTACCTGGGCGCATGGGCGCCGGAGCATCAGCCCGCTTTCTTTTTCAGGCAGAGCCAGCTCAAACCACGTTACCAGCAGCTCTACTTCAACCCGGCCCGTCGCCTGCCCTTGTTGCAGGCCGCCTTCCACGACAGCGTGGTCAGCACCCATCACTGGACGCTGGACAGCCTCAAGTTCCGCGAGAGCCGCAGCACCACCGAACTGTTGCAGCAGTTGTACAACGTGCCACCCCTGCTCAATGTCAGCGTTGCCACGGCGGCCCCGCGGATCACCTACCTGCGCCAGCTGGACGCGTTCTTCAGGCCCGTGCACGAGCAGCTGTTCGACCAGGCCCTGGTGGACTTCCGCTGGCGCGATGCATCCGGCCAGGTGCAGCAGACCACCTTCGCCGATGGCAGCGTGATCGTGGCGAATTTTTCGGATCGACCCCAGCAGGTGGATGCACACACCCTGCCGGCGCGCAGCGCGTCCGCCCGTCTTGCCGATGGCCGTACCGTGGACTTCACCTCACCGGCATGGCCGTAGACCGGCACGCCGCCAGAGCTGTGTGCCCAGGACCTGCCTGCCCCCGGGACCCGTGCGCGCCCATTGCTCAGTGAGCGCGCCGAACCATCACTCCTTCGCCGCTTCAGCCTTCCACGCTGCGACCTTCTCTTTCGTCTGCGTCAGCAGCGCATCCAGTGCCTTGCGGTCATACCCCCGGCCGCGCAGCACCACGTATTGGATGCCGCGCGTCGCCTCGATGTCCTCCAGCGGGTTGCGTTCCAGCAGCACCAGATCGGCCGCCTTGCCCGGTGCGACCGCACCGTAGCGGTCCAGGGTGCCGAACCAGGCCGGACCGGCGCGCGTGGCCGCGGACAATGCTTGTGCCGGAGTCAGCCCTTCCTTGACGAACAGCGACAGCTCGTCATGCAGGCCGATACCGGGATAGTTGAAGGAGTTGAGGAAGCCGGCATCGGTGCCGGCCATGATCGTCACGCCGGCCTGTTGCAGCATCGGCAGCACCGCAGCGACCTGATGGTATTCCTGGTGGCGCGCTTCGATCTGCGCCGGGGTCGCCTTCGCCGCGCGCTCGACGCGCCAGGCGTAGGTGGCCTGCAGTTTCGGGCCGATGTAGGCCAGGTAGGGATCGTCGTGATGATCATCCTGATCCAGGAAGTCCAGGATCCGGCCGCCGTTGAGGGTCGGCGTCACGAACACGCCCTTGGTGGCAAAGCCCCGGTAGGCCGCCATGGCAGTGTCGCGATCAAACCCGGCATCCAGGCGTGCGTTGGCCTGGGCGCGATCGATGCGCTTGGCGGCGAAGTCCGCGGCGATCGCTGCCTCGTCCTTGACGCCCGCCTTGTAGGCATAGTCCAGGTGCTCGATCGAGCTGATGCCCGCATCGACCGCCTGCTGCACGGTCAGCGCCATCGGGATATGCCCGGATGCCCGCAGCCCGTTGGCGCGCGCACCCCGCACGGCCGCCAGGAACAACGCCGGGGTCAGGGTGCTGTCGGTGATCTTGACGAAGTCGACGCGGTCGCGCTTCAAGCGTACGAAGGCGGCATCCAGGTCCTTCTGCGAGCCGACTTCGAGAGTCCCCTTCCAGACCGGCTTGATGCCTTCGATCTTGGCGCCCGAGGTGAACAGCTGCGGCCCGGCCAACCGCCCGCTGGCGATCTCGCCGCGCCACTGCAGCACCTGCTCGGGCAGATCGCCGGAAGCGTCACGGATGGTGGTGATGCCATGGGCGATGTACAGCGGCAGCAGCGCCTTGTTCTCTTCGATGAGGTCCGGGCCGCCACCGAAGTGCACGTGCATGTCCCACAGGCCCGGAATCAGATAGCGCCCCTTGCCGTTGACCTCCTGGCGGGCACTCCACGCCTTGCGCATTGCACGGTCGCTGCCCACCGCCACGATATCCTGGCCGCGCACCACGACGGTCTGGTCCGGCACGGTGGCGGCATGCTCCACATCGACCACGGTCGCATGCCGGATCATCAGATCGGCATGCTCGGCCGCGAAGGCGGAAGGGGCCAGTGCAAGCAGCACCGGAAGGGCAAGACGCAGGGACATGGGCGGTGCACCGGAAAAGAGAGGAACCGGGCCACCTTACGGTCGGGCCCGGTCCATTCACCAGTTAAATTTTGGAATGCGCGTCATGCACATTCCAGATGAAGCCACCTGCTTCAGGCCTCGCCCTGCATCGCCGGCCGTGCCTGCACCTGCGCCAGCCACGCCGCCACCGCTGGATGCGCGTCCACGGCGGCGCCCACGAAGGTGCCGTAGCCGACCACCTGGCCCACCACGAGATCCACCAGCGAGTACGCCTCACCCAGCATCCACGGCTGCTGCGACAAGCGCGCCTCCAGCACATCCAGCAGTTCATTGGCAGCGCGGATGCCCGCAGCCGCATGGTCGGCATTGCGCAGCGCATCGTCCGTGGTGGCCAGCCACACACGCCCGATCACTGCGCCATAGGTGACATACGCCCAGGTGCACCAGGACATCGCCTCCAGCCGCGCCGGCGTGCCGTCCTGCGGCCACAGCCCCTTGGCGACGCCGTAGTGCTCGCCCAGCCACAGGTGGATCGCCAGGGCTTCGAACAGCGGCGTGCCCTCCACCACCAGGCACGGCACCTTCCCGTTGGGATTGATCGCCAGGTACTCAGGCGTGCGCTGCTCGCCGGAGCGGATGTCGATCCTGACCCGCTCGTGCGGGACGGCCAATTCGGCCAGGGCGCGGGCGACCGGGGTGGCGCTGGACATCGGGTGCCAATAGAAGACGAGGGACATCTGAAAACTCCTTGAGGGTGGTCAGCGGTGCGACCGAAGCGGTCCTGCACCGTGACCCCAAGGCTAGCTACCGTTGCGGACAGAACCCGCCCGCAATGGCTGCTACGCTTTGCCCATGTTGACCGCCTCCGCCCGCCTGCTGAGCCTGCTCTCCCTGCTGCAATCGCGCCCGCACTGGAGCGGCAACGCGCTGGCCGAGCGCATGGACATCCATCCGCGCACCCTGCGCCGCGATATCGACCGGTTGCGCCAGCTCGGCTATCCCATCCACGCCAGCACCGGTATCGCCGGCGGGTATGCGTTTCGCCCGGGCCGCGCCCTGCCACCCCTGCTGCTGGACGACGAGGAAGCCCTGGCCGCCGCGATCGCGTTGCGCACGGCCGTGACCGGCACGGTCAGCGGGATCGAGCAGACCGCGATCACCGCGCTGGTCAAGATCGAGCAGGCCATGCCGCCGCGCCTGCGCCCCCGGCTGGAGGCGCTGCGCTCGGCGATCCTGCCCACGGACCAGATCGGCCCACTGGTCGATGCGGCTCGGCTCACCACGCTGGCCGCCGCCTGCCGCGACCAGCTGCAGCTGGCCTTCGAGTACATCGACCGCGACGGCCAGCCGAGTTCACGCCAGGTGGAGCCACAAGGTGTGGTGCATACGGACCGGCGCTGGTATCTGGTGGCCTGGGATCCCGCGCGCGACGACTGGCGCACCTTCCGCATCGACCGCATCACCAGCCCTCCCGCAGTAGGTGCGCATTTCGCGCCGCGTGCCGGGCCGGGCGATGGCGATCTGCGGCAGTGGGTGGCCCGCTCGCTTTCGCTCGGGCAATACCCGGATGAAGCGCGGATCATCCTGCACGCCCCGCTGGTTGTGATGCGCCAGCGCATTCCCGCCTCCGCTGGCGTGCTGGAAAGTGTCGACGACGCGCGCTGCCTGCTGCGCTGCGGTGCCAATCCGATCGGCTCGGTGATCTATTGGCTGCTGGCCATGGACCTGGAGTTCGAGGTGCTCGGCCCGCCCGCACTGATCGAGCGGCTGCGCCAAGCCGGCGAGCGGGTGGCGCGCAGCCTGACGCAGCGGACGGCCGATCCGGCACCGAGGCCCGCACCGCAGCCGGCGGAGGCGTAAATCTTTCTGCTGCGATGGCGGCGACTGCCATTGCACTTCACAATGGCAGCATGACTGCCAGTGAAAAACCGAATCGCACCCTGTTCGACCTGGACCTGCTGCGCGCGATGGTGATGGTAGCCGACTGCGCCAGCTTCACCACCGCCGCCGCGCGTCTGCACTCGACCCAGTCCACCATCAGCCAGAAGATCCGCCGGCTGGAAGAAATGGCTGGCCATCCGCTGCTGGTGCGCGGCAACCGCGACGTGCATCCCACCGATGCGGGCGAGCTCGTGCTCGGTCATGCGCGCCAACTGCTGGCGCTCAACGACCAGCTGCTCGAAGCCCTGGCCGGGACCACGGTCGCGGTCACTGTCCGGCTGGGGGTGCCGGAGGATTTCGTCAGCGCCGCAACGACCCAGCTGCTCGGCGCCTTCAACCGCGAACACCCCCAGGTGAAGCTGGAAGTCACCAGCGGTCTCAGCCGCGACCTGGCCCACGGCTACGACCACGGCGAGCTGGACCTGATCCTGGTCAAGCAGCGCCGCAACAGCCGCGCCGCCGTGGCCTGCTGGCCCGAGACCATGGTCTGGATCGACAGTGCCCGCAATGGCTGCATCGGCCTGGACCCGGTGCCACTGGTCACCTTTCCGCCGCGCGGGCTCTACCGCGACGACATCATCGACGCGATCGAAGCGCTCGGCCGCCGCTGGCGGATCAGCTTCACCAGTTCCAGCCTGAGCGGGATCCAGGGCGCGGTGGCCGACGGCATGGGCATCAGCCTGCTGCCGGCGCGCGCATTGAGCCGCGAGCACGCGGTGCTGGGCGCCGAACAGGGGCTGCCGCCGATCGACAGCTTCGAGATCGCCCTGCTCCACCGGGCCACCGCCGACCCGCTGGTGAAGGCGCTGGCGATGCGCCTTGGTGAGCTCCTCAACCATGAGCGGGCCGGTAAGGCCGCCACGCCGGGTTGAGCACGTATCGCCGCCCTGCATGACCCCGATGCGGGGATTTCATTGGAACGACACGCGGACGGCGCGCGCATCTACGCCAGCGGCCAGCCGTGCCCCACGCACCCGTCGATCGACCACGACCTCACGCTGTATCGCGAGTGGCAGGCCGCCCTTACTTGAGCTGCAGCGGATAGCGCTGCCAGAGCACGTGCACCAGGAACCCGGTCAGTTCCGGGTCCTTGCTGGTGATCGACGCACGGATCTTGTCCAGCAGCACCATGTCGCTGCAGTTGCGCACATCGGCGTGGCCGGCCTGGCCGGCGCGGCGCGCACGGTAGCGGGCGGCGCGCTGTGCGTCGGTCATCGCGTAGCCGAACGTGGGCGGACGGCCGCGTTTGCGCGGCAGCGTCAGTTCCAGTGTTCCGGGGTCTTGTTCATCGCGCATGACGGACGAGGATGCAAACGGGGGCGCGCACGATATCGTGAGACATCACTTTAATCCAGCGTTTTCCGTGGATTTCTGCATTTACGCTGCAAGCGTCAGCGCCACGCCTCTGCCACGCGCGCACCGGCCCACACCAGCACCATGCCACCGACCAGACTCACGCCGAGATAAAGCGGCACCATCACGCTGCGATCGGTGCGGGTGAACACCAGCGATTCCAGCATCATCGAGGAGAACGTGGTCAACCCACCCACGATCCCGACGATCAGGAATGCCCGCCAGTACAGCGCCGCCGTGCCGCGGCTCTGCAGCCAGATCATCACGTAACCGGCGACGAACGCACCGGCCAGATTCACCGTCAGCGTGCCCCACGGAAAGCCGTTGCCGAACTGCCGCAGCATCGCATCGCCGACCATGAAGCGCAGTGCGGCGCCCAGTGCGCCCCCGGCCATCACCAGGCCCAACTGCTGCCACCACACGCCGATGCCCTCCATCAGTCGGCACCCTTCTCCGCACGGGCCTGTTCGCGCGCCGCACGCAGGCGATCCAGCTTTTCTTTCAGCTTGATCTCCAGCCCGCGCGGCACCGGCTCGTAATAGACGCGCTCGCCCATCGCATCGGGGAAACCGGTCTGATCCAGCGCGATGCCGCCGTCGGCATCATGGTCGTACTGGTAGGTCTTGCCGTAGCCGAGCTCTTTCATCAGCTTGGTCGGCGCATTGCGCAGGTGCAGTGGCACCTCCTGGGTGCCGGTCTCGCGCACGTCCTGCTTGGCCTTGTTGAACGCGGCGTAGCCCGCGTTCGATTTCGCGGTACTGGCCAGGTACAGGACCAGCTGCGCGAACGCGAGCTCGCCTTCCGGGCTGCCGAGGCGTTCGTAGATATCCCAGGCTTCCAGCGCCATCGACTGCGCCCGCGGATCGGCCAGACCGATGTCCTCGATGGCCATCCGGGTCAGCCGCCGCGCCAGGTAGGACGGATCGCAGCCGCCATCGAGCATCCGGGTCAGCCAGTACAGCGCGGCATCCGGGTTGGAGCTGCGCACGGATTTGTGCAGCGCCGAGATCTGGTCGTAGAACTGCTCGCCCCCCTTGTCGAAGCGACGGGTGCGGTCAGCCAGGACCTGCAGCAACATCTCCGGACTGATCCGGCCGCCGTCGCCGCCGGCCAGTTCGGCCGCGATCTCCAGCAGCGTCAAGGCCCGGCGCACGTCGCCGTCCGCGGCGGTCGCGATTTCCAGCAGCGATTCGGGAGCCACCTGCAGGTCTTCGCTGCCGAGACCACGCTCGCTGTCGTGCAGCGCACGCTCCAGCGACTCGACGATGTCGGCCGGCGACACCGATTCGAGCACGTGCACGCGGCAGCGCGACAACAGTGCCGAGTTGAGCTCGAACGAGGGATTTTCGGTGGTGGCGCCAACGAAGACGATGGTCCCACGCTCGATATGCGGCAGGAATGCATCCTGCTGGGCCTTGTTGAAGCGGTGCACTTCGTCCACGAACAGCACCGTGCGGCGCCCTTCGGCGAACCGCTGCGCGGCCTCGGCGAGCACCTGGCGCACCTCGGGCAGGCCGGACAGCACGGCGGAGATCGCGCGGAACTCGGCGTCGGCGTAATGCGCCAGCAGCAGCGAGAGCGTGGTCTTGCCGCAGCCCGGCGGGCCCCACAGGATCATCGAGTGCACATGGCCGGACTCGACCGCCCGGCGCAGCGCGCTGCCCGGTGCGAGCAGGCGCTTCTGGCCCACCATCTCATCCAGCGTCTGCGGGCGCATGCGCTCGGCGAGCGGACGCATGTTGTCCCGATCCACGGTCAGCAGATCGGGCCCATTGAAAGTCGTTCGGTTTCTGGCCACGGGTCTATTGTATCGCGGCAGATTGCAGGGGGGTGGCCGGCCAACGCCGGGCCAAACACACCAGAAACAACAGAAAGCAAGACCACAGCCGCGCGGGGAACGAAAGTTA
>NZ_NIVS01000060.1 GCF_002205165.1 Stenotrophomonas maltophilia | reverse complement strand
CGTCCCCATCGTCTAGAGGCCTAGGACATCACCCTTTCACGGTGGCGACCGGGGTTCGAATCCCCGTGGGGACGCCAGCTTCAAACAGACAGCCCTGACTTCGGTCGGGGCTTTTTGTTTGATGACCCCTTCCCATCCGGCATAACCGCCGCTATGATAGGCGGCTCGCAGCACAACTGTGGGGCCATAGCTCAGCTGGGAGAGCGCCTGCATGGCATGCAGGAGGTCGGCGGTTCGATCCCGCCTGGCTCCACCACTTCTCCGGACACAGGCCGTCCGATGGAAGCCAAAATTCGGTTTAACGCGTCCCCATCGTCTAGAGGCCTAGGACATCACCCTTTCACGGTGGCGACCGGGGTTCGAATCCCCGTGGGGACGCCAGCTTCAAGCAAACAGCCCTGACTTCGGTCGGGGCTGTTTGTTTATGGGCCTTACGCCACCACCTTCGCCATCCCCACCGAGCGCGGCGCGGTCAGGGCGAAGCCGAACTGCGCATACAGCCGATGCGCCTGCCCATCGGCGATCAGGCTGACATACGCACCGACAGCATTGGCGCGCAGCCAGGCGTCGAGCTCGGCCATCACGGCCTTGCCCAGGCCCTGCCCCTGGCGGTCCGGGACCACGGCGATATCCACCACCTGCAGGAAGCAGCCGCCGTCGCCGATGATCCGGCCCATGGCCAGCAGCCGGTCGCCCTCGCGCAGGCTCACGCCGAAGACCGTGTTGGGCAGGCCACGTGCGGCCGCCTCGGCCGTTTTCGGGCTCAAGCCGGCCAGCACCCGCAGCGCGCGATAGTCCTCCACGCCGGGTGGCAAGGGAATGCAGTGAACACCAGCGGGCAGCGACATGACACGGATCCGGCTATGAATGGATGCTCAGCATGCCCGACCGTATTCGCAGGATGTGCGACCCACCGGCCTATGCTGTGCCTCTGCCCACCCTGTTCCGCCGCCATGTGCTATTCCGCCCAGATCCGCGCCGATTACACCAAGCTGGTCCGTGAGTACGGCGCCGTGCTGTCGCTGGACGAGTTCGCCCAGCTGTATGCCCACGACGCCGGCAAGCAACGCCCGAAAACCCCCAAGGCGATGGACGACGGCTTTGCCGGTGCCCGCACGGCGCAGGGCCAGGAGATCGTGGCGCGGATACAGCAATGGCATGCCGAGGAGATGCAGGCGCTGGATGAGGAACTGCGCCTGCAGGGCGCGCGATTGAAGGCGGCCGAAGCGCAACTGGCCGCACGCCCCACGCAGAAGGCGCGCAACGAGGTGCGCATCGCAGGCAATCGGATCGAACGTGCGCAGACGCGCCTGTCGGACCTGCAGCGCGCCGGCCTGGTGCCGCGCGACAGCCGCATTTTTCCCGGGGTTTACGCGCCGGTGATCGTCTCCGAGCAGGGGCAGCGCGTGATCAAGCCGATGCGCTACCAATGCCGGCTGCCGGACAAACCCGCGCGTAACGACGTGCTCTATCCCGGCACCTACAACGCACGCCGTGACAGTCTGGAGGGGTACTGGGCCTCCGCGTTCGGCCACCGGCATGGCGTGGTCGTGGTGCAATCGTTCTACGAGCACGTGCCGCGGCATGCACTGGAACAGCGCCTGCTGTCGCCGGGCGAGAAAGCCGAGAACGTGGTGCTGGAGTTCAGCCCGCAGCCACCGCGCGATCTGTTGATCGCCTGCCTGTGGTCGGAGTGGGAAGGGCCGGAAGGCCGCCTGTTGTCGTTTGCCGCGATCACCGACGAGCCGCCCGCCGATGTGTCGCGTACGGGCCACGACCGCTGCATCGTGCCGATCCGGCGCGAACATCTGGATGCCTGGTTGAACCCGGACCCCGAGGATCTTGCTGCGCTGTACCGGATCCTGGACGATCGCGAGCCGGTGACATTGGCGCACGCCGAAGCGGCGTGAGGGCAGCTCAGCCGGCGACCGAATCGCCGACGCGTGCACGCCCCAATGCGGCATTCAACTCGGCCGTCAGGTAGGGCTTGGTCAGGATGGTGCCCGACCGGAAGGCCTCGGGCAGATGCTCGGTCGCCATGCCGGTCGCCAGCACGAAAGGAATCTGGCGCGCGGCCAACGCTGCCGCCACCGCTTCACTGGTTTCATTGTTGGCGAGACGATAATCCAGCAGCACCACCTGTGGCTGGGTCTCGCCGAGCAGGCGCAGCGCCTCGGACACCGAGGCGGCCAGCCCCACCACCACCGCGCCGGACTGCGCCAGCTGCATCTGCAGCAGGGCCGCACTCATTTCGTCGTTCTCGACCACCAGCACCCGAAGATCCTGCAGCGCGCTCATGACGACTCCCTGTATGGTTCAGCGCGATGAGTATAGCGTCCTGCGTAGGTGAAACCCTGACAGGAACTTAAGCATTCAGGCCTGCACAAACGTCGACATCTTGTATACACTACGCGGCCAGCCAGCCGAAGTGGCGGAATCGGTAGACGCAGCGGACTCAAAATCCGCCGCCCTTAAAAGCGTGTGGGTTCGAGTCCCACCTTCGGCACCATGGAAAACCAGAACGCCCCGGATCGACGGATCCGGGGCGTTTTTTTCGTTCTGCGGCGGCTCGACAGCGCCGCGGCGACTACTCCGCCGGCGCAATCGGCGGCAGGGTATGCGGCCGCATGGGCGGCACGGCCGGCACCGCCGGTGCTTCGCGCCACAGCAGCACCAGCCGGCAGTCTCCCGCCTTTCGGCGGCACATCGCCTCGGCCTTGCGCTGGGCAGCGGCATCGTCCTGCGCAGAGAGGGCAAAGCCCATCGCACCCGTGCCCGCATACAGCGCCGAGTATCCAGTTTCCGAGGTGCTCGCCACATTGCTGCAGTTGGATGAGCGCTGCGCGCAGTACCCCAGCGCCTCTTGCAGGGCCGCGCTGACGCTGCGGTTGTTCATCGAATAGCCGTACGTGCCGGTGTCGGCATCGTAGGACACCGCCGACGCCGCGCCCGCAGCGCAAGGTATGGCCAATCCTATGGCCAGCAACATGACCCACCGTGGCGCAATCCGCATTGTGTACTCCGACCTTGGCGTGAAAGGTGGAGTATCCCAAAGGCCGCGCGCCGTGTGCATCTCTGTTTACCGCGGCGCGCGGTCAGCGGTTCCCTCACGGCAGTCAGACCAGACGCAATGCGGGCTGGCCAGCAGTGGGATTGGGGTGCGCCGTGCGAGGCGCACCGGCCCCCGCCACCCGGAACGCAGCCACCGTCTGCAGCAACTGCGTGGACTGCTCTTCCATGCTGCGCGCAGCGGCCGAAGCCTCCTCCACCAGGGCGGCATTCTGCTGGGTGCTCTCGTCGATGTGCTCGACCACCTGGTTGATCTGCTCGATGCCTTCGCTCTGCTGCTGGGCTGCGGCGCTGATATCGGCCATGAGATCGCTCACGCGCTTCACGCTGACCACGATCTCGTCCATGGTGCGTCCCGCGCTTTCGACCTGGCGCGTGCCTGCCCCGACCTTCTCGACCGAATCGCCGATCAGTTGCTTGATCTCCTTGGCGGCCTCGGCCGAACGCTGCGACAGCGAGCGGATTTCCGAGGCGACCACCGCAAAGCCGCGCCCGTGCTCGCCAGCGCGCGCCGCCTCCACCGCAGCATTGAGGGCCAGGATGTTGGTCTGGAATGCGATGCCGTCGATGACCCCGATGATGTCGACGATGCGGCGCGAGGAGTCGTTGATCAGCGACATGGTCGAGACCACGTCGTGGACCACCTGCCCGCCCTGCGCCGCCACCTCGACCGCACCGCCGGCCAACTGGTTGGCTTGGCGGGCATTGTCCGCCGTGCGCCGCACGGTCGCGGTCAGGCCTTTCATCGACACCGCGGTTTCTTCCAGCGAAGCGGCCTGTTGTTCGGTGCGCACGGACAGGTCGCTGTTGCCTTCGGCGATCTCGCTGGCACCCACCGCGATGGTGTCGGCGGCCAGTTTGATCTGGGCGATGATCCCCGCCATCGCCTCGACCAGCGCGTTGATGCCCTCGCACAGTTCGGCGATCGGGCCGGTCTTGTCCTGGGTGGCGATATGCCCGGTCAGATCGCCGGCCTGCGCGGCAGCCACCACTTCGCGCGTCTGCGCGACCGCCTGCTGCAGCGCCAGCGTGTCACGCACCTGCGCGGTGATGTCGGTGGCGTACTTGACCACTTTGAACGGGCGTCCGTTCATGTCGTAGATCGGGTTGTACGAGGCCTGGATCCACACCTCGCGCCCGCCTTTGCCCAACCGCCTGTACTGGCCGGCGTCGTACTCGCCGCGGCCGAGTTTGGCCCAGAACGCCTGGTACTCGGCGCTCTGGCGATGCTCGGGCTCGGCGAACATCGAATGGTGCTGGCCACGCACCTCCTCCAGTGCATAGCCCATGGCCGCGAGGAAGTTCTCGTTGGCGGCCAGGATGCGGCCCTCGAGGTCGAACTCGATCACGGCCTGTGATTTGTTGATCGCGGCGAGCTGGCCGGCAAAATCGGCCGCCTGGAATTTCTGCGCGGTGATGTCGGTCGCGAACTTGACCACCTTGTACGGTCGTCCGTCGCTGTCGAACACCGGGTTGTAAGACGCCTGGATCCAGATCTCGCGTCCACCCTTGCCGATCCGCCGGTACTGGCCGGCGTTGAACTCACCGCGGCCCAGGTTGGCCCAGAAATCCTGGTACTCCCGGCTCTTCGCATACTCGGCATCGACGAACATGGCGTGGTGCCTGCCCTGGATCTCCTCCAGCGTGTAGCCCAGGGTCTGCAGGAAATTGTCGTTGGCATGCACGATGGTGCCATCGAGATGGAACTCGATCACCGCCTGGACCCGGTGCAGGGCCTTGACCTGCTCTTCCAGCTCGGCCTGCTGCTGCAGGGCAGCCGCTGCCGTGGTGCCGCCAGTGGCGCGGCGGGAAACGAACAACGCCGTGAACGAGTGCCACAACGAGCCTGCGTCGGCGTCGCTGCGACGACCTGGCACATGCGTGTGCAAGCCTGAAGTAATCATCTTTAGACCTCGGTGTCCGGTTAGCGAATAGGTCAGCGCCGGGCCATGGCCCGGTGGCGGTATTCCGTTGGCTGGGACTCACGAAGATCGCCAGTGGGGATGACGTTGCTTCGATGGGCTTCAAACACCGGGCGAGCCGGCGAACATGAACCATTAAATAAAGGTGTACGGCCAGGTATCCACGTGAGCAGACAGGCAGCAACTGCGAGTCATATAACGGCGGACAGTCTGAAAGCTTTAGGGCCATCAACCGGCGGGGCCGGGGCACGGCCCGGCCAGCCGTCACTCACCACTTTCGCTCGCATCCAGGGCATCGAGGGGGTCAATGGCACCCAGGGCCTGTGCTTCCACCTGCACGTTGTCGCGCCCCATCGCTTTGGCCCGGTAGCACTGGGCGTCGGCCGCGGCCACGGCGTCATCCACGCTCATCCCCCCGAACAGCGGGGCGATCCCGATGCTGGCGCCCACGCTCAACCGCCGCTGGTCCCAAGGGATCGACAGCCCGCGCATCGCCTCGAGCAGATCGCTGGCGATGCGGCGGGCACGCTTGAGCGAACAGCCGGCCAGGATTACCGCGAACTCGTCGCCGCCCAGCCGCGCCACGATGTCCGAATCGCGCACGCCGTGCCGCAGCACGCTGGCCACCGCCCACAGCACGGCATCGCCGGCCAGATGGCCGTGGGTATCGTTGACCGGCTTGAAGTGGTCCAGGTCGATGTACATCAACGAGGCCGACTGCCCGGTCCGCGCGACCCGGGTGATGGCCTGCTGCAGGTGCGCCTCGAAGCCGCGCCGGTTGCTCAGCTCGGTCAGCGGGTCGATCTCGGCCAGGTGCCGGGCTTCGCGCTGGCGGGCGCGCTGCTGGGTGACGTCACGGATCACCCAGACCGCGCCGCTGATCTGCCCGTCCTCATCACGCAGCCAGGCACGGGTGAGGTCGACCGGCAGCAGGTGCGCACCGACGGACAGCAGCAGGTCCGAATGCAGGTCGACCGCATTGCTGTCCGGGTCGAGCAGCACGGCCACATCCAGCGGTGAGCGCGGCGCGTACTCGGTCGTGAGTTCCATCACCTCCTGCAGCTGGCTGCCGGCCAGGGCCTCGGCACCCTCCCCGGCCAGCGCGCGGGTGGCCGCAGCATTGGCGTACTGGATGCCGCCGTGCAGGTCCAGAGTCAGCACCATATCGGCCACCGCGTCCAGGGTGACGCGGGTGCGCTGCTCGGATTCACGCAGTTGCTGGCCGCTGAGCCGCTGGGCGGTCACGTCCTGGATCTGCGAGACGAAATGCAGCGGCTCGCCATTCTCCGTGCGTACCAGCGACACCGACAGCCGGCCCCAGACCAGGTTGCCGGCCTTGCCCAGGTAGCGCTTCTCCATGTGGTAGTGCTCGCGGCGCCCGGCCAGCAGGTCGCCCAGCAGGGCCAGGTCGGTATGCAGATCGTCCGGATGCGTCAGCGTCTGGAAATCGATCTGCAGCAGTTCGGCACGGGTGTAGCCGAGAATGCCGCACAGCGAATCGTTGACGTCCAGCCAGCGCCCTTCCAGCGATACCAGGGCCATGCCCAGCGCGGCCGAGGAGAACGCCCCGGCGAACTTCTCCGCCGCGACGAACGCCTGCTCACGCACCTGCAGCAGCGGGGTGAGGTCGACGGCCATGCCGACGTAGCCGATCCGGTTGCCCCCGGCGCAGTCCAGCGGGCTGATCGACAGCCGCACCTGGCGCCGCTCGCCATCCTTGCGCAGGAAGGTCCACTGGTGCGACCAGGTGCCCTGCGCGGCGCGCGCGGTCAGCGCCTCGAAAATGGTCGGCATGCGCCCCTCCGGGCCCACCTGGGGCTGCAGGTAGGCGCGCATCTCGTCCGGGTCATGGAACAGGCCCGGATTGACCCGTCCGATGACCTCTTCGGGACGATAGCCCAGCAGCTTCTGGGCGCCGGTGTTGAACAGGTTGACCACGCCATCGACATCGGTAGCGATCACGGCCACCTCGTCAGAGGCATCCACCACCGCCTGCAGGCGCTGGCGCATGTTGGCCGCCTCCTGGCGGGCCTGCTGCAGTTCGGTGACATCGGCATGGGCACCGGCCATCCACAGCGGGCGGCCCTGCGCATCGCGCTCGTAAACGCGGCCACGGTCCTGCACCCAGATCCAGTGGCCCTGCTTGTGCCGCATCCGGCACAGGCTGTCGTAGTGCGGCGAGCGCCCTTCCATATGCTCGTTGAGCAGCGCATCCGACTGCGCCCGATCGTCGGGATGCACCAGCTGGAAGAACGTGTCCGGCGTGATCGGGGCCAGTTCCTCGCGGGTATAGCCGACGATCTCCGCCCAGCGCTCGTTGACCCGCATCTGGTTGCCCGCGATGTCCCAGTCCCAGGTGCCCGCCGCGGTACCTTCGATGATCATTTCCAGCCGATGCCGCTGCTCGGCCATGTCGCGCAGCGCGGCGGCGGCATCAAGCGGGGCATCCGGTTGCCGGCTCATGCGTGCGCCCCGGTCCGACACGCCGCGCACAGCCCTGTGCCAGCGCGGTGATCGGCGCTGCGGCCCGCCCGGTTGCCCGGTCCTGCCTGGTCGTCTGTCATCTGGGCTCCCCGCCGTCCACCCACCCTACGGGCATTCAACGGGAAGTGTGCGTAAACGCGCGTCAAACCAGAAGTGCCCCCGGCCACCGGGACCCTCGAAAACGCCAAAGGCCGCCCGAAGGCGGCCTCTGGCGGGCACCGACAGCGGGATCAGCCGCCGCGCTTGGCCCGGGCGAAGGCGTCGGCCAGCGCATTGTTGGCCGGCGGTGCCGCACTCCCGGGACGCGGGCCGGACGCGCTACCGCGGTTGCCGTTGCGCGGACCATTTCCCGCCCCGCCCTCCCGCCGAGCGCCACCCGCCGGGCGCGCATCGCGCTCACCGGGGGCCTTGGCCGGCGCCGGGGTGTCATCCAGGCGGCGGGTCAGCGCGATGCGTTTGCGTGCCACGTCCACCTCCAGCACCTTCACCTTGACGATGTCACCGGCCTTGACCACGTCACGCGGGTCTTTGACGTAGGTATCGGACAGCGCGGAGATATGGATCAGGCCATCCTGGTGCACGCCGATGTCCACGAAGGCACCAAAGGCGGCCACGTTGCTGACCACGCCTTCCAGGATCATGCCGACCTTGAGGTCTTTCAGTTCCTCGACACCGTCGGCGAAGCGTGCCGCCTTGAACTCCGGGCGCGGATCGCGGCCGGGTTTCTCCAGTTCCTTCAGGATGTCGCGCACGGTCGGCACACCGAAGGTCTCGTCGGTGAACTGTTCCGCCTTCAGGCCGCGCAGGAAGCTGCCATCGCCGATCAGCGCCTTGATCGGGCGCGCGGTGGCGGCCACGATGCGCTCGACCACCGGGTAGGCTTCCGGGTGCACCGACGATGCATCCAGCGGCTGGTCGCCATCGGCGATGCGCAGGAAGCCGGCGCACTGCTCGAAGGTCTTCTCGCCCAGGCGCGGCACTTTCAGCAGGTCCTTGCGGCGCTTGAACGGACCGTTGTCGTCGCGATGGCGCACGATGTTCTCGGCCACGGTGGACGACAGCCCCGATACCCGCGACAGCAGCGCCGCCGAGGCGGTATTGACGTGTACGCCGACCGCGTTGACGCAGTCTTCCACGCGCGCATCCAGCGCGCGCGCCAGGCGGTACTGGTCCACATCGTGCTGGTACTGGCCGACGCCGATCGCCTTGGGTTCGATCTTGACCAGCTCGGCCAGCGGATCCTGCAGGCGGCGGGCGATCGACACCGCACCGCGGATGGACACGTCCAGGTTCGGGAATTCCTTGGCCGCGAACTCCGAGGCCGAGTACACCGAGGCACCGGCTTCACTGACCACGATCTTCTGCAGCCTGGTGTCACCCAGCGCCTTGATCACCTCACCGGCCAGCTTGTCGGTCTCACGGCTGGCAGTGCCGTTGCCGATCGCGATCAGCTCCACGTTGTGCTGCACGCACAGCTGCTTGATCGTGTGCAGCGACTGGTCCCACTGGCGGCGCGGCTCGTGCGGGTAGATGGTGTCGGTGGCGACCAGCTTGCCGGTGGCATCGACCACGGCGATCTTGCAGCCGGTGCGGATGCCCGGGTCCAGGCCGAGCACGGCCTTGGGGCCGGCCGGGGCGGACAGCAGCAGGTCCTTGAGGTTGTCGCCGAACACCGAGATCGCCTCGGCCTCGGCCTTCTCGCGCGCCTGGTTGAACAGGTCCAGCAGCAGGTGCATGTGCAGCTTCGCGCGCCAGGTCAGGCGGCAGGCGTCGAGCAGCCAGCGGTCGCCCGGGCGGCCCGCATCGTGGATACCCGCGTTGTGCGCGACGCGGCCTTCGGCGTAGAGATTGCCGGCCTCGGCGTCGCTGCCGGGGTCCAGTTCCAGGAACAGGATTTCCTCGCGGCGTGCGCGGAACAGCGCCAGCAACCGGTGCGACGGAATCTTCGCCAGCGACTCGGCGTGCTCAAAATAATCGCGGTATTTGGCGCCCTGCTCTTCCTTGCCCTCGGCGACACGCGCGCGGATCACGCCGTTCTCGCCAAGCCAGGTGCGCAGTTCGCCGACCAGCGCGGCATCCTCGCCCCAGCGCTCCATCAGGATCGCGCGGGCGCCTTCCAGCGCTGCCTTGACGTCGGCCACGCCCTTGTCGCTATCGACAAAGGTCGCGCCGAATACCTGCGGGTCCAGGCCCGGATCGGCCAGCAGGCCATCGGCGAGCGGCTCCAGGCCGGCTTCGCGCGCGATCTGGGCGCGGGTGCGGCGCTTGGGCTTGTAGGGCAGGTACAGATCTTCCAGCCGCGACTTGGTGTCCGCGCCCAGGATCTCGTTGCGCAGTTCGTCGCTTAGCTTGCCCTGCTCATCGATGCTGGACAGCACCGCGGCGCGGCGGTCTTCCAGTTCGCGCAGGTAGGTCAGGCGTGTTTCGAGGTTGCGCAGCTGGGTGTCGTCCAGCCCGCCGGTGACTTCCTTGCGGTAGCGGGCGATGAACGGAACGCTGGCGCCTTCGTCCAACAGGGCGATGGCGGCCAGGGCCTGGGCGGTCTGGGCACCGATCTCATCGGCGATGGTCTGGGCGATCTGCTGCGCGAGCTTGATGTCAGGCATTGCTTCCGGCCGGAGCCGCTTTGCGGAAAGAACCCATTCTGGCGATGCCGGGCGGCGGGGGAAAGCCGTTGACAGTCCGGGCCGAACCTGTCGCCCCGTGGCGGTGACCACACGAGGGAACCTGTGTTCACGCCGGCATCCGTGCGTGGGGCTGGGATGCCGGCGCGGGCGCCCGCGACAACCGGGCACCTTTACGGTCCTGCTGGCTTACCGGTAATGCACGGCCGCGCGCTGGTGGACGATCTCGTCGTGCATCGACTCCAACGCCATCACCCGCACCTTGCCTACCCCCTGCAGCTCCATGAACCGCTCGGTGTAGATCTCCCGGCCCAGCTCGGTATCGGCCTGGGACTTGCTGAAGCCATGGGGCACCAGGCCCTTGTCGCCATCCTTGCTACCACCGACATAAAGAACGATTGCCATGTGATGTGTTCCTCCAGAAACGTTATTGCTGATACAGCGATGCAAGCTTACCCCGGCAAACCTGACTGGTTCGTCATGCAGGCTAATAACGTTTTTTTGCATGCAGATGACGTCGCGTTGTCGACGTTTTTCTTACATGGATTTAACGCGGAGATAACGTCATCGCGGCCACCAGCCTTTCCCGTGCAGCGCATACACGTCTGCAGCGCGTTCGAACGGATTGCGCGCGCTTACCCCGCCGCAGAGCAGATACACCGGCAGGTACAACGGCCCCAGCACCAGATACTGGTAGACGTGCGCACGCTCGTGATCGTGCAGGCCGATCACCGGCTCAGTGGCGTGACCGGCCTGGTGCGCGTAGGTGCGGCACGGCACATCGAGCACTGGCCCCGTGTGCAGGATGACGTTGCCCAGCGTGATCGCCCCGCCCGGCCCCCACGGAAATTCGCGGAACACGATCGCGCAGTCGCGCCCGTTCCACGACGGGCGCGCACCGGCCAGCATGCCGGCGGTGCCAGCGGCGAGACCGATCAGGGTATTGGGTGAGGTCCACAGCGCGCCAAGCCCCTGCAGCGCGCGCAGCAGCACCGGCGGCAAGCTCAATCGGCCTCGTTGGGGATCAACAGCCACAGGATCAGGTAGACCAGAATGCCGGGGAAGGCAGCCGAGCCGATGGAGATCAGCACGAACAGCACCCGGACCAGGGTGACGTTCCAGCCGAAACGATGCGCGATGCCGCCCATGACGCCGGCGATCATGCGGTCGTTGAGCGAGCGGGACAGCGGACGCGGCGGTGTGTTCATGCACGGGGTCTCGAGCCGGAATGGGCCGACTCTAACGCGAACCGTGTCTACGGGGTGCGTTGGCGCAGCGCCTTGAGCCGGGCGGCGAACCAGACGGCGGCAGTCGTCTCCGGCTGGCCGGGACAGGCGATCCGGTAGGGCTTGCCGCTCATGCTGCTCTGGCTGGCGGCACGCTCGATGAACTGCTCAGCGGTATCTACCTTGTCCTTCTTCAACAGGTAGTCGTACTTGCGCTGCAGGTGGGCGCGCGCCTCGGGCGCATCGTGCCAGCTGCCGTTGCGCTGGAAGCGGCAGCTGGAGCCCTCCAGCGCGCCGATCAGGCCGGCGATCTCGCGGCGGGCCGTCTCACTCGGCGCCGCGTGGGCGGAACCGACCGCCAGCAAACCCACGGCCAACCAGGCGATTGCGTGGCGCTTCATTGCGAACGCCCGTCCAACCACCCGGTGATGGTACCGGGCACTTCGCGCTGGGCACGGCCGGACACGTAGATGCCGATATGGCCGCCGCGGAAACTGCTCTCGGTGTAATCCGTGCTGCCGATCCGGCCGCGCAGCGCGCGTGACGCGTCCGGCGGGACCAGATGGTCCTGCTCGGCATAGATGTTCAGCACCGGCAGCGTGACCTGCTGGAGGTCGACCGTTTCGTCACCGATGCGCACGCCGTCATGCATCAGGCCATTGCCCTGGTAGAACTGCTTGATGAAGTCACGGAACGCCTCGCCGGCGAGGTCGGGCGAGTCGAAGATCCACTTCTCCATGCGCAGGAAATCTTCAAGCGCATCCTTGTCATCGAGAATGTCGAGCAGCCCCACGTACTTCTGCACGTTGAGGCGGAACGGCTTGAGCATCAGGTAGCTGGCATTCATCAGATCGGCCGGGATGTTGCCCAGCGTGTCCACCAGCAGGTCCACGTCCACCTGCCGCGCCCAGTGCGAGAGCATGTTGTCCGGGGTGTGGAAATCGACGGGCGTGACCATCGTGATCAGATTGGCCAGCTTGGCCTGGTGCAGCGCGGCATAGCACAGCGCGAACACGCCGCCCTGGCAGATGCCCAGCATGTTGATCGGTTCACCGCCGTTGCGCGCCTGCAGGTGATCCACCGCGCCATCGACGAAGCGCAGCAGGTAATCCTCCAGCGTCTGGTAGCGCTCGGAGCGGTCCGGGTAGCCCCAGTCCAGCACATAGACATCGTGCCCGAGCGCCAGCAGTTTCTGCACCAGCGAGCGGTCGGTCTGCAGATCGACCATATACGGCCGGTTGACCAGTGCATACACGATCAGCAGCGGCGTCCGGCGCACCGGCGCTTCGCTGCCGACGAACCGGTACAGCGTGACCTTGCCATCGCGCCAGACTTCCTCGCGGGTGGTCACGCCGTAATCGACATCGTCCACCGAAGGCAGCAGCTTCAGGCCATCCATCAGCTTGCGCTGCATGGCCAGGGTTTCCTGCAGCAGGTCTTCGGCGTTGAAGCCCAGGGGACCTTTCATGCGCTGCGCTTCCGGGGCTTGGAGGTGGGCTTCAGCGGCTTGGTGGCTGCAGCAGCTTTGCCGGCGTTGCCGGCTTTCGCCGCCTTCGCCCGCATGGGTGGCTTGCTCTGTGCTGATGCTGCCTTTTTCGAGACTGCCTTCTTCGGGGCTGCCTTCTTCGGGGCAACCGGCGGGGTGGCCGGCCTGCCAGGGCCCGCACCTCCGGCCATGCGCCGCACCAGCCGCTCCAGCTCGGCGATACGGCGATGCGCGGCATCCATCTCGGTGCGTGTGGGCAGCCCGAAACTTTCAGTCAGCCGCTCGATTTCCTGCTGGGTGGCCGCGCGCAACCGCATCTGGGCATTGCCCAGCGCGGCGTAGACCGCCTGGAACGGCTCGGACAGCGCGACCTTCGCGTACGCCTCTTCGGCCGCGTCGATCCACAGATCGAACATCGCCCGCGCACTGGTCAGCTGGTTGCCGGGCTGTTCGTGTTCGGCCAGGCGCTGCTCGAACAGGGTGAACGCATCGTCCAGCGCCTGTTTGATCTGTTCCACGTAATCGCGCGAGTGCGCCTGGTAGTCCTGCTGGGCGCGCAGCAACGCCTGCCAGCGGGCCTGGTGCTCGCGGCCGGGACCGAACGCCGGGCTCTGCAGCCACGGGCCGAGCTGCCGCTGCAGGGTTTCCAGCAGTTGCAGCAGGTCCGGCCCCTCGGGATGAGTGTGGCCACGCGCGCCTTGCAGCATCCACTGCAGCAGCCCGTCGCCCTGCCCCAGCACCGCCGTACGCCACGCCTGCGCGACCTCCGCGCTGGTGGTGTCGCGGCCGGCGAACTGCGCAGCCACCTGCTGCATGGTCCCGTACCAGCCACCGGCCTGTTCGCGGAAGCGGTGCACGGCTTCATCGGCCGGGCCGCTGGCCGCGTTGGGCATCATCTGCGCCCACCAGTCGATCGCCTGCTGCCAGTTGCCCTGCCCCTCGGGGCCGGCGGCATGTCCCGGCGGTGCCGCAGCATGCCGAAGGGCATCACCCCAGGCACTGAAATACTGCCGCGCCAAGGCTTCTACATCGCCTGCGCCGCTGCCACTGCCCGCCGTGGTCATGACCGTCCTCCCGTCTCGGGAAACGATGATAGCAATGCCGCGCTGCCCTGCCTCACGGCTTGGGGATGCGCAGGGTCTTGCTGATCATCAGCGAGCCGGACAGCGCGAACAGCAGCACCAGCGGGTGCAGCTGCCACGGGCCGAGCTGCCACTGGCCCAGCCACAGCTCCGCGCCGGTCGCCCCGACGCTGGCCGCCACGGCCAGCACCACCACCAGCGCCAGGCTGGTCGGGATCGGGGTGCCCTCGAAGTACGGCACCTTGTCGCCTTCGCCGGCCAGGGCTTCGGCGGTCACGTTGTAGCGCGCCAGGCGGCTGACGCCGCAGCAGACGAAATAGCTCAGCACCAGCCAGTCCCAGCCGCCCTGCATGCCGCAGGCGTAGGCCAGCGCGGCCGGGGCGACACCGAAGGAAATGATGTCCGACAGCGAGTCCAGCTCGCGGCCCAGGGTCGAGCTGGACTTGCGCCAACGGGCGATGCGCCCGTCCAGCGCGTCGAAAATGAAGGCCAGCGGGATCAGGGCCATGCCGAACAGCAGATAGCTGCGCTCGCCATCCTGCAGATAGCGCATGGCGGCAAAGACCGCCCCGGTGCCGCAGAACGCGTTGGCCAGGGTGAACCAGTCGGCCAGGTGGAACTCGCGCAACATCGAGAAGTGACGTTTCATGAAAGATCGGTTGGCGGCAATCGCAAGAGAGTACCGCGTGCGGCCCGCGCCCGGACAGCCCACCCTACGCCCCCGTACCCCGGGTTTGCCGCGGCGTTCACGCCAAGGCGACCTGCGGTGAATTTTTGGCCACCCATCTTGACAGCGAGCACCGGCGGGGGCCGACGCGGCTTATCCACAAACTTGCCCACGAGTCATCCACACCCCCTGTGGACAACTCAGTCTCAATAGACGCGACCGTGGTGATTTGTTGATCACCGATCCTCATCGTGGTCGCGCGATTGACCTTCACACCGGCGCCCATCGCTGCCGCCAGTGGGCTAAGCTGGCGGATGGACTCCGCCGCCGCCAGGTCCTGCCGCCCACCGACAGGAGTCTTGCGCGTGCTTTCCCCCGATGATCTGGCCGCCCAGTTGCGCCACCCGCACGGCGAGCATGCGCTTGCCGTGGCCGAGTCCATGAACCGCAGCAACGGCGACCTCAACCGGGCCGCCATCGCCCTGCTGTCGGTCACCGCTGGCGAGCAGATCCTGGAGATCGGTCCCGGCAATGCTGCGTTCGCACCGGATCTGCTGCGCGCACCGCACAGTGCCTACGTGGGGGTCGATGTGTCCGTGGCGATGGTGGATGCAGGCAATGCGCTGCTGGTCGCGTGCGGGCTGCAGGATCGTGCCGACGTCCGCCTCGGCGATGCGCATGCTCTGCCGCTGGACTCAGGCTGCGTAGACGCAGCGCTGGCGGTGAACACCCTGTACTTCTGGGACGAGCTGAAATTCGCCTTCGCCGAGCTGGCGCGCGTGCTGCGCCCCGGCGGCCGGCTCTGCCTGGCCTTCGGCGATGCCGCCTTCATGCGCACCCTGCCCTTCGCCGCGCATGGCTTCCACCTGCACGAACTGGCCGAGGTCGAGCAGGCCCTGCGCAGCGCCGGGCTGACCGTGCAGGCCTGGCGGGCGCATCACGAAAGCGGGCGCAGCAACGACGGGCGCGCGGTGAGCAAGCACTTCCACCTGCTGCTCGCGCGTCGGTAGCGTCGGCCGCCGGCCGGCACTACAGCCGGGTGTAACTCCAGGACTGCATGGCGCCGTCGCGGTACGGCATCACCCCGTGGAACGCGCGCGGTTCGTCGTCGAAGACCAGCGGCAGGAAGCTGCGATCGCCTTCCCACAACGGCAGGCTGTCGATCTTGTCCACGTCCACCCACTCCAAGGTGCCTTCCGGGTTGGAGGTCAGCGGCGTGCCGGTGAAGTCATCGATGACGAACACGAAGCCGAACCAGTCCTCGCCATTCTTGCCGAAGCCCGGCCAGCTGATCGTGCCGCGCAGGCGCATGGTGCCGCACTCGATGCCGGCCTCTTCACGGATTTCGCGGCGCATGCAGGCAGCGGCGTCTTCGTCGCGCTCCATCTTGCCGCCCAGCCCGTTGTACTTGCCCAGGTGCAGGTCACCGGGGCGGGCATTGCGGTGGATCATCAGCACTTGCTTGCCGTCGGCGGACAGCACGTAGCCCAGGGTGGCCACGATGGGGGTATAGGGCATTTCGCACACGCTCGGGAACACAGACCCCCGATTATGCGTGATCCGTCCGGGGACGGCTCAGGGCACCAGGCTGGTGCGGCGCGCGTCGGCCGGTGCCGCCACCGCGCCATCGTGACGCAACGTCGCCACGCCGTGACCCCGTTCGGCCAGGTATTCCAGCCATTTGCCGAGGAAGGTGTTCATCCGCATGCGATGGCTGATCAGCTCGGCCGGCGGCGGGTACATGCCCACCACATCCTGCCAGCGGCGGCCCACGTAGCAATGGGTGGTCTCGGCCTGCCGGGCATCGCGGTACAGGCGGACATAGGCCGACGGATCCGGCTGCCCGGTGACCGGATCGGCGAAGTCGTAGGTCAGGCGCAGCTCGACCGTATAGCGGTGGCACTCGATCACATCCAGGCGCACATCCAGCCCATCGCCGATCGAGGAGACGTAGCTGCCGGGCACCAGTTCCGACGGTGCGAACAGGCGCACGAGGTGCTGGTAGTTCTCGGCGTACAGGCCCATCAACCAGCTCAGGCGGCTGAGCCGGGGGATGCGTTCGATACGGGGCGATGCCTGGGCCATGGGTCGATCCTACACGTTGATCTCCCAACGTGGGGGCGGCAGCGGCCCGGCCAAAGGGGCGGCCGGACACCGGTTCACGCCGGCGTGCCGGATCAATACATCTCGCGCTGCAGCCCCAGTGTGCCCAGCACCTTGCTCGAGATCTCCTCGATCGAGGTATGGGTGGTGCTCAGGGTCGGGATCCGCTCCATCCGGAACATGGTCTCGGCGGCGGCGACCTCGCGCCGGCAGGTCTCCAGGTTGGCATAACGCGAGTTCGGGCGACGCTCCTGGCGGATCTGCTGCAGGCGGTCCGGGTCGATGGTCAGACCAAACAGCTTCTTGCGGTAAGGGCGCAGCCGCGGCGGCAGCCGGTCCTGCTCCAGGTCCTCATCCGTCAGCGGGTAATTGGCCGCGCGGACCCCGTAATGCAGGGCCAGGTAGATGCAGGTCGGGGTCTTGCCGGCCCGGGACACGGCCACCAGGATCACGTCGGCATCGTCGTAATTGATGGCGATGCCGTCGTCGTGGGTCAGCGCGAAGTTCATCGCGTTGATGCGGCGATGGTAGGTCTCGAAGTCCACCATGCCGTGCGCCTGGCCGACCCGGGAATGCCGGTTGACCGCCAGTTCCCGCTCCAGCGGCTCGATGAAGGGAGCGAACACGTCCAGCATCAATCCGCCGCTTTCGGCCAGGATGATGCTCAGCCCGCTGTCCACGCAGGAGCTGACCACGATGGGCCGGACCTGGTACCGCTCGCCCGCTGCACGGATCCTTTCACAGGCTTCCCGCGCTTTTTCCGGATCATCGATGAACGACATCCGGTCGGTGATGAAGCTGAACCCGGAGAACTGGGTCAGGAGGCTATGCCCAATGGTTTCAGCGGTGATACCGGTTCCATCGGACACGTAGAACACCGGACGGATCGTCGACATACGGCTTTTACCCCCTCCGAAGCTTAAAAAGGCTGTCGATACAAGCTTGTGCCGACAGCGGTCTGCCCGGCATCATATCGGCTTCTTCCTACGGACGTGGCCATCCAGCCCGCCTCGGGCGATGGCCAAACGGAGCATCGCGCTTGAACGAGAACATCCTGTGGTTGCACGAACTGCGCCTGGCCGATCTGGCCCGCGTAGGCGGCAAGAATTCGTCGCTTGGCGAAATGATCGGCAATCTGGCCGGTCTGGGGGTGTCTGTCCCCGGCGGTTACGCAACCACCTCTGAAGCCTTCAAGGACTTCATCGCCCATAACGATCTGTCCAAGCGCATCTTCGACAAGCTGGCCACGCTGGACGTGGAAGATGTCGGTGCCCTGACGATCGCCGGCAAGGAAATCCGCGGCTGGGTGATCGATGCCCCGCTCCACCCGGCGCTGGACCAGGACATCCGCACTGCCTACGCCAAGCTGTGCAGCGAAAACGGCGGCGGCGATGTCGCGGTCGCGGTGCGTTCCTCGGCCACCGCCGAAGATCTGCCCGATGCGTCCTTCGCCGGCCAGCAGGAAACCTTCCTCAACGTGACCGGCGCCGACGATGTCGTGCTCAAGGTCAAGGAAGTGTTCGCCTCGCTCTACAACGACCGCGCGATCGCCTACCGCGTCCACCACGGCTTCAAGCACGAGGACGTGTTCCTGTCGGCCGGTGTGCAGCTGATGGTGCGCTCGGGCGTGGGCTCCTCCGGCGTGCTGTTCACGCTGGACACCGAGTCCGGCTTCCGCGACGTGGTGTTCGTCACCTCCTCGTTCGGCCTGGGTGAAATGGTCGTGCAGGGTGCGGTCAACCCGGACGAGTTCTACGTCTACAAGCCCACCCTGACTGCCGGCAAGCCGGCGATCCTGCGCCGTTCGCTGGGCAGCAAGGCGATCCGCATGGTCTATTCGGATGTCCCCGGTGAGCGCGTGCGCATCGAAGACACGCCGGCCGAGCTGCGCAACACCTTCTCCATCAGCGATGAGGACGTGCAGGAACTGTCCAAGCAGGCGCTGGTCATCGAAGAGCATTACGGCCGCCCGATGGATATCGAGTGGGCCAAGGACGGCGTCAGCGGCAAGCTGTTCATCGTGCAGGCGCGCCCGGAGACCGTGAAGTCGCGTGGCCATGCCACCCAGATCGAACGCTTCGCGCTGAGCCAGAAGGACGGCAAGGTGCTGGCCGAAGGCCGCGCCGTGGGTGCCAAGATCGGCGCCGGCACCGCCCGCGTGGTGAAGTCGCTGGACGACATGGCCCGCGTGCAGCCCGGCGACGTGCTGATCGCCGACATGACCGACCCCGATTGGGAGCCGGTGATGAAGCGCGCCTCGGCCATCGTGACCAACCGTGGCGGCCGTACCTGCCACGCGGCGATCATCGCGCGTGAGCTGGGCGTGCCGGCCGTGGTCGGCTCGGGCAACGCGACCCAGCTGATCCAGGACGGCCAGCAGGTGACCGTCAGCTGCGCCGAGGGTGATACCGGCTTCATCTACGACGGCATCCTCGAGTTCGAGCGCACCACCACGGACCTGGGCAACATGCCGCCGGCGCCGCTGAAGATCATGATGAACGTGGCCAACCCGGAACGTGCCTTCGACTTCGGCCAGCTGCCGAACGCCGGCATCGGCCTGGCCCGCCTGGAAATGATCATCGCCAGCCACATCGGCATCCACCCGAACGCGCTGCTGGAATACGACCGCCAGGATGCGGCGACCAAGAAGAAGATCGACGAGAAGATCGCCGGTTACGCGGATCCGGTCAGCTTCTATGTCGGCCGTCTGGCCGAAGGCATCGCCACCCTGACCGCTTCGGTGGCCCCGAACCCGGTGATCGTGCGCCTGTCGGACTTCAAGTCCAACGAGTACGCCAACCTGATCGGCGGCAGCAACTACGAGCCGCACGAAGAGAACCCGATGATCGGCTTCCGCGGCGCCAGCCGTTACGTCGACCCGAGCTTCTCGGCCGCCTTCGCGCTGGAGTGCAAGGCCGTGCTGCGCGTGCGCAACGAGATGGGCCTGGACAACCTGTGGGTCATGATCCCGTTCGTGCGCACCCTGGAAGAAGGCCGCAAGGTCGTCGAGGTGCTGGAACAGAATGGCCTGAAGCAGGGCGAAAACGGCCTGAAGATCATCATGATGTGCGAAGTGCCGTCCAACGCGCTGCTCGCCGATGAGTTCCTGGAGATCTTCGACGGCTTCTCGATCGGCTCCAACGACCTGACCCAGCTGACCCTGGGCCTGGACCGCGATTCCTCGATCGTCGCGCACCTGTTCGACGAGCGGAACCCGGCGGTGAAGAAGCTGCTGTCGATGGCGATCAAGTCCGCGCGCGCCAAGGGCAAGTACGTGGGCATCTGCGGCCAGGGCCCGTCCGACCACCCGGATCTGGCCGAATGGCTGATGCAGGAAGGCATCGAATCGGTGTCGCTGAATCCGGATACCGTGGTCGACACCTGGCTGCGTCTGGCCAAGCTCAAGGCGAAGGGTTGATTCTTGCGGCGTTGAGATGAAGAACAAAACCCCGCGCAAGCGGGGTTTTGTTTTGTGCAGCATCGGTAGAGCCGACCGTCGGTCGGCTGCTCCGTCGGCCGGCTACACCATCGGTCGGCTGTACGCGCCCATTCCCCACACCCCAACGGCACATCGCCTTATGGCCGCCCCGCGCACCGCTGGGCATCCTGAAGGCATGCCCAGCCCACGCCTTCATTACGGCCGCCACTCGTGCATCGGCATCGTGTACGCGCTGACGACCATCACGCATGCGCGTGTACCCCACTTCCACCAGCCCGACCTGGCCAGGCATGTCATGCAGGTGCTGCATGCCATGGAAGACGAGCATCGGGTCTGCAACCTTGCGTGGGTGGTCATGCCAGACCACGTGCACTGGCTGATGCAGCTCCGGCAGGGCGCACTGGGCGCATGCATGCAGCGCTTCAAATCGCGCAGCAGCCTGCTCATCAATCGCCAATCAGCCCGCAGCGGCCCTGTCTGGCAAGCCGGTTATTACGACCACGCACTGCGCAAGGACGAAGACCTGCGACGCCAAGCCACCTACATCCTCGCCAACCCGGTCCGTGCTGGCCTGGCGGAGGTGATCGGTGCGTATCCCTTCTCGTGGTGCAGATGGCCCACCGAAGACCATCCGCCCGGGTAGAGCCGACCGTTGGTCGGCTGGTAGAGCCGACGATTGGTCGGCTGCCGCGCGTCGCGCGGCGGATGACGTATACACGCCGTCGGATTGCAGAGCAGCTGACCAACGGTCAGCTCTACCCACCCTGGATCGCGGGAGAGCAGCCGACCAACGGTCAGCTCTACCCGGTGCGCGTTCAGGCCTCGGCGGTCTCCGCCACCGGGTAATCGGTGAACCCTTCCGCCCCACCCCCGAAGAACGTCGCCTTGTCCGGCGGGTTCAGCGGCAGGCCCTGCTGCAGGCGCTCGGGCAGGTCCGGGTTGGCGATGAAGGGGCGGCCGAAGGCGATCAGGTCGGCCCAGCCCTTGGCCAGGGCCTCTTGCGCACGTTCCACCGTGTACTTGCCGGCGTAGATCAGCGTGCCACGGTAGATCATGCGCAGCGCTTCCTTGAAGGCCACCGGCATTACCGGCGCGTCTTCCCAGTCGGCTTCGGCGATGTGCAGATAGCCCACCCCGATCGCATCAAGCAGATGCGCCGCGGCCAGGTACGTCGCCTGCGGGGTGTCGTCCACCGCGCCCTGCAGCGTGGTCAGCGGCGCCAGACGCACGCCGACGCGCTCGGCGCCGATCTCCGCGGCCACCGCCTCGGTCACCTCGCGCAGGAAGCGCAGGCGGTTCTGCAGCGAGCCACCGTAGGCATCGGTGCGCTGGTTGGCCTGGGAATCGATGAACTGGTTGATCAGATACCCGTTGGCACCGTGCAGTTCGATGCCATCGAAGCCGGCCGCGATCGCATTGCGCGCCGCCGTCGCATAGTCGCGCACGATCCCGGCGATCTCCTCGATCGCCAGGGCCCGCGGCATCGAGTGCTGCACCATCTCGCCGACACCGCTCTGCGGGCCGCGGCCTTCGGGATCAACGAACACCTTGACGCCCTCGGCCAGCAGGGCCGAGGAGGACACCGGCGCGGCGCCACCCGGCTGCAGGGCGACGTGAGAGACCCGGCCGACGTGCCAGAGCTGGGCGACGATGCGGCCGCCGGCCGCGTGGACCGCATCGGTGACGACACGCCAGCCGGCCATCTGGGCTTCATCGTGGATGCCCGGGGTCCAGGCGTAGCCCTGGCCCTGCTGGCTGATCTGGGTGCCTTCGCTGACGATCAGGCCGGCCGAGGCGCGCTGGGCGTAGTACTCGGCCATCAGGGGCGTGGCAACGTTGCCCTCGCCCGCCCGCGAGCGGGTCATCGGCGGCATCACGATACGGTTGGGCAGCGTCAGCGCGCCGCGGGTATAGGGGGAGAACAGCATGGGAATCCTTGATCGGGGGAGCCGCCGCAGCGGTGATGCCGACAAGGATGGGGACAGCGTCGCCGGCCCAACAGGCCTGCGGCGGCAAAACAGTTGTGCCGCCGATGCAACGATCGCTCAGTGGCGCTCGGCGGCCAGCATGGAATAGGCGGCCCGCACGGTCTCGTAGCCGTAGGTGCGCTCCAGCCGGCGCACGATGAAGTGCCCGCGCGCCACGTCCTGATAGTAGTCGGTGAACATGGTGTTGAGCGTGGCGCCGGCCACCGCACCGACGATGGGCACCGCCTGCGCGGCGAACTTCTCGGTGACCACCACGCCGAAACGCGCGGCCACTTTCTCCACCAGTTTGGCCAGCCACTTGCCGGCTTCCTTGGGGGTCAGCCCGATCATCACCGGACTGCCGCCGACCGCGCGCCCAGCCAGTTCGGCCGACAAATGACGCATCACCTCGGCGGTGAAGCCACGCGTGATGTAGTAGCCGGTCTCGCTGGCATCGTCCTTGCCGGAATTGCCGCCCAGCGCGAACACTTCCAGGCAGGCGTGCCGGGTGCTCATCTCGCGCAGGTCGAAGCCCTCGCTGCGGGCGACATCGGCCACCGACCGCATCATGATCGTGGTCGAGACCGGCAGCTCGATGAACAACGTCGTGAAGCCGAACGCACCGCCCACCGCCCCCGATGTCGCCGCCGCCAGTTTGTGCCAGCGGGTCGATGCGGCCTTGCCAGGCGTATTGTCCATCGTCCACAACGCCGCCTGGGCGGATTTGAACAGCGCCGCTTCAACCGCGCCGTGGATGCGGCGGGACACCGAATCCGGCAACCGTTTGACCGCGAACTCCAGCGGCGAACCGATCAGGTTCGCCATCTTGGCGGTCAGCGTGGGGGATTCAAGCAGGTCCACCGCGCGCTGCAGGTCGCGCCAGTCCTGTGAGGTGGGCAGGATCGAGGACGCCAGCGGTGGCGGTTGCGGCGAGGTGATGGCATTCATGGCCGCGATCATAGCGCCGCCGATGTTTACCGCTCGTTGCCTCGCCTGCCAGTGGCTGAACGCCTGCGCGCACGCCACGCTACCGGGCGGTGCCCGGCGTTCGGATCAGGCCGGCAGGCCCGACAGCGCGCCCATGAACTGGCGGTAATGGCGCAGCTCTTCGATGGAATCGTGGACGTCGCTCAGCGCGGTATGGCTGGCAGTCTTGCCGACACCCGCCGCGACGCCCGGGGCCCAGCGCTTGGCCAGTTCCTTGATCGTGGACACGTCCAGATTGCGGTAGTGGAAGTACTTCTCCAGGCGCGGCATTTCACGGTGCAGGAAGCGACGGTCCTGGCAGATCGAATTGCCGCACATCGGCGAGGCACCGGCCTTGATCCACTGCTGCAGAAACGCGATGGTCTGCGCTTCGGCCTGGCCCAGGGTCACCGTGCTGTCGACGACGCGCTGCCACAGACCCGAGCGGCGGTGCTGATTGCGGTTCCATTCGTCCATCGCCTCCAGCCGCTCCACCGGGTGATGGATCGCGAATTCCGGACCTTCGGCCAGCACCTTCAACTGCGCATCGGTCACCACCGTGGCGATCTCGATGATCGCATCGTTATCGGTGTCCAGACCGGTCATTTCCAGATCGATCCAGATCAGTCGCTCGCCTTCTGCGCCGTTGTCCGCCATGTGTTCGCCTTGTGCTGGGCCACCGCTTGCGCGGCGACCCGGTGTGGATAAGGCGCCCATGATACCGCCAACGCGTCACGGCCCTGTCGCTGCAGCGGCGTTATTCCAGCAGCAGCGGCGGCTTGCCGCGCTTGGCGCGGAAGTAGTTGGTCAACCGGGTGCTGGCATCCTTGGCCAGCACGCCCCCGTGTATTTCCACGCGATGGTTGTGGCGCGGGTCGCCGATCAGGTCGAACACGCTGCCGCAGGCGCCGGTCTTGGGATCGGTGGCCGCGTACACCAGCCGCGCCACGCGTGCGTGCACGATCGCCATGGCGCACATCGCGCACGGCTCAAGCGTCACGTACAGCGTGCTGCCGATCAGCCGATGATTGGTGATCGCCCTGCCCGCCTGCCGCATCGCGACGATTTCGGCATGCGCACTGGGGTCGTGATCGGCGATGTTGAGGTTCCAGCCTTCGCCGAGGACAGTGCCATCGGCCCCGACCAGCACCGCGCCAACCGGAATCTCGTTGAATTCACGCTCGGCACGCTCGGCCAGCCCCAGCGCGTGACGCATCCAGTGTTCGTCCTGGTCGTGCACCGGCACGCCCAGCGGTGGCGGCGGCGCCAGGCGCTCAACCATGGCCGTTGGCCTTGCGCACGAACGCCTCGAACGCGGCCAGGGTGGCTTCGCTGACGTGGTGCTCGATCCCTTCGGCATCGCGGCGCGCCGAATCGGCGTCCACGCCCAGCGCCAGCAGGAACTGCTCCACGGTCTGGTGTCGGGCGCGCATCTCCACCGCCAGCTGCTCGCCGGCCGGGGTCAGAAACACCCCGCGGTACGGGCGCTGGATCGCCCAGCCTTCCTTGACCAGCCGCTTGAGTGCCTTGGCCACGGTGGGCTGTGCCACCCCGAGGCGGGTGGCGATATCCACCTGGCGGGCCTCGCGACCATCGGCGATCAGGTCCGCGATCAGCTCCACGTAGTCTTCGACCAGCTCGGACCGGCGCGCTTCACGCACCTGCACGAAGCCCTCGACATGCACCTGGGCATCGATCAGGGGCGAGGTGGCTTTACGGGTCGAGGACGGCATGGTGGCTCCAGCAATGGCCGGTGGCGAAGGGCTGCGGCACCCGGACAGTTTACCTCACGGGGGTTTGCGACTGATCCGGCGCGGCCCGGCAGGCCCGGCGCGCCCCGATCTTTTGATAGCCCACCCCTGGAATGAAACCCATGTCTCATTCACAGGAGCTTGTGTTTGACAAATGATTTTTGTTGCCGGATATATACCCCACCTACTCAGCCATGGATCCGGCCGAAGGCCAAGGAGCAGCATGGACGCATCTGCATTACGGAAGTACGGCAGCCTCGCTCTGATCGTCGTCCTGGCCGCGCTGATGACAGCGCTGGCGGTGCAGAACCGCCAGCTGCGGCAGCAGCAGGCACTGCTGGTGAGCAAGGTCGAACAGATTTCCAAGGCCGTGCACGGTCTGCCCGAAGGCGCCCAGCCCGAAGCACTCGACGCCACCGCACTCGACAGCCAGGCGGTCACCCTCGCCGGCCCGGCCAGCGGCCGCCAAGTCCTGTATTTCTTCTCCCCTGCCTGCAGGTTCTGCCTGGCCTCGGTGCCACAGATCCAGGCGCTGGACGCCGCCGCCCGCAACAACGGCAACCGCGCCTTCGAGATGGTCGGCGTCAGCCTGCCCCCGCACGAAACCGCCGAGGACTACGCACGCCAGCATGGCTTCGTGTTTCCGGTGGTGAACGATACCGATGACCGGATCCGGCAGCGCTACAACACCACCCTGGTGCCGATGGTGGTGGTGATCGAGGACGGCCGGATCATCTACCGCCACGTCGGGCAGCTCAAGGACCGTTCGGTCGATGCCATCACCGGGGCATTCGTGATCCACGCGGCGCGCAGTGCGGCGCCCGCGCCGGCAGGCTGATTCCCTCTGGCGTCGCCACCGGGCGGCGCATCCCAGGTCTCTCCGCGCCGCTCAAGGGGCGGATCGACAGTTCCGTCAGTTGTCCTTCCCATCCCAAGGAGTTGAACGATGACGTCGAAACACACGCTGTCCCTGCTTGGCGGCCTCGCCATGGCCGGCATGCTCGCCTTCGCTTCCGCCCAGGCGTTTGCCACGTCCGCTTCGCCCGCTGCGCTGTCCGGCTGCAAGGCCGCGCCACACTGCGACTACGGCGCCAATCCGGACGGCACCTGCTGCCCGCTGACGGACCCGGCGGCCCGGTAAGCCGTTTCGCGCACCACCGGTTGTCCCCGTGTCACCTACCCAAGGAGAAACACCGTGAAGTCGAAGAAACTCATCTCGGTTTTTGGTGGTATCGCCGTTGTCTGCGCATTGGCGTTCGCATCCAGCCAGGCGCTGGCCACCTCCAGCCAGCCCAAGCCGTTGGCCGGATGTGCCGAGCAGCCGAACTGCACCTATGGCGGGCACGGCGTGTACCTGTGCTGCGATCCGCTGTAACCCAGCACTCGACCATCCCGGCCATGCGCCGGGATGGTTCCTGCGGCAGCTAGCGGATCCGCCGCTGCAGCAGGGTTTCAAACAGGACCGTGCCGTCCTGGTTGGCGGCCACCAGGCTGCCGCCATGCGCACGCGCGAACTCGCTGGCGATGAACAGCCCCAGCCCAAGCCCGCGGCTATCGTGGAAACTGGCCTTGAACGGCTCGAACAGCCGCGGCAGCAACGCCTCGGGAATCTGCCCGGCATTGCGCACCTGCAGCCGCAGCGGCGAGTTGCGCTCACCCTCCAGGCGCACCACAACCGGCGCATCGCCACCATGCAGCACAGCGTTGCCGATCAGGTTGGACAGCAGCTGCGCCAGACGGTCCGGATCGCCCTGCAGGTGGGCATCGCCCTGGACTTGCACCTCGATGGTGGCCTGTGGATGCGCGCGGCCGATCTCGGCCACGACCGACGCCGCCACGTCAGCCAGATCGCATTCGGTACTGTGCAGGCGCAGGCCGCCGGTACGGATCTTCGAGAAATCCAGCAGCTGATCGACCATCCGCGCCATCCGCTGCGCGCTGTTTTCAAGATGGCCCAGGGTGCGCTGCACCGCGCCATCGTCGGGCAGGTCCAGCGACAGCTTGTCGGCGCACAGCAGGATGGAGGCCAGCGGCGTGCGCAGGTCATGCGTCAGCACGGCCATCATCGTCTCGTTGAGCGTGAGCGCATGCTCCAGCGCCTCGTTGCGCGCCTTGAGCAGTTGCTTCTGCTGATAAAGCTCGATGAACACATTGACCTTGCTCATGATCACCTGCGGCTCGATCGGCTTGTGCAGGAAATCCACGGCGCCGGATTCGTAGCCCTTGAAGGCACGCACCGGATCATTCGGCGAGGCGGTCAGAAAGATGATCGGCACATCGCGGCTGCGCTGCGAACCGCGCATCAGCTCGGCCAGCGAGAAGCCGTCGATCTCGGGCATGTGCACATCCAGCAGCGCGAGTGCGACCTCGTGCTCCAGCAGCAGCTCGAGCGCTTCGGCACCGGACAGCGCGCACAGGATCTCCAGGCCCGGGCGACGCAGCAGCGCTTCCATCGCGACCAGGTTCTGCGGAATGTCATCGACAATCAGCAGCTTCACGCAATCAGGGGTGGCCGTCGACCCAGCGGGCTCGATCAGGTTCATCGGGTAAGACCTTTCATACGCGTGCAGATGGAGGTGAGCGGGAGCACCGCATCGGCACCGGCGTGCGCCAGTGCGGAAGCGGGCATCATCGAGGAATAAGCCTCCTCAGGGCATTGGATCCAGGCTTCGCCACCGACCTGCCGGACCGCGGCGACACCGTCGCTGCCGTCACTGCTGGCGCCGGTCAGCAGGATTGCCAGTACGCCATCGCCGAAGACATCGGCGGCGCTTTCAAACAGGGGGTCGATCGCCGGGCGCGAGAACAGTACCGGCGGATCGACCGACAGCGCCAGCGTGTCACGATCCTCCACCAGCAGGTGGTAGTCGGGCGGCGCGAATGTCACCGTGCCGGCCTGCAGCGGCTGTTTGTCCTCGGCCTCGCGCACCGGCAGCGGGCAGCCGGCATCGAGCAGGTCGGCGATGCGGCTGGGGCGGTCGCGCGGCAGGTGCAGCACCACCAGCACCGGCAACGCCAGCGTTGTGGGCAGCGCCGACAGCAACGCCTGCAGCGCACTGACGCCACCGGCCGAAGCACCGATGACCACCAGGTCGAACCGGCTGCGTTGCGAAGCGCCGCTCATCAGGCCAGCTTCCGGTACAGGCGCTGATCGCGCGCGCACGCTTCGAACAGATCCGCATGTGCGCCGAACTGCAGCGATTCCTTGCTGCCCAGGCCAAGGAAGCCGCGGTGGACCAAGGCTTCATGGAACAGGCCGATGGCACGGTCCTGCAGCGGCCGCTGGAAGTAGATCAGCACGTTGCGGCAGGACACCAGGTGGACTTCGGAGAACACGGTATCGGTGGCCAGGCTGTGGTCGGCGAAGACGATGTTGCGCTTCAGGCGGCGATCGAACACCACGCTGCCGTAGCCGCTGCTGTAGTAATCCGAGAGCGAGCCGGTGCCACCGGCAGCCAGGTAGTTGCGGCTGAACTGCGCCAGCCGGTCCAGCGCGAAGGCACCGGATTCGGCCGCCTGCAGCGCTTCGGGATTGATGTCGGTGGCGTAGATGATCGCCCGGTCCAGCAGCCCTTCCTCGTGCAGCAGGATCGCCAGCGACCACACTTCTTCGCCGGTGCTGCAGCCGGCGATCCACAGCTTGATCGAGGGATAGGTGCGCAGCACCGGCACGGCGTGCTCGCGCAGCACGCGGAAGTATGGCGGATCGCGGAACATCTCCGAGACCTGCACGGTGAAGTACTGCATCGCCTGGGCGAAGGTCTCCGGCTCGTGCAGCAGGCGGTGCTGCAGCGCGCCCATGGTCGGGCAGTCGAACCGGGCCATGGCATGGCGCATGCGCCGCCGCAGCGACGCCAGCGCATAGTCACGGAAGTCGTAGTGGTAGCGCTGGTAGACCGCCTCCAGCAACAACTTCAGCTCCAGGTCGAACAACTCCGTTTCATTCATCGGCGCGAGCACCACACGCGGCACAGCGAAACCAGCTTGTCCACGTCGATCGGCTTGGCGATGTAATCATTGGCGCCGGCCTGCAGGCAGTGCTCGCGGTCATCGGGCATCGCCTTGGCGGTCAGCGCGATGATCGGCAGGTCGCGCCAGCGGTTGTCGGCGCGGATCTCGCGCATGGCGGTCAGCCCGTCCATCTCCGGCATCATGATGTCCATCAGCACCAGGTCGATTTCCGGGCGCAGCTTCTCCAGCGCTTCGCGGCCGTTGCGGGCGATATCCAGGGTGACCCCGAGCGGCTCCAGCACGCTGGAGAGCGCGAAGATGTTGCGCACATCGTCCTCGGCCAGCAGCACGGTGCGGCCATCGAGCACCGCATCGCGGCGGCGTGCTTCGCGCAGCAGGCGCTGCTGGTCGGTCGGCAGCGAGGCCTCCACGCTGTGCAGGAACAGGGTCACCTCATCGAGCAGACGCTCGGGCGAGCGCGCGCCCTTGATGATGATGCTCTTCGAATAGCGGCGCAGGCGCTGCTCTTCGTCGCGGGTCAGCGCGCGGCCGGTGTAGACGATCACCGGCGGGAACGCGACGGCGTCATTGCCCGCCATGCGCTCGAGCAGGTCGTAGCCGGTGCCGTCCGGCAGCGTCAGGTCGGTGACCATGCAGTCGAAGGTGGACCCGGCCAGCTCGGCCATCGCTTCGGTGATGGTGCCGACCGCCGTGATTTCCAGCTGGTCACGGCCAAGCAGCAGCTGCAGGTTCGAACGCAGCTCGCTGTCGTCCTCGACGATCAGCAGGCGACGCATGTCGCGCTGGCTGGTCGCCTCCAGCTGTTGGATCGCCCCGACCAGACGCTCGCGCGTGGCCGGCTTGATCACATAGCCGATCGCGCCCAGCTCCATGGCCACCTGCGAGCGCTCCAGACCGGAGACCACATGCACCGGGATATGGCGCGTGGCCGGGTCACGCTTGAGGCGCTCCAGCACGCTCAGGCCGGAGACATCGGGCAGGCCGATATCGAGCAGGATGCCATTGGGGCGCAGTTCGGCAGCCAGGCTCAAGGCTTCTTCGGCGGTGCCGGCAACCACGCAGTCGAAGTCAAGTTCGTGCGCCATCGACACCAGTGCGCTGGCGAAGGCTGCATCGTCCTCGACCACCAGGATCATCCGCCCAGCGCGGCTGCGGCGGCCGCGGTCGTCCATGACCTTCGGCGCAGGCGCCGGGGTGGGCTCGGCATGCGCCTGGCCCAGCGGCGCGGCGGCCGGCCTGGTCGGCGCTGGCACCGCGGCGGGGCGGACGTCATGCACCACGTGGTGCGCATCGCCCATACCGCCACCGGCCAGCAGCGGCAGCTCGAGCGTGAAGCAGCTGCCCCGGCCCGGCTCGCTGGACACACTGATGCTGCCGCCCATGCGGGCCGCCAGATCGCGCGAGATCGACAGACCCAGCCCGGTGCCACCGTAGCGGCGGCGGGTACTGCCATCGGCCTGGCGGAACGCCTCGAAGATGACGGCGGTCTGTTCTTCCGGAATGCCGATGCCGGTATCGGAGACGGCGAACTGGATCCGCCCTGCCCCGGCACTGCGCACTTTCAACGAAACGCTGCCGTGCTCGGTGAACTTGACCGCATTGGCGAGCAGGTTCTTCAGGATCTGCTGCAGGCGCTGGCTGTCGGCCAGCAACTGGGTGGGGGCATCCGGGGCGGCACTGATCTCCAGGCTCAGGCCCTTCTGCACCGCCATCGGTTCGAAGGTTTCCTTCAGGCGCTGCAGCACGCTGGACACCGCCAGGTTCTCTTCGACCAGCTCCACGTGCCCGGCTTCGATCCGCGACAAGTCGAGGATGTCGTTGATCAGCGCCAGCAGGTCGTTGTTGGACGAGTGGATCGCCTGGGCGTACTTGACCTGCTCGGCGGTCAGCGTGCCGTCCTTGTTGTCGGCCAGCAGCTTGGCCAGGATCAGCGCGCTGTTGAGCGGCGTGCGCAGCTCGTGGGACATGTTGGCCAGGAATTCGGATTTGTAGCGCGAACTGGCCTCCAGTTCATTGCTGTTCTGCACCAGCTGGGCCTGCGCCAGCAGCAGCGCCTGCTGGCGCGACTCCAGCTCATGGGTGCGCTCTTCGAGCTGCACGTTGGTCTGCTCAAGCTCGGCCTGCTGCTGCTCCAGGTTGGCCTGGGAGTGCAGCAGGCTGCGGCTCTGCTCTTCCAGCTCCTCGTTGGCCACGCGCAGCTCTTCCTGCTGGGTCTGCAGCTCTTCACTCTGGCGCTGGGTCTCTTCCAGCAGTTCCACCAGCTGCGCATTGAGCAGCGCCGCGCGCAGGGCGATGCCGATCGGTTCGGCGCACTGCAGCAGCAGCGCCATTTCCAGGCTGCGCGCGGGCGACACACCGGCACGGCCCAGCTCGATCACGCCGATCACCACGCCATCGGCCGTGATCGGCCCCAGCAAGCGCTGGTGAACGGTGGTGCGGCCCAGCGGGGTATCGATATCCAGCGGGCTGTCACTGTCTTCCAGGCGACGCGCGCGGCCTTCGCGGATGATCTCACCCCACTGCCCGGCATGTGCCGGCAGCGCCTCGGGCAGCTGCGACGGCAGCGCGGAGCCGCCAACCAGCACCAACCGCTCGCCCTGCAGGCGGTACATCGCGCCGACATCGGCATTGAGCTGCGCGCACAGCGCACGCATGGCCTGGTCGGCCAGCTCGCGCGGGGTGGGATCGCCCTGCAGGCTGGTGCCGACCACGTTCTCGCCGGCCTGCAGCCACAGCGCATCGGCCGCTTCACGGCGGGCGCCGATGGCCTTCATCACGGTCAGCGCCATCATCAGGAACGCAACGCCACCGATGCTGCGGTTGACGAAGGAAAACGCGGAGTTGCTGCTCGCCGGCGCCACGTTGTAGCCCACCGCCAGCAGGATGCAGGACCCGATCGCCACCAGCAGCGGCACTTCCATGCGGCGCTGGAACAGCGTGATGCCGACCGCCATGAAGTAGGTCAACCAGACCGCATAACCCAGCGGCACCACCATCTCCGTGCCCAACGTGGCGGCCATCAAGGCGGCCGACGCAAGCCAGATCCAACGGTCACGGGAGGTGGGCGCAGAATTCATGCCGTGTTCCAGCTTAAAAGGGGGCTGATGGTACCCGAAGCGGTAAACGGGTGTTAAGCGCCAGAAGTCAGCGCGTTTGCCGCACGTTCTTGACACTTTCTTCACATCATCGCCCCTACGGTTCGGTCCCTTATCGGGGAGTCGATAACCGTCGTGGTCCAGGCCGTATCCAGCGTTGCACCGCTTGCCGACGAAAGCCGGCAGCTGAAGCTGTTGATCGACAATGTGAGCGATCACGCGATCTATCTGCTCGATACACAGGGCAACATCTGCAGCTGGAACCGTGGCTGCGAGCGGGTCAAGGGCTATGCCGCCGAGGCGGTGATCGGCAAGCACGTCGGCCTGTTCTATACCCCCGAAGATCAGCAGCTCGGCGTTCCGCAGCAGGCGTTGGCCTATGCCCGCGACCATGGCCGCTTCGTCGGCGAAGGCTGGCGGGTGCGCTGCAATGGCGAGCGTTTCCGTGCCGGCGAAGTGATCGAGCCGGTCCGCGAAGACGGCTGCCTGCTCGGCTTCGTCAAGGTCACCCAGGACGTCACCGAACGCTACCAGGCCCAGCGCCTGCTGCAGGATGCGCAGCGCGCGCACGTGCAGCAGCGCCAGCTGGACAACGTGGGCCGCCTGACCCGGGGCCTGGCCCATGAATTCAACAACCTGCTGACCACCATTGGCAATGCGCTGGACCTGATCGCGCTGCGCCCCGGCGCCGACGGGCGTACCCAGGAGCTGGTGGACCTGGCCCAGGCCGCCGCTGACCGGGGCTCGCTGCTGACCCGCCAGCTGCTGGCATTTTCCGCGGACCAGACACTGGTGCGCGAGCCGGTGGTGGTCCAGGAGTTCCTGCTCGACGCCCTGCCGGTGCTGCGCCGCGCCTGCCCGCCGGGCATCGAGGTGCAGTTGGATTTGATGCCGGATCTGCCCCCGATCGTCACCGATGGCGTACAGTTGCACAGCGCCGTGTTGAATCTGGTGCTCAATAGTGGCGAAGCGATGCCCCAGGGCGGCACGGTCACGATCACGGCCGAGGTCGAACAGCGCCTGGCACCGGATCTTTCCCAGCCCATGCGCCGCCACTATGTCGCCATCGCGGTGACCGACCAGGGCAATGGCATGCCCCCGGACATCGCCGAGCGCGCCAGCGAGCCATTCTTCACCACCAAGGAAATCGGCAAAGGCAGCGGGCTGGGCCTGAGCCAGGTGTTCGGCTTCGTGTCCCAGTGCGACGGCTTCGTCGACGTACAAACCGCCCCCGGAAGGGGCACTACCGTCCGCCTGTTGTTACCTGTCATTGAGGAAGTCGAGCATGTCTGAGCCACTACGCGTATTGATGGTCGAAGACCAGCAGGATCTGCGTGAACTGATCGGCCAGGCGCTGCAGGACTTCGGTATCGAAATCCACACGGCCGACGACGGCCCGGCCGCGCTGCGCCTGATGCAGGACCCGGGCGGGTTCGATGTGGTGTTCAGCGATATCAGCATGCCCAACGGCATGAGCGGCGTGGAGCTCAGCGAACACGTGGCCGACGTGCTGCCCAACGCGCGCATGATCCTGGCCTCCGGCTATGCGCGTTCGCAGTTGCCGCCGCTGCCGGAGCATGTTGAATTCCTGCCCAAGCCGTATCGCCTGCGCCAGCTGGTCACATTGCTGCAGTCGCCGGCCGCACCGCTCTGAGCCAAGCGCTCTGAGCGCCGAGCGCTGTTCCCCGCCTTCCGCGCCAGCACCTGGCCGCGTTGACTGTCCCCCACGCCCATGTCCGATCTCCCTTCTCTTCCCACCCTGCCCCTCGGCCACTACCGCCATTTCAAGGGCGGCAACTACGAGGTGATCGGCGTTGTCCGCCACAGCGAAACGCTGGCGCCGATGGTGCTGTACCGGCCGCTGGATTCGGAGGTGGGCCTGTGGGTGCGCCCGTACGAAATGTTCATGGCGCAGGTGGAGGTAGAGGGGCAGTGGCGGGCGCGTTTTGCGCGGGTTGATGGGTGAGGCTGAGCGCTTCAGCCCCAGCCCGCGTTGCCGGCAGGATCAGCCGGCCACAGCCCGCGCCGCGCCCACCAGCGCACGCAACCGCGCCGTCACCGCGCGGAACTGCTCCGGCAGCGTCACCGCATCCAGTGCATCGACCTGACGCGAGAGCACCGACAGCGCTTCGGCCATGCTGACCACCGGCTGCCCTGCCTCCGCGGGCGCCTCCTGGACCTCCAGGTGCGCGCCGATCACCCCCGCCAGCACTTCGAAGCCTTTCACCGTCGCGGCGTCGAGCTTGGAAGGAGTGGGATCCAGCGCGCACAGCGTGCCGTGGAAGCCGCCATCGCGGCGGAACAGCGGTACCGAGATGTAACTCTCGAACCCATACAGCGCCGGCGTGGGATGGCTGGAGAACACCGGGTGGGTACTGGCCTGGTCGAACTGGACCAGATGGCGATGCTCGCGGATCTCATCGCAGATGGTGGTTTCCAGCACGAGGTCATCGCCCGGACGCAGACCAAAATCCAGGCGGTCATGCACAGCGCAGGCGGTCCAGCGGTCCGCAGTGACGCGCGCTACGGCCACAAAGCGCATCCCGGTCATCGCACTGGCCAGTTCCAGCATGCCCGGCACGGCCGGCATCGCAAGCAATGCCGCGACATCCTCCAGACGCGGGTCCGTGGAGCTGGCGAGTGATGCCACCGGCGCCGCGCCCGGACCATCTTCGTCCAGCGGGTTTTCCAGCGCGGCCAGGCGACGGTCGAGCACCTTCGTGTTGACCTCATTGAAGAGGCCGCGCACTGAAGCTGACAACGCCCGGGCGTCGGCTATCGCGCCCACGAAATGGATACCCTTGCCGACCAGGCGGATCTGCTCGACGCCGTGGTCCACGCGCAGCGACGGCCACGCCAGGCGGTGCAGCATGCGCATCCAGTCATTGCGCGGGGTGTCATCCAGCAGCGCAGTGACAATCACCCGCTGGGCAGCTGGTCCGTCCTGCGGGCCCGGCAGATCAAAGCCGATGAGGGCGGGGAAGCCCGGACTGGTAGACATCTCAACCTCTCTGGGGCCTGGGGCAGCCATCGAAAGGGTGGCTTTGAGCGTAAATTGTCGCATGAATGGGCGAGACTGGCCGTGATCCGGTGTAGTTCTGGCGACCGCTGAGTAACGGTGTCGCCACCGCCAGCCTGCGCGTGCATCGGGGTGCAGAGCGGCTATCATCGTCCTGCGGCGGATATCGCCGCAGCGCCGGTGCAGCAGGCGGCGGATTGAACGGACAACCTCTCAACGACAAGGACGTGACGGCATGGGTGCCACGGGTCAGAGTGTTTCGGTAGTGGTCGGGATCGTCTGGGCGCTGCTCGGGCTGCTGTGGATCTTCGTTCCGTTTGCCATTTTCGGTATTAAGGGCCTGCTGCAACAGATCGTGGCCGAACAGCGCAGGACCAACGAGATTCTCACCCGCGTGCACGGCGACCGCATTCCACCGGCGGCTCCGGAACCCCAGCCGTTCAGGGTCGGGCCGTATCCGTGACCTGGGGGCCATAGGCAGCGTTTGCCTGTGTTGCGTGGCTGCCTTGGCAACCTCGGCCGCGTGACGGCGCGTCGTGCGGATCCAGCGTTCCACGCGCGCCGCTGATTAATGCTGCGTCGCAGCAGTACAATGCGGCGCTTCCCCCGTTCGACGCCGCTGCCTGCATGAGCTCCTCTTCCGTCCCTTTGGCCGCCCGGCTTTCGCCGCGCGAGCGCACCCTGATCCTGCTGGCCTTGTCGCTGGGCGGCTTTGCCATCGGCACCAGTGAGTTCGCCAGCATGGGGCTGATGCTGGAGATCAGCCGCGGGCTGTCGATCAGCGAGACCCAGGTCGGTCACCTGATCAGCGCGTATGCCATCGGCGTGGTGGTCGGTGCCCCCGTGCTCGCCTTCGCCGGCGCCGGTTTCGCCCGTCGCAACCTGCTGCTGGCCTTGATGGGTTTCTATGCCATCGGCAACCTGGCCAGTGCGTTGGCCCCCAACTACGGCACGATGCTGCTGGCGCGCTTCGTCGCCGGCCTGCCGCATGGCGCCTACTTCGGTGTGGCGATGCTGGTGGCCGCGGCGATCAGCCCGCCAGCACAGCGTGGCGCGGCGGTGTCCAAAGTGCTGCTTGGCCTCTCCGTGGCGATCCTGGTCGGCAATCCCCTCACCACCTGGCTCGGCCAGCAGGTCAGCTGGCGCACCGCGTTCGCCCTGGTCAGTGTGCTGGCGATCGCCACCGTGGCGATGATCGCGCGCTTCCTGCTGCCGGATCCGGATGAAGTACGGACCTCGCCGATGCGCGAGCTGCGCGCGTTCAACCGCACCCAGGTGTGGCTGGCGCTGGCGATCGGCTCGGTCGGCTTCGCCGGCATGTTCTGCGTGTTCACCTATCTCGCCCCGACGCTGGTGCAGGTCACCGGTCTGGCCGAATCGTGGATGCCGCTGGCCGTGGGCATCTTCGGCATCGGCGCGATCATCGGCAACGTGGCCGGTGGCTGGCTGGTGGACCGCTTCCAGTTCCGTGCGGCCGCCGTGGTGCTGGTCTGGTCGATCCTGGTGCTGCTGGCCTTCCCGCTGGCCGCGCAATCGGTGTGGAGCGTGTTCCCGATGATCATTGCGGTCGGCACCATGGGCGCCCTGGCCGCCGTGCTGCAGACCCGCCTGATGGACGTGGCCGGCGAAGCGCAGACACTCGCAGCCGCCTCCAACCATGCCGCGTTCAATACCGCCAATGCACTGGGCCCGTGGTTCGGCGGCATGGCAATCGGCGCCGGCTTCAGCCCGGCCGTGACCGGCTACGTTGGCGCCGCCACCGCGCTGGGCGGCCTGCTGCTGTGGTGCGTGGCGATGCTGGTGGACCGCCGCGCGCGCGGCGTGCCGGCGCTGCAGCAGTAAGCAGCGCTCGCCAACAGGTTGTTTGAAGATCCCCGCCTGCGCGGGGATTTTCATTTCTCTATCATGGGTGTCCGATCAAACCGCGCCTCATGCTTGTTCCGGCCACGGCCGCAACGAAGGCCGCAGCTGGAAACACCGATGACGTACGAATGGGCCCCGAGCGACTGGGGTCAACGCCTCACGCGATCGCCGCACTGGCGCCTGCGCCTGGAAGACGACGGGCTGGTCCTGACCGTTGACGGTCATCGGCATTACGCGCCGCTTGAGGCACTGCAGGTGCATCCCCGCCTGCCCTGGGCGCGGCTGACCCTGCAGCGTGACAGACATGCCCCCCTGATCCTCGGCGGCCTGTCTGTGGCGTCCGCGCGCTTGCTGGCGTCGGCCCTGGCGGCGCGAAGCGGCGAGCAACGCCAGCGCGATCATGTCGCCCTGTTCCAGCAGTCCCACACCGCCATCCAGCGGTGGCTCGCCCAGGTGCAGGCGGCTACCGACCTGGCCGACGAAGAATCCCTGTGGCTGACCCACGAGCAGCAGCAGGCGCTGCTGCAGGCGCGCCCCACCCTGCCGCTTGACGAAGACGCGCTGTGGACGGTGTTCGATGATGCCGACCTGCGCAGCCAGCTCGATGGCGACCCCGCCGCGATCGAAGAAGCGCTGATGCTGTGGCTAGCCGACTGGCCGACGATGTGGGCACGCCGCAATGAGGCGCATGAGGCGCGCGAACGGGTTGCCAGCCGTGCGTTTCTGGATCGCGTCGAAAGCCGGCCCCTCACCGATGAGCAGGCCCGCGCAGTGATCTGTTTCGACAACCGCGTGCAGGTGGTGGCTGCTGCGGGTTCAGGCAAGACCTCGACGATGGTGGCCAAGGCCGCCTATGCCATCGAACGCGGGCTGGTCGCGCCCGAGCGCATCGTCATGCTCGCCTTCAACAAGGACGCCGCCACCGAGCTGCAGGCGCGTGCGGACCGCGCGTTCCAGCGCCTCGGCCTGGATCAGGTGCGGGTGGAAGCGCGCACCTTCCATGCGCTGGGTCGGCAGATCATCGCCCAGGCCACCGGGCAGATGCCGCAGGTACCGGACTGGGCGGTCGATGCTACGCAGGGGTTCCACCGGCTGGCCGAGATCATCGACCAGCTCAAGGACCGCTCGCTGCATTTCCGCACCCAGTGGGACATGTTCCGGCTGGTGTTCGGCCGTGACCTGCCCGTCATCGGCGGGTCGTTGGACGCCGAGGAGTGGGACAAGGATGGCCAGGGCTATGTGCGCACCCTGCAGGGCGAGCGCGTGCGCAGCATCGAAGAATGCGTGATCGCCGACTGGCTGTTCTACAACGGCGTGGCGTACACCTACACGCGGCGCGGTGCGTTCGATGCCCGGACCGATGCGTACCGCCAGTACCGCTCGGATTTCTACTACCCCGGCATTGCGCTGTATCACGACCACCTTACCCCGGAGGGACACGATCTGGCGCCTGCGCCTCGCCGGGGCGAACCGGGCGCCCGCGATGGCATCGCGCGTATCGAGACGACCCCGCTGCAGTTGCGCACCGGCGAACTGTTCGTGCGGCTGGGCGAGGCCTTGTCACATCGAGGTATCGAACTGGACCCGAATCCCGACCGCGAACTGCCCGAGGGCGGTGCGACGCCGATGCCGGACAGCGACCTCATCGGCTTGGTGCGCACCTTCATCAGCCACGCCAAGAGCAACGCGCTGCACGTGGAGGACATGGTCGAACGGCTGCGCCGCCTGCCCGACGATCACTTCAAGCACCGCTACCGCCTTTTCCTCGAACTGATCATCCCGATCCTGGACGGCTGGGACGATGCCCTGGTCGCCGAAGGGGGCATCGACTTCGAGGACATGCTCAACCAGGCGGCCGAACACCTGGAACTGGGCCGCTATGTCGCCCCCTTCGATCTGGTAATGGCCGACGAATTCCAAGACGCCTCGCGCGCCCGTGCGCGGCTGTGCCGGGCACTGGTGCAGGCGCCGGGCAAGCATCTGTTCGCGGTCGGTGACGACTGGCAGTCGATCAATCGCTTTGCTGGCGCGGATGTCTCGGTGATGACCGGCTTCGTGGACTGGTTCGGCCAGGGCCAGGTGCTCAAGCTCGAACAGACCTTCCGCTGCCCGCAGGCGCTGTGCGATGTGTCCAGTGCCTTCGTGTCACGCAATCCGGCGCAGATTCCCAAAGAGGTCCATTCGGTCACGCCAGCCTACGGCGCGGTGCTGCAGGCCTTCCAGGTGGCCTCGCGCGACCGGCTGGCCGGCGCGGTCGAGCAGTATCTGGAGCGGCTGCACCAGCAGCTGTTGTCCGGCCAGGCGCCGCCCGGCCGCGATGGCAAGGTCACGGTGTTCGTACTCGGCCGCTACAACGCAGACCGCGTGATGCTGCCGGCTACGTGGCGGGCGCGTCATGGGCAGCACATGGACGTCAGCTTCCTTACGGCGCACCGCGCCAAGGGTGCCGAGGCCGATTACGTGATCCTGCCCGGCATGCTGGACCGGCGCTTCCCCAACACCCGCGCCGACGACCCGGTCCTCTCCCTGGCGATGCCCGACAGCGATGCGTATCCGCTGGGCGAGGAGCGCCGCCTGTTCTACGTTGCATTGACGCGCGCGCGCCGTTCGGTGGCGATGTTCACCGTGCAGGGTCGACGCTCGGCCTTCCTGACCGAGCTGGTCAATGACGGTGCGGTGCGCGTCACCTCCATGGCGGGTGAGGCCATCCATGAGCAGGCCTGCCCGGCGTGCAAGGTGGGCGTGATCGTGCCGCGCACCGGGCCCTATGGCGCGTTCCAGTCGTGCTCGGGGTATCCGCGGTGCGAGTACAAGCCGCCGAAGCACGCGCAGTGACGGGCTCCCAGGAATAGAAAACAACGATTGCACACGCGGCAATCACCTACGAGAAAATCGTAGTTTGTGTATGGCGACAGGGCGCGATCCAGCTTCTTATTCATTTGCACGGCAGCCGCCGGCGATTTGGACAGGAACAGGTAACCCGCATGAGCAATGCCGTCAGCGCAGTACGCATCGCCGTCTTGCAGTTCGCCCCTCAGGTCGGGGTGCATAACGGTCAGGTCAATCTGGGCAAGAGCCTGTCGCTGGCGCGGGAGGCGGTCGAAAACGGTGCCACGCTTATCGTGCTGCCCGAGCTGGCCAATACAGGCTATCTGTTCGCCGATCGTCAGGATGCCTATGCTCATGCCGAGGTCATCCCCGACGGGCCCAGCACCCGCGCCTGGACCGATTTCGCAAGGGAACACCAGATCCACCTCGCCGCGGGCCTGGCCGAGCGTGACGGGGTGCACCTGTATGACACGGCTGTCCTGATGGGGCCGGATGGCCTCATCGGCAAGTATCGAAAGGCGCATCTCTGGAACAAGGAAAAGCTGTGGTTCTCGCCAGGAAATCTCGGTTTCCCGGTGTTCGAAACCAGCATCGGCCGGATTGGATTGATGATCTGCTGGGATGTCTGGTTCCCGGAGGTGCCACGCCTGCTGAGCCAGCAGGGCGCCGACATCATCTGCAGCTTGAACAATTGGGTATGGACACCCCCGCCGCTGTTCGACGACGCGGGAAAGTGCATGGCGTCGTACCTGACAATGACCGCAGCGCACGTCAACAACGTCTTCATCGCTGCCGCCAACCGCGTCGGCAGCGAGTGCGGTGAACGCTTCCTTGGATGCTCACTCATTGCGGGTACCAACGGATGGCCAATCGCGCCGGTGGCCCCGGCGGAGCACCAGGCCATCGTCTATGCCGACATCGACCTGTCGACCGCCCGCAGCGCTCCCATCTGGAACGCTTTGAACGATCTGCATCGTGATCGACGCACTGATCTCTACGACCCGATGCTGGGCTATCGCCAACATCCCTCTCTGCCGCGGTGAGGCCGGACGAGATGCCGACGCCTTCCACTCTCGACCGGCGTGGCATCGCGGTCTCGCCGTGGGTCTTGATGATCGCCGCCACAGCAATCACGGTAGTGCTGCTCGGCGCGACGGCGCTCGCCCATCGCTCCAGTGGTGCGGGCGACTGGCCGGGCTACGAAGACATGATGGTCGGCCTCAGCGCTTCGCCATGGGCAAGGTGGCGCTGGATAGCCGGTGACCTAAGTGAGGTCACCTTCTACAAGCACGAGTGGGCCTCGGCAGGCCTTCTGCTGGGTGCGGCGGTCGGGCATCTCGCCAGTCGCGGCGGACATCGCTGGCAGGGCTTCAGCATCTGCTATGGCAGTGGTTTGTGGCCCTGGGTAGTGTCCAGCTCGCTGCTGGGTATGCTGCTGAGCCATGCACTGTGGGGAGGGTCACTCGGTACGGGAACTTGGCAGCCGACCTTTGTCGCCGCTGTTTCCTTGCCTGCCGCCATGGTTCTACTGTTCGGGCGAGGGTGGAAGATCGCTGTCAACGGGGCAGTGCTGGGTGCCGTGCTGGTGACTCCGTCCTGCCTGCTGCTGGTCAACTACGTATGCACCCCGCTCCAACTCCCGGCCGTTGTGGGCAATGTACTCGGCATGGCGCTGGGCAGCGCGGCCGCCTTCTTCCTGTGTCGGCGCATCCCGTGGCTGGTCAGCCCGCCTGCTCCCCCGCGGAAGCTTCCGGTGCCGTCAGCGCCGGTGGTCACGCAACGATATGGCATCACCTGGACCGTTCGTCGTGTACTGGCAGATTTCTCAGAAGCCCCCTTCTTCGGTAACGAATGGGCCAGCATCGGCCTGCTCGCGGGGGTATTGCTCGCGTACGCGCTGAATCCGCTCGCGCCAGCCTATGGCTCGGGCCTGCTGCTCCCTCTGATTGCCGGCCAGGCGCTTGCATCCCTCGTCGGTATCATCCTCTGGCGCCGGCAATGGATGTCGCACGGCTGGTACCCCACCTATGTCCCACTGGTCTCCGTTGTCCCCGCCGCGGTTCTGACCCACGGCGGCGGAATGGCGGTGGTGATCAGCTGCGCGGTGCTGGGCGCCCTGATCGCCCCGCCACTGGCGAGAGCTCTTTCATCCCGTTTGCCCAACCATGTACATCCGTACCTCGGCAATGTCCTGTCGATGGCTGTCAGCACCATGCTCGTCGTGCCGTCACTGGGCCTGGTTTTCCGCGGTTGAGTTCCCGGATCGTCACGAATCCTTCCTGTTCCCTGAGGTCTGCCTTGCCGACACCCCGAATCTCCATCGCCACGCTTGGCGGCACGCTGAGCATGCAGCGCCAACAGGGAGGCGAAGGAATCACACCCGCCCTAGCTGGCGACGCCTTGCTTGCCACCGTGCCTGCCATTTCCGATATCGCGCAGATCGGCGTACAAAGCCTGAGCCTGGTCCCCAGCGCATCGCTGGACTTCAACCTGCTGCTGCAGGTGCTGGCGTGGGCAGACCGTCAGATCGAAGAAGGTGCTGACGGCGTGGTTGTCACCCAGGGCACCGATACCCTGGAGGAGACCGCCGCATTCCTCGATTACCTCTGGATCCACGATGCCCCCCTGGTCGTTACAGGAGCGATGCGCCCGGCGGGACAGGCCGGGGCGGACGGCCCCGGCAACATACTGGACGCCACCCTGGTTGCCTGCACTGCCGACAGTCGCGCACGCGGTGTCCTGGTCGTCATGAACGCCGAGGTCCACGAGGCCAGGCATGTACGGAAGTCGAGCACGCTGGCCCTTCATGCCTTCACTTCGCCCGTGGTGGGTCCCGTCGGCCTGACGATCGAAGGCCGCGCCTGCTTTCTTCGCCCGGCGCGCGCCCGCATGCTGGTGCCCTTGCCAACGCGTACGCACCAGAAGATTGCGCTCCTGGAAGCAACGCTTGCTGCCGATACCCTGCTGTTGGAGCAGTTGCTGCCGCTGGGCTACGAAGGCCTCGTCATCGCGGGTTTCGGCGCAGGCCACGTCAGTGCATCCTGGTCCAACGTCCTGGCGCGCATTGCTACGAAGATTCCGGTCCTCGTGGGCACGCGTACGGGGTCGGGACCGACCGCACAGTGCACCTATGGCTTTGAAGGTGGCGAGATCGGTCTGATCCGCAATGGTCTCCGGATGTGTGGGCTGCTGTGTCCGCGCAAAGCCCGGCTGCTTCTCTGGCTGTTGACAGGTAGCGGCCGGCAGGACGACCTGGTCGACCACCTCCGTGAGTACACCTTGCCCACACCAAGCCGACCCAGTTGAGCAACAGATCGATACGCTCAGCTCAGCCCAGCGCAGCCACCCCTCCCGCATCCATCTGCGCAAGCAGTGCACGGCGGCCCTCCACACCCGGCATCACCCGCACCAGGTTGCGCAGCATCCGTAGATCCTGCTGCCAGCCCAGTTGATCGCCCAGCGTGTGCAGTGCCCGCGCCTGTCGGCCCGGGCGGCTGCGCTTGATCGAGGCAGCCAGCGCGCTGTCCAGCGCTGGCAGTGCTTCCAGCTGCATGCGCAGGCGGCGTACCCGTCGGCGCCAGCGGTGCAGATCCTCGGTATCGCGGCTGCGTGCGGCGCGCTTCTCCGCCTTGGCGGTACGCCGCTCACTACGCGCCAGTCCCTTGCGCAGGTCACGCCTTCCAAGGGACTCCCATGGCTGGCCCTGGAGATCCCGCACGATACGTCCCAGCGCCGCGTGGCGGCGTGCAAACGCCGGGTCGCGTGCGAGCGCCTGGGCCAGGCGTGCGTCGCGGCGCACCGTCAGCCGTCTGCCTACCTCCGCCCATGGCAGGGCGGGCTGCTGCGCGGCCAGGTGCTGGCAGGTGTCCACCACCACATGGGCATCGCGCAATGCCGACAGCCCTTGCCCGAGGCGCCGCAGGGCCGCATCGGCCTGGTCTGTCTCAAGGGGGCTGTTGTCCAGTAGTGCGAGCAGCGAGCGAAGGCGGCGGATCGTCTTGCGCGCCCGATGCACGGCATCGTGGATATCGGGTTGGGGCGACAGCGCCTCGGCGATGGTGATGCACTCACGCGCCGCCAGTGCGCGGGCGGCTGGGCCGATGGCGGGTGGCGACATGGTGGGTTCCCCCGGAGGCGTCAGGGGATTGTACCCATGCCGCGGCGCGCTGCCCGTCAGCCGGGGTTGAACATCTGTCGCACGCCCCGCAGCAGCTCGTTGACGCTGAACGGCTTGGGCAGCAGCGACATGCCCTGCCCGAGGAACTCGTTACGGACCGCCGCGCTCTCGGTATAGCCGGTGACGAACAGCACCGGTAGATGCGGCCGCAGGGCCCGCGCCGCGTCGGCCAGCTCGCGCCCGTTCATGCCCGGCAGGCCGACGTCGGACAGCAGCAGGTCCAGCTCACGGTCCGAATGCAGTTCCAGCAGCGCCTGCTGCGCGTTGATGGCTTCCACCACCTGGTAACCGGCTTCGACCAGCATCTCCCGGACCATCATCCGCACCGAATCGGTATCGTCCACCAGCAGGATGCGTTCGGCGCTGCCCCGGGGCAGCTGCGCGGGGAGCGAGGCTGGGGCGACCGGCTGGAGCTGACCCTCCGGCAGCAGCAGCTCGATCTCCGTGCCTTCGCCACGTTCGCTGGCGATACGTGCACTGCCACCGGACTGACGCGCGAACCCGTAGGTCATCGACAACCCGAGCCCCGTGCCCTCGCCCTGCGGCTTGGTGGTGAAGAACGGCTCGAACACCTTGGTCAGCAGTTCGGTGGGAATCCCGACGCCGTTGTCGAGCACGGTCACGGTGATGTAGTGGCCAGGGGCCAGCTCGTGGTCACGTTCGATATGCGCCCGCCCGGCGCGGATCCGGATCAGGCCCTGGCCGGCCAGCGCATCGCGGGCGTTGATGACCAGGTTGAGGATCACGTTCTCGAACTGGTTCGGGTCGGCCACCGCGATCAACGGCTCAGGGCCCAGCTCCAGTTCAAGCTCGATATTCTCCCCGATCGAGCGCTGCAGCATGTCTTCCAGCGAGCGCACACGCGCAACGACGTCGAAGGTCTGCGGGTCCAGCGGTTGCTTGCGCGCGAAGGCCAGCATGCGCTGGGTCAGCGCCGCGGCACGGTGCGCCGAGCCGGTGGCGATCTCGACGTAGCGCGAGGCCTTGTCCCATTTGCCGCTGGAGGCGGCAATCTCGATCATGTCCAACCCGGAGATGATCGTGGTCAGCAGGTTGTTGAAATCGTGCGCGATGCCGCCGGTGAGTTGGCCCAGCGCATCCATCTTCTGCGCCTGCATCAGCTCGATCTCGGTGCGCTCGCGCTCGGCGATCTGGAAGGCCAGTTCAGACGTGGCGCTTTCCAGTTCCTGGCGCTGCTCGTTGGCACGCGCATGGTGCTCGGTTGTATCTTCGATCAGCACCAGCCCCTGCCCGGCCGCCTGGTACGGGGTCACCCGCCACTCGGTCATGCGGATCGCACCGCCGACGCGAAGGCTGAAGGTGCCCTGCCAGCGCTCACCTTCGGCCAAGGCCACTTTCAACGCGCTCAGCGGTGCAGCCTGGTCCTGCAGCAGCTGATCGAGTTGGCCGGGGCCCATCTGCTGGCCGAGCAGACGGGTGAACGCGTCGTTGGCGTCGTGCGCGTTGAGGTCGGCATCCAGCAACGCGATCGGCGCATTGATATGGCGGAAGATTTCACGGAAGCGCGCCTCTGTCTCGCGCAGCGCCTCTTCAGCGCGGCGGGCGCGCAGCAGACTGCGCAGCGTGGCCAGCAACACATCCGGATCCACCGGATGGATCAGATACGCATCGGCGCCCGCGTTGAGGCCGGTGATCATGTCACCGGTCGCGATCGACGCCGCCGAGACGTGCACCACCGGCAGCAACTGCAGCCGGGTGTCCTCACGCAGCCGGCGCACCACGTCGAAACCGCTCATGTCCGGCAGGTTCACATCCAGCACCAGCGCGCCGAAATCATGCTCGGCCAACCGTTCCAGACCCTCACCACCGGTACCGGCTTCCTCGACATGGAACCCGTGGTGTTCGAGCACGCGGCGCACCGCGTAACGCGTCGCCACGTTGTCGTCCACCACCAGGATGCGATCAGGACTCGCCATGCGCGGCCTCCGTGGCCAGGGTCAGCGGCAGCACCACATAAAAGTTCGAGCCGGTGCCGACTTCGCTTTCGACCCCGACATGCCCGCCCAGCAGCTCGGCGAAACGCTTGCACAGCGACAACCCCAGGCCGGTCCCGCGCAGGCGCTTCTGCAGCGGTGTATCGACCTGCACGAAATCCTCGAACAGGGTCGACTGCAGCTCGGCGGGGATGCCGATGCCGGTATCGCGCACGCTGAAGCGCACGGCCGCCTCCCCTTCCAACCGGGTCGACACCACCACCTGGCCATTGGGCGTGAACTTCAGTGCGTTGGAAATGAAGTTGCGCAGGATCTGCGCCAGCTTCTTGTCGTCGGTATACAGCAGCGGCATCACCGGTGGATCTTCGAACACCAGATCCACCTGGTTGCCTTCCACCAACGGACGGAACATGCCACGCAGGGCCGAGAACAGGTCCATCAGGTCGAACCAGGCCGGTGAAATGGTGATCCGCCCGGCTTCGATCTTGGCCAGGTCCAACAGGTCGTCCACCATTTCGCGCAGCTCGCTGGTCGAGGCACTGATGAAGCGCACCTGGCGGCGCTGCTCGTCGGTCAGCGGGCCGTCCATGCCGTCCTCCAGCAGCCGGGTCATGCTCAGGATCGAGCCCAGCGGTGTGCGGAATTCATGGCTCATGTACGACAGGAACCGGCTCTTCAGTTCGGACACCTCTCGCAGCTGTTCGGCCTGCTGATCCAGCTCGGCATACAGCGCGAGCACGCCCTGGTTGGTTTCTTCCAATTCGGCACGCAGCGCATCGGCTTCCAGTCGCAGCCGCTGCAGTTCCTCATCGTGGGGGGTGACGCTCAATGCAGATCTCCAAGACGCAGGGCAACAATGCCGGCGTCATCCCGGCCACGATCGAAATCACGCTGCAGCACCGCCACGATCACTGCCGGATGGCGGTGGAACAGGCCGGGGTAGTCACGCAGGCTCCAACGCGCCTGTAGTCCATCGCTGTGCATGACCAGCAGCGTGCCTGTGGCCGCGTGAAAATGGAATGGTTGTGCCTTGCGGTACTGCACCCCGACGATCCCCGGGTGCGAGGCCAGCCCACGCGAACCGGTAGGCTCGCACAGACTGGCGGCGATATTGCCGATACCGGCGAACTCGACCTGGCCGGTGGCCACCTCCACACAGGCCACCGCCGCGGCGCCCCCCCGGGTGCCGGACATGCCGGCGTGCAGCACCCCGATCAACGCCGGGGCGCCGCGCGCGGCAGCATGCGCGACCGCGTCCACGCCCGCCCACGCAGCATCGGCCGCGGGAAGTCCATGGCCGAGGCCATCGATCACGGTGACAGAGACGGTCTGCGCATCTGCGCGCAGATGCCACGCGTCGCCACAGGCAATCTCGTGGCGCATCGGAAGGCGCAGCGCACCGTAGGCGATATCGATATCACGCGGCGCGCGGCTGGCGTAGATCCGCGCGACCACCACCGCCCCCTTGGCATCGGACCACGCATCGAGCACGCTGGCCTGGCGCTGGATCGCGCCGAGCCCGAGGCCCTGGGTGCCGCCGGTTGAGTAGCCGTCTGGAAGACAGTCGGCCAGGGAAAAGCCCGGGCCGCCATCCACGGTGCACAGCTCCACACCGTTACCGCCGCGGCCACAGACCATGGACAGGTACATACGGCCGCCGCGCCCATGTTTGAGCACGTTGGTGGCCATTTCAGTGGCCACCAGCGCCGCGCGGCCGGCATCCATGTCATCCAGGCCGACATGATCGGCCAGCGCCAACGCTTCGCGCCGGGCCTGTCCAACCTGCGAGGTTTCTTCGACCACCACGACCCGCGTTACCTGGCCGGCGAAGTTCAGCTCCATTTGGTGATCGTGATGCGGGTGCCCTGCCCGGGTGCACTCTCCAGTTCGAATTCATCCACCAGCCGGCGCGAGCCGGACAGCCCCAGGCCCATGCCCGAACCGGACGACCAGCCATCGGTCAGCGCCTGCGCCACATCCGGAATGCCCGGGCCGTTGTCGGCAAAGACCAGCCGCACGCCCTTGCGCAGGCCCTTCTCCACCACGTCCCAGTCCATCGTCCCGCCACCCCCGTAGATCACGGCGTTGCGTGCCAACTCACTGGCGGCAGTGACCAGTTTGGTTTGATCGATCAGGCGCAGCTTGCAGGCCACGCACACCTGGCGCGCGGCCTGGCGGGCCAGCACGACATCCTGCTCGATGCGGATCGGCAACGAACCACGGGTGGCACTCATGAGGCCGCTTCGTCTTCGTCGGTGCGCTGCAATAGCTTCATGCCGCGCTCCACATTCAGCGCGGTGCGCACGCCACTGAGGGTGAGGCCGAGCTCCACCAGCGTGATCGCCACCGCCGGCTGCATGCCCACCACCACGGTGGTGGCATCCATGATCCGGGCCAGCGACGAAATGGTGGCGATCATGCGGCCGATGAACGAATCGACGATATCCAGCGCGGAAATGTCGATCAGCACGCCGCGTGCGGAAGTGCTGCGGATCTTTTCGGTGAGGTCATCCTGCAGGGTCAGCGCGAGCTGATCGTGCATGTCCACCTGGATGGTCACCAGCAGCAGATCGCCCATCTGAAGGATCGGGATGCGCTCCATCTCAGCGGGCGGTCCGGGTCACGGTCTGGCCGGTGCGCTTGAGCGCGAGGGCCAGTGCGTCGGCCAGGTTGGCCTTGGTCACGATGCCCTGCAGGTCCAGCCCCAGGTGCACGATGGTCTGCGCGATCTGCGGCCGCACGCCACTGATGATCGCATCGGCGCCCATCAGGCGGATCGCGGTAACGGTCTTGAGCAGGTGCTGGGCCACCAGCGTGTCCACGGTGGGCACACCGGTGATATCGATGATGGCGATTTCCGAACCGGTATCGACGATGCGCTGCAGCAGCGATTCCATCACCACCTGGGTGCGCTGCGAGTCCAGCGTGCCGATCATAGGCAGCGCCAGCACGCCTTCCCACAGCTTCACCACCGGCGTGGACAGTTCCAGCATTTCTTCCTGTTGGCGCTGGATCACGTCTTCGCGCGTCTTCTGGAACACGCTGACCGTATGCAGGCCCAGCTGGTCGATCAGCTCGGAGAGCGCCCACAACTGGTTGCCCAGCTGCGCTGGATCATCCGCGTAGCCCTGCTGGATCAATTCAAACAGCGGGCGCTTGAGCGAGAAGATGAAGCTGGCGGTCTCCGACGAATTGAACCCCTTCAGCACGCGCTCGCGGGAAAGCTCTTCCAGGAAGCGGCGGATGTCCTGCCACTCCACGCGTGCGATCGAGCTGACGTCGGTGGCCGACACCGCCTCGAGGAACAGGCGCCAGAACTCGCGAACCTGGGTGTCCAGCTCGCGGGACGACAGCCGGCCGTCCTGCGCCTGGCTGGAACCGGCCAGATTGCCGGCCCACGCGGCCAGCAGGGGCTCCTGATGGCTGCGGATGAGATCGATCGTGCGCTGCTGCAAAGCCGCCATGGAAAGGGTCCTGAAAAGAAGGGATACACCGGGTGGGCTGGCGACCCATCACCGATATGAATGGGGGTCGCAATCATCAAAGCTTAAATGAATTCAGGAAGATTGGGCATGACGGCAGATGCCGATGGCGTGAAGGCTCCGTACACCTCCCTGACTGATTCAGATTACTGCGATCGGCGTGTCACAGCGTCCCTCCATGGGCGTCCCGCCACAACGCATCAAGCCGCCCGAAGGCGGCCTGATGGTGGAGCGGTCAGCGCAGCAGCGCGAACAGGAGCAGCAGCGGAATCGGAATGCCGAGCATCCACAGCAGAATGTACTTCATGGTGTTTCCTCCCTTGGGATGATCAGGTTCACAGGTCGCGGCGACGGCCGCCCCAGGTGGCACTCAGGCTGGCAATGAAGGCACCGATCAGCAGCGTGATGAACAGCCACAGCGCAGCGTAAGCGGTGGCCTTGCGGGCATCGTCGGCCGCCTGCTTGGCCTGCTGCTTGGCGTTGTCCAGCGCCGCACGCAAGCGGGTCTGCACATCGGTCACGCGGGCCTGCGCTTCGGCCTGGCTCATGCCGGTCTGTGCCGCCACCAGCTGACCCAGGTACTGCGTATCGGCCGGGTCCATGGTGTCGGACTTGAGGCTGTTGACGATGATGCGGTTGACCTCGGTACGCACCTCACGGCTGTCCGGACGGCGGTCTGCACCCGGCATCGGGCGCGGCGGCGGCGGTGCGCCGTTGACCGGCGGTGCCGGCGGTGCCGCTGCATCGGCCGGACCGGCCGGCGGCGCGGGCTGCGCTGCGGTCGGGTTGGCGCGGAACAGCGAATCCACCCAGTACTGCACATCACCCTGGTCACTGCCCATGGCGGCCGAGCCCGCACCCGCAGCGGCGATACCACCGGCAGTGGAAGCTGCCGCACCTGCGGTGGCACCCGCCACCTTGGCACCGGCACCGAGAATGCCACCGATCGCAGAGGTCAGCAGCGCGGCCGTCAGCAGCGTGGCCACGGCCCACGACACGAAACCATGTGCGGTATCGCGGAAGTAGGTTTCATCGCCATGCAGATTGCTCCACTTCGTGCGCAGGCGACCGGCCAGATAACCACCCAGGCCGGAGGCCGCGATGGCGGTGAAGGTCAGCCATGCAATGCTCGACCAGCCAAACGTCTCGGCCGTCACCCCTTCAAACGACCACGGCGAGACTGACGACAGGCCCAGGCCCACGCCGAGAATCACCAGGATCAACGAAAGCGCGGCCGCAGCAATCGCACCGGCCAGGATCGCGCCCCAGGACACGGCGCTGTCGCGCGGAAGATCCACCACCGGCGGTGGGGTGACCACGGCCACGGTCGCCGCAGCGACGGGCTCGGGGTGGGCGTAATCGCCTCGGGTATTCATAGCGTATGGCACTCCTTTTCATGCGCTGCGGACGCAGCTCGCATCGGCAGGCTGCGCTTCAGCTCGTGAAATATGCGAGACGCTGAAAACAAGACGGTGTGGATATCAGGCCTGATCAGACCCGCCGACCGAGCAGCATGATCACACCCACCAGCCCACCCAGCGCACCGACAGCGGCCAGTTCGATGGACGGCTCACGCAGCCGCAATGCCATCACCATGCACAGCGCGCCCAATCCGATGATCACCGCGCCGATGGCGGCCGCACGCGCGGAGCCATAGAAGTGCGTGCGGCGGATCGGTTCGCTGACCGCCGGCTGCTGGCGTTGCCAGGTCGCCAGCGCCTGCTCGAATTCGCGCAGCAAGCGATCTCGGCTCTGCAGATCGGCCGCACTTACCATCAGTGTCGCCCGGCCCGGCCGCACCAGTTTCAGATAGTCATCGGTGCCCCAGCTGGACAGCTCATCGAAGGGCACCGCATCGCGCCGCGAGAACATCAAACCGTCGGGCAGGACCATCACTTCGTTGCGCGTCGGGAACCCCTGGAAGGCCAGCAACGGCGGCAGCACCAGGCACAGCATCGCCACCACGATGGCGACGCCCACCGGGCCGCGATTGAGCACGATGAACATGAAACTGCCCGCCGCCAACGCGAATGCGAGCGGCACTGCCAGCTGGTGCCAGCGGGTGTAGACCGAGACCTGGATACCTTCCCTTGGCTTCACGATGACCTCCCTCCTTTATCGGCCCGCGGCCGAACGGCTCAGGCCACCATGGTCTTCGATGTCGTGCACAGCGGCAAATCCGCTGATGTCAAAACGGTTATCAGCCTGCCATCGTCGCGCCGGTGAATATGCTGATGAACATGCGTTCCAAGCCGCGATGAACTTTTACGACATTCACGTGGCAATAATCCAATCACGCCATCGATGGCACGTGACCGGCCAGGGATGGCCTTTCAGCGGATGCAGTGGAACGGGGGCTGCATCGCCGGCGACTTGGCGCGTCCAAGGGGATTATCTGGAAGCACTCTCATGACACTGGCATTATCCGGTCGCGTCCTCGCGACCCTGTTCCTGGCCTCAAGCCTGTCCTTCGCCGCATCGGCGGCGACCAAGGCACCCTTTCCTGCCGAAGGCGTCTGGCGCGGCGAATTCACCATCGATGGCGACCCCATCCCCTTCAATTTCGAAGTGAAGGGCAAGCGCGCGCAGGACGCGACCTTCACCCTGCTCAACGGCACGCGCACCGACAGATTCAAGGTCACCCCGCGCGAAGACGGCATCTTCTCGGTGCGGATGAATACCTACGATGCGGTGCTGGAAGGCAACGTTTCCGAGGATGGCAAGCACCTCGTGGGCCAGTACAAGGACCTGGTCCCCAGCCGCAACGGGGCGCGCAACCTTGCCTTTACTGCCGAACAGGGCGCGGCGTGGCGTTTCGTCAAGCCCGGCCAGGATGAGGCGCCGGCGGCGGACCTCAGCGGCAAATGGGCGGTGCAGACCATCGACAAGGCCGCCCGCCAGGACAAACGCAACCAGGTGGCCCTGCTCAAGCAGGAGGGAAATCGCCTCTCCGGCGTGTTCATGACCGTCGTCGGCGACACCCGCGAACTGGAAGGCACCGTGCAGGGCAATCGCTTCTATCTGTCCGGCTTCAGTGGGCCGAGCCCGCTGCTGATCCGCGGCACGATCGATGAGGACGGCAACATCCAGGGCGCATTCGGCAGCGGTATCTACAACGTGGTGAAGTTCGAGGCCGAGAAGAACGACAAGGTGGAGCTGCCCGATCCGTACAAGCTCACCTTCCTCAAGGATGGCCAGGAGCGCATCGATTTCAGCTTCCCCGATCTGCAGGGCAAGCAGGTCTCGCTGCAGGACGACAAGTATCGCGGCAAGGTCGTCATCGTTGAAGTGATCGGCACCTGGTGCCCGAACTGCACCGACCAGACCTACTTCCTGGCGCCGTGGTTCAAGCAGAACCAGCACCGGGGCGTCGAAGCGGTGGCGGTCGCCTTCGAGCAGGAAGACAACTTCGATTACTTCAAGAAGACCCTGACCACCTTCAAGGATTACTTCGACATCCGTTACGACATCGTGTTCGGCGGCATCGCCGACAAGAAAGTCGCTACCGAGAAACTGAAGGGCCTCAATTACATGGCCGCCTTCCCCACCACGATCATCATCGGCCGTGACGGCAAGGTTCGGGAGATCTACACCGGTTACACCGGTACGGTGACCGGCGAGTATCACCAGGATTACGTGGCCCGTTTCAACAGCCTGCTCGATGGGCTGATTGCCGAGCCCGATCCGTATGCGGCAAGCGCCTCGACCGCGTCCACGACGCCGGGACTGGCCATCGCCCCGTAACCCTCCGCGGCGGCCGGCATGCCCGGCCGTCGCGGCCCTCCCTCCTGCGTTGCACGCCCGTACGGCACCCCCGCGATGCCGCGGGCGGCTGCGCGCCTCGACAAAGAGACCCGCCCCATGCGCACCGCCCTTCTGTTGACCCTGCTCACCGCCGCCACCGCACCCGCCGCAGCGATCGCCGCCCCGGTGACCTACCAGCTCGACCCCACCCACACCGATGTCCTGTTCACCTGGAACCACAACGGCTTCTCCTTCCCGACCGGCCGCGCGGCGATCAGCAGCGGCACGCTCATCTACGACGCGGCCAAACCCACGGTGTCGCAGGTGCAGGTGGAGCTGCCGCTGGCCGAGCTGGCCACGCACGTGCCCAAGCTCGACGAGATCGTCAAGAGTGACAAGCTGTTCGACGTCGCGAAGTTCCCGCAGGCCACGTTCCGCAGCACCTCGGTCAGCACGCAGGGGAGCGGCCGCCTGAAGATCACCGGCGACCTGACCCTGCACGGTGTCACCCGCCCGGTCGTACTCGATGCCACCCTTAACAAGCTCGGCGAGCATCCCAGCCGCAAGGTGCCCACGATCGGCTTCAATGCCACGGCCGTGATCCGCCGCAGCGAGTTCGGCCTGGACGCATTCCTGCCCAACATCGCCGATGAGGTACAGCTGCGCATCACCACCGAGGCGCAGGGGGCGAAGGAGTGAGGCACGGCATCCTCACCCTGGGGGTTGCGCTGCTGCTGAGCACTGGCAGCGCGATCGCTTCCGATACGCCGAAGGTCGCCCTCGATCCCCGGCTGGAGGCGCGAGCGGACGGGTCGCGCGAGCTGGTCATCGACGCCCGCATTGAGCCGGGTTGGATCCTGTACGCCTCGGACTTCGAGCAACCGCAGATCGGACCGCGCGCGGCGCGCGTGATCCTGGCGGACCAGGCTCAGCCGCACGGCCCGCTGCGCTCGGTGGATGCGCGCGAAGGCCACGGCCGCAGTTTCGCCGGCGACTACCGCTACACCTACTTCAGCGAGCGGGGGCAGCTGCGCCTGCCCGTCGCGGCGGGCAGCACGCCGGTGACCGGCACCCTGCGCGCGCAGGTCTGCTTTGAGCAGAGCGGGCTGTGCGAGCTGGTCCAGCAGGAGATCGCCGCGCGTTGAGCGCGGCATCGTCATGCCCCGTCGCGTCCGTCCCCTCGCCCTGCTGGCCGCGCTGATCGGCGGTGCCGTGCTGGCCCCGGTGTTTTCCGCCGATGCACCGACCTACGACGGCGATCTGTCCGACAACCCCCGCGCCCAGCTGGGTCGCCAGCTCTTCTTCGATCCCATCCTCTCGCGTGACCGCACGGTCTCGTGCGCCAGCTGCCACCAGCCCGCCCGCGCGTTTGCCGATGACCGCGCGCTCAGCCTGGGGGTGGAAGGCCGCCTGGGCACCCGCAACACGCCGAGCGTGATGAACAGTGCCGGGCGCACCCGCTTCTTCTGGGATGGCCGCAGCGAAACCCTGGAAGAACAGGCCCTGGCGCCGATCGCCAACCCGCTGGAGATGGACCTGCCGGTGGATGACGCCGTGGCCCGGCTGCTTGCCGACCCGGCGTGGGTGGCACGTTTCCAGGATACCTACCGTGCCGCCCCCAGCCCGCGCACGCTGGGGCGCGCCCTCGCCGCCTACCAGAAGACCCTCAACACCGTGGACAGCCCTTACGACCGTTACGCACTCGGCCAGGAAGACGCGATCAGCGACGCGGCAAAGCGCGGCCGTCTGTTGTTCATCACCAAGGCGCAGTGCGTGAGCTGCCACGCCGGCGAGGATTTCACCTCGGACCGCTTCAAGAACATCGGCATCTACAACGGCCGTGAGTTCAATGACGAGGGCCGCGGCGGCGTCACCGGCGACCCTGCACAGAAGGGTGAGTTCAAGGTGCCCGGCCTGCGCAACGTCGCGTTGACGGCGCCCTACATGCATAACGGCATGTTCAAGACGCTGCGCGAGGTGATCGTGTATTACGACGACCCCGGCAAGGTGATCCCCGATTCGATCGGACGCGATGCGCAGCTGCGCGACCCGCTGCATCTGACCGAAGCGGAGATCGACGACATCGAGCAGTTTCTGCACACCCTCACCGACGATCGCTTCGCATCGCGCGCGACGTCCTCGACAGCCTCGCCTCCATGACCGCTCCTGTTTCGCGTCCTCCAGCGCTGCTGGCCGCCATGCTGATGATGGCGCTGCCCATGGCAGTGCTCGCCGGGCCCCCGCCCGCCGCCACGCCCACCCAC
>NZ_NIVS01000009.1 GCF_002205165.1 Stenotrophomonas maltophilia | reverse complement strand
CCCCCAAACCCGGCCGGACCCCCTACACTGCCCCCATGCCAGAAGGGGAGTTCCGGCGTGTCACCCAGTGCTTCATTGATCGACCGCATCGAATCGATACCGCGGCGCGAGCTGTATTTCTTCGCGCTGTACCGCCTGCTGATGGCCACCGTCATCGGCGCGCTGCTGTTCAGCCCGTTGAGCGGGCTGGTCGGCACCGCTGACCACCCCAGGCTGGCGACCATCGTGGCCAGCGGCTACCTGGTGGTGGCCGTGCTGGTGTTGCTGTTCGGGCGCAACGAGCGCTGGCTGCGCACCATCGTGGTGTGGAGCGTGGCCGCCGACATCATCGCCGCCACCCTGCTCGCCCACGCCCTGCCCGGGGCCAGCGCGGGCATCTCGATGTCGCTGCTGTTCAACATCGCCGCCGCCGCGACCCTGCTGCCGCTGAGCATGGGGCTGGGCCTGGCCACTGCCGCCAGCGCGGCCACCGCCGGCGAATACCTCTGGAAGCAGCTCGAGGGCGGCGACCCGACCCGCACCCTGGCCGAGCTGGCCATGTTCGTCACCAGCTACCTGGCCATCGCCTTCATCAGCTACCAGGTCGGCAACCGCGCCCGCATGAACCAGCAGCTGGCCAACCAGCGCGGCGATGAAGTGGCCAACCTGTTCCAGATCAACGAGCTGATCATCCGCCGCATGCGCACCGGCGTGATCGTGGTGGACGGCGCCAACCGCATCACCCTGGCCAACGAAGCCGCCTCCACGCTGCTCGGCGATGCCGATGGCAACAGTGGCAGCGGCAAGCTGGAACTGGGCAGTGCCGCGCCGGAGCTGAGCCGCCGGCTGCTGCGCTGGCGCAATGGCTGGACCAACGAAGAAATGCCGCTGCAGCTCTCGCCGGACCAGCCCGAAGTGCAGCCGCGCTTTGCCCGCCTGCTGGCCGGCAGCGACCTCACCCTGGTGTTCCTGGATGACTCCACCGTGGTCTCGCGGCGTGCCGAGTCCTTGACGCTCTCGGCGATGGGGCGCTTCTCGGCCAGCCTGGCCCATGAGATCCGCAACCCGCTGGCGGCAATCAACTACGCCGCCCAGCTGCTGGAAGAATCCACCGATATCGGCGACACCGACCGCCGCCTGCTGCAGATCATCAACCAGCAATGCCAGCGCACCAACGGCATCGTCGAAAGCGTGCTTGGGCTGGCCCGGCGCGAGCGTGCCAATCCGGAGAACGTGGATCTGGCCGCGTTCGTGCGCCGCTTCGTGCTCGAGTACAAGCAGGGCCTGTCGCTGGAAACCGACAGCGTGGAGCCGATCATCAGCGAGACCTCCGTGCACGCGCTGGTCGACCCGCGCCACCTGCATCAGATCCTCACCGTGCTGGTGCACAACGCACTCAAGTACGGCCGCGTGGCCGAGGAACCGGCGCGCGTGCGGCTGCGCGTGGCGCGCCAGGACCGTACCGCCATCATCGATGTGATGGACCGCGGCCCCGGCATTCCCGAGACCGTCGCCAGCCAGCTGTTCCGCCCGTTCTTCACCACCTCCGAGCACGGCACCGGGCTGGGCCTGTATATCGCCCGCGAACTGTGCCGCGCCAACCAGGCACGGCTGGAGTACGTCTCGGTGCCCGCCGGTGGCGCCTGTTTCCGGCTGGTGCTGGCCGGTCCGCACACGATGATGGCCGGATGAGCAGCGCACACCCGCACGCCACCGTCAAACATTTGTCGCCAACGACCGCCCTCGGCTATCTTCCTTCCTTATGAATGACACCCGCAGCGCCCTCGTCGTCGATGACGAGCGTGACATCCGCGAACTGCTGGTACTGACCCTGGGCCGCATGGGCCTGCGCATCAGCACCGCGGCCAACCTCGCCGAAGCCCGTGAACTGCTGGCCAGCAATCCGTACGACCTGTGCATCACCGACATGCGCCTGCCCGATGGCAACGGCATCGAACTGGTCACCGAGATCGCCCAGCACTACCCGCGCACGCCGGTGGCGATGATCACCGCGTTCGGCAGCATGGACCTGGCGGTGGAAGCGCTGAAGGCCGGCGCCTTCGATTTCGTCAGCAAGCCGGTCGACATCTCGGTGCTGCGCGGCCTGGTCAAGCACGCCCTGGAACTCAACAACACCGAGCGCGCCGCACCCGCGCCGCTCGCCCCGGAACAGGCCGCACGCCTGCTCGGCGATTCGCCTTCGATGGATGTGCTGCGCGCCACCATCGGCAAGGTCGCGCGCAGCCAGGCGCCGGTCTACATCCTCGGCGAATCCGGCGTCGGCAAGGAGCTGGTCGCACGCACCATCCACGCGCAGAGCGCCCGGGCGCCCGGTGCCTTCGTGCCGGTCAACTGCGGCGCGATTCCGTCCGAACTGATGGAAAGCGAGTTCTTCGGCCACAAGAAGGGCAGCTTCAGCGGCGCGCATGCGGACAAGCCCGGCCTGTTCCAGGCCGCGCACGGCGGCACCCTGTTCCTGGATGAAGTGGCCGAGCTGCCGCTGCAGATGCAGGTCAAGCTGCTGCGCGCGATCCAGGAAAAGTCGATCCGCCCGGTCGGTGCCGCCACCGAGGTGCCGGTGGACGTGCGCATCCTTTCGGCCACGCACAAGGACCTGGGCGAGCTGGTCGAAGACGGCCGCTTCCGCCACGACCTGTACTACCGCATCAACGTGATCGAACTGCGCGTGCCGCCGCTGCGCGAGCGCCGCAGCGACCTGCCCGCGCTGGCCGCCTCGATCCTGGCCCGGCTGGCCCGCACCCACGGCCGCCCGACCCCGCTGCTGGCGCCCTCGGCGCTGGAAGCCCTGGCCCAGTACCACTTCCCCGGCAACGTACGCGAACTGGAGAACATCCTCGAACGCGCACTTGCCCTGGCCGAAGAAGACCGCATCGGCGCCAGCGACCTGCGCCTGCCCCAGCATGCCCCGCGCTTCGGGGGCGGCAATGCGCTGCCCACCCAAGAGGAAGCGGTGGTCGATCTGCCGGCCGGCAACGGCGCCCTGCCCTCCTACATCGAGCAGATGGAACGCACCGCGATCCAGAAGGCGCTGGAAGAAAACCGCTGGAACAAGACGCGCACGGCGGCACAGCTGGGCATCACCTTCCGGGCGTTGCGCTACAAGCTGAAAAAGCTGGGGATGGAGTAGAAACAAAAAGGCCCGCTTGCGCGGGCCTTTTCTCATCTGCGGACGCCGCTCAATCCTTGGTCACACGATTGATCTCCGCCAGCCCGGTCACCCCGGCGGCAGCCTTGATCAGCGCGGACTGGCGCAGATCATTCACCCCGGCCAGCTGCGCGGCCTCGGCGATCTGCAGCGCATTGCCACCGGCCAGCACGATGGTGGAGATCTCATCGGTCATCGGCATCACCTGGTACAGGCCGGTACGGCCCTTGTAGCCCTCGGTGCACTCATCGCAGCCGACCGGCTCGAACAGCTTGATACCCGCATCCAGCTGGGCCTGGGTGAAGCCTTCGGCCAGCAGCGCATTGGCCGGCAGCTCCACCGGGCGCTTGCAGTTGTTGCACAGCCGGCGCGCCAGGCGCTGCGCGATCACCAACGTCACCGAGCTGGTGATGTTGTATGGCGCGATGCCCATGTTCATCAGGCGCGCGATGGTCTGCGGCGCATCGTTGGTATGCAGCGTGGAGAGCACCATGTGGCCCGTCTGCGCCGCCTTGATCGCGATCTCGGCCGTTTCCAGGTCGCGGATTTCGCCGACCATGATGATGTCCGGATCCTGGCGCAGGAACGAGCGCAGCGCCGCGGCGAAAGTCATGCCGCGCTTGACGTTCTGCTGCACCTGGTTGACGCCGGGCAGGCGGATTTCCACCGGATCCTCAGCCGTGGAGATGTTACGCGTTTCATCGTTGAGGATGCCCAGCGCGGTATACAGCGACACGGTTTTGCCCGAACCGGTCGGGCCGGTGACCAGCACCATGCCGTACGGCTTGTGGATCGCATCCAGGAACAGCTTCTGCTGCGCCGGCTCGTAACCGAGCTTGTCGATGCCCAGCTTGGCCGCACTGCCATCAAGGATACGCAGCACCACCTTCTCGCCGAACAGGGTCGGCAGGGTGCTGACGCGGAAGTCGATCTGGCGCGTCTTGGAGAGGTTGAGCTTGATGCGCCCATCCTGCGGTACGCGCTTCTCGGCGATATCCAGCTGCGCCATCACCTTCAGGCGCGCGGCGATGCGCTGATTGAGCTTGACCGGGGCCTTGGCCACGTTCTTGAGCAGACCATCGATACGCAGGCGCACGCGATAGTCGTCTTCGTAGGGTTCGAAGTGGATGTCCGAGGCGCCTTTGCGGATGGCGTCTACGAGGACTTTGTTGACGAACTTTACGACCGGGGTGTCGTCGCCTTTGGCGTCGACGCCGGAGTCGATGGAGCCGCCCTCTTCGTCTCCTGCGGAGACGTCCAGATCTCCCATCTCGTCGTCACCGCCGAGCGCCGAGCCCAGCGTGTCCTGCTTGGACTGCCACTGCTCCAACGTGCGACGAATCTGGTCTTCATCCACCAGGATCGGCTCCACCACCAGATTGGTGTGGAACTTGATTTCGTCCAGCGAGTGGGTGGGGTTGCTGGTGCCTATGAAGAGTTTTCCGCCACGCTTGAACAGCGGCAGCACGTGGTGCTTTCGCAGCAGCTCTTCGCTGACCAGACTCATTGCGTTCTGGTTATTGTCGAACGCCGACACGTCCATCAGGGGCATGCCGAATTCAACTGCGTTGGCAGCGGCCAACTGGGCGCTGGTAACAAGTTTTTTCTGGGCAAACCACTGCGGCAAAGGCAGACGGGCACTTGCTGCCTGCGCCATAGCTTCACGCGCGGCAGTCTCCTCGATTGCTCCGTCCTGGACGAGGCGGCGGGCGATACCAGTAATCCCCACAAGGTTAGCGACAGAGACACTACTCATATGAATTTTCCGGCTTCATCTTGGGAAACGTGCTTGCAACCAGTGAGTTCTATAAGACCATCTCCATCTCGAAAGATGGCAACCATCAAAAAAAACGGGGGGCCAGAGCCCCCCGTTTTCCAATCTCTCGCAAAGGCGAGGATAGATTACTTGGTGGGATCGGCCGCCTTCTCGCCCTGGCAGCTACCCGGACGGTACTTGCTTTCAATGGTGCCATCACAGATCCAGCTCGGCAGAACGCCATCGGCAACCTTGGTAGCGTCGGGCTTCAGCGTGATGGTCTTCCCATCGATCTCCGTAGCGATCTTCTGCGCGGTGGCGACGATCTCGCCGGCGGTCGCATCCCACGTCAGCGACTTCACGTATTGGGTTTCCTGGAAATCAGGCTTCCAAGTGGCTGGCGGCAACGCATTGTTGCTGGCGACGTACTCAGAGAGGTCCGTACGCAGCGAAGAAGCGGCCAGGATGACTTCCGAGACCTTTGCCTTCTTGGTGTAGTTCGAGTACGCCGGCAGCGCGATGGCGGCCAGGATGGCGATGATCGCGACAACGATCATCAGTTCGATCAGGGTAAAGCCCTGCTGCTTCTTCATGAGTACATCCCCTAGAGGTAGATAAATAGTAGGCACTGGGCCGTTGCTGACCGGCGGACCGGGAGAGCAAGGCGGGCGCCCGTGCGGGTGGATCGAAGCAGGTTGCGTGCCAACAGTGCCAGCAATGCTCCCCAGCATTCCCCGGCGCAATGATGGCACCAATCTTCAGGATTGGAACCCCCCTCACATTAATTTGCGATGCACCCTGCAATGTGACCCGTTGCGTCACCTTTTGACACCCCTTGTCTGTGCCCCTGCCCGAGCCGGACACGCGCTGGGATTGCCCACCCCCCCCCGGAACCAGCTACCATGCGGCGAGATAGCCCGCCTGGGGATGGCGTGGCTGGGGAGCCCTGTATGTCTGTCAGCCGTAGCGCAATCAAGAAAGATCCCGTGGTGCGCAACACCATGGAGTTGAAGCCGTTTGTCTGGGAGGGGACCGACAAGCGCGGCGTCAAGATGAAGGGCGAGCAGCCCGCGAAGAATGCCAACCTGCTGCGGGCCGAGTTGCGCCGCATGGGCATTTCGCCAACGATAGTTAAGCCCAAGCCCAAATCGATCTTTGGCGCCGCCGGCGCACCGGTCAATGCGAAGGACATCGCCTTCTTTAGTCGCCAGATGGCGACCATGATGAAATCCGGCGTGCCGATCGTCAGCGCCCTGGAGATCATCGGCAGCGGGCACAAAAACCCGCGAATGAAAAAGTTGGTCGACAGTGTCCGCAACGATATCGAGGGCGGCTCCTCGCTTCATGAGGCGATCAGCAGGCATCCAGTTCAGTTCGACGAGCTCTACCGGAATCTGGTGCGCGCCGGCGAAAGCGCCGGCGTGCTCGAGACAGTGCTGGACACCATCGCTACCTACAAAGAGAACATCGAAGCGCTCAAAGGCAAGATCAAGAAGGCGTTGTTCTATCCCGCCATGGTCATCGTAGTCGCCATGCTGGTTAGTACTGTGCTGTTGATTTGGGTAGTGCCTCAGTTCGAAGATGTGTTCAAGAATTTTGGTGCCGAACTTCCTGCGTTTACCCAGATAGTGGTGAACCTATCCAGATTCATGGTTACATGGTGGCTACCCATGCTTATAACCTTGATCGTCGTTATCGTGGGGTCACTGATGACATATCGGCGCTCCCCGAAAATGCAGCACACGATGGACCGCTGGATCCTCAAGGTCCCGGTCATCGGCCAGATCATGCACAACAGCGCAATCGCCAGGTTCTCCCGGACCACCGCGGTAACGTTCAAGGCCGGCGTACCCTTGGTTGAGGCTCTGGGCATCGTCGCCGGCGCCACCGGCAACAAGGTGTACGGCAATGCCGTGCTGCGCATGCGCGACGACGTGTCGGTCGGCTACCCGGTCAACATGGCGATGAAGCAGGTCAACCTGTTCCCGCACATGGTGGTGCAGATGACCGCCATCGGCGAAGAGGCCGGCGCGCTGGATACCATGCTGTTCAAGGTGGCCGAGTATCATGAGCAGGAGGTCAACAACGCAGTGGATGCCCTGAGCAGCCTGCTGGAACCCATGATCATGGTGTTCATTGGCGTGGTGGTCGGTGGCATGGTGATCGCGATGTACCTGCCCATCTTCAAACTCGGCGCGGTAGTTGGATAACTAATCAATGGCATTTCTCGACCAGCATCCCGGTCTCGGCTACCCCGCCGCGGTCGGACTGGGACTGCTGATCGGCAGTTTCCTCAACGTGGTGATCCTGCGCCTGCCCAAGCGGCTGGAGTGGGAGTGGAAGCGCGATGCGCGCGAGGTGCTGGAAGAGCCGGACATCTATGAGCCGCCACCACCGGGCATCGTGGTGGAGCCCTCGCACTGCCCGCACTGCAAGCACAAGCTGTCCTGGTACGAGAACATCCCGCTGTTCAGCTGGCTGGCCCTGCGCGGCAAGTGCCGGCATTGCCATGCCCCGATCTCGATCCAGTACCCGCTGGTGGAACTGCTGACCGCCGTGCTGGTCGCCGCCAGCGTCTGGCAGTTCGGGTTCGGCTGGCAGGGTTTCGGTGCGATCGTGCTGAGCTGCTTCCTGGTGGCGCTGTCCGGGATCGACCTGCGCACCCAGCTGTTGCCCGACCAGCTCACCCTGCCCTTGATGTGGCTGGGCCTGATCGCGGCCAGCGACAATCTCTATATGCCCGCCAAGCCCGCCCTGCTGGGTGCGCTGGCCGGCTATCTGTCGCTGTGGTCGGTGTGGTGGCTGTTCAAGCAGCTCACCGGCAAGGAAGGCATGGGCCACGGCGATTTCAAGCTGCTGGCGGCTCTGGGCGCCTGGTGCGGGCTCAAGGGCATCCTGCCGATCATCCTGCTGTCCTCCGTGGTGGGCGCGATCATCGGCTCGATCTGGCTGTACTCGCGCGGCCGCGACCGTGCCACGCCGATCCCGTTCGGGCCGTACCTGGCCATTGCCGGCTGGATCGTGTTCATGTGGGGCGAGCCGTTGATCGACGGCTACCTGAGCTACGCCGGCCTGCGTTGAGGGCCGCGCGATGAGCCGCTTCGTGATCGGGCTGACCGGCGGCATTGCCGCCGGCAAGAGCGAGGTCAGCCGCCGCTTCGAGGCACTGGGCATCACCGTGGCCGACGCCGATCTGGCCGCCCGCGCCGTGGTGGCACCGGGCAGCGAGGGCCTAGCGCGGATTGCCGCCCACTTCGGCAGGGACATCCTGCTGGCCGATGGCCAGCTGGACCGTGCCGCGCTGCGGGCCCGTATCTTCGCGTCGGCGCAGGAGCGCCAGGCGCTGGAGGCGATCACCCATCCGGCGATCCGCCAGCTGTTACGCGAAACCTGCGAGCAGGCCGAGGGGCCGTATGCGATCGCGGCGATTCCGCTGCTCACCGAGGCTGGCGGCCGCCAGCAATACCCCTGGCTGGACCGGATCCTGGTGGTGGACGTGCCGATAGCCGTGCAGCACGCGCGGCTGATGCAGCGCGATGGCATCGATGCCGCCCTGGCCGACCGCATGATCGCCGCCCAGGCCAGCCGCGAGGCGCGCCTGGCATTGGCCGATGACGTAGTGGTCAATGATGGCCACCCGGACCACCTGCAGGCACATGTGGAGCGACTGGATCACGCCTATCGGGCGTTGGCGGCGCGGTAGAGCTGGAGGAGGAGCCGACCAACGGTCGGCTCTGCCGTGTCAGGCGGGCGAGAAGGTCAGCGTGGCGATCACGCCGCGCCCGGCACCTGGCCGCACGTTGACCTGCCAGCCATAGAGGTCGCACAGGCGGCTGACGATGGACAGGCCGATACCGCCGCCCTGCGAGTGCCCCGCATGCGTGCCGCGGTAACCGCGCTGGAACAGCTTGGCCGCATCTTCCTCGCTCAGGCCGGGGCCGCTGTCGATCACTTCGACTGCGTTGTTGCCCACACGCACCCGCACCGCGCCTTCCTTGGAATACTTCACGGCATTGCCGATCAGGTTGCCCAACGCGACCGAGAGGGCCGATTCCGGCGCATCGATCACCAGGTCGTGGTTGCCTTCCAGGATCAGTTCCAGCGGTTTGCCGCCAAGCTGGGCACGGTGCGAATCCAGCAGCTGCTCGGAGACCCGGGCGACATTGCTGCTGCCCTGCCCGCGCTCATTGCGCGAGAGCAGCAGCAGCGCACCGATCAGGTCGGTGCATTGCTGCTCGGCGCGCTGGATGCGCTGCAGGCGCTGCAGCACCTTGGGATCGAGATCCGGGCGGGTCAGCAGCAGCTCGGTCGCGCCGCGGATCACGGCCAGCGGCGTGCGCAGCTCGTGGCTGACGTCGGCGTTGAACTCGCGGTCGCGCTGTACGACCTCGGTGAGGCGCGCGGAGTAGTCATCCAGCGCCTGGGCGAGCTGGCCCACTTCATCGTCCGGGAAGCGCGGTGCCAGCGGCTCGGGCTCGCTGGTGCCACCGCGATACGCACGCAGGCGAGCGGCCAGGTCCGACACAGGCTTCATCACCTTGGAGGCGGACCACCAGCCCAGCACCAGGGACAGGGCGCTGAACACCAGCACGGAGAAGAACAGCGCGCGGTTGAGCTGGCTCTCCCCGCGGATGCTCTCGGTCATGTCATAGGCGAGGAAGAACCACACTTCCGGCGTCTTGCGCACCGCCAGCTTGTAGGAGAACGGCTTGCCGCTGTCATCCACGCCGCTTACGCCATGGATGCCGTCGTTGAATTCGTACCAGTCGGGCTGTTCCTGGCGCAGGGCCTCGAACTTGTCCGAACGGACCAGCCTCGCGTACATCTGCTCCACCGGCAGGTCTGGACTGCGCGAGGGATCGGCGGCGAAACGCTTGGCGTACTCGTTGATGTTGCGATTCATCACATCTTCGACCAACTGGTTTTCCACGCGGGCGCGGGTCCAGTTGGTGGCGAACGCAAACAGCGTGGTCAGGCAGAAGCCCAACAGCACGAACGAGACGATGATGCGGCTGCGCAGCCGGCGCCGGTATGGCGCGCGGCGACGCTCCCCCTTGCCCGTCACCGGATCAGGCTTCCGGCGCGGCGATGCGGTATCCGATGCCATGGCGGGTCTGGATCATCGGCACTTCGAAGGGCTTGTCGACTACGGCGCGCAGGCCATGGATGTGCACGCGCAGGGAGTCCGAATCCGGGAGCTCTTCGCCCCAGACGCGGGTTTCCAGTTCCTGGCGGGTGACGACGGCCGGTGCGGCCTCCATCAGCGCCTGCAGGATCTTCAGTGCGGTCGGGTTGAGCTGCAGCAGCTTGCCCTGCCGGCGCACTTCCAGCGTGTCCAGGTTGTATTCCAGATCGCCGGTTTCCAGCACGCGGGTCTGCACGCCCTTGCCGCGACGCGACAGGGCGTTCAGACGCACCTCGACCTCCTGCAGCGCGAACGGCTTGATCAGGTAGTCATCGGCACCGGAATCGAAGCCGGCCAGTTTGTTATCCAGGGAATCGCGAGCCGTCAGCATCAGCACCGGGGTCTGCTTGCGTGCTTCATTGCGAAGCTTGCGGCAGACCTCGATCCCATCCATGCCAGGCAGGTTGAGATCCAGCACGATCGCGTCGAACTCATGGACGACCGCCAGGTGCAGGCCGGTGACGCCATCGGCCGCGAAGTCCACGGTGTGCCCGCGGTCCTCGAGGTAGTCGCCCAGGTTGGCGGCAATGTCGCTGTTGTCTTCGATTACAAGGATTCGCACTGTGACCTCTAGTTGGAGAAACGACCGACGCGCTGCGCTTGGTCCATGCTGCTCTGGGACGTGTTCTTGATCCGTTCCCGCTGGGCGACCGTCATGCACTGCGTCTGCGGCATGTTGGAGCCCACCACGCGCTCACGCCTGCATATTAGACGGCTATCTTCGCGCGCCTGTGTCAAAACGGTGTTCACCACCTGCTGGTCGTTGAACAGTTCGGTGCGGCTGGCTGCAGACAAGGAACCCTCGCCGCCGCTCCGCTCGATGATGCCACGCATATGCCCCAAGGCCTGCCGGACCCGGCTGCGCTGATCCACGGTGATTTCCGAGTAGGTCTCGCCGTTGCTCAAGTCTGCTTCGATCTTGGTGATCTGTTCAGCCATCGGCTTGCCGGGCTCAAAGATTTCCTTGTTCTTCGGCGCCGCGGCGGCGCTTCCCATTGCCAGTGCCAGTGCTGCGGCCGCCATGGCCATTGTCAAACGCTTCATGTCGAGCTGATCCGTGCTTTGAAGTGAACGCCGAATGTATGCCGGGCCTGCCAGTGGCAGCAAGTGCTGTTGGTCAGGGAGAAAAAGGCCCAGGCGTTTCCGCCTGGGCCTGAAGGTGTTTCCCGATTACCGATCCTGCTGAGGAGGGCAGAGCTGCGGTTCGACAGAGCCTACGCCCGGCCCGATTAAACCGATGTTAAGACCCTGGCCCGCGTTGCAAACCAGTATCAACCCTTTGTATTTGCTGACTTTTTAAGGGACGCGACGTGATCGATGATGCGCCCGGCCAGGTCGGCCTGGCAGATCGCCTCGATGCCTTCCAGCCCCGGCGTGGAGTTGACCTCCAGCACCAGCGGGCCGCGGCTGGAGCGGATCAGGTCCACCCCGGCCACGCCCAGGCCCAGCGCCTTGGCCGAGCGCACCGCCACCAGCTGCTCGGCCCGGCTGGCCTTGGCCGCCCGGGCACTGCCGCCGGCATGCAGGTTGGAGCGGAAATCGCCCTCCGGGGCCTGCCGCTGCATCGCCCCGACCACCTGATCGCCCACCACCAGGCAGCGCAGGTCGGCCCCCTGCGCCTCGCCGATGAACTCCTGCATGAGGAAGTTGGCGTACAGCCCGCGCAGCGCCTCCACGATGCCGCGCGAGGCGCTGGCCTTCTCGGTCAGGATCACGCCGCGGCCCTGCGTGCCTTCGTTGAGCTTCACCACGTGTGGCGGTGGGCCCAGCATGGAGAGCAGATCGACGGTGTCGTCCGGGTTGTCACCGAACACCGTGACCGGCATGTCGATGCCCTTGGAGGCCAGGATCTGGTGGGCACGCAGCTTGTCGCGGGCGCGCAGGATCGCATCGGAGGGGTTGGGCGTACGCGCGCCCATCATCTCGAACTGGCGCAGCACGGCCGTCCCGTAGCGAGTGACCGAGGCGCCGATGCGCGGGATCACCGCGTCCACCCCGGTGATCGGCCGCCCCTTGTAATGCATGGTGAAGCCATCCGCGGCGATCCGCATGTAGCAGCGCAGCGGATCGAGGATGCGCACGGTATGGCCGCGCGCACGTGCAGCCTCCACCAGGCGACGCGTGGAGTACAGCTTGCTGTTGCGGGACAGGATGGCGAGTTTCATCGCGGCGCAGGGGCTGGAAAGCGCGAAGCATAGCGTGTGGCGTGTGTGGCCGAGGTGTCAGTCCCCGCCGAAGTGGATGTGCGGCGGGACCCGGCCACGCTGGTGCCAGCATGGCCTGACAGGTCCGAGCCTGATCATCGCGGATGCGGCACTGCAAGATTGAAAGGGCACCACACTGTCTGTAGCGTCAGTTGCGCCCATGGAGGGCGATCAACGGAGACATGGCATGAAGATTGGACTCAGGCTGTCTGTTGCTATTGCGGCTGTCGCGCTCACGCTGGGCATTGGCTCTGCCACTGCTCAATCGACGCCCTGTGATGCTTGTTACATCGCCTATCAAGCGTGCATGGCCAAACCAACCGGCCAAGTTCTGTGCTACGGCGCACTCTCACGGTGTTTGAAAAATTCCACCGGATGCAATCCACCCAATTGACCTCACCTGTTGCCGGCGCTCGATGTCGTGCGCTTGCAGCGTTGGGGGTTGGATAGCGGGTCGTCCTGAAGTGACGGAACGCCGGTCTCCACGAAAGCCCAGTGGATTATGGAGCGGGTGAAGGGAATCGAACCCTCGTCAGTAGCTTGGGAAGCTACAGCTCTACCATTGAGCTACACCCGCAAGGCGCGGCGTAAGTCTATTCGGGCGGGGCCCTCAAACGCAACGGGCGGCACCGGGCCGCCCGTTGTTTCACGTTTTCCGCCGCCGTGCGCGGCGCCCGCGAACGGGCACTGCGCACGTTGGATCAGAAGCTGGCGCCAAAGCTGGCGAACAGCGAGACGTCACGTGCACGCTTCTGCATCGTGGTGGTGCTCATGCCGATGTTGCTGCTCAGGCCCCACAGGTTCAGGCGCGCACCCAGCACGGCGGTGGCGTAGTTCCGGTCGAACTCCAGGCCCGGCACCTTGTACATGCCCACGTCCGGCATGGACTGCAGCCAGGCGCTGGCCTGCTTGCTGTCCTCGAACTCGTGGTCATAGGTGACCTGCACGTACGGCTTGACGTTGCCGCCATCGAAACGGGCCTGCCAGCCGACGCGGCCGACGGTCGAATCCGTGTCCTGGTCGCCGTAGCCCAGCGCCGAGGCGCTCGGGTTGGACTCGGTGTAGCCATCCAGCTTGACCTTCTGCCAGATCACGGCGGCGACCGGACCGTGGCGGAAGCCGCCCTCGGTGCCGAACTCGTAGCCGGCGTTCAACGCGGCGGTCAGGTTGCTGCCTTCCGGAGAACCCTTGTGGATGCGCGTGGCCGGGCCGAGCTGCAGCTTGCGGGTCACGTCGTAGTCCAGCCAGCTGTAGCTGAGCTGGCCGTTGACCCAGGCGCGCTCGCCGTACCAGCCGGCGAACAGGCCCAGCGTGGTGTCGGACTGGGTGAAGTCGCCCTTGTTGTTGCCGAAATCGGCGTCCATGCGGCCATAGCCGGCGAAGCCGCCGACCACCATGCCATCCCGCGCCCAGTCCACGCCGAACAGGCCGGCCGGGGCCATGCCGTCGTACAGATCGGCGTGGGCGTAGCGCTGCATGTCGCCGCGCAGGTTGCCCCACCAGCTCAGGCCGTCGGCCGGACGGCCATCCACGTGCCAGCTGACCTGGTCAGCACGCGAGCGGCCGATGGTCTGCGCCGAGTGGGTCAGGATCTGCTGGTTGCGCGGGGCTTCCAGGATCGACAGGGTGTACTGGCCCAGCATCTCGTGGGTGGCGGTGGTCGGGTGCACACCGTCGGCGAACACGTAGCTGTTAGCGGCGTCCGGGGTGACGTAGCTGGTCGGGTTGCAGGTCAGCGAGGAGGCCGTGGTGCAGGCCGGGCTGGTCACGTTGACGAAGCCGTACTGGCCCGGGTTGGCGACGATTTCCTGCAGGATGTGGAAGGTATCCACCGGAATCACCTGCAGGCCGGCGGCCTTCAGGCCACCGAACAGGGCGTCGTTGTAGGCCTTGGCCAGCGCGGTACCGGCGGCCATGCCGGCCGGGCCACCGGCGCGGGCGCCCGGGGTGAGGCCGACGTCCGGAATGGTCGGCACCACGATGTACTCGGCGCCAGCAGCTTTCAGGGTGCCGACGATGCCGACCTGGTCGGTGACGGCACCGGTCAGGGTCGGGACCAGCGGTGCGCCGGCCTGGATGGCGAACAGGTCATTGGCACCGCCCCACACGGTGTACAGCGCGTTCGGGTCGGCCTTGCCACCGTTGGCCGCCAGGTACTGCGCGGTCTGGGTCTTGAGCGAGTACACCGGCACCGCCGGGGTACCCGGGGCGAGCACCTGGCTGGTGTCCACGCCGACACGGGCGCCGCCGATGGCGTAGTTGTCACCGTTCTGGCCGTTGCCGTGGGCAGCGCCGTTGGTGCCGTAGTAGTTGGCCACGTGCTCAGCCCAGGTCCAGCCCGGGTTGGTGGTGAACTGGCCAGTCACCGGCCGCACCGCGGCCGGCAGCAGCGGGCGGAAGTAGCCGGCGTCGGTCAGGCTGTCGCCGATGAAGACGGTCTTGGTGTACGGCGACTGTGCCATGGCCGGCACCGCCGCCAGGGCGATGGCCACGGCCATGAGGGAACGGATCGGGCGTTTGCTGAGCAACATGAAAACTCCTTGAGGGTGGGGAAGACGGCGGACGTACGCCGGCGCACGGTGCCATGTTTCCACTGCACCCGGCCCGCATCACGCTGCGCTGCGGCATGAACGCCCCAGCCCCGCCGCCCGGCCATCGTTGGCCTGGCGCTCGCGGCACCTCTGCCGCGGGGCGCACAGGGTACGCACTGTGGGGTGATTGGGGGACAATACCGTCATGAACATCCAGCTCAACGGCGAGAACCGCCAGCTTCCGCACACCGCCACCGTCCATGACCTGCTGCTCAGCGAGCAGCTGCTCGAGCGCCGGGTGGCGGTCGAGGTCAACGGTGAGATCGTGACCCGCAGCCGGCACGCCAGCCATGGCCTGTGCGAAGGCGACGTGGTCGAGATCGTGCATGCGCTGGGTGGCGGCTGAGGCAGCATCGTGACGCGCGATAGGCGATAATTCGGGCCATGAATGCACCTGTCCCTACTGATTCGCTGGTGATCGCCGGCAAGACCTATGCTTCCCGCCTGCTCACCGGCACCGGCAAGTTCAAGGATCTGGAAGAAACCCGCCTGGCCACCGAGGCCGCCGGCGCCCGGATCGTCACCGTGGCGATCCGCCGCACCAACATCGGGCAGAACCCGGGCGAGCCGAACCTGCTCGACGTGCTGCCGCCGGACCGTTACACCATCCTGCCCAACACCGCCGGCTGCTATACCGCCGAGGATGCCGTACGCACGTGCCGGCTGGCCCGCGAGCTGCTGGACGGCCACAACCTGACCAAGCTGGAAGTGCTGGGCGACCAGAAGAGCCTGTACCCGGATGTGGTGCAGACCCTCAAGGCCGCCGAGCAGCTGGTCAAGGATGGCTTCGAGGTGATGGTCTATACCTCCGACGATCCGATACTGGCCAAGCGCCTGGAAGAGATCGGCTGCGCTGCGGTGATGCCGCTGGCCGCGCCGATCGGTTCGGGCCTGGGCATCCAGAACAAGTACAACCTGCTGCAGATCATCGAAGACGCCAAGGTGCCGATCATCGTCGATGCCGGCGTCGGCACCGCCTCCGATGCGGCGATCGCGATGGAGCTGGGCTGCGATGGCGTGCTGATGAACACCGCCATCGCCGGCGCGCGCAACCCGGTCATGATGGCCAGCGCGATGCGCAAGGCCGTGGAAGCGGGCCGCGAGGCCTTCCTGGCCGGCCGCATTCCGCGCAAGCGCTACGCCAGTGCCTCCTCGCCGATCGACGGGTTGATCGGCTGATGACCAATCCTTTCGACAGCGCCGGTGCCAAGGCGCCGCCCAAGCCTTTCACCATCACCGAAGGCCGCCGCGAGGTCCGCAGTTTCGTGCTGCGCCAAGGCCGCTTCACCCCCGCCCAGCAGCGGGCATTCGATGATCGCTGGCCGCGTTTCGGGCTGGATTTCACCGGTGAGCCGCGCGATCTGCAGGCCACCTTCGGGCGCGATGCGCACAAGGTGCTGGAAATCGGCTTCGGCAACGGTGCCGCGCTGCGTTTTGCCGCGCAGCAGGACCCGAGCCGCGATTACATCGGGCTGGAAGTGCACGCCCCCGGCGTGGGCCGCCTGCTCAATGCCCTGGCCGACGACAACGCCGACCACGTGCGCCTGTACCACCACGATGCGGTGGAGGTGCTGGAGAAGGAAATCGCCGATGGCGCGCTGGATGAAGTGCGCATCTATTTCCCGGACCCGTGGCACAAGAAGCGCCACAACAAGCGTCGCCTGATCCAGCCCGGCTTTGCCGACCTGCTGGTGCGCAAGCTGCGCGTCGGTGGCCGCCTGCACTGCGCTACGGACTGGGAAGACTATGCCGAGCAGATGTGGGACGTGCTCGATGCCACCGCCGGGCTGACCAACCGTGCCGGCCCGCGCGGGCAGGTGGAGCGGCCGGAATGGCGCCCGCAGACCCATTTCGAAACCCGTGGCCAGAAACTCGGCCATGGCGTGTGGGACCTGTTGTACGACCGCACCTGATCCGACAAGGAACCGCGCCACCCCATGGATACCGCGCTGACGCTGACTACCGACATGAAGCTCGTTCTCGGGCTGGTCGGCTTCACGATGGCGATGTTCCTGTTCGAGCGCATCCGCGCCGACGTGGTGGCGCTGGTGGTGCTGGTGGTGCTCGGCGTCACCGGCCTGATCGCCCCGGAAGAGATTTTCGGGGGCTTCTCCGGTAACGCGGTGATGAGCATCATCGCCACCACCATCCTCGGCGCGGGGCTGGACCGCACCGGGGCCTTGAACCGTTTGGCGGCCTGGCTGCTGCGGCGCGGGCATGGCGTGGAAACGCGCCTGCTGATGATGACCACGGCGATCGCCGGGTTGAACTCCTCGTTCATGCAGAACCCTTCGGTGATGGCGCTGTACCTGCCGGTCGCCTCGCGCCTGGCCGCGCGCACCGGGCTGACCCTGCAGCGCCTGCTGCTGCCGATCGCCGCGGCCATCGTGATGGGTGGCGCGCTGACCATGGTCGGCAACTCGCCGCTGATCCTGCTCAACGATCTGCTGGCCTCGGCCAACAACAACCTGCCCTCCGGCCTGGCCACCATCGAGCCGCTGCGCATGTTCGCGCCGCTGCCGATCGGCGTGGCGCTGCTGATCGCCTCGCTGCTGTACTTCCGCTACTTCGGCGACCGCAAGCTGGTGGAAGAAGAGACGCTGGCCAACGACGGCGTCACCCCCTCTCGCACCGAAAGCTACTTCGCCAAGACCTACGGCATCGAAGGCGATGTGTTCGAGCTGGTGGTCACCGCCGAGAGCCCGCTGGTCGGCATGACCCTGGGCGAAGCCGAGAACGTGCACGATGCGCCGCTGCTGCTGGCGCTCAAGACCGGCAACGACACCCGCCTGGCCCCGCCAGCGGAGATGCGGATCTGGGTGGGCAGCGTGCTCGGCGTGATGGGCGCGCGCCAGCAGGTCAGCGATTTCGCGCAGAACCAGTTCCTGCGGATGTCGTCGCGGCTGAAGCACCTGGGCGATCTGTTCAACCCGAGCCGCGCCGGCATTTCCGAAGCGGTGGTGCCGCCGACCTCCGATGTGATCGGCAAGAGCGCCTCGGACCTGCGCCTGCGCAAACAGCGCGGCATCAGCCTGCTGGCGATCAACCGCGACAAGCAGGTGATCCGCGAAGACGTGCGCAACGTCGCGCTGCGCGCCGGCGACATGCTGGTCTTCCACAGCATCTGGACCGACCTGGCGCAGGCGGCCAAGAGCCGCGACTTCGTGGTGGTCACCGATTACCCCAAGGGGGAGCAGCGGCCGCACAAATTCAAGATCGCGATGAGCATCTTCGCCATCACCATCCTGATCGCGCTGACCTCCAAGCTGCCGGTGGCGCTGACCCTGATGACCGGCGTGGCCGGCATGCTGCTCACCGGCGTGCTGCGCATGGACGAGGCCTACGCCTCGATCAACTGGAAAACGGTGTTCATGATGGCCGGGCTGATTCCGCTCGGCTGGGCGATGGACAGCAGTGGCGCGGCGGCATGGATCGCCGGCCACACCATCGACCGCCTGCCGACCGGCATCCCGGTGTGGGTGCTGGAGATCGCGCTGGCCTTGCTGACCACGATGTTCTCGCTGGTGATCAGCCATGTGGGCGCGACGATCGTGATGGTGCCCATCGCGGTGAACCTGGCGCTGGCGGCCGGTGGCAGCCCGACGGCGTTCGCGCTGATCGTGGCGTTGTCGGCGTCCAACAACCTGATGACGGCGTCCAACCCGGTGATTTCGATGATCACCGGCCCGGCCAATTACACCCCGCGCGAGTTGTGGCGCGTCGGCGCACCGCTGTCGTTGATCTATACGGTGGTGGTGGTGCTGATGATCAACCTGATGTTCTAGGGATCACCCCAGCCAGACCTGCCCGTCGCGCACCTGCACCGGCACCGTGCGCAGCCGATCACCGCGGCATGGCCCGGCCACGCAGTCGCCGTTGTCCAGCGAGAACGAGGCGCCATGTGCGGCGCAGACCAGGTGGCCTTCCTTGCTTTTGAGGAACTGACCCGGCGCCCAGTCCAGCCGGCGCCCGGCGTGCGGGCAGATGTTCAGCCAGGCGCGCACCTGATCACCGTCGCGGTACAGCACCACCGATTCGCTGTCGCCTTCGATGCGTGCATCGATGTCGGCAAAACCCCCGTCAGCAATGGCATCCAGGGCAATGAGGGCGGTGGCGGTGGTCTCGGGCGAGGACATGGCATCCAGCAACAGGCAACGGAAGCACAGTGTCTCACGCGCTCATGTCACTGGCTGCCGGATGAATACAAGTCATTGATTTGCAATGAACGCGCGCTACGTTTAACGACTTTTTCACTCAATGACAAAAGCCAGCACGGATACTCGTCCCCTGCTGACCTCAGCCAAAAAGAGTGCCATGTACAGCCGCATCTTCCAGTTCAACCAGTTCCGCACCCTGTTCGCGCCGCGCAAGCCGCGCCACCCGCTGGTGCGCGTGGCGGTCGGTCTGTTGGGCCTGGCGATCCTGGCCGCGCTGGTGTTCGTCGGTGTGTTCGTGGGCGCGGCGATGATCATCGCCGGCCTGGCATGGAAGCTGCTCGCCCAGCGCAAGAATGCGCGCACCGCTCCGTCGCAGGTTGTGGACGGTGAATACCGCGTGGTCCGCAAGCAGGCCTTGCCGATGTCGCGTTGATCGACGCGCTTTCCTCCTGATGACGGCCGCGCCCTGCGCGGCCGTTTCTGTTTGTGGGAGCGGAAAAACGCTCTAGACTGCGGCGAAACCTCTCCACAGGACGCGCGCATGACCGATGTAATCCCCACCCCCGAGCAGCCCCGCATCCCGGTCGCCGGTGGCGGTACCTTCCCGGTGCGCCGGATCTACTGCGTGGGCCGCAACTTCGCCGATCACGCGCGCGAAATGGGCGCGGCCGTGCCCGCCGCCGATGACCGCGGCCGGCCGATGTTCTTCAGCAAGCCGGCCGATGCCATCGTGGTCGGGCATGACGATGTGATCCCCTACCCGCTTGCCACCCAGGACCTGCACCACGAGGTGGAACTGGTGGTGGCGATCGGGAAGGACGCGCCCGCCGGCGAGCTGCCGGTCGACCAGGCCGAAGCGCTGGTGTTCGGGTACGGCGTCGGCTTGGACCTGACCCGCCGCGATCTGCAGGCGCAGGCCAAGGCCAAGGGCCACCCGTGGGACCCGGCCAAGGGCTTCGATCAGTCCGCTCCGGTGAGCGAACTCGTGCCGGCCGGCGAAGTGGGCGATCTGGCCGCGCTGAACCTGTCGCTGGAGATCAATGGCGAAGTGCGCCAGCAGTCGCTGCTGGACCAGATGATCTGGAACGTGCCGGAGATCCTGCACGAACTCTCCAAACTATGGGCGCTGCGCGCGGGCGATCTGGTCTTCATGGGAACGCCCTCCGGCGTGGCCGCGTTGAAGCCCGGCGACCGTTTCAGCGCACGTCTGGAAAACGTGGCCGAGCGCCACGGCATCATCGCCGGATGACAATGGCTGCGTTACGCTGCGGCGTCATTTGATTCCCCCACTACGACAGGAGAGCCCGATGGGTGTACTGACTGAGTTCAAAGAATTCGCCATGCGTGGCAACGTCATCGACCTGGCGGTCGGTGTGGTCATCGGTGCGGCGTTCGGCAAGATCGTCACCGCGCTGGTGGACAAGATCATCATGCCGCCGCTGGGCTGGGTGATCGGCCGCGTGGACTTCTCCGAGCTGGCCTGGACCCTGGCGCCGGCACGGATCGCCGAAGACGGCAAGGAGATTCCGGCCGTGGTGATCGGCTACGGCGACTTCCTCAACACCGTCGTGCAGTTCGTGATCGTGGCCTTTGCGATCTTCATGGTCGTGAAGTTCATCAACCGCCTGGCTCGCAAGAAGCAGGCCGAGCCGGCCGCCCCGGCGGCGCCGAGTGAAGAAGTGCTGCTGCTGCGCGAGATCCGCGACAACCTGAAGCAGTAAGACCGCACTCCCGGTAATGCCGGCCGCTGGTCGGCTCAACGGATATCCTGCATCGCGCGGAGCCGGCCGGCGGCCGGCACTACCTGAAAGCCCCGCCCTGGCGGGGCTTTCGCTTTTGGAAATCAGCATCCGCCGGAGCATGACCTCCCGCCCATGTACGCGCCGGGGAGGCTGGTAAGCTCGGACGCTTCCGCCCCGTTTCCCCGGAGTTCGTCCATGCGTCGCCGCGTCCTTGCCATCGCATCTTCCCTCGCCCTGCTGGCCGCGCCCGCGTTCGCGGCGACCGGTATCACCACGCTGCCGCCGAAATCGCTCGCCACCGCTGCCGAGCTGCGTGAGCAGGCCCTCAAGGACGACACCGGCTGGAAGGTGGTCGAGTCGCTGACCACCGAGATCGGCCCGCGCATCGCCGGCAGTGAAGCCGACGCACGCGCCGTGGCCTGGGCGGTGGCCAAGTTCAAATCGCTGGGCTTCGACAAGGTCTGGACCGAGCCGGTCACCTTCCCCAAGTGGGAGCGCCGCAGTGAGCACGCCGAAGTGATCGGCAAGCATGCCCAGCCGCTGACCATCACCGCGCTCGGCGGCAGCCCGGGTGGCACGGTGGAGGCGGAAGTGGTGCGCTTCGCCGACCTGGCCGCGCTGCAGGCCGCGCCGGAGGGCTCACTGAAGGGCAAGATCGCCTTCGTCGATTACCAGATGACCGCCTACCGCGATGGCCGCGATTACGGCAACGGCGGCGCGGTGCGCAGCAAGGGCCCCTCCGAGGCGATCCGCAAAGGTGCGATCGGCTTCGTGATGCGGTCGGCCGGTACCGACTCGCACCGCGTGCCGCATACGGGCATTACCCGCTTCGATGACGGCCTGACCCCGGTTCCGGCCGCGGCGCTGTCGGTACCCGATGCCAACCAGCTGGCGCGCCTGGTCGCGCTGGGCAGCACCACGCTCAAGCTCAGCCTGGATTGCGGCTGGGATGGCAAGGCCACCTCGTACAACGTGATCGGCGAGATCACCGGGCGCAGCCTGCCCAAGGAAGTGGTGGTGATCGGTGGTCACCTCGATTCCTGGGACCTGGGCACCGGCGCGGTGGATGACGGTGCGGGCGTGGGCATCACCATGGCGGCCGGCCATCTGATCGGCCAGCTCAAGCAGGCGCCCAAGCGCACCATCCGCGTGGTTGCCTTCGCCAACGAGGAGCAGGGCCTGTACGGCGGCAAGGCGTATGCCGAAGCGCATGCCAAGGACGTCGTGCTGCACCAGCTCGCGGCCGAAAGCGATTTCGGTGCGGGCCGCATCTATGCCTTCAACACCGGCTCGCCGAACCCGGCGAACTCGCGCGAAGCGACCCGCCAGATCGCCGAGGTGCTCAAGCCGCTCGGCATCGAGTACGCCGCGGACAAGGGGGGCCCCGGCCCGGACGTGGGTCCGCTGGCCGCCAAGGGGGGTGCGTGGGCGTGGCTGGCGCAGGACGGCAGCGACTACTTCCACCTGCACCACACCGCCGACGATACCTTGGACAAGATCGACCCGGCCGCCCTGGCGCAGAACGTAGCGGCCTACACGGTGTTCGCCTACCTGGCCGCCGAGGCCGATGGCAGCTTCGGCAGTGAAGCCAAGCCGACCACGCCGCCAAACGAATAATCCAAACACGCAAGCGGCAGGTACCGACCGTTGGTCGGTACAAAAAAAAGCCCGGTCGCAATGCGACCGGGCTACCGGGATAACGTCACACCCCACGCGGTGAGCGCCGCTAGACCTTCGCGGTCCGGACAAGCGGATCGCCGCGCTGCGGGGGTGTCTCTCCTCACCCACGCAGCACAGCGTCCACCCGGCACTGTGCGCAGTTTGCACTGCATGCACTATGCGATTAATCCGAATCGGATGTAGTCACGACGATTTCGGTGAAACCGATCACACCGTGGGTGGCGCGAATGACGCCGCGCTCCCCCCGAAAACGCACGCAGTGGTCAAACGCGACTGCGTCCGTACCACTGCGCCAACAGTACGGCCGTCGCCGAAGCGACGTTGAGGCTTTCCACCACGCCGGTCCCCGGGATCGAGACCTGATGGTCGCAGTCCTGGGCCAGCGCGCGGTCCATGCCTTCGCCTTCCGCACCCATCACATACACCAGCCGCGGCGGCAGTGCCGCGGCGAACAGATCGTCGCCGCCCTCCACCAGCGTTGCCGCCAGGCTCAGGCCGGCGGCACGCAACTGTGCCATCGCCTCGGGCAGCGCCGGCAGGCGCACCAGCGGCACCGCCTCGGCGCCACCTTCGGCCACGCGCGCGGCCGCACCGGACAACGCCAGCGTGGAATCCGGCGGCAGCAGCAGCCCGGCCACACCGAAGTGCGCTGCCGAGCGCAGCATCGCGCCGAAGTTGTGCGGGTTGCCCACGCCATCCAGCCACAGCGCCAGCACCGGCTTCCCGGCCGGCAGCGTGGCCAGCCATTCGTCCAGCGCCAGCATCGGCGCGCGCAGCACGTCGGCGACCAGCCCTTCGTGATGGGTGGTGGCGGCGAGCTTGTTCAGATCGCCCTCTTCCACCACGCGGTACCCCACGCGGTTGGCCACGCACCACTTCAGCACCGGCTGCATGCGCGGAATCAGCGCCTCGGTCAGGTACAGCTTGCGCAGCGCCTGCGGGCGATGCTCGAACAGTGCCTGCACGGCATTCCAGCCGTACAGGCGCAGCTCGTCGTTGCCACGGCCGGGCGGCGGCGGGGTGCCACCTTCGCGGGGCGGCAGCGGCGTGGCGCGCGGCGGCCGCGAGGACGGACGGCGCGCATTCTTCCAGGGATCATTCACTACGGGACAGCTCCAGCTTGCGGGTACGCCAGAAATCGGCGTTCTTGATGCCCAGGGCATCGGGGTCGAAGGTCGGATCCAGGCCGAGCTTCTTCTGGCGTTCGTAGTCGCGCAGGGCCAGCATCGCCGGCTTCTGCACGATCAGGATCGCGATGATGTTCAACCACGCCATCAGGCCCACGCCGATGTCACCCAGCGCCCACGCCATGCCGGCATTGTGGAATGCACCGAAGATCACCATGCCGATGATGCCCAGGCGCAGCAGCAGCACGGTCAGCGGACGCTTGGCGTTGTTGTTGACGTAGGTCAGGTTGGTCTCGGCCATGTAGTAATAGGCCATGATCGTGGTGAAGGCGAAGAAGAAGATCGCGATCGCCACGAAGCCTGCGCCCCAGCCCGGCAGCACGGTTTCCACCGCGGCCTGCGCATAGCCTGCGCCTTCGGCCACACCGGCCAGGCCGGCGAAGACGGGCGCGCCACCCGGCACCGGCGAATACACGTTGTAGGTGCCCGCCGCCAGGATCAGGAAGGCGGTGGCGGTGCACACCATCATGGTGTCGAAGTAGATCGCAAAGGCCTGCACGTAGCCCTGCTTGGCCGGGTGCGAGACCTCCGAGGCCGCGGCCGCGTGCGGGCCGGTGCCCTGGCCGGCCTCGTTGGCGTAGATGCCGCGCTTGACGCCCCATTCCACCGCCAGGCCCATCATCGCGCCGAACGCGGCATGCGCACCGAAGGCACTGCTGAACACCGTGTGGAACATGTCCGGCACACGGTCGTAGTTGATGATCATGATGACGATGGCCATCAGGATGAAGGCGGCGGCCATGAACGGCACGACCACCTCGGCGAAGTTGGCGATGCGCTTGACGCCGCCGAAGATCACCACGGCCAGCAGCAACGAGACCACGACACCGATGCCGAGCTTGAGCGCCTGCACCGATTCCAGGCCCATGAACTGACCGTCCAGCGGCCCGCACAGCGCACCGCCGCGGCAGGCATTGATGATGCTGTCGGCGATGGCATTGGCCTGCACGCCCGGCATCAGGAAGCCGGCGGCGATGATGGTCGCCACGGCGAAGGCCAGCGCGTACCACTTCAGGCCCATCGCTTTTTCGATGTAGTACGCCGGGCCACCGCGGTAGCGGCCTTCGGCATCCTTGGTCTTGTAGATCTGGGCCAGGGTGCACTCCACGTACGACGTCGAGGCGCCGAGGAAGCCCATCACCCACATCCAGAAGATCGCACCGGGGCCGCCAAAGGCGATCGCGGTGGCCACACCGGCGATGTTGCCGATACCCATGCGGCCGGCCATGGACATGGCCAGCGCCTGGAACGAGGACACGCCCGCCTCGGATTTCTCACCCTGTACGGTGAGCCGGCACATCTCCACGAAACCACGGATCTGCATGAAACGGGTGCGGGCGCTGAAGTACAGGCCTGCAGCAAGACACAGGAAGATCAGAGCTTTGCTCCAGATGATCCCGTTGATAAAACTGACTACTTCTTCCACGCGCTCTCTCCAGTCGGCGGAAACAAAAGGAACGTCCCCGTCGGCTGGGACCCGGTCGATTCTCCACGATCCGCGCCGGGCTGCGTAGTGGCAATTTCGATGAATGGGCGGCAGTGCCGCCCATTCGGGTCAGGCGTGCCCGCCCACGGAGGGGGTTTCCGCTTCCTGGCGGGCCAGTTCGCGCGCCACGGCTTCCGGCGAACGCGTGTATGGGGCCAGCAGCGAGTAGAAGGCGGGCACCACGAACAACGACAGGAAGGTGGACACGGTCACGCCGAAGATCACCACCACGCCGATCGTGCCGCGGCTGGCCGAACCGGGGCCACCGGCCACCACCAGTGGGATCGCACCGACCACGGTGGCGATGGAGGTCATCAGGATCGGGCGCAGGCGCACCATGGCCGATTCGACGATGGCCTGGTGCACGTTGCGGCCCTCATCGCGCAGCTGGTTGGCGAACTCCACGATCAGGATGCCGTTCTTGGCCGCCAGGCCCACCAGCATCACGATGCCGATCTGGCTGAACAGGTTGATCGTGCCGCCGCTGACATACAGCCCCAGCAGCGCGCCGAGCACGCCCAGCGGCACGGTCAGCATGATCACCAGCGGATGGATGAAGCTCTCGAACTGCGCGGCCAGCACCAGGAACACCACCAGCAAGGCCATCGCGAAGGTCAGCAGCACGGCGCTGCCGGCGTTCTGGTACTCGCGTGACTCGCCCTTCCAGCTGATCTGCGCATGCTGCGGCAGCTCTTCGCTGGCCACCTGCTGGGCCCAGGCGATGGCTTCACCCAGCGGATAGCCCGGGGCCAGGCCGGCGTTGATGGTGATCGAGCGCAACCGGTTGAAACGGTTGAGGCTGCCGGCCTCGGCCACTTCGCTGAGCGTGACCAGGTTGGACAGCGGCACCAGTTCGCCACCACTGGCGCGCACGCGGATCGCGGCCAGATCCGACGGCGAGGCGCGGCCTTCGCGGCCCGCCTGGACCAGCACGTCGTACTCCTCGCCGTTGTCGACGAAGGTGGTGACGCGGCGCGAGCCCATCATGGTTTCCAGCGCGCTGCCGATCGCGGTGACCGACACGCCCAGATCGGCCGCACGCTGGCGGTCGATGTTCACGCGCATCTGCGGGCGGGTTTCCTTGTAATCCGAGTCCGCACCGACCAGGCCGGGGTTGTCGGCCATGCGCAGCAGCATACGGTCACGCCACTGTGCGATTTCCGCGTATTCCGGGCCGCCGAGCACGATCTGGAACGGCTGGCCCTGGCTGCGCACCAGGCCGCCACCGACCTGGGTACGCACGCGCACGCCACGCAGATCGTTGAGGTGGGTCTGCAGCTCGGCCGCCACATCCGGGGTGGACACATCGCGCTGGCGCCACGGCTGCAGGAACACGCTGATGCGGCCGGTATGCATTTCTTCGCTGGAGCCCCAGCCACCGGGCACGCGCGGGTTGGCGCGCACGATCGGCTCATCTTCGCCGACGAAACCGGACACGATCTTCTCGACCTGCTGGACCTGGCCAACGGTGTAATCGAAGCCGGCGCCTTCCGGGCCGTCGATCATGATCTGGAACGAGCCGCGGTCTTCGGCCGGGGCCAGTTCGGAGGGCAGCACCTTGAGCAGCAGCGCGCTGGCCAGCAACGAGAGGATCATCACCACGATATAGACCCAAGTGCGGGTCACGTGCGCTTCCAGGAAGCGACCGTACGCGGCCGAGAGGCGATCCAGATTGCGGTTGATGACGCCGTGCAGGCCCTTCGGCGCCTGGCCGTTATGCGGCTTGAGCAGCTTGGAGGCCATCATCGGGGTCAGCGTCAGCGACACGAACGCGGACAAGGCCACCGCCGCGGCCAGCGCTACGGCCAGCTCACGGAACAGGCGGCCGGTATTGCCTTCCAGGAACCCGACCGGCAGGAACACCGCGACCAGCACGGCGGTGGTGGCGATCACCGCGAACGCCACCTGGGTGGTGCCGCGCTTGGAGGCGACCAGCGGCGGCTCGCCCAGGTCGATACGGCGCTGCACGTTTTCCACCACCACGATGGCGTCATCCACCACCAGGCCGATACACAGCACCAGCGCGAGCAGGGTCAGCAGGTTGATCGAGAAGCCGAAGGCATACAGTGCGATGAAGGCGGCGATCAGACAGACCGGCACCGTCACCGCCGGAATCAACGCCGCGCGGAAGCTGCCCAGGAACAGCCAGATCACCGCCAGCACCAGCAGCATCGCCTCCACCAGCGTGGCGTACACGCGATCAACCGCGGCTTCGATGAAGGTGGTGTTGTCGAACGCGACGAAGATGCGCGTGCCTTCCGGCAGCGTGCTGCTGATCCGCTCGGCCTCGGCGCGTGCTTCGCGCGCGACATCCAGCGCGTTGGCGGTGGAGGTCTTGACGATGCCCAGGCCGATGTTCGGCTCGCCGTTGCTGCGGTAGTAGGCACGGCGTTCGGAGGAAGCCAGTTCGATCTTGGCCACATCGCCCATGCGCACCACGTAGCCGTCGGCGCCCTTGCCGAGCGGAATGCCGGCGAAGTCTTCGGGTTTGACGTAGTTCCGCTCCACGCGCAGGGTGAAATCGCGGTCGGCCGATTCGATGCGGCCCGCCGGCAGTTCCACGTTCTCGTTGCGCAGCGCGGTTTCCACATCGCCCACGGTGAGGCCGCGCGCGGCCAGCTGGTCGCGGTCCAGCCAGATCCGCATCGCATACCGCTGGCGGCCACCGATGCGGACCTGGGCTACGCCATCGAGGCTGGAGAACCGGTCGACGATGTAGCGGTCGGCGTAGTCGCTCAGCTCCAGCGTGTCCATCGAGGTCGAGCTCATGTTGAGCCAGATGATGGGATCGGCGTCGCTCTCGACCTTGGCGATTTCCGGCGGCCGCGCCTCTTCGGGCATGCGGTCGGCAACCCGGCTGACCGCATCGCGCACATCGTTGGCGGCCGCTTCGATATCGCGGTTGGAGGTGAATTCGATGCTGACCTGCGAGCGCCCGTTGGAGCTGCGCGCGTTGATGGTGTCGATGCCTTCGATACCGGCCAGGGCATCTTCCAGCACCTGGGTGATGCGGCTTTCAATGACCGCCGCCGACGCACCGGTGTAATCCACCGAGACTGAGACGATGGGCGGATCGATCGCCGGCAGTTCGCGCAGGGTCAGGCGGGTGAACGACATGAAGCCCAGCACCACCAGCAGCAGGCTCATCACCACGGCGAACACCGGCCGCTGGATGGAAACGTCGGAAAGCTTCATCCGGCGGTGTCCGGTTCAGCCGCGGCAGCAGCGGCCGGCGTGGCCGGTGCCGCCTCTTCGGCCTGGATCTTCAGACCCGGGCGCAGCTTGCCGGTGCCGTCCACCACGATGCGGTCACCGGCGGCGAGGCCATCGCGGATTTCGACCACGCCACTGCGGCGCGCGCCGGCGGTGATGTCCACACGCTCCACCACCTGGTCCGGCTTGACCCGGAACACGTACGAATCGCGCCCGACCTGCACCACGGCGATTTCAGGAATCACCAGCGCCTGGCGCTCGGGGCGGAACATCCGCACATCCAGCAGCATGCCCGGGCGCAGGGCATGGTCGGCATTGATGAAGTCCGCGCGCACGGTGACCGCACGCGTACCCGGGTCCACGCGGGTATCGATGGTGGCGACCTGGCCTTCGAAGTTGCGGCCCGGGTAGGCCACGCTGGTCGCGTTGACCTTGTCGCCGGTGCCCAGCGAGGCCAGCTCGGCTTCGGGCACCTGGAAATCCACGTGCATGCGCTCGATGTCGTCCAGCGTGGTGATCGCGGTGCTGGGGGTGACCAGCGAACCGGCGCTGACCTGGCGGATGCCGAGCACGCCGGCGAACGGCGCGCGCACGCGGCGATCACCGATGTCCGACTGCATTTCACGCACGCGGGCATCGGCGGCATCGCGGATGGCGCGCTGCGTGTCCAAGGTGGAGCTGGCCACGAGCTGCTGCGCGGCGAGTTCGCGCTGGCGCTTGTACAGCTGGTCCGCTTCCAGGAAGGTGGCCTGGGCCTGCAGCAGTGCGGCCTCCTGGGCCTGGCCGCGCAGGGTCACCAGCGGCGTGCCGGCGCTGACCTGCTGGCCGCTTTCAAAATGCACCGTCTCGATGATTTCGCTGACCTTGGCGGTGACCGTCACCGATTCGCGCGCCTTGGCCGTGCCCAGTGCCTGCAGCGTGTCGCTCCATGCCGAGGTCTGCACCACCTGGGTGGTGACCGGTACGGCGTCTGCCTGCCGGCGAGCGGCCTCGTCTTTGCTGCCACACCCAGCCAACGCGACCAAGGTGATGCCAGCGGCGAAGCGCGCTGCGATGCGTCCCAACATGTAATCCATTCCCGGTTGTTTCTCGACCGCCGAGTGTATAGAGGGGTCGAGCCGGGGCATATGTGCCAAGCGTTTACCGCCCTCTTCACATCTGCCGGTGACGGGCGAAGGCCTTTCCGTGCTGGGGCCTGCGCGGGATGTATCGCCATGTATCGACACATGTCGAAATGCGCCGGCGGTGCCGGGCTGTCGTACCCGGCGGCGGCAGGCGCCGGGCGGGAGGCTGGGCCCCCGCCCGGCCGTGAGGCTCAGTAACGATAGTTCACTTTCAGCCAGGCCGTGCGGCCGGGCTCGTTGATGCGCACCGGATCGGCAGGGAAGCCGAAATCGGCGCTGCCGGCCAGATTCAGATGCTCGCTGTAGGCGCGGTCGAACAGGTTGTCCACGCCTGCACTGACCAGCAGCGCCTCGTTGATCCGGTAGCTGGCGTTCAAGGCCAGGGTCGCGAAGCCGGCGCTGGGGCCGAGATCGCGGGCGACCACGTTGCCCTGCCCGGCCGCGACCCGGCCCTGCCGGGAGACCGCACGTGCCAGCGCCCCCACCGTCCAGCGCTCGCCTTCCCAGGCGGTGCTGAAGCGGGCTTCCAGCGGCGGCATCTGCGGAAGGGCGCGACCGTCGCTGCGGTTCTCGCCCCAGGCATAGGCCAGCGTGCCGCCGAGCTTCCACTGCCGGGCCAGCTGCCATTCGGCGCCCGCCTCTGCGCCGGCGATGCGCGCATCCACATTGGAGGCCTGGCTGGTGCTGCCCATCATGCCGCCGTCGCGGTAGGTGAACAGGATGTAGTCTTGGAGGCGCCCGGCGTAAGCCGAGACCCAGGCATTGAGGCGGTCGGTGCGGTACTGCAGGCCCAGATCGAGCTGGGTGGTTTTTTCCGGCTCCACGCCGGTGAAGGCGTTGATCGCGCCCACCGGGCCGAGATTCGGCGAGAACAGTTCCCAGTAGTCGGGCATGCGCTCGCTGTGGCCGACGCCGGCGTACCAGGTCAACTCGGGGGCGATGTCGCGCTCGAACCGGACGAAGCCGCTGCCGAGGTTCTCGCGGCGGGTCTGACCTGCCGTCGGGTTCGGCATCGCCATCATGCCGGCGGTGGCGCGCTCATCCTTCACCTCGGCACGGTCGATGCGCAGGCCGCCGACCCAGCGTTGCGCGGTGCCCTCGCCCAGGGTGATCTCGGTGAACGCCCCGAGGTTCTCCAAGCGTGCATCGGTGCGCCACGGCTGCTGGCGGTACACGTTGCGGCCCATCGCGTTGCGGCTGCGATGGCGGCTGTCCTGCGCGTCCACGCCGGCCACGATGGCGATGTCCTGCCAGCGCCATTCCGAGGCGATACGGCCACCGGTGGTGCGGCGATCAACGTTGGAGGCCATCGGCATCGGCATGCTGCTGGCCGGGTTCGGCGTGCGCAGCGTGTAGTTGTCCATCACGTGGTCGGCGTCGTTGTAGTACACGTTGGCCTGCAGCTTGTCCCATGCACCGGGCAGGTTGTCCCTTTCGAAGCGCGCGGCGTAGCTGGTGCGCTTGAACGCGGCACCGTCCATGCCACGGCCGGCGTAGCGCGCGATCGCATCGCCGGTGCCGGCCGACAGCTCCAGCACGGTATCGGCATCGGGCGTCCAGCCGACGGCGACATCGCTGTTCCACTTGCGCCACTTGGAGGGCACCACATCGCCGTTGCCGTCCTTGTAGTCATCCGATTCGGAGCGGTTGCCGTTGACGCGCACATACCCCGGTGCGGCGCCGGCGGTGAGATCGAGCACCTGGTCATTGCGGTTGCGTGAGCCGACCAGGGCGCTGGCGTTGATATCCATGCCCGGTTGATCGAAACGCGGGGTATCGCGCTCGAAGCGCACCGTGCCGGCCGAGGCGCCGGCGCCCCAGCGCACGCTCTGTGGCCCCTTGATGATGGTCAACCGATCAAAGGTTTCCGGGGCGATGTAGGACAGCGGGTTGTCCATGCGCGAGGGGCAGGCACCGATCAGATTGCCTTCGTTGCTGACGATGTTCAGGCGCGAGCCGAACATGCCGCGCAACACCGGATCGCCGTTGGTGCCGCCGTTGCGGACCGCGGCGAAGCCGGGAACCGTCTTCAGGTAATCGGCGCCATCGCTGGCCGGCACCGGCTGCCGCGGCAGGCGTGGATCGGTGACCCAGTGCAGCGGCGAGGACGGCGCGGTGGCAGTGACCACCAGCGTATCGAGGGTACGGGCGTCATCGTTGGCGGCATGCAGCGGCAGCGCGACCAGGGCCAGCGAGAGGGAAACAGACAGGCGCGTCAGTGCGCCCGCGCTGCGGGAAGAAACCGTCATGGTGAAACTCCAGAAAAGCACGCAGGCACGCGCCGCCATCACGGCGACACGGGCAGGAAGGGCGGTGGTTTCAGGAGCGTGCGGGCGGGCCGCGTGCGGCGTGGGCGGGCCAGCGCAGGCTGCGTGGCGTGGGCACCGCGCGCAGCACGCGCGGTGCGATGACCGGCATCGCCGGCAACAGCAGGATCAGCACCGCCAGCCACGGCATCAGCCGCGAAGCCATCATGCAGTACTCGCAGGCGTCGCCATGCCCGGCATGCTCGCTCATCGGCGGCGACGGTGCGGGGGCGTCATGGGCAACCGGCGTGGCATCCACCGCCATGGGCTGCATCGCCATGTCGTGATGCGGCATGAGGTGATGGTGCATGTCGTGCTGGGGCATGGCGTGCCCTGCGTGCACATCCGGCAGCGCCGGCATCGCGTGGGCCATGCCGGTCGGCATCAGCATCACCGGCGCCTCGGCATGCGCCTGCTGCCAGCGGCTGACCAGCGGCGCCAGCGCCATCAGCAGCGTCGCCACGAAGGCAAGCTGCAGAAAGACGGCATACGGGCGACGGCGGACATTCACCCCGTCATGGTAGCGCCCGACCGTGCGCCGGGCAGCCCGAAACCCTGCGACCAACCGTCGCAGTGGCCTTTTCGAAGCCCCCCACCGAACCCCTCAACCCTCTGGAGAAACGCCCCCTTCTGTTGAAGGGGGCGCGCCAACGGCGCGGGGATGAGGGGGAATGCGCGGGCAGACCATCACCGTCGTCAGACGGTGATGGTCTGCGTCAGCGATTCCCAGGTCGGCGGCAGCGGCCAGTTGGCATCCTGATTGCCATCGATCACCCGGCGCAGGTCGCGGGTGTCGATCTGCGGGGCAAGCACGTGCACCAGTTCCAGCGCGTAGTCGCGCAGTACGCGGTCGCGCGGCAGCACCGCCCAGGCGATGCACTCGTCGATCGGCGCCGGGGCCGGCCAGGCGCGCAGGTCTTCATCGCTGGCGTTGACCGCCATTTCCGCGAGCAGGCCAACCCCCAGCCCGGTGCGCACGTAGGTCTTGATCAGGTCCGCATCCAGTGCGGTCAGCGCGATATCGGGGGTCAGCCCGGCGCTGGCGAAGGCGCGCTGCAGCGAAGAGCTGCCGCGGGTGGAGGATTCGTAGCTGATCAGCGGATGGCTGGCCAGCGCCTGCAGGTCCGGCGCCGCGCCCGGGCGGTCCAGCGCATGCCCGCGCGGCACCAGCACCAGCCGGCGCCAGCGGTACAGCGGAATGGCCAGGCCGGCAGTGGGTTCACCGCCGGCGGTGCTGATGATGGCGATGTCCGCATCGCCCTGGCTGAGCAGGTCCAGCGCATCGCTTTCCGCCGCCTGCTGCAGATGCACGCTGACCTGCGGGTAGGCCTGCTTGATCCGCGCCACCGCCGGCGGCAGCACGAAGCGCGCCTGGGTATGCGTGGTGGTCAGCACCAGCTGGCCCTGGCTTTCGCGGCGCTGGTTGGCGGCATAGGTGCGGATGTTGTTGGCTTCGCCAAGGACGGCGCGGGCGCGACCGATCACTTCCACGCCGGCCGGGGTCACTGCTTCCAGGCTGCGGCCCTTGCGCACGAACAGCAGGAAGCCGAGCTCATCCTCCAGTTGCTTGAGCTGCTTGGACAGCCCGGGCTGGGTGGCGTGCACACGGGACGCGGCCAGCGTGATGTTCAGCTCGGCGTCGGCGATGGCGACCAGATAGCGAAGTTGGGTCAGCGTCATGGGCGGGCGATACGGCGCATGGAGAGGGGGCCATCCGACTGTAGGGCAAATGCCGTCACCAGCTTATAACCAAACGTTGTTTAAGAAGGTAATCAGGTCATTTCGCGCGGTCATATGCCAGCGGTACGGTCTGACCGACCCCGGGCCGGATCACGTGCGGGCGCCCTGCGCCGCCACCGGCCGACCCTTCCCGCCGCACGGCCCCCGGGCGGCACCGACACCTCCGGAGCATCTCCATGGCCCTGTACGACTCCATCCTGGACACCATCGGCAACACCCCGGTGGTGCGCCTGCACCGTCTCGCCCCCGAGCACGTCACCCTGTACGCCAAGGTCGAGTCGTTCAACCCGGGCGGCTCGGTCAAGGACCGGCTGGCGCTGGCGATCATTCTCGACGCCGAAGCCAAGGGCCTGCTCAAGCCGGGCGACACCATCGTGGAGGCGACCTCCGGCAACACCGGCGTCGCCCTGGCGATGGTCGCGGCCGCGCGCGGCTACAAGTTCGTGGCCACGATGGTGGAGACCTTCTCGATCGAGCGCCGCAAGTTGATGCGCGCCTATGGCGCGAAGGTGATCCTGACCCCGGCCGCCGAGCGTGGCTCGGGCATGGTGCGCCGGGCGAAGGAACTGGCCGAGGAACACGGCTGGTTCCTGGCCAGCCAGTTCGCCAACCCGGCCAACCCGGCCTATCACCGCAACACCACCGCCCCGGAGATCCTGCGCGATTTCGCCGGCAAGCGGCTGGACTACTTCGTGACCGGCTGGGGCACCGGCGGCACCCTGACCGGGGTCGGCGAGGTGCTCAAGGTCGCCCGCCCGGACACCCGCATCGTCGCCACCGAGCCCGAGGGCGCTGCCCTGCTCAAGGGCGATGAGTGGAAGCCGCACAAGATCCAGGGCTGGACCCCGGACTTCGTGCCGGAGGTGCTCAACCGCGGTGTCTATGACGAACTGCTGACCATCGACGACGCCCGCGCGATCGAGACCTCGCGCCGGCTGGCCGCCGAGGAAGGCATCTTCGTGGGCATCTCGGCCGGCGCCACGGTCGCCAGCGCGCTGGACATCGCCGCCAAGGCCGCGCCCGGCGCGGTGATCCTGGCGATGCTGCCCGACACGGGCGAGCGCTACTTCTCCACCCCGCTGTTCGCCGACATCAACGAGGGCTCCGACGACGACTGGCTGGCCGGTCTGCCCTGATCTGCCCGTTGGTCCGCAGGAACGACGCGCCCGCCCTTACCGGCGGGCGTTTTGCATGGCGCGCTTCATCTGCGGTGAAGCGATCCGGCGGCATCGTGTGAAGGTCAGCCAGCGCTCGCCGGGTCGCACTGCCTGAGACGACGATGACGCAGCCTAGATGTCCTGCCGGGTACCGTGCAGGTCAGGCATGTCATTCCGTTGTATGGACCCGGTAACAGTGAGTAAGGAGCGGTACGCATGAAGATCGAAGTGTGGCAGGGCGACATCACGACCCTGGCGGTGGATGCGATCGTCAATGCGGCCAACGAGTCCCTTCTGGGCGGCGGCGGTGTGGACGGCGCGATCCATCGCGCAGCAGGCCCGCAGCTGCTCGACGCGTGTCGCGCCCTGCCGGAGATCCGCCCGGGCATGCGCTGCCCGACGGGCGAGGTGCGGCAGACGGCAGCCTTCAACCTGCCGGCAAAGCATGTGTTCCACACCGTCGGCCCGGTCTGGCAGGACGGCCTGCGCGATGAGCCGGCGCTGTTGGCCAACTGCTACTGGAAATCGCTGCAACTGGCCGAGAAGCTGGATTTGGAATCGATCGCCTTCCCCGCGATCAGCTGCGGCGTGTTCGGCTATCCGCTGCACCAGGCCGCGCACATCGCCGCCACCGAGACCCTGACCTGGCAGCGCTCGCACCACCAGCCGCGCCGGATCATCCTGGTGGCGTACAACGCGGCGACGTACAAGGCCTACCAGTCGGCGCTGGCGGCGGCAGGCCAGCCGGTTGAACCCTCGACCTCGGCGATCTTCGCACCGCTGCCGTTGGGGTTGCCGCCGGCGGCAGCGCACTGACGCGTCAACCGACGCCGTAGACCCACTGCGCGAAAAATGGCTGCAATGATCGGCCGGCCGCGGTTTCCATCGCACGCTGGAAATCGGCGGTCACCACCGACCGCCCATCATTGGCCTGCGTGTACGCACGGATGCCGCGCCAGAACGCGGCCTCGCCCATTTCGCCGCGCAGCAGGTGCAGTACGTACGCGCCCTTCTGGTACACCACCGCGCGGTCATCGCCGGTCGGCTCGCTCCAGTCCGCGTACACCAGCGCATGATCCGCGCCCTTGGCACGCAGCGCGTCCAGCCGCGTGCGCCAGGTGGTGACCTGCGCCTGGTAGGCCGCCTCTCCCTGCGCCTGCTGGAGGTAGGCGGCGGTCATGAAGTTGGCCATGCCTTCGTTGAGCCAGAAATGTTCCCAGCCGGCGCAGGTCACCCGGTTGCCCCACCACTGATGCGCGGCCTCGTGCGCCATCAACGCGGTCTGGGCGGGGTCTTCCAGCAGTTGCTGGCCGTAGCGCTCGGACATCAGCGACAGCCCGGCCATTTCCTGCCCGATCGTGCGGGCCACCAGCGCCTGCTGATAGTCGCCGCGATACGGCAGTCCCGCGCGCTCGGCGAAGAAATCCAACATCGCGCCCGTCGCGGTGAACACGCGCTGCAGCTGTCCGGGCGAGCGCTCCCTGGACAGGAACCGCAAGCCGGTCGCGCCATGCTGCTGTGTGGCTTCGTGATAACGGCCCGCGGCGAAGCCGTAGACATACCCCGGCATCGGCGTCTCCAGCTGCCAGCGATGTTCGATGCGCCCATCGGGAAGCGTGCGCACCGGCAGCGCGCGACCGGTCCCGGCGGCCAACAGGCCCGCCGGCAGGGTCACGGACAGGGCCAGCGTGGCGCGCTCGTCGGGAGCATCCACCGAGGGCATCCACTGACTGGTCGAAAAGATCGTGTAGACCTCGTCGCGCTCGGGCGCGAATTCCAGGCCATACGGCGGTTCGCCGTGATAGCGGATCGTCACGCTGGCGGTATCGCCCCGCGCAAGCGGTTCGGCCAGCGTGATGTGCACCTTCGCCTCGTCCTGCGCGAACGCCAACGCGCGATCGCCCTGCAGCACCGCCGTCACCTTGAGCGCGCCGCTGTCCAGCGTCACTGCGCGCAGCGCACGCTCGGCCCGAAACCGCACCGTCTGCTGACCAGTGACGCGCTTGTGGGCGATGTCGGGCACCAGCGCGACCTCGTAATGCAGCACATCGAAGCCGCGCGATGCCACGGCGTGCGCCGATGCGCTCACCAGCAGCAACGGCAGCACACACAGCCAGATACAGAGGCGAGCGAACATGAGACCCATCCATGCGAAGGTGGATCGCATCGTGCCAGAGCACGCGCGCCTTTGCGCACCGTTGTATCGCGCAAACAAAAACGCCGGCACAAGGCCGGCGTTCTCGTTGACGGTGGTCAGGCGTGAATCAGCCGTTCCACTTGCCCAGGGCGGCCTGGCCGTTTTCCTTGGCGCGGTCGAACACGGTCTGCTGTGCCTTGGCGACGTTGGCCTTGGTGTCCTTGGCCCACAGCTTCAGCGCGGCCTGCTGCATGGCACGGCCGTAGGAGAAGCTCAGCGGCCACGGCAGGTTGCCCATCTGGTTCATGGCGTTCAGATGCGCGGTGGACTGCTCATCGCTCTGGCCACCGGACAGGAACACCACGCCCGGCAGGATCGCCGGCACGGTGCTCTTGAGGCACATCACGGTCGACTCGGCCACTTCCTCGACGTCGGCCTGCTCTTCGCAGCCCTTGCCGGAGATGACCATCGAAGCCTTCAGGATGGTGCCTTCCAGCAGCACGTTCTGCTGGTACAGGGCGTCGAACAGCGAACGCAGGGTCGCTTCGGTGACTTCGTAGCAGGTTTCGATGTCGTGGTCGCCGTCCATGATCACTTCCGGCTCGACCATCGGCACCAGGCCACATTCCTGGCACAGCGCGGCATAACGGGCCAGCGCATGGGCATTGGATTCGATGCAGGTGCCCGACGGGATGCTTTCACCGATGTTGATGACCGCACGCCACTTGGCGAAGCGCGCACCTAGCTTGTAATACTCCTGCAGGCGCTCGCGCAGACCGTCCAGGCCTTCGGTGACCAGCTCGCCCGGGCAACCGGCCAGGGCATGGGCGCCCTTGTCGACCTTGATGCCCGGAATGATGCCCTGGGCGGCCATGTACTTGGCGAACGGGACGCCGTCCTTGGTGGACTGACGGATGGTCTCGTCGTACAGGATCGCGCCGGAGATGTGCTCGTTCAGCTTGGGCGTGGTGAGCAGCAGTTCGCGGTAGGCGCGACGGTTCTCCTCGGTGTTCTCCAGGCCGACGCTGGCGAAGCGCTTGCCGATGGTGCCGGTGGATTCGTCGATCGCGATGATGCCCTTGCCCGGGGCGACCATGGCCTGTGCGGTTTCAGCCAGCTGTTCGATGCTCATGTACTTCCTGTGGCGGGTGCGGGAAAACGCCAATTATAGACCCCGCCTCCCGTGAACTGGCCGTCCACGAAATCTGGAAACGATTCCATCTGAAACGACGAACCCGCGCGGCCGTGAAGCCACGCGGGTCCGGGTGCTGCGCGGCGCGTCGGTTAGAGCTCGCCCAGCCCGCTCGCACGGCCGTCTTCGCCCACTTCCAGCAGGCGCAGCGTGTTGGTGGCGCCATGGGTTTCCATGTGCTCGCCGCTGGTGAAGACCACGCGGTCGCCGCCCTGCAGCTGGTTCGCTTCGAACAGCAGGCGGATGCTGCCGCGGGCGGCTTCGCGCGGGGTCAGGCCGCGGCTGTCGAAGTTGATCGGGAACACATCGCGCATCAGCGCCATCTGGCGGCGGGCGCCGTCGTGGCGGGTCACCGCGAACACCGGCGCCGAAGCACGGAAGCGCGACAGGTAACGCGCGGTGCCACCGGATTCGGTCATCGCCACGATTGCGCGCACGCCCACGTGCTGGGACAGGAACATGGTGGCCATGGCAATCGCCTGGTCGGCCCGTTCCAGGTTGCGCGGCGAGGCGCCGAAATCGGTCTCGGTCTGGAACTGGCGTTCGGCACCCAGGCAGATGCGGGCCATCGCTTCGACCGCCTTGACCGGGTACATGCCGGCGGCGGTTTCAGCCGAGAGCATCACCGCATCGGTACCGTCGATGACCGAGTTGGCCACGTCCAGCACTTCGGCGCGGGTCGGGATCGGGCTTTCGACCATCGACTGCAGCATCTGGGTGGCGGTGATCACCACCTTGTTCTGCGCCAGCGAGGCCTTGATGATCTTCTTCTGCAGGCCCGGCAGTTCGGCATCGCCGATTTCCACGCCCAGATCGCCACGGGCGACCATGACCACGTCGCTGGCGTCGACGATCTCTTCCAGGTTGTCGATCGCTTCGGTGCGCTCGATCTTGGAGACCAGCGCGGCGTAGCAGCCGTGTGACTCGGCGATCTCACGCGCGTCGTTCATGTCCTGCGCGTTGCGGCAGAACGAGACGGCGATGAAGTCCACGCCGATCTTGGCCACGATGCCGATCAGTTCCTTGTCGCGCTCGGTCAGCGCGCCCAGCGACAGGCCACCGCCCTGCTTGTTCAGGCCCTTGCGGTCGGACAGCACGCCATCGTTGAGCACGGTGTTGATGATGCGCTCGCCCTGCACTTCGGTGACCTGCAGCTGCATCAGGCCATCGTCGAGCAGAAGGATGTCACCGGCGGTGACGTCCTGCGGCAGGCCCAGGTAGCTCACGCCCACCTGGGTGGTATCGCCGGCCGGTGCGTTCGGCGAGGCGACCAGGTCGAAGCGGTCACCCGCCTTGAGCTTGATCTTGCCTTCGGCAAAACGCTCGATGCGGATCTTCGGGCCCGGCAGGTCGGCCAGGATGCCCACTTCCACGCCCACGCGGGCGGCAGCGGCACGCACATCGGCGGCGCGCTTGGCCTGGCCGGACGGGTCACCGTGGCTGAAGTTGAGGCGAACCACGTTCACGCCGGCGCGGAAGAGATCCTCCAGCACGCCCGGCGGGTCGGTGGCCGGTCCGAGGGTGGCGAGGATCTTGGTGCGACGCTGACGCTCAATCATGGTTAATGGGCTCCCGTTAAAGGAGCGAAATTAGCACACCCTTCACGTCCCATGAATACGTTTACAGCATTGGCACAGTTGGGTTTCGCTGTTGTCCTGCAGACAGCGCGAGACGGCCGGGCGGACAGCCGATTGGCTCCCTCCCGGCCAGCGCCAGCCCCGGCGGGGCTTTGCGCAGGACATGCGGCGGCGTACGGGACGCCGCCGGGTGCCTCAATCGATCAGCGTGAGCAGGTCATCCGGGGCCTGCGCCAGGTGCGCCGCACCGGCCGCGGTGAGCTCTTCGGCACCGCCGAAGCCCCACAGCACGCCGATATTGCGCAGCCCGTGATGACGCGCGCCTTCGATATCCATGCGCCGGTCGCCGATCATCCAGCACTGCGCCGGGGTGAGCGACAACCGATGCAGCGCCTCGGCGACCAGCTGCGGCTTCTCGCTGCGGCTGCCATCCGGGGTGGCGCCAATCACGTCCTCGAAGCAGTCACCGAACGGCAGGTGCTCGACGACGCGCCGGGCATGCGGCTCGTTCTTGGCGGTGACGATGGCCAGCCGATGGCCGCGATCCTTCAAGGCCTGCACGACCTGGCCGATCCGCGGGAAGACCTCATGCTCGCGCCAGCCGACCACGTCGAAGCGCTCGCGGTAGTACGTCACCGCCTGCTCGACCTGGGCCGGATCGTTGAACAACGGCGCGAAGCTGGTCCGCAGCGACGGCCCGATCCAGCGCCGCAGTTCGGCCTGCGGCGGGACCGGCTGGCCCATCTGCGTGAGCGCATGCGCCACGCACTGGGTGATCCCGACGGCCGAATCGATCAGCGTGCCGTCGAGATCGAAGAACAGCACATCGCGGCTCACGAGCCGCGGGCCTCCAGCGCGGCGACGGCCGGCAGGGTCTTGCCTTCCAGGAATTCCAGGAACGCGCCACCACCGGTGGAGATGTAGCTCACCTCGCCCGCGATGTCGTACTTGTCGACCGCGGCCAGGGTGTCGCCGCCACCGGCGATCGAGAACGCCGGCGAGGCCGCGATGGCGCGGGCCAGTGCTTCGGTGCCATGGCTGAACGCCTCGAACTCGAACACGCCGACCGGGCCGTTCCAGACCACGGTGCCGGCCTTGGCGATCAGGCCTGCATAGTGCTGCGCGGTATCCGGGCCGATATCCAGGATCAGGTCATCCTCGGCCACGTCGGCAACGGCCTTCACCGTGGCCTCGGCATCGGGCAGGAACTGCTTGGCCACGACCACGTCGGTCGGCAGCGGGATGTCGGCGCCACGCGCCTTGGCATCGGCCACGATCTTCTTCGCGGTGTCCAGCAGGTCCGGCTCATACAGCGACTTGCCGACCGGGTAACCGGCGGCCGCGATGAAGGTGTTGGCGATGCCACCGCCAACGATCAGCTGGTCGACCTTGCCGACCAGGCTGGAGAGCAGCTCGAGCTTGGTGCTGACCTTGCTGCCGGCCACGATCGCCAGCAGCGGCTGGGCCGGAGCGAGCAGCGCCTTGGCCAGCGCGTCCAGTTCGGCCATCAGCAGCGGGCCGCCAGCGGCGACCGGCGCGAAGCGGATCACGCCATGAGTGGAGGCCTGTGCACGGTGCGCGGTGCCGAAGGCATCCATCACGAACACATCGCAGAGCGCGGCGTACTTCTTCGCCAGCGCTTCATCGTCCTTGCCTTCGCCGACGTTCATGCGGCAGTTTTCCAGCAGCACGATCGAGCCCGGCGCAACCTGCACGCCATCGACCCAGTCGCGCACCAGCGGCACTTCCACACCGAGCAGCTGCGACAGGCGCAGCGCCACCGGGGCCAGCGATTCGGCTTCACTCCACACGCCTTCCTTCGGACGCCCCAGGTGCGAGGTCACCATCACGGCGGCGCCCTTCTCCAAGGCCAGCTTCAGCGTCGGCAGCGACGCGGTGATGCGCTGCTCGGAAGTAATCTGGCCGTTGTCGATCGGCACGTTCAGATCCTGGCGGATCAGCACGCGCTTGCCGGAGAGATCGAGGTCGGTCATGCGAACGATGGACATAAGCAACTCTTTGGCTCTGAAGAAGGAAGGGCGCCGTGCGGCGCAGACGATCATTGTCCCGGCTGCGACGGTGCATCGCAAACCTCTTAACGGGGACGGGGGTAGTTAAGCGCGCTTAACTGCCCCCGTCCCCGTTAAGACGCGGCTGGCGCAGCAGGCTCACCGCGAACCCGCCGACGATCAGCACGCCGATCACCAGCAGCGCCCAGAGCAGCCACTGCTTCCAGTCGCGCTGCGGGGCCAGCGCGGCATCGCCGGCGAGCACTTCCGGTGCGCCCTGCACGGTCGCCTGGGCCGGCTGCCACTGCGCGCCATGCTGCTCGCGCAGCTGCGCGATCACGGTGGCGACCGGCGCGTCCTGGCGCTCGGCGCGCACACTGCCGGCGGCCACCGCGTAGGGCGGCTCGCCCTGGCTGAGGAACACCAGCGCTTCGGGCTGGTAACCGAGCTTGAGCGTCGGCGCGGGCATCGACTGCGGCTGACCTGCGATCAGTTTCCAGTAACGGTCACGCGTGCTGCGCGTCAGCGGCTGAGTCCGCGATTGCCGGCGGTCGGCGGCGTCCTGCAGCTGATAGGCCACCCACGGGCCCGCGCGGACCTGCCACGGCTGGTCGGCGTCGTCGCGGCTCAACAGCGTCCACTGCACCACGCTGTTGTCGGCGGTGGCGATATCCGCCTGCGCGACCGGGAAGCGCCCGTCGAGTTGATACTCGAATTCGCCGGGCTTGCCGGCGGTCCCGGTCAACGACTGCCAGCGCCACGCGATCGCCTGCGCGGTCGGCGCCAGCTCGGCCTGCACGGTGGACAGCGCCGGCAAGGCATCCGCGCCGATCGGCAGGATGCGGAAATACTTGGCTTGGCGCGCGATGTCGATGCGCCGCTGCTGCAGGCGGCGGCCTTCGTGCTGCAGGTCGACCAGCGGCACGTCGTCGGCGATGCGCAGCCAATCGCGCAGATCGTTGCTCATCTCCACGCGAACGCGCGCCTGCAGTGGCGACTGTGTCTGCCAGTCCAGGCGCAGTGCCTGCACACCGGTCTTCAGTGCACTGGCGTCGATCAGCCAGCCCGCCGGTTGCCCCGCCGCGCCACCGCGCCCCAGCCGCGCTTCGACCCGGCGCACGCTGCCATCGGTGTTGCGCTCGGTGAGCAGCTGCAGGTCATCGCCGGAAGTACCGGCCATCGGCGGCAGCGGGAACCAGGACAGCGTCTGCCACTGCGGCGCCTGCGCCAGCGGCTGGTCGGCAGCCAGCAACGCCGAGGGCAATGCCTGGCCCTGCGCGTTGAATACCTGCACATCGGCCAGGCGCGGCGACACCGCGGTGCGGTACACGCCATCGTCCAGCGTCAACCGGTACGCACCGGCCTGCGGCTGCGCAAGCTGCAGCGGCCATTGCTGGCGGAAGGCCTGGCGGTCATCGGCCGCCTGGGCCTGGGTCAGCGCCGGCAGCACCAGCGCGGTGAGGAGGATCAGCGGGCGAAAGGTCTTCAAGACTGCGGCTCCACGGCGGGGTCCGGTGCGCGCGGCGGCGCCGGTGCCAGATAGCCCACGACCGTACACAGCAGGCCGTAGGCGATGAAAGAAGAAATCCCGAGCAGGTTGCCCAGGTGCTGGCGGTCGATCAGCACCAGCTTGGCCAGCACCACGCCCATCAGCACCGCGCCGACCAGCCACAGCACGCGCTGCCCGCGACGCGAGCCCCACACCCAGCTGATCACGCCGAGCACGCTCCAGACCACGGTCAGGCTGGTCTGGGCCAGGGTCGAGGACCACAAGCGCTCGTTCCACGGCACCGCGCCCCAGTGATGCACGGCGTGCAGGGTGATGCAGGTCAGGGCGACGAAGCCGGCAATCGCCAGCACCGGGATACGGACCGCACGCAGGCCCTGCGGCGCCTGCGCGGACCACAGCCAGCGCGCGGCGAGCACCAGCACGGCGAGCTGCGCCAGTTCCACCGGGTTGAGCAGCGGCAGCCACGGCAGCGGTGCGGCCCCGGCCGGGACCAGCAACAGGCCCACCCAGCTCGCGCCAAGCACCGCGAACAAGGTGCTCTGCAGCGGCATACGCATCGGATCGAAGCGCTCGCCCAGCGGCACCGTCAGCCAGTGCCAGCGCAGCAGCGCCACCGCGGTGACCAGCAGCCACGGCAGCAGCATCAGGGCCAGGCCCCAGCCCTGCGCCAGCGCGAAGTGGTCGGCCAGCCACAGGCAGGCCAGCGACACCACCGACGGCCACAGCAGCCACCACAGGAACTGCGCCGCCAGCGAGGTGCGGTCTTCCCCCCCGCGCAGGCACCACAGGCTGCGGACGCCGAGCAGCGCGAACACCGCCCACGCCAGCGCGCCATAGCCGGCGAACGGCTGGTCATGCACATCGGCCTGCCACAGCGCCAACGGGAAGGCGGCCAGCACCATCGCCAGCGTGGTCAGCACCAGCGCGCGCGCCGGCCAGCGGCGATGCACTTCAGCGGCCAGCCACGCGGTCACCGCCGCGGCGATCAACAGCGCATCGGGCTCGCTGCGGTGGGCGACGAAGCGCAGGATCTCGTGGCTGATACTGCCCAGCCACCACAGCAGGCCCCACAGGTAGTACACGATGGCCGGCGCCTCCTGCTGGGCGCGGCGGTAGCTGAAGGCCGCGGCAAAACCGGCCAGCGCCAGCAGCAGCCCGCTCATGAAGGTCGGGTTCGCAATGGCCGTGGCGTCCAGGTGCCAGTAATCCGCACCGACCACGAAGCCGAACGCGGCCCCCAGGGTCAGCAAGGCGCCAGTGACCTGTGGCAGCCAGCGCTGCTGGCGCAGGCCCAGCCAGGCCAAGGCGGCGCCTTCCAGTGCGAACACGCTGGCGGTGGCGCGTGCAGACAACGCCAGCGGCACCGCCAGCGTGGCGAAGCCGACCGCGAGCACCGCATGCGACTGGCCCAACGCGGCGTAACGTTCGCGCTTGATCAACGCCCATGCCAGGCCCGCATACAACGCCGCCAGCGCCAGCGAGCACAGCGCCAGCAGCAGGCGGTCGTCATGCAGCAGGCCGGCCTGCAGCGAGAACGCGATCAGCGGCGTGCCGAACACCAGGCTGCCATCGATAAGATCGCGTTTCTCCGCACGCTGGCGGCGCGCATAGAGGATCGGGATCAGCAGGTAGAAGGCGAAGAACAGCAGCAGGAACGGCTCGGTGCTGGCGAACTTGTCCGCGCTGTACTGGAGCACGCCCCAGGCCGTACCGATGCCGAAAGTGAAGGCGAAGCCGAGCAGGTTCAGCGCGCGCCACGGGCGCCACCAGGCAATGGCCAGGATCGCGGCGTTGAGCACCGCGTAGTACGAGAACAGCGCGACATGGTTGCCGCTGCCGGTGGACAGCCAGATCGGCGCCATGAAGCCGGCCAGGATGCCAAGCACCGCCAGCGTGCGCGAATTCTGCACCACCGCCAGCACGCCCATGCCGGCGATCAGCAGCACGCTGAGCGCGAACGCCGGCGCGGCCGGCACCAGGTCATAGCGCTTGAACGCGGCGAATATGGTCAGCAACAGGATGCCGATCGCCCCGCCCTGCAGCGCCAGCGCGAACAGGCGCCGGGTATCGCGCTGCACCCAGCCGAATACCAGTCCGGCCAGCGCGGCGACCGCGATGGCGGCCAGGCGCAGCTCGATCGGGGCGTTCAACCAGCCCTGGTCGCTGGCGTACTTGAGCAGCGCGGCCACACCGGCCAGCAGCACCAGCATGCCGATCTTGACCGGCACGTTGCCTTCGGTGAACCACTGTTTGAGGGTGCCGACAATGCGCTCGCCGATGCCGGGACCCTGCGGTTCAACCGGCGCTACCGGCGGCGCGGGCCTGTGCGGAATCGAGGCGGCGAACGGCAGCGGTGGCGGCATGGCGGCCGCCGCGGCGGGTGCAGCGACGGTGTCCGCGGTCTCGACGGGCGTTTCGCCACCGGCCTGCATGGCGACGTCCAGCGGCGCGGCCACGGTGTCGACGGAGTCGATGTCCGCCCAGCGCAGCGGCCGTTCGGGCTCGGCCGGTGCCGGCACGGTCTCCCAGGCAGACCCGGCAGCGCGCTGCTCCAGCGCCGCGACGCGTCGGCGCAGGCCGGCGATCATCACCAGCGCCACGATCAGCAGCAGCGGGATCGCCAGCAGTACCAGCACCAGCAGGACAATCAGAGCTTCCATTCCAGGCCATCCTCAAGAGGTCGCCACGGCTGCACCCGGCAGGCACAGTGCCGGCGGCACGCGGGCCATGCTAATGGATCGGGAGCACAGGCGGGATCAAGGCCGGGGCGGCGCCCGCCTGAAACGACAGACCCCGGCACGGGGCCGGGGTCTGTGGAATGACGCAGGGGTGGCGCTGGCTTACGCCGCGACGACCTTGACCATTTCCAGGCACTTGTTGGAATAGCCCCATTCGTTGTCGTACCAGGACACCAGCTTGACGAAGGTGCCATCCAGCGCGATGCCGGCATCGGCGTCGAACACCGAGGTGTGGGTTTCACCGCGGAAATCGGTCGCCACGACCTTATCTTCGGTGTAGCCCAGAATGCCCTTCAGCGCGCCTTCGCTCTGTGCCTTCACTTCAGCGCAGATCTCGGCGTAGGTGGCTTCCTTCTCCAGCTCGACGGTCAGATCGACCACCGACACGTCCGAGGTCGGCACGCGGAAGCTCATGCCGGTCAGCTTCTTGTTCAATTCCGGGATCACCACGCCCACGGCCTTGGCCGCACCGGTGGAGGACGGAATGATGTTTTCCAGGATGCCACGGCCACCGCGCCAGTCCTTGTTGGACGGGCCATCGACGGTCTTCTGGGTAGCGGTCGCCGCATGCACGGTGGTCATCAGGCCACGCTTGATGCCCCACTTGTCATTGATGACCTTGGCCAGCGGGGCCAGGCAGTTGGTGGTGCACGACGCGTTGGAGACGATCGCCTGGCCGGCGTAGGTCTTGTCGTTCACGCCGAACACGAACATCGGGGTGTCGTCCTTCGACGGTGCCGACAGGATCACCTTCTTGGCGCCCGCATCGATGTGCTTCTGCGCGGTTTCCTTGGTCAGGAACAGGCCGGTGGATTCGATGACGACGTCCACGCCGACTTCGTCCCACTTCAGGTTGGCCGGGTCGCGTTCCTGGGTCAGGCGGATCTTCTTGCCGTTGACCAGCAGGTCGTTGCCGGAAACTTCCACGTCGGCCTTGAAGCGGCCGTGCACGGAGTCGTACTTCAGCATGTACGCCAGGTAGTCCGGCTCCAGCAGATCGTTGATGGCGACGATTTCGATGTCATTGCCGAAGTTCAGCACGGCCGAGCGCAGTACGTTGCGCCCGATGCGACCGAAACCGTTGATGCCAACCTTGATTGCCATGTTCACAAGCTCCTGCAGCCGCGACGGTGCGGCGCCGATGGAAAGGGGCGTTCATTCTAGCAGGGCCGGACCCGGGCAGGCCCGCCGAGGCCGAATGGGAACCGGTTACAACGGCAAATACCCGGATTGATCCGGATCAAGGCGCAACGCGGCGCGGACGGGAAAACTGGCGCCATTCCCACCCGCCACGAGACCGTCTCATGCGCAACACCTCCCCCCTCCTGCTCTCCTGCCTGGCCGCCGCCCTGGCGCTGGCCGCCGCCCCCGCCATGGCCCAGTCCAAGGGTGACTGGACGATCGGTGCCGGCGTGCACCAGGTCGCCCCGAAGTCCAACAACGGCTCGCTGGCCGGCGGCACGCTGAAGGTCGATGTCGACAACGACATCAAGCCGACCATCACCGGTGAGTACTTCATCGCCGACAACCTCGGCATCGAGATCCTGGCCGCATTGCCGTTCAAGCACGACATCAACATCGCCGGTCTGGGCAACGTGGGCAGCACCAAGCACCTGCCGCCGGTGGTCTCGCTGCAGTATCACTTCAACAGCAAGGGCAAGGTCTCCCCGTTCCTGGGCGCCGGCATCAACTACACCACGTTCTTCAGCGAGAAGACCGGCGGCGCGCTGGCCGGCAGCAAGCTGAAGATGGAAGACTCCTGGGGCCTGGCCGCGCATGCCGGTCTGGACTTCGCTATCAATGACAAGGGCTCGCTGCGCGTCGATGTGCGCTGGATGGACATCGACAGCAAGGTCAAGCTCAACGGTGAAAAGATCGGCACCGTCAACATCGACCCGCTCGCCTACGGCGTGTCGTACGTGTTCAAGTTCTGATCGGCGGATCAGAACCCAACAAGGCAACACCCTCGCAGCAAGACAGTTTCCCCGGCTTCGGCCGGGGTTTTTTTTGATTCATCCCGCCAACAGATGTTGGCCCGCCGCCTGCGCATGCAGCGTGGTCGTATCGAACACGGGCACGGGTGCATCCTGGGCGCCGACCAGCAGCATGATCTCCGTGCAGCCCAGGATGATGCCCTGCGCACCGCGATCCACCAGCCGCTGCATGACGACGCGATACGTCTCGCGCGATGCCGGCAGCACCTGCCCCTGCACCAACTCCTCGTAGATGATCCGGTGCACCGCCGCGCGGTCCTCGGCGTCCGGAACTAGGACCTCCAGGCCATGCGCCTGCGTGAGCCGTCCCCTGTAGAAATCGTGCTCCATCGTGAACGCGGTGCCGAGCAGGCCGATGCGCAGCAACCCGGCGCCCTTGATCGCTTCGGCCGTGGGATCGGCGATGTGCAGCAGTGGAATCGCGATCGCCGCCTGCACTGCATCCGCCATGCGGTGCATGGTGTTGGTGCAGATCACGATGGCGGTGGCCCCGGCGCCCTGCAGGCGCTGCGCCGCATCGATCATCCGCTGCGTGGCACTGTCCCAGTCGCCGGCATGCTGCAGCGCTTCGATCTCGGCGAAATCGAACGACCACAGCAGGATCCGCCCGGAATGCAGCCCACCCAGCGTGTCACGCACCTGCTCGTTGATCAGGCGGTAGTAATGCGCCGAGCTTTCCCAGCTCATGCCGCCGATCAGGCCAACGATGTGGGCCATGGGGACCTCCTGATTCCGCCCGATGCGGGCACCGGCGAGCCTAGCCGAACCAGGGGGGTGTTGCAGCCGGCCAGATCCCGGCAAGCCCGCGCGCGGCCAGCCCGCTAGAATGCCGCGGATGAAAATGCCTTCCCTGCTTCCGGCCACCGCCCTCGCGCTGGCCCTCACCCTTGTTTCCACCGATGCCCTGGCCTGGGGCGCACAGGGCCACCGCCTGGTGGCGCGGATCGCCGAAACCCGGCTGACCCCGCAGACCCAGGCCGAGGTGGACCGCCTGCTCGCCGCCGAGCCGGACCCGACACTGCACGCCATCGCCCCCTGGGCCGATCAGCTGCGCGCCAAGGACCCGGGCCTGGGCAAGCGCTCGGCCGGCTGGCATTACGTCAATATCGGCGAGGATGATTGCCACTATGAAGTGCAGAAGCACTGCAGGAACGGCAACTGCGTGGTCGAGGCGCTGAAGGCGCAGACCGCGATTCTGGGCGACCGCAGCAAATCCGACGCCGAGCGTGCGCAGGCACTGAAATTCGTCGTGCATTTCGCTGGCGACATCCACCAGCCGATGCATGCCGGCTACGGCCACGACAAAGGTGGCAACGATTTCCAGGTGCAGTTCAACAACCGCGGTACCAACCTGCACTCGCTGTGGGACAGCGGCATGCTGAACGAGCAGACGCTGGATGACGACCAGTACCTCAAGCGCCTGCTGGCCCTGCCCAAGCCGGCGTTCGCAACGCGCTCCAACATCGATGCGGATGCAGTGCAGTGGGCCGAAGCCAGCTGCCGGATCGCCATTGCACCTGGCGTTTACCCGGACAAGCGTACGCTGGAGCCCAGCTATGCGGCGACCTATCGCCCGGTCGCCGAGCGCGAGCTGCGCCTGGCCGGTGAACGTCTGGCGGTGCTGCTCAACGACACCCTGGGCAAACGCTGAGGTCCGCACCATGTCACTGCACGTCGCCAGTTTCTTCCACCCGGACAGTCACACGTTCAGCTATGTGGTGCATGACCCGGCGACGTTGCAGGCAGCGGTGATCGATCCCGTGCTGGATTACGACCCGGACACCGACGCGCTCGGTGCCGGGCCGCTGCAGCCGCTGCTGGCCCATGTGCGCGAGCACGGTCTGCAGGTGCGCTGGCTGCTGGATACCCATGCCCACGCCGACCACGTCAGCGCCGGGCGCTGGCTCAAGCGCCAATGGCCGGACGCGACCCTGGCCATGGGCGCGGGCATCGTGCAGGTGCAGCGCACCTTCGCGCCCCGTTACGCGCTGGATGTGCCGACCGACGGCTCGCAGTTCGATCATCTGTTCGCCGATGGCGAACGCTTCACGCTCGGTGATATCGACGCCGAGGTGATCGCGGTCCCGGGCCATACCAGCGACAGCGTCGCCTATCGGATCGGCGATGCGCTGTTCACCGGCGATTCGCTGTTCATGCCCGACGGCGGCACCGCACGCTGTGACTTCCCGGGCGGCGATGCGGCGCAGCTATACCGTTCGATCCAGCGCTTGCTGGCATTGCCGGACGCAACCCGTGTGTTCATCTGTCACGACTACGGCCCCGGTGGCCGCGAGGTCGCCAACGAGACCACCATCGGCGCGCAGCGCGCGCACAACATCCACCTGCATGACGGCGTCAGCGAAGCCGAGTTCGTGGCCACGCGCCAGGCACGCGATGCCACGCTGGCCGAGCCTAAATTGATGGACCCCTCGGTGAAAGCGAACATCCAGGGCGGTGCCGTTCGCGGCGGATAGGCATCTCACCGCGTCGTGGGCGCAGTGCTTCGCTGCTTCGCCGGCGTCCCGCTGCGCACGGTCGCCTTGCCTTTCACGATTTCGAAGGTGAAGGCATACAGCAGGCTCACCGGCACAGGTTCGATGCGCGCGGCACCCTGGCAATCGCCCCGATCCGCTGGAACCTTCCCCTCCGCGAAGTGACACACCGCTGCGGGCACGTACTGCCAGGCTGCCACCGCATCCTGCGCGGACTGCAACAACGGCGCATTCTCAGGGGCATTGCCAGCGGTGCATTCGTCGCGGTCCTGCACCGGCAGACTTCGCTCCACGCGACCCTGCGCATCGATGACCAACTGCAGGCACACCGTCGTGGGCGCAAGCTCACTGCGCGGATCGCGAGCGCCCAGCACGGGGTCCGGACCTGCATTCAGTTGCGGCATCCGGTAACCCTCCGCAGCCTTCAGCTGGTAGCTCGCCACCTGCGCAGCCCCCGTGCCGGTGGTCGGATCCAAGCGCTGGTGACCCACGTTCTCCGCCCGCGTGTCCACTGACGTAAGCGTCTCATGGGTGGCACAGCCAGCCATCAAAATCGCCGCCACTGCCAGGACGGATGACTGCCTCATGGCGTTGGCACCTCATCATCCATGGCGTAGGTGACCGGAATCTTCAGCGCCGAGGCCACCGCCTTGCCATTCCGGATCGCCGGTTCGAACGTCCACTGTTTCGCGGCAGCGACCGTCGCGTCGTCGAATACACCCGCCGGGCTCGCCTGAAGCACGCGCACATTGGTCGCCCTGCCTTCGGTATCCACGTCCACCCTGACCACGACCTTGCCGACGATGCGCTGCTCGGCCGCCGTTTTCGGGTAGGACGGCGGCGGCATCTTGTGCGCGATCGCATCGCGATCAGCGGCGACCGCGGTGCCCTGGCCCGCCCAGGCCACCGTGCCCAGACCCACGCACATCCCGACCACCAGCACCTGCCCGGTCAACCACGGCAATGTCTTCCGCTTGTGTTCCTTCAACATGGCAATCCGCTCCTTCAACATCGGTTGGCTGCGCCAGTGGCAGGCCATCGGTGCAACCGGGTGGACCAACTGCGCCTTGAGCAGCGCGTTGGCGTAGAGCCGGCGCAGTGCCGGATGCGGATCGACCGTGCGGGCGTCGCAGGCCAGTTCCTGGTCACGCAGGAACCGGCGCGCCGCCCACGGCAGCAACGGGTGGAACCAGAACACGCACCGCAGCGCGGCCAGCGTGGCGTTTGCCCAGGGATCGCCATGACGACGATGGCTGTGTTCGTGGCGCAGGATCAGCTCCTGCTCGGCGGGGCTGAAGCGCTGCTCGAAGTCCGGGCCAACCACGATCCGCGGCCGCCACAAGCCGACCAGCGCCGGCAGGCCCGGATCGCCACTGGCCTGCCAGCTGCCATCCGCACGCGGTTGCAGCGCGCCCAGGGCATGCTCGAAGCGGCGCTGCGCGCGCCAGCTGATGCCGGCCATCGCCACCGCGCCCAGCAGCCACACCGTCAACAGCAGCAGCGGCCACTGCGAGGCATCGGTCGGCACGCCAGGCGCGCGCAGCGCCGAGGCCATCACCATCACCGGGGCCGTCTCGGTGATCGGCAGCCGAGGCAGCGGCAGGTACGCAGCGATCAGCACCAATGGCAGCAGCCACCAGCTGCGGTAGGCCAGCGCTGCGCCCCCCAGGCGCAGCAGCAGCGGCCGTGCCGCGGCCAACACCACGGCCGCAAGCGCCAACCACACGCTGGCCTGCAGCAGTCCGTCGAGCAGCTCACTCATGATCCAGCTCCCGGATCAGTTGCTTCAGTTCGGCGATGTCCTGCGCGCTGAGCTCGCCGCGCTGGCTGAAATGCGCAACCAGCGGCGCGACGCGGCCGTCGAACACGCGCTCCAGAAAGCCCTCACTCTGCTCGGCCACCCAGGCCTGCCGTTGCAGCACGGGCGAGTACAGATAGCGACGCCCCTCGCGGCTGGCACTGACCGCCCCCTTGGTCAGCAGCCGGTTGAGCAGGGTCTTGATGGTAGGCTCGGCCCAGTCACGGCTGGCCAGCGCGGCCACCACATCATCAGCGCCCAGCGGATGGTGCCGCCACAACACCTCCATCACGACGGCTTCGGCTTCACTGATCTGGCTCATCATTTACATCCGTAATCGACAATTCGATTACGCCCGTAATCGAAACAGGTGTCAACCCCTTCGACAGCCGGTTCATGCAGGCGCTGAGAGCATCGGCGCATGCCCCGCGGAGCCCTCGATGAGACGCTACCGAAAATTCGATTACCCGGTGGACGATGTGCGCCGCTTCCTGGAACCCGGCCCGGTCGTGCTGATCAGCTCGGCCTGGAAAGGCCAGCGCAACATCATGACGCTGGGCTGGCACATGGTGCTGGAGTTCACGCCCTCGCGCCTGGCGACCATGATTTCCACCGGCAACCACAGTTTCGAGCTGATCCGCCGCAGTGGCGAATGCGTCATCAATGTACCCACCGCGGAGATGCTCGATACGGTGGTGGGCATCGGCAACAGCAGCGGCGCGGAGATCGACAAGTTCGCGCACTTCGGGCTGGAGGCGGTCGCCGCCAGCGAGGTTGCGGCCCCCTTGATCGCCCAGTGCCACGCCAGTTTCGAGTGCCGGCTGGCGGACCGCAGCCAGATCAAACGGCATGGGCTGTTCATCTGGGAGGTGGTCAAAGCGCACGTCGCGCGCTCACCGAAAGTGCCGCGCACGGTGCATTACCGCGGCGATGGCCAGTTCATGCTCGCCGGTGATGAGGTCTCGCGTCGCCGTCTGTTCAAACCGGAAATGCTGTAATGACCCGCATGATTTCGCAGGATAGCGCCGCATGACCGAACACCTGACCGACCTGGACGCCGCCGTCGACTGGCTGCTGCAGCGGGTCGATGGCCCCCTGCGCATTGGCGCCCCACTCGCGCTGGGCAAGCCGCACCGGCTGCTCAACGCCCTGTATACCCGGGTGGAAAACGATCCCTCGCGGCCGCTGCAGCTGTATACCGCCCTGTCGCTGAACCCGCCGCGCGGCGGTGCCGGGCTGGAAGCCCGCTTCATGAAGCCGTTCGCCGAGCGTCATTTCGGTGCGGACTTCCCGCGCCTGGCCTATGCCGATGCCATGGTGCGCGACCAGCTGCCAGCGCATGTGCAAGTGGAAGAGTTCTACATGCAGTCCGGGGCATTGCTCAATTCCTCGCAGGCCCAGCGCAGCTACACCAGCCTCAACTACACGCACGCCGCCGATGCGGTCGCCCAGCGCGCGCCGCAGGCGATCGTGCAGAAAGTGGCGATGCGCGCGAACGACCGGCGCCTGTCGCTGTCGTGCAACAACGACATCACCCAGGACACGCTGGATGCGATGGTCGCGCGCGGCCTGCCACGCCCGCTGATGATCGCCGAGATCGATCCGCAGCTGCCGTACCTGGCCGGTTCGGCCACGGTGGATGTGTCGTTCTTCGATCTGGTGATCACGCCACCGGGCCCGTATCCGGACCTGTTCGGCCTGCCGCGCCAACCGGTGAGCGATGCCGATTACGCGATCGGCCTGTACGCCAGCACGCTGGTGCGCGATGGCGGCACCCTGCAGATCGGCATCGGCACGCTGGCCGATGCGCTCAGCCATGCGCTGGTGCTGCGGCATACCGACAACGCACGCTACCGCCAGATCCTGCAGGCCCTGGATCCGGCGTTGGCCAGCCACCCGACGGTGCTTGAATGCGGTGGCCTGGAGCCATTCGAGATCGGCCTGTACGGCTGCAGTGAGATGCTCAACGAAGGCTTCCGTCGGCTGGTCCAGACCGGCGTGATCCGGCGCAAAGTGCATGACGATCTGGCGTTGCTGCAGCGGATCGAGAACGGCACCGCCTGGACCACCGATTACGCCACGCTCGAAGCCGAGGGCGAGTACCTGCACGGCGCGTTCTATCTGGGCTCGCCGGAGTTCTATCAGTGGCTGCGCGACCTGCCCGATGACGAGCGCAGCGCGATCGGCATGCGCCGGATCAGCGAGATCAACCAGCTTTACGGTGGCGATGAAACGCTGGAACGGATGCAGCGTCGCGATGCGCGCTTCTTCAACTCCTGCATGATGGCCACTGCGCTGGGCGCTGCCGTCTCCGATGCGCTGGAAGACGGCCGCGTGGTCTCCGGCGTGGGCGGCCAGTACAACTTCGTGGCGATGGCGCATGCCCTGCCCGGCGCACGCAGTGCGCTCATCTTCCGCGCCACCCGCGAGGACAAAGGCGTGCTGCACTCCAACGTGCGCTGGAACTACGGGCACACCACGATCCCGCGGCATCTGCGCGATCTCTACATCAACGAGTACGGCATCGCCGACCTGCGCAACATGACCGACGAGGACTGCGTGATCGCGATGGCTGCGATCACCGATGCGCAATTCCAGGCCGCACTGTTGGACAAGGCGAAAGCCTCGAAGAAGCTGGCGCCCGGCTTCGCTGCGTCCGGCGATGGCCAGCGCAACACTGCCGCGGCGGTCAGCGCGGCGCTGGCACCGTTCCGCCAGTCCGGCCTGCTGCCGGATTACCCGCTGGGCAGCGATTTCACCGAAGTGGAGCAGCACCTGGTCAAGGCGCTGGGCTGGCTCAGGCAGAACACGCAGACGCCGATGGCCAAGCTGCGCACGGTGCTGGCTGCGGTGACGCAACCGGCCGGCGATGGCGATCAGGCCTACCTGCAGCGGATGGGGCTGGAAGCGCCGAAGACGTTCGGCGAACGCATCGAGGCGCGGCTGCTGCGGCTGGGATTGGCGCGCACCGCATGATGCGCAGCGGGCAGTGCCGGCCGCGGGTCGGCGCGCGCCAGGCCCGGGCGGATTGCAGAGAATCGCGTCCTCCATGACGCCAGAACGCAGAAGGCCGGCTTTCGCCGGCCTTCCGTTTACTGGCGCCGAGCAGGGCTCGACGCCCTCCAGCGGCGATCAGTTCGCCAGCTGCGCCTTGGCCGCAGCCACGACGTGCTCGGCGGTGATGCCGAAGTGCTTGTACAGCGCTTCCGCCGGGGCCGAGGCACCGAAGGTGTCGATACCGACCACGGCACCGTCCAGGCCCACGTACTGGCGCCAGAAGCCGGTGACGCCGGCTTCCACGGCCACGCGGTTGCGCACCGCATTGGGCAGAACGGATTCGCGGTACGCCGCGTCCTGGCGCTCGAACACGTCGGTGGACGGCATCGACACCACGCGGGTCTTGATGCCGGCCGCCTCCAGCTCCGCCTTGGCGGTCACGGCCAGGCCCACTTCCGAACCGGTGCCGATCAGGATCACGTCCGGCACGCCGCCTTCGGCGTCGGCCAGCACGTAGCCACCGCGCGCGATCTGGGCGACCTGCTCGGTGCTGCGCGGCTGGTGCGGCAGGTTCTGGCGGCTGAAGACCAGGCAGCTCGGGCCGTCCTTGCGGGTGATCGCCGACTTCCAGCTGACCGCCGATTCGACCGCATCGCACGGGCGCCACACATCGTTGTTCGGGATGTAGCGCAGCGAGGCCAGGTGCTCCACCGGCTGGTGGGTCGGGCCGTCTTCGCCGAGGCCGATCGAGTCGTGCGTGTACACGTGGATCGCGTGGGCCGGGATCAGCGCGCTCATGCGCACGCCGTTGCGGGCGTAATCGCTGAACACCAGGAAGGTGGCGTCGAACGGAATGAACCCGCCATGCAGGGCCAGGCCGTTGGCGATCGCGGTCATGCCGAACTCGCGCACGCCGTAGTAGACGTAGTTGGCGTTCGGGTCATCGGTGGCGACCGACTTGCTGGCCTTCCACAGGGTCAGGTTGGAGTGCGCCAGATCGGCCGAACCACCGACCAGTTCCGGCAGCAGCGGCGCGAACGCTTCGATCGCCAGCTGCGAGGCCTTGCGCGAGGCGATGGTCTGGCCGTCGGCCTGGACCTGGGCGATGTAGGCATCGGCCTTGGCGATGAAATCGGCCGGCAGCTCGCCATGCGAACGGCGGATCAGCTCATCGGCTTCGGCCGGGTACTGCGCGGCGTACTTGTCGAACTGCTGTTCCCACTCGGCCTGGCGCAGGGTGCCGGTACCGCCGGCACGCCAGCCGGCGTAGATCTCTTCGGGGATCTCGAACGGGCCGTACGGCCAGCCCAGCTGCTTGCGGGTGGCCTCCAGCTCATCCTTGCCCAGCGGGGCGCCATGGCTGGATTCCTTGCCGGCCTTGTTCGGCGAACCGAAACCAATCGTGGTGCGGCAGCAGATCAGGGTCGGCTTGTCGAACTGCGACAGCGCGCTGTCGATGGCGGACTTGATGCTTTCCGGATCGTGGCCATCGACGCCGCGCACCACGTTCCAGCCATAGGCTTCGAAACGCTCGGGGGTGTTGTCGGTGAACCAGCCATCGGTGTTGCCGTCGATGGAGATGTGGTTGTCGTCCCAGAAGCAGACCAGCTTGGACAGGCCCCAGGTGCCGGCCAGGGAGGCGGCTTCATGCGAGATGCCTTCCATCAGGCAGCCGTCGCCCAGGAACACCCAGGTGCGGTGGTCGACGATCTCGTGTTCCGGGCGGTTGTAGCGCTGTGCCAGCAGCTTCTCGGCCAGGGCGAAGCCCACGGCGTTGGCCAGACCCTGACCCAGCGGACCGGTGGTCGTCTCCACGCCGGGGGTTTCATGGTGCTCCGGGTGGCCGGCGGTCTTGCTGCCCAGCTGGCGGAACTGCTTGAGCTGTTCGATCGGCAGGTCGTAGCCGCTCAGGTGCAGCAGTGCGTACTGCAGCATCGAGCCGTGGCCGTTGGACAGCACGAAGCGGTCGCGGTTGAACCACTTCGGATTCTTCGGGTTGTGACGGAGATAGTCGTTCCAGAGCACTTCGGCGATATCGGCCATGCCCATCGGCATGCCGGGATGACCGGACTTGGCGGTTTCGACCGCATCAGCGGCAAGGAAGCGGATGGCATTGGCCAACTGGCGGCGGGTAGGCTGCGTCATGGTTCTGTCGGAGTCGGGAGGCTCCCGCGGAGCTGCGGGCAGCCCATTGTCCCACAGGTGATCGGCGGGGTCAGGCCGGAGACAGGCCAGGCCCTTAACGACGACGCCCCGCACAAGGCGGGGCGTCGGGAACCAGCAGGGCTGCGCAGGCTCAGTCGCGCGGGGCCGGAGCAGGCGCCGGGGCCGGGGCCACCGCGGCCACTGCCGGGCCATCGTCCACCTCGCCCTTGGCCACCAGGGTGGTCAGGGCCAGATCGCCGGTGACGTTCAGCGCGGTACGGCACATGTCCAGGAAGTGGTTCACGCCCAGGATCAGGCCGATGCCCAGCGGGTTCACGCCGACCATGGCGCAGATCATCGCCACCACCGGCAGCGAGCCCGAGGGCACGCCGGCCGTGCCGATGCCGCCCAGGATGCAGACCGCCATCACCATGAACTGCTGGCCGATGCTCAGGTCCACGCCGAAGAACTGTGCCAGGAAGATCACCGTCACGCCCTCGAACAGCGCGGTGCCGTTCTGGTTGGCGGTGGCGCCCACGGTCAGCACGAAGCGCGAGACCTTCTGCGGCAGGCCCATCTGATCGGCCACGCGCAGCGCGGTCGGCAGGGTGGCGTTGCTGGAGGCGGTCGAGAAGGCCATCACCGTGGCCTCCTGGGTATCGCGGAAGAACGCCAGCGGCGAACGGCCGGAGAGCCACACGGCCACGCCGTAGGTCACCACCATGTGCAGGCCCAGCGCCAGCACCACCACGCCCACGTAGGCGCCCAGGCGGATGATCAGCTCGAAACCGAACAACGCGGCCAGGTTGAACATGAAGCAGGCCACCGCGTACGGGGCCAGGCGGATGACCAGGTTGATCAGGGTCATCGAGATTTCGAAGATGCCTTCGATGGCCCGACGCAGCGGCGCGACCTTCGCTTCGTCGGTCAGCACCATGCCGATGCCGAACATCAGCGCGAAGAACATCAGCGAGAGGATCGCACCGTTGCTCGACGCGGCCTCGACCACGTTGCTCGGCACGATCGACAGCAGCATGTCCATGCCCTTGGGCGTGCCATGGATACCGGCGACGATTTCCTTGCTGCGCTCGGCGTTCTCGGTGAGCATCTGCGCGGCCACGACCGGGTCCACGCCCGCGCCGGGCTTGAGCACGTTGACCAGCACCAGGCCGATGCCCACGGCGATGCCGGAAAGCAGGATGGTGTAGGCCAGCGTCTTCCAGCCGATGCGGCCGAGGGCGCGGATGTCGCCCATTTCCGACACACCCATGATCAGCGCCGAGAAGATCAGCGGCACGATCAGCATGAAGATCAGATTGAGGAACAGGCCCGAGGCCGGAGTGGTGACGTAATCCATCACCCACTTGGCGCCGGTATGCAGGCCGTCGATGCTGCCGCCGAGGGCATGGACGGTCAGCCCCAGGACCAGGCCGATGATGAAGCCAATGCCCATTTTCCAGTGCAAAGGCAGTTTCTGCCGGGTCGTTGCGGCCTCAGTCATGGAGCGGCGTTCCTCGAAAAAATGAAATCAGCTTAGCAAAGGCGGCCGCTCGGACCGACACGCCTTTTTATGAATGCGCAGATGGGTACAACGGCGCCAGGCCATTGTTCTGCGGGGCCGCCGGGGCCCGCCAGTGTGGTCCGTCATGGAAGGCACGCCGCAGCTCCTGCCGTGCCTGGCCGACATCGCCGCCCTGCCCGCCCCAGCGGACCTGCTGCATCTGCACCAACGCCGCGCGCTGCTGCGCGTCGTCGAGGCGCTCCAGCACCTGCTCCAGGGTCTGCACCCCGCCCATCCCGGCCAGTACCGCGATGATCTCGTCAATGCCGCCGGCATCCATGGCCCGGCGCAGGTCGGCACGGGTGTAGGCACTTGCCGTCGAAGCAGCCGGCACCACGCCGGGGGCGCTCCGCGCGAGCACTGGACGACCGCGTCGGCGCCAGCCCCAGACCAGGGTCAGCAGCCACAGCACGGCCAGGCCGGCGGACAGCGCGATCCAGCCCCACGGCCGTGGCGCGCCCTGCGCCGGCGCCAGTTGCAGATCGGTGGAGGCAGCAGCCGGTTCGCCCGGCAGGGCAGATGTGGTGTCCACCGGCAGGGGCGGTGCGGCATTGCCGCCCACGCCGGCAGCGATGTCCAGCTGCAGGTCCGGCAGGCTGGCGTTGCGCGGCTGGCCGGCGGCCACATCCCACCACGCCATGCGCAGCCCCGGCACCGTCAGCGAGCCGGGCTGGCGCGGCACGATCGCAAAGCGCCGGGTCGCCTTGAGCTGCGGGGTGCTGCCGTTGAAGGTTTCATCGAACTGCGGCGGCTCGGCGAAGACCTGTGCACCCGGCCCGACATCGGGCACCGGCAACTCCGGGAACTGCGCCTTGGTGGCGCCTTCGGCCACGGCCTCGACCACGATGGTGGCCGCTTCACCCGCACGCCCGGTGGTGGGCGCGGCGGTGTAGCGCAGGCGCAGCCCGTGCAGCGGCAGCCACGGTTGCGGCGCAGAGGCGGGCTGCGCCTGGACCTGCAGCGTGCGCTCGGCCGAGGCGGCGCGCAGGCGGCCATCGCCGCCGAACATGTCATTGAAGAAACCGCCGGCGCTGCGCCCGTTGAACTGGGCAGCCGGCAGCACCAGCGCCCCGCTGCGCTCGGGGATCAACAGGAAGCGCCGTTCCACCACGTTGTAGCGGCGGCCGTTGACCTCGCGCACCAGCGTGCGGTCTTCGCCCACCCGCTGCAGCGAGGCACCGGCCGGTGTGTCCAGCACCAGTTCGCCACTGAGCAGTTGCGCGGCGTAGAACAGGCGCACCACCACACCGACGCTCTGCTGCACGTATGGTGTGGGATCGTCGACCTCGGTTTCGAGGAAGGCCGCGGCAGTGCCATTGGCCGCCGCGGGAGCGGACGCACTGCTGGCGCCGACCTGCAGGGTCAGGGGCTGGGTACGGCTGCCGCCCACCTGCAGGGCGGGAATCTGCAGGGTGCCGGTCCGCTTCGGGCTGAGCGCCACCGCATACAGCGCACGCGAGGTCATCGCGCCATTGCTCCACTGCACCTGGCGGCTGCTGGTCTGGCTGCTGAGATCGAAGTCGCTCCGCAGCGGGCCATAGTCCGGCGCACCGCCGCCCGCATCGGATTCGATGTTGAGGGTGACGGTGTCGCTGTCGGTGATCTGTTCGCGATCAAGCCACGCGCGGGTCTGCGCGTGCGCGGTCATGCTCGCGCACAGCAGCAGGGCGAGCCCGGCGCGCAACCAGCGCTGTATCGTGGAATGTGTCATCGCCCTTCCCGTTTCCTGCGTTCGTTTTCCAGCTGGAACTTGGCCCGCAACAGGCTGCCCGGATCATCCGGCACCCGCCGCATCCATGCCTCCACCGCCTGCTGCTGCTCGCGCTGCTGCGGGGTGCCGCTGACCTGGCCCTGGGCCTTGTCGTTGCCGTCGTTCCTCCCCTGGCGCTGCATCGCCTGCTGCATGCGCTCGCGCTGGGCCGCGTCGGCCTCGGCCTGCGCCTGGCTGTCGGCGGCCTGCGGCGACGTGCTGCCCTGGGATGGGCCATCTTTCGGCTCACCGGAGGCGGGGGGTGGCGACTGGCGCTGTTCGCCCTTGTCCTGCGGCGGCGACGCGTCGCCATTCTGGCCCTGGCCCGGCTTCTTGCCCGGATCAGGTTTCTCAGGCGGCGGATTCCTGCCGTCCTTCGGATCGTTGTTCTGATCGTTGTTCTGTGGCGGCCTGCGCTTGCGGGCGGCATCGACTGCGGCGCGGTTGGCCACCGCATCCGCCATGCCCGGATGCTTCTTCAGCGCACGGTCGTAGGCCTCGATGGCGGCATCGTATTGCCCCTGCCGCGCCAACGCGTTGCCGAGGTTGTACCAGCCGGCATCGGTATCGATGCCCTCGAACTGCTGCTGCGCGCCCTTGAAGTCGCCCTTGTGGTACGCATCCACGCCGGTGGACAGGCGCTGCTGATCGACCTGGTCGCCGCGCCGGCGGAAGGCGAACAGGGCCAGCAGCATCAGCGGCGGCAGCAGCCAGAACCCTTCATCGCGCCACGTGCGGCCCTGCCCTTCGCGGCTGTCATCGGCACTGACCCGCGGGGTCAACACGTCCAGCGCGGCCAGGTCCGTGTCATCGGAGGCGATACGCGCATAGCGGCCGCCGCCACGATTGGCGACACCCCGCAACGTGTCCTCTTCCAGCCGCGCCGGCACGATCTGGCCTTCGCCATTGCGATAGGCCGCGCCCTGCGGCGTACCCAGCCCGAGCACGGAGACCACGAAGCCCTGCGCGCGTGCCGAGGCGGCCGCCTGCTCGGCATCGGCATCGGCGCGGTCGGTCAACAGCAGAATGTCGCCGCCGCGTGCGCCGGATTGCTGCAGCAGCTTCACCGCCGTCTCCAGTGCGCGGTCGGCGCGCTGGCCATCGCGTGGCATCACGTCCGGTGCCAGTGCATCCAGGTACAGCGCGACATTGGCCATGTCGTCGGTCAGCGGGGCGACCGTGTAGGCATCATCGGCATACACCAGCAACGCGACTTCGCCACCTTGGCGCTCGCGCAGCAGGGTGGCCAGCTTGGCGCGCGCCTGCAGCAGGCGCGAAGGGGGCAGATCGGTAGCGGTGACCCGCGACGAGAGATCCAGCGCGACCACCAGTGGCGAGGGCGTCTGCCACAGCGGCTGGGCGACCTGCCGCCACGAGGGACCGGCCAACGCCACGATGGCGATCGCCGTGCCGAGCAGCAGCAGGATCAAGCCACCCCATGCGCGGCGGTCGCGGCCGACCAGCAGATGGCGCAGCAGATGCGCATCCACCGTCTGGCGCCAGACATTGGCCCGGCGCCGCCGCAGCCACCAGACCGCCACCAGCAGCGGCAGCGCGAGCAGCGCCCACAACGCATCGGGGCGGACGAAATGCAGGGCGTTCCAGCTCATGCTCATGTCCAGCGCCTCGGCAACAACCACGCCAAACCGGCCAGCAGCAATGCCAGTGCCAGCGGCGGCGCGTACCGCTCGATCCGCGGCCGTACCGCCGGCCCGGCCGACGTGACCGGCTCCAGCCGTTCCAGCTCGGCATAGATGCCGGCCAGCTCATCGGTATTGCGCGCGCGGAACGAGCGCCCGCCGGTGAGCTCGGCAATCCTGTTCAAGGTGGCTTCGTCGACCGGGTCTTCGCCGGGCGCGATCTGCACGCCGAACAGACTAATGCCGCCATCGCCGCCAAAGGCCACGGTATAGACGCGCACGCCTTCGGCCTGGGCCAGCTCGGCCGCGCGCAGCGGTTCAAGCACACCGGCATTGCTGACACCGTCGGTGAGCAGGATCAGCACGCGCTGTCCTTCCGGCTGTTCGCGCAGGCGCTTGACCGCCAGCGCGATCGCATCGCCGATGGCGGTCTCGCGCCCGGCCAGGCCGACCACGCTGTCGCGCAGCTGATCGCGCACGCTGGTGAGGTCGGCGGTCAAGGGCGTCAGCGTGTAGGCGCGCTCGCCGAAGATCAGCAGGCCGACGCGGTCGCCGACGCGGCGGTCGAGGAAGTCGGCGAGCACGGCCTTGGCTGCGGTCAGCCGCTCGACCACCTGGTTGCCGAGCATCATGTCCGCCTCGCTCATGCTGCCGGAGACGTCCACCGCCAGCATCATCTGCCGGCCCTGCTGGGGCGGCGTCACCGCTTCACCCAGCTGCTGCGGCCGCGCGGCGGCCACGCACAGGCAGGCCCAGGCCAACCAGAGCAGCGCGCGCCCCAGCCGTGGCCCGGCACCGCCCGCGGCGGCGCCGAGCGACTGCAGCTGATCGGCGGCATACGGCACCCGCAACGCGGCACCGGCGCCGGGCCGCGAGGGCCACCAGCGCATCAGGATCGGTAACGGCAGCGCCCACAGCATCCACGGCCACGCCAGGCTGTCCACCCAGTTCAACCAGGTGGGCAAGGTCATCGCGATCATCGGCGCCGCTCCGTCAGCAGCGACAGATAGCGGCGGCGGGCGAGCACGCGCAGCCGCTGCACCGCCTCGGCATCCACATTCGGCCGATAGCCGCCGTCGAGCAGCAGCGCGCCGTCGCCCTCGGAAAAAGCGCGGCTGTTCTTCTCATCCAGGAAGGCGAGCCACTCGCTGCCCTGCAGACGCTCGGCACCGGGCCGGTACTGACGTGCCGCGCGGCGCAGCAGCTCGGCGATCGCCGCCACCTCCAGCACCGGCGAGCCGGCCTGGGCGACCTGTGCGTCGAACAGGTCCAGCCAGCGCTGGCGTGCACGCCGCCGGCGCCATTGCCAGACCCAGATCGCCGCGACCACCAGCACGATCACGGCGAACACCAGCCACCAGCCTGGCGCGGGGGGCCACCACGGCGGTGACGGCGGCAGCTGCACATCGCGCAGCGGCAGCGAGGCAGCGGCGCTCATGCCACCACCGCGGTCGGCAGCGGACTGAGCCAACTGTCGCTGGCGTCGTCGGTGGCCACCACATGCACCTGGATGCGGCGGGCGGCCAGCGCCGTCTGCAGCGCTTCCAGGGGCGCGACGAAGCGTTCGCGCCAGTGTTCCCGTACCGAGGCACTGCCCAGATCGAGCAGCACGCGACGGCCCTGCGAAAGAAACGGCAATGCATCGGCCGGCGGTGCCAGCTCCAGCGGATCGACCAGCAGCATCACCACCACCTCGTGGTGCATGGCCAATGCGGCCCAGCGGGCACTGCTGATGGTGGCGGCGCGGGCCGGATCGGCCAGCACCACCACGCGGGCACCGGGGCGCAGCAGACGGGCCGCCTGCTCCAGCGCGCGATCCAGGCCGGCATCTTCGGCAGGCGGTTCGGCATACCACCGGGTCAGGGCATCGAGGACGCGCAACACCCCGCGGGTGCCGCCGGCCGGGGCGATCGGTGGCTCCTGGGTGCTGCCACGCACCGCGGCCAGGCGATCGCCCTGGCGCTGCGCCAGCCACGCCGCGACCGCACCGACGCGCGCGGCCTGCACGGATTTGAAGCGGACCCGGGTGCCGAAATACAGCACCGGATCGGTATCGGCGACCAGCAGGGTCAAGCGCTCGCGCTCGGCCTGGAACAGTTTGGTGTGGGCCCGCCCGGTGCGCGCGGTGACGCGCCAATCGATATGCCGCGCATCGTCACCCGGTACATAGTCGCGGGACTCGGCGTACTCCATGCCACGCCCACGCGCAGGCGATGGCGCACTGCCGGCATGACCGAGACGGCCACGGCGTGCCGGCGGTGCGCGATGCGCACTGCGGCGCAGCGCCACCAGCTCGGCCAGACTCGGCCGCAGGCCATCGCCCTCGAGTGGCGTGGCGGTCTGCACGGGCATGTCCATCGCGCTCAGGGCGCCGGCACGCGGGCCAGCAGCTCGGCGACAAGACGCTCGCCATCCCACCCTTCGGCGGTGGCTTCATAGCTGGGCAGCACGCGGTGGCGCAGCACATCAGGCGCGACGTTGCGCACGTCTTCGGGGGTGACGAAGTCACGGCCGGCCAGCCAGGCGCGCGCACGGGCGCAGCGCTCCAGCGCGATCGAGCCACGCGGGCTGGCACCCCAGGCGATGCGCCGGGCCAGGGCCGGGTCGTAGCGCGCGGCATCGCGCGAGGCCAGCACGATCTCGATCAGGTAGCGCTCCAGTGCCGGGGCGACGTGCAGCGACAGCACCGCCTTGCGCGCGGCGAACACATCGCTCAACGGCATGCGCGCCGGCGCGGCGGCCGGTGTGGACAGCGCCTCGCGGGCGCGTTCGCGGGCCAGGCGCAGGATCTCGGTCTCTGCCTCCGAATCGGGATAGCCGATCCGCACATGCATCAGGAAGCGGTCCAGCTGGGCTTCGGGCAGCGGGAAGGTGCCTTCCTGCTCGATCGGGTTCTGCGTCGCCATCACCAGGAACAGCGAGGGCAACGGATAGGTATGGCGGCCCACGGTCACCTGGCGCTCACCCATCGCTTCCAGCAGCGCGGACTGCACCTTCGCCGGGGCACGGTTGATTTCGTCGGCCAGCAGGATCGGATGGAAGATCGGACCGGGTACGAATTCGAAGCGGCCTTCCTGCGGGCGCCAGATCTCGGTACCGGTCAGATCGGCCGGGAGCAGATCCGGGGTGAACTGCACCCGTGAAAAATCCGCATCCAGCCGGGCGGCCAGCGCACGGATCGCGGTGGTCTTGGCCAGGCCGGGGGCACCTTCGACCAGCAGATGGCCATCGGCCAGCAAGGCGGTCAGCAGGCGCTCGACGAGCGCGCTCTGGCCGACGATCTCGGACGACAGGCCGTCGCGCAGCGTGCGGAAGGCAGCGTGCAGACGGTCGTGCTCCACCGGAGCGGGCGTGGGGGTATCGGGCATGGGGGGCGGCAGATTCATGGCATCCATGTGACCCCCACGGTGGGCAGAGGTTCCATCGCCATGATGGCAGGACAGCGCCGGTTACGACATCAAGATTGGCTGAACGCAGAAAGGGCCGCACGTGGCGGCCCTTTCATCAGTGCAGTGATGATGCGGCTCAGTTGACGGCCGGATTGGCCTTGGCCACGCGCAGCACCTTCGGAGTCACGAACACCAGCAGTTCGGCCTTGTCCTTGTTGCGGCCGCGCTTCTTGAACAGATTGCCCAGGAACGGCACGTCGCCCAGGAACGGCACCTTGTTGACGCTGGTGCGGTCGGTGAACTCGTACACGCCACCGATCACCACGGTCTGGCCGTCGTCCACCAGCACCGCGGTGTTCACTTCGCGGCGGTTGATGGTGGGGACCTGGCCGTAGCCTGCCAGCAGGATGTAGCTCTCCACTTCATCCTTCTTGACCGCCATGTTCAGGAACACACGGTTGTCATTGGTGATGGTCGGGGTGACCTTCAGCTCCAGCACGACTTCCTTGAACTGGACGTTGGGCTGGGCCGCGGCGCCGGCCGCACCGCCACCACTGATGGTGACGTAGCCGATTTCCTTACCCTGCTTGATCACCGCTTCGCGCTGGTTGGTGGTCACCACGCGCGGGTTGGAGATCACTTCGCCGCGCGATTCGGCCTGCATCGCCGAGAGCTCCACATCGAGCAGGTAACCGGCGTTGAGGATCGACAGCGCCAGCGAACCGGGGTTGTTGACCGCTGCCACCGGCAGGTTCCAGTTCAGGCCTTCAGCAAACTTGGTCGCACCGCGGACCGGGATCGCGCCGGTGCGGCCACCGGCCACCCACTCGTTGATCGCCTTCTGGTACTCGGTGTCCTTGGTGGCGCGGTCGTTGATGTTGTTGTGGTTCTGATCGGTGTTGGCCCCGAAGAACACATCCTGGCGGCTGCCGCTGATGCCGAACTTGGCACCGAGCTCACGGGCGAAGGTATCGGTGGCGATGACGATGCGGCTTTCGATCAGTACCTGGTCGACCGGGCGATCGATCACGTTGATCAACTCACGCATCCGCGCGATCTTCTTCGGAATGTCGCTGATCATCAGCGTGTTGGTGCGCTCGTCGGCCACGATGCGGCCGCGCGAGGACAGGAACCCGCTGTCTTCCTGCGAGCTGCCGCCACCGCCGCCGCTGCTGCCGCCGATGCCCTTGGCTTCGGTCAGCGCTTTGAAAATCGCCCCGGCGTTGTGGTAGTTGATCTGCACGTAATCGGTGACCAGATCCTCGCGGTTCTCGATCGCGATGCGCGCGTCTTCCTTGTCCTGCTCGAACTTGGCCAGCTCCGGCTGCGGCGCCACCCAGATCACGCCGCCATCGCGGCGCTTGTCCAGGCCTTTGGCCCGCAGCACGATGTCCAGCGCCTGGTCCCACGGCACGTTGATCAGGCGCAGGGTCACGTTGCCCTGCACGCTGTCGGAGGCGACCACGTTGAGGTTGGACTCCTCGGCGACCAGCTGCAGCACGGTGCGCACCGGCACGTCCTGGAAGTTGAAGGTCACCGGCTTGCCGCTATAGCCGCGCTGGCCCAGTGCCGCTGCGGCCTGGCTGACCGAGGTGGCGGTGACCGCCCCCGTCGCCGGGGCGGCCTGGCGCGGGCTGATCTCGACCACGTACTCGTTGCCGCTCTGGTAGGCCAGCGACTCGAACGCTGTGTTGGTGTTGAGCACCAGCTGGGTGCCGCCGCCATACGGCTTGGGATCAATGCGCTGCACCGGCGTGGCGAAGTCAGTCACGTTGATCGACTTCTGCAGGTTTTCCGGCAGGCGCGCGTTGCCAACGTCGATGACGACGCTGTTGCCCTGGCTGCGCAGATCCGGGCTGGCGCCCTGACCGTCGAACTGCAGGATCAGGCGGCCGGCGCCGTCGTCGCCGCGCTTGAAGTCGATCTTGGACACCGACAGCGAGGCCGGCGCGGTCGCCGGGGCGGTGGTGGCCGCCGGCCTGGGCACTGCGCCGCTGGGCGTGGCCGCCATCAGCGTGCCGTTGGCCACCATGAGCGCGACTCCCAGCGCGCACAGGTGGAGCAACTTCTGGCGCCGGACGGAACGCAGCCGCATGGCGTTGGAAAAGGTCATCGTGCTATCCCCATAATCATTCATTGATCTTCAAGCGCGAGCGTTGCCGGCCGTTCCAGCCAGCCACCCGCGCCATCCGGCACCAGTTCAATCAGCTCAATCCGGTCCTCGAAGACCCCGGTCACCCGCCCGTCGCTCTGCCCCAGATAGACGCCCGGACGCACCCGATAGGTGACCTTGTCCGGTGCCATCACCAGCACGACGAGTCCGCCCCCACGGCCGATCGAACCCACCATGTCCAGGCTGTCCAGCGGGAAATCTTCCAGCGGCTCCTTGCGGCGGTTCGGATCCGGACGCAGCCCTGATCCCCCTTGCGGATTGGTCCAGGCGTCGGTGAACGGGTCGCGCATCCCCTGCGCGGAATATTCAAATGTCTCGAACTGCTGCATCACCGGCAACGGTTCAAGCGGCGGTGCCGGGCGTGCCCGCACGTCGGCCACCCACTTCTCCAGGTTCGGTGCGTCGCCGGGCGTGCTGGTCACGCCGCGTGCGCAACCGGCCAGCAGCACCACCATCAGCAGGCCGCCCACCCGTGCGGTCGAGGTCAGGCCGCTCATTTCCGGCCTCCCTTCGCAGCCTTTTCTCTCTCGGCAGCGGCCTTCTCCTGGGCTTCCATCTCCACGTCATCCAGGTAACGGTAGGTCTTGACCGTTCCGGACAACTCCAGCGCACCGCTGCGGGCGGTGATGCCGGTCTTGGGATCCTTCGGCTTGAGGTTGATGTCGTGCATGGTCAGGATGACCACGCGCGGCAGCGAGGCCACGCCGCTGACGAACGCGCCGAACTGGTGATAACTGCCCACCATGCGCAGGGCGATCGGCTTTTCGGCGTAGAACTCCTTGGGCTGCTCCGCACCGGGCTGGAACAACTCGTTGGACAGGCCGCTGGACAACGCGGTCTGCGAGATGTCGATGATCAGATCGGGCATCTCGGTCTTGCTGGGCAGCTGGCGCAGCATCTGCTGCAGCACCTGCTCCATCTGGGTCAGCTGCTGCTTGAGCGGCTCCAGGTTGACCGCACGCCCCTGTTCCTTCTCGAACTCGGCCCGCAGCTGGGTCTCGGTGCTTTCCAGCGAGGCCAGGTCATCGCGCTTGCCGCTGATCAGCAGGAACCAGGCCATGATCACGATGAACAGCGCCAACAGCGCGCAGAACACGACCTTGGCCTTCTGCGGCCAGTTGCCGATGTTGTTGAAGTCCAGCTCTTTGAGATTGATCTTCTGGCTCATGCGGCGGCCCCCTTCTGGGCCGGGGCCGGCGCCGCCGGTTGTGCAGGTTGCGCGGAGGGCGTGGGCGGCACGATGCGGCTGTTGCCGGCCGGCTTGGCCGGATCGGCGGCATCGGGCGAGGCCGGTGCATCCGGCGCGGGGGCCGGCGACAGCGGGGCCACCGGTGCCACCGGCGTGGCACCCGGCGGTGCGGGATCGGCGGTCGGCTCGATCACGCTGCCATCGGCCGCCAGCTCGGTGACGCTGCTCTGGGCCGGCAGGTTGACCTTGACCACGAACATGTACGGCAGCGACTTGATGTCCACCACCGGGCCGCTGGCGGCCGGGGCCTTGTCACGCTCCGGCGCCTTGGCTTCGATGATCGACAGCTCCGGGTTGGTCATCCAGCCCGAGCTTTCCAGGTTGCGCATGTAGGCACTGACACGGGCATTGGACTGGGTGCGGCCTTCCAGGGTCAGCACGTCGCCCTCCTGCTTGAGCGTGGTCAGCACCACCCCGTCCGGGATGGTCCGCACCAGCGCATCGAACAGATGCACCATCTGCGAGCGCTTGGCCTGCAGTTCCTCGATCACGGCCTTGCGGGCCAGCAGGCGATCCTTCTGGCGGTCCAGGCGCTCGATTTCCTTGTTCTGCTCCTTGACCTTCTGGATCTCGGCCTGCAGGAAGGTATTGCGATCGCTCTGCCCGCTGACCTGACGGTCGTAGTAGAACCAGATCAACAGCGAGAGCAGCAATCCACCGAGGGCGGCGGCACCGAGCATGGCGTAGAAGTCGCGCTGGCGTTGCTTGCGCCGTTCGGCGCGCCAGGGCAATAAATTGATGCGCGCCATCAGTCAAAGCTCCTCAGCGCCAGACCGGTGGCGATCATCAGCGCCGGGGCATCCTGGGCCAGGGCATGTGCCTGCACCTTCGGGCCCAGCGTCATCTGTGCCAGCGGGTTGGCCACCACGGTGGCCACGCCCAGCTGCTCTTCCACCATATCCGGCAGCCCGGTCAAGGCCGCGCAGCCGCCGGCGAGCACGATGTGATCGACCCGGTTGAACTCGCTGCCGGCATAGAAGAACTGCAGCAGGCGGCTGATCTGCTGGACCGTGGCTTCCTTGAACGGCTCGAGCACTTCCATCTCGTAGCTTTCCGGCAGCCCGCCCTGGCGCTTGGCCAGGCCGGCTTCTTCGTAGGTCAGCCCGTAACGGCGCATCACTTCGTCGGTCAGCTGCTTGCCGCCGAACACCTGTTCGCGGCTGTACAGGCTGCGGCCACCGCGCAGGACGTTCAGAGTGGTCATGGTGGCGCCGATGTCCACCAGCGCGACCACGCCATCACTGGCCACCGGCAGTTCGCTGGCGACCAGGGCAAAGGCGTTCTCGACCGCGAAGGCCTCCACGTCCATGACCCGCGCCACCAGCCCGCCCAGTTCAAGTGCCGACTGGCGCAGCTCGACGTTCTCTGAGCGCGAGGCGGCCAACAGCACCTGGACCATTTCCGGGTTGTTCGGAATCGCACCCAGCACTTCGAAATCGAGGTTCACTTCCTCGATCGGGTACGGGATGTAGTTGACCGCCTCGAGCTCGACCTGGGCTTCCATGTCGTTCTCATCCAGATCGGCGGGCATCGGGATCAGCTTGGTGATCACGGCCGAGCCGGCCACGGCGGCGGCGGCATGCCGTGCCTTGGTTCCGGAGCGGTTCACGGCACGTCGAATGGCCTCCCCGACCGCTTCGACCTCCACGATGTTCTTTTCCACGACCGCATTCGGCGGAAGTGGTTCCACAGCGTAATGTTCCACGCGGAAACGATTGCCGCTGCGGGATAACTGCAACAGCTTTACTGCAGTCGAGCTGATATCGACGCCGATAAGAGGCGACTGGCTTTTTGGGATAAGCCCCACGGTTTCTCCCCTGCCGATGGGCACTTGGACGCAGAACCTGCGACCGCGCATTAATAACGTTTTTTTTGCAAATCGCAACCGTCAAGCTGTAAAACGAGCACTACTGCTCGTTTCACGCGTCCCCAGACGGTGATCGACTGCTCTCCCCGGGAACAACCCCAGCCGTTCCCTTGCGTAATCTATACTCTGCGACCACGAAATTCGCAATCGGAATCTCTCACTGATGACACGTCTTCGCCGTTGGCTGCGCTGGATGCTGGTCGCGTTCCTGGTCCTGGCACTGATCGGTGCGGCGGTTGCAGGAGGCCTGTACTACGCCGTCTCCTCCAAGCTCCCGGACGTGCAGACCCTGCGCGACGTAGAGATGCAGGAGCCCATGTACGTCTATGCCAGCGATGGCAAGCTGATGGCGGTGTTCGGCGAGACCCGGCGCACCCCCATCACCATGAAGGACGTCCCCGAGCGCCTCAAGCAGGCCTTCCTCGCCACCGAGGATGCGCGCTTCTACGAGCATGGCGGCGTGGACTACAAGGGCATCGGCCGCGCGGTCTGGCTGCTGGCCACCACCAACGACAGGCGCGTGCCCGGTGGCTCGACCATCACCCAGCAGGTCGCCCGCCAGTTCTTCCTGAGCTCGGAATACAGCTACACCCGCAAGCTGGCCGAGATCCTGCTGGCCCGCAAGATCGAGAGCGAGCTGAGCAAGGACGAGATCTTCGAGCTGTACCTCAACAAGAGCTTCTTCGGTAACCGCGCCTATGGCGTGGCCGCCGCGGCCGAGTTCTATTACGGCAAGAAGCTGGGCGAGCTGGACCTGGACGAAATGGCCTCGCTGGCCGGCATCCCCAAGTTCCCCTCCTCGGGCAACCCGATCAGCAACCCCGAGCGCGCCCGCGAGCGCCGTGACTTCTATGTGCTGCAGCGCATGGCCAGCCTGGGCTTCATCTCCCAGGCCGAGGCCGATGCGGCCAAGGCCGTGCCGATGCACGCCACCGCGCATGAGCCGCCGGTCCAGGTGGAGGCGCCCTACGTGGCCGAACTGGTCCGCCAGGAAATGATCGCCCGCTTCGGCGGCGACGTGGTCAACAAGGGCTACCACGTGACCACCACGATCAACGCCGAGCTGCAGACCGCGGCCAACCTGTCGGTGCGCGACGGCCTGCTGGCCTACGACCACCGCCATGGCTGGCATGGCGTGGAGCAGCATGTGGAGGTCCCGGCCGACGCCGATGCCGCCGCGCTGGCCCTCAAGCTGGCCGGCATCCCGGCCCAGACCGGCCTGCTGCCGGCGATCGTGGCGGCTACCGCTGCCGATGGCAGCGCCACCGTCGTGCTGGGCAACCGCAGCGAAGTGGTGCTGCCCGCCAGCGCCGCCCGCTGGACCAACAAGACCCCGGCCAAGCTGGTCACCCGCGGCGACATCGTGCGCGTGCGCGCCGGCGAAAAAGAAGGCGAGTGGCTGCTGGACCAGATCCCGCGTGGCCAGGCCGCCCTGGTCTCGCTGGACGCCGAAAACGGCGCCCTGAAGGCGCTGGTCGGCGGCTTCAGCTTCTCCGGCAACAAGTTCAATCGTGCCACCCAGGCGCGCCGCCAGCCCGGCTCGAGCTTCAAGCCCTTCATCTACGCGGCCGCCTTCGACAAGGGCTTCAACCCGGCCTCGATCGTGCTCGATGCCCCGGTCGTGTTCCGCGATCGCCGCGGCAAGACCTGGTCGCCGCAGAACGACGGCGGTGGATTCCGTGGCCCGATGCGCCTGCGTGAAGCGCTGGTGCAGTCGCGCAACCTGGTCTCGGTGCGCCTGCTTGATGGCATGGGCGTGGACTACGCGCGCAAGTACATCAGCGAGTTCGGCTTCGCCGAGGCCGAGCTGCCGCCGAACCTGTCGATGTCGCTGGGTACCGCCTCGCTGACCCCGCTCTCGGTGGCGCGTGGCTATGCGGTGTTCGCCAACGGCGGCTCGCGCGTGGACACCTGGCTGATCGACCGCGTCACCGACCGCGACGGCGTGGAAGTCTTCAAGGAAAACCCGGCCGTGGCCTGCCGCGACTGCGCCGGCACCAGCGGCGTGCCGGTCAGCCAGGTGGTGGACGGCTTCAACTTCGGCTCAGCCCCCGCGGCCAACACCGCACCGGCCAAGCCGCAGCAGGCCACCACGGCTGCGGTTGAAACGCCGGCGCCGGTGAATCCGGATGCCAAGGTCGCCCCGCGCGCGATCGACGCCCGCACCGCATACCAGCTGAACTCGATGATGCGCGACGTGGTCCAGCGCGGCACCGGTACGGCGGCCAAGGTGCTCGGCCGTGAAGACGTGGGCGGCAAGACCGGCTCCACCAACGATCACCGCGATGCGTGGTTCTCCGGCTTCGGCGGCCCGTACGCCACCACGGTGTGGGTCGGCCGCGACGACTTCCGCTCGCTCGGCTACCGCGAGTACGGTGGCCGCGCCGCCCTGCCGATCTGGATCGAGTACATGCGCGTGGCGCTCAAGGACACCCCGATCGCGCAGAACGAGCCGCCCTCGGGCATGGTCCAGGCCACGCTCAATGGCGCGACCGAGTGGGTCAAGGTGGAGGACATGGAGAAGCTGGAGGAGTACGACTTCAACAGCCACACCCCGCAGGCCGACGACGCCGCGTTCGATATCTTCTGACCGCATGCGCCGGCTCCGCCCGGCGCCGCGATGGACGACAGGCCGGGCATTGCCCGGCCTTTTTTTTCAGCTCTACCCGCCTGTCACATCGCCGGTGTACATTGCCGTGCAGGTCGCCAAGGAGTACCGGTCATGCATCGAGCCCGTCAGCATGCAGCCACGCAGACCCGTGAGCGCCGCCACCAGCTGGCGCATGAAGCGGCCCGCCTGATGGCCGAAGGCGGCATCCGCGACTACCACCAGGCCAAGCTCAAGGCCGCCACCCGGCTGGGCATCCACGACGATGCCTCCCTGCCCCGCAACACCGAGATCGAAGACGCCCTGCGCGAGTACCAGCGCCTGTTCGCCGGTGCCGACCATGGTGCGCAGCTGCGCCAGCGCCGCGAGGCCGCCCTGCGCGCGATGGATTTCCTGCAGGGCTTCTCACCGCGCCTGTGCGGCCCGGTGCTGGACGGCACCGCAGATGCCAACAGCCCCGTGCAGCTGCAGGTGCACAGCGACGACGCCGATGCCGTGCAGCGCTATCTCGACGAACATGGCATCCCGGCCGAATCACGGACGCGGCGGTTGCGGCTGGACCGCGAGCGCAGCCTGGATGCGCCGGTCTGGGTATTCAGTGCCGAGGACCTGACCTTCGACATCGCCGTGCTGCCCTATGACGGCCTGCGCCAGCCGCCGTTGTCGGCGATCGATGAGAAGCCGATGCGGCGGGCGTCGGCGGCGCAGCTGCGCGAGCTGCTGGCCGACGGCGAGATCGAGGGGTATCTGGGCCGTCGCTGAGCTCCGTTCGGCCGCGTCATGAGCCGCCGAACGGGACGAGGAACTGCTCGATGCCCGATACCAGGGCCAGCGGCGTTTCGTTCATCGGGTAGTGCCCGGCGTTGCCGATCACCTCGATGGAGGCGTTTGCATAGCGGCGCAGGTAGGTTCTTTCCATCAATGCCGCGTTGAACACCGGGTCGTGCTCACCGACCAGCACCTTCACCGGGTGGCGGCCGACGATCTCCGCGCTGAAGTCGGTGTCCGCCCAGGCCGGTAAGTAGCCTGCGAACGCCTCCGGTGACGCGCGCTGCATCGAATACTGCGCTTTCCAGTCCAGCCATGTGTCGGGCAATCGCCCGCCGGTGCTGCGATCGATGATGCCGCGGCGGATGTGCGCACTTCCGGCGGCCGCTTCAAGCAACTGTCGCGTCGCCGGATCGTAGGCAATGCCACCGCACGGCACGGGCGCCACGGCGACCAGCGCGCGCACGCGATCTGGCGCGAGCACCGCGATCCGCTCAATGGCCATGCCGCCCATCGAATGCCCCACCAGGCTGAAGGTCTCGATGCCCAGCGTGTCGGCCAAGGCCAGCGCGTCGTTGGCGATCTCGTCGATGGTGTAGTCACCACGCACATCGCGCATGCCACCGTAGCCGCGGCAGTCCATGAAGACGTAGCTGAAGGCCTCGCCGCACAGCCACGGCTCGATCGGTTCGAAGGCATGGGCGTCGCCAAACCAGCCGTGCAGGACCAGGACAGGATGGGCGCCAGTGCCGACGCGATGGAAGGTAGTGGGCATGACTGCACCGTGCGCGCGTGAGGGTGGGCCGCGATGTTAGGACGGCAGCGCGTGGCCCGCCGTCGATCCCAGGCCGTTGACGATAGAATCCGGGCCATGCGCAACACCCTGCTCGATCCCTTTGAAGACCTGCCGCGCGCCGTGGTGGTCACCGCCAACGACTACGCCGCCGGATCGGTCTTTCCCGACCACGCGCACCGGCGCGGCCAGTTCGCCTTCGCCTCGCGCGGCACCATCAGCCTCACCACGCCCGAGGGGCGCTGGCTGGTGCCGCCACAGCGTGCCTGCTGGGTGCCCGCGGGCGTCGCGCATGCGATGACCATGCGCGGCCCGGTCACGATGCTCAACGTGTTCGTGGCAGCGGAAGAAGTGGAGGCCGTCCAGCTGCCTGCGCGCTGCTGCGTGTACGGCGTCTCGGCACTGCTGCGGCACCTGCTGGACGACGCCGTCGACCTGCCGGCGCTGTACGACGTGGACGGTCGTGCCGGCCGGTTGATGCAGTTGCTGGTTGCGGAGATCGCCGCGATGCCGCGGCTGTCGCTGCATGCGCCGCTGCCTCGCGATCCTCGCCTTGCACGCGTCTGCCAGCAGATGTTCGATGCGCCCTCGATTGCCACCGCGCTCGATCAGGTAGCGGCAGCGGCAGGCATGAGCCGGCGCACGTTCACCCGTCAGTTCCGCGCGGAAACCGGGGTGGGTTTCGCCGAATGGCGCCAGCAGGTCTGCCTGCTCGCCGCCATCGAACGCCTGGATGCGGGGCTGCCGGTCACCCGGGTCGCGCTGGACCTGGGATACGCCAGCCCGAGCGCGTTTTCATCGGCGTTCCGTCGTGTCCTCGGCCAAGCGCCCAGGCGCTATGTGGAAACGCGGCCGGCGACGTAGAAACGCCGTCGATGCACACCGGTGCGCGTCATCGGCGCACGGACGGAAAGGCAAAAAAAAACGCCCCGCAATGCGGGGCGCTTTCATCACGACCTACCGGGCGATCAGCCCTGGTAGTCGCGCACGTCGCTGCCGGTGTAGACCTGGCGCGGACGGCCGATCTTCATTTCCGGATCGACCTGCTGTTCCAGCCAATGCGCGACCCAGCCGGAGGTGCGGCCCAGGGCGAACATGACGGTGAACATTTCGGTCGGGATCTGCAGCGCCTTGTAGATGATGCCGCTGTAGAAATCGACGTTCGGGTACAGCTTGCGGGCGACGAAGTAGTCGTCCTGCAGCGCGGCTTGCTCCAGCTTGACGGCCACGTCCAGCAGCGGATCCTGCACGCCCAGCTGCTTGAGCACCTTGCCGGTCATCTCACCGATGACCTTGGCGCGCGGGTCGAAGTTCTTGTACACGCGGTGGCCGAAGCCCATCAGGCGGAAGCCGGAGGTCTTGTCCTTGGCCTTGAGCACGGCCGATTCGACGTTGTCGGCCGAACCGATCTCTTCGAGCATCTTCAGCACGGCTTCGTTGGCACCGCCGTGGGCCGGACCCCACAGCGCGGTGACGCCAGCGGCGACCGACGCATACGGGTTGGCACCGGTCGAACCGACCAGGCGCACGGTCGAGGTCGAGGCGTTCTGCTCGTGGTCGGCATGCAGGATGAACAGCAGATCCAGTGCCTTGACCACGTCCTGGTTCAGCTCGTACTGGCCATCGGCGGACTCGAAGGTCTGCTTCAGGAAGCGGCTGACGTAATCCAGCGAGGTGTCCGGCTTGTTGGCCGGCAGGCCCTTGCCGTGGCGGTAGATCAGGGCCGACAGGGTCGGCACCTTGGCGATCAGGCGCACCGCGGCGTGGCGACGCTGTTCGGCGTCGGACAGGTCCAGCGAGGCGTGGTAGATGCCCGACAGCTGCGCGATGGCGGCGGTCAGGATGGCCATCGGATGGGCATCCTTGGCGAAGCTGCCGATCAGCGTGTTGATCGACGGATCCACATCGGCTTCGGCGGCCAGCTCGTCGGTGAAGGCCTTCAGCTGCTCGGCGCTCGGACGTTCGCCATTGATCAGCAGGTAGGCCACTTCGACGTAGCTCGACTTTTCCGAGAGCTGCTCGATGGGATAGCCGCGATACAGCAGCACGCCCTTGTCACCGTCGATATAGGTGATGGCGGACTTGCAGCTGGCGGTGGCGGTGAAGCCGGAGTCGTACGTGAAGAGACCGGTTTCCTTGGTCAACTTCGAGATATCGACGCAATCGTTGCCGAGCGTGGGTTTGATGACTGGCAGAACAACCGACTTGTCGCCGGCGTTGAGCGTGACCTGATCAAGATCGGACACTGTGTGCGCTCCTCGAGGGAAGGCGCCCGCCCAAGCGCATGGGTCAGGCACGTGAAGGAAGTCCACGATCGTTATCGTGGATCCCGCCATTATCGCACAGCAACATTTTCGACGCCCTAGGACGGAAGTCGTAGAGACCGGTTCGAGGGCGGGCCGGCGGCCCTGTTCCAGTCGCCCCAAGGCGCGACGCCCGATCGCGGACACAGCGTTCCGTCGGCGGGGCGTGTGGGCCTCACCTGGCGTTCAGCAATCCGGAAACAACAAAAAACAACGGCCGCCAAGGCGACCGTTGTTTTCATGCAGCTGCGTTGACAGCTCAGGCCGCGGTCGGCGCCGGCTTGCCGAAACGCTTCTGGAACTTGTCGATACGGCCGCTGGTGTCGATCACCTTGTGCTTGCCCGTGTAGAACGGATGCGAAGCCGAGGAGATTTCAACCTTGACGAGCGGGTACTCGTTGCCGTCTTCCCACTTGATCGTGTCCTTGGTGGACATGGTCGAACGGGTCAGGATCTTGAAATCAGAGGTAACGTCGTGGAAAACCACGTCGCGGTAAGCAGGATGAATATCGGCCTTCATGGGCGCGCACCGTAATAAGGGCTGGTGGTCAAGAGCGGCATTATAGTCCCGGCCACCGCAAAGGGCAAGCCGGGTCCATCAACCGTGCGAAAGGTCCGCCGCAGCGGCGTCGTCAGACGCCGAGTGCCGCCCTCACCTGGGCCTCGAAGCGACCCTGGTCGTAGGCCATCAGCAGCTGGGTGTTGTCAGGCTGCCCGGTCTGGCGGTTCCAGTCGACAATGGTAGCACCCCGGCTGTGCACACCGGCCAGTTCCACGTTCAGGGGGCGGGATTCGACCCGCAGCGCACCTTCCGGCTGCAGCGCCCAGGCCATCGCCAGCGCATCGGCGGCATACCAGCGCTCGCCACGGCTGTCTTCGGACCACAGGCGGGTCTGGCGCGAGATCAGCTCGTAGAAACGGGCCTTGTCGCTATCGGCCGCCAGCCACTGCTCGACGTCGGCATGCAGCAGGCCGTGGGCGACGGTGGCTTCCCAATCCGCCACTTCGATGTGCGGGAAGCCGGTGAACACGATGTGCGCCGCCTCCGGATCGAAGGCGATGTTGAACTCGGCGGCCGGGGTGATGTTGCCGTGGCAGGTCACTGCCCCGCCCATCACCAGGAAGCGCTTCACGCGCTGCGGCAGGGTGGGATCGAGCTTCAGGGCCAGGGCCAGGTTGGTCAGCGGGCCGAGCGCGACCAGGAACAGTTCGCCGGCGTATTCGTGCGACAGGCGCAGGATCGCCAGCGCGGCGTGCTCGGCCTCGGCCTGGCGCTTGGCGGCCGGCAGGTTCACATCGCCAAAGCCATCGGCGCCGTGCACATGGGCGGCATCGACGGAGGGGTGCAGCAGCGGGTCGGCGGTACCGGCGTAGACCGGCACGTCGTCGCGGCCAGCCACTTCGCACAGTTTCAGGGCATTGCGGACCGTGTGGTCCAGGCCTACGTTGCCGGCGGCGATGGTCAGGCCAACGATATCGTGGCGCTCATCGGCAAAGGCCATCAACAGGGCCAGGGCATCATCGACACCCGGGTCGGTGTCGATCAACAGCGGAATCTTCTTGCTCATCGTTGCCGTCTTGATAATCGGCAAGGGACTTTCGCACCCTGTCATGACAAATACAAGGCGGTGCCCTTGGCACCCTGCGGCGAGGCGTTATGCCGACGCGTAGCGCACGGCCGTGCCGATCCAGCGCCGCACGACCTGGTCGGCCACGTCGGGCGCCTCCGCCAGCAGGCGCTCGGCCAGGTCATGCACGCCCGGCAGCAGATCCGCATCGCGCGCCAGATCGGCCATGCGGAAGCCGGCCAGACCGGTCTGCCGCGTGCCCAGCAGCTCGCCGGGGCCACGCAGTTCCAGATCCTTCTCGGCGATCAGGAAACCATCGTTGGTCTGCCGCATCGTTTCCAGCCGCTCGCGCGCCATGTTCGACAGCGGCGCCTGGTACAGCAGCACGCAGCGCGACACGGCCGAGCCGCGCCCTACCCGGCCGCGCAGCTGGTGCAGCTGGGCCAGGCCGAGGCGCTCGGCATTTTCGATGATCATCAACGACGCGTTGGGCACGTCCACGCCCACTTCGATCACCGTGGTGGCGACCAGCAGATCGATCTCACCGGCCTTGAAGGCGACCATCGTGGCCAGCTTCTCGCTCGCCTTCAGCCGCCCGTGCACCAGCCCCACGCGCACGCCCGGCAACAGCGCCTGCAGCGATTCGAACGTGGCCTGGGCGGGCGTGGCATCCAGTTCTTCGCTTTCTTCGATAAGCGTGCAGACCCAGTACACCTGCTGGCCTTCGCGGCAGGCAACGGCGATACGCTCGATCAGTTCCGGACGACGATCATTGTTGAGCGCCACGGTCTGCACCGGCGTACGCCCGGGCGGCAGCTCATCGATCGCCGAGACATCCAGATCGGCGTATTCGGACATCGCCAGCGTGCGCGGAATCGGCGTGGCCGTCATCACCAGCTGGTGCGGCACGCTGCGCCCGTCCGCGCCCTTGTCGCGCAGTGCCAGCCGCTGGTGCACACCGAATCGGTGCTGCTCATCGACGATGGCCAGCGCCAGGTCCTTGAACACCACACTGTCCTGCATCAGCGCATGCGTACCGACCACCACCTGCGCCTCACCCGAGGCGACCTCGGCCAGCACCTTGGCGCGCGCCTTGCCGGTGACCTTGCCGGCCAGCCACGCAGTGCGCACGCCCAGCGGCGCCAGCCAGGCGCGAAGATTGTTCATGTGCTGCTCGGCCAGCAGTTCGGTCGGCGCGGCCAGCGCGACCTGCTTGCCCCGCTCCACCGCCAGCATGGCCGCCAACGCAGCGACCACGGTCTTGCCCGAGCCGACATCGCCCTGCACCAGCCGCAGCATCGGATGCGCCTTGGCCAGGTCCTTGCGGATCTGTTCGAACACGCGCTGCTGGGCACCGGTCAGCTGGAACGGCAGGCTGTCGCGCAGCTGTGCCACCAACGCGCCCTGACCACGCAGCGACGGCGCGTGATGGGCCTGCAAGGCCATCCGCTGACGGCGCAGACTGAGGTGATGGGCCAGCAGTTCTTCGATGGCCAACCGGCGTTGTGCCGGATGTCGGCCCGCGGCCAGCGCCGCCAGATCCGCATCCGGTGGTGGCCGGTGCACGGTCAACAGCGCACTGCGCAGCGAGGGCAGGCCCAGCCCGGACAACCAGCCGGCCGGCAACAATTCCAGCGTGGATTCTTCGGGCAACCGATCCAGCGCCAGCCCGATGAACTTCCGCATCGTCGCCGGGCCTACCCCCTCGACCGCCGGATAGACCGGATCGAGACTGTCGCCGAGCTCGTCATCGTCAGTGCCGCCCATCACCCGATAACTGGGATGGACGATCTCCAGCCCGTGATGACCGGGCTTGGCGGTGCCGTAGCAGCGGATGCGCGTACCCACAGCGAATTGCGAAACCTGCTGGGCGCGGAAATGGAAGAACCGCAGCACCAGCGTGCCGTAGGAATCATCCTCGATCGCCACCTTGAGCACCGGCCGATAGCGGAACCCGCGCTCCACCGCGCTTACCCGCCCCTCCACCTGCGCCGCCACCCCCGGCTGCAACTGGGCGATGGTGGTCAGCCGGGTACGGTCTTCATAGCGCAGCGGCAGGTGCAGCCACAGATCCTGCAGCGATGACAGGCCACGGGCGGCCAGCTTGATCTCCACCGCCGGCCCGATACCGGAGAGCATCGACAACGATGCCTCCCCGGCTGCGGCCAGCGCCGGTGCAGGAGCCCGTGACCGCGCCACGTCAGGCCTGGTCGAGCACCATCACTGCATCGACTTCGAAGTTGGCGGCCTTCGGCAGACCCGACACTTCGATGGTCGAACGCGCCGGGAACGGCGCCTTGAAGTAGTCCTGCATCACCGCATTGACCTTGGCGAACTCGCCCAGATCGGTCAGGTACAGGCCCAGACGCACGATCTGATCCAGCGAACCACCGGCTTCTTCGGCCACGGCCTTCAGGTTGTCGAACGCGCGGCGGGCCTGCGCCTCGATATCGCCCACACCGACAATCTCACCGGTGGCCGGATCCAGCGGAATCTGGCCGGAGAAATACACGGTATTGCCCGCACGCACGGCCTGCGAATACGGACCGATGGCCGCCGGGGCGTTGGCGCTGGTAATGATCTGACGGGACATGGGAGCTCCAGGGAACAAATAGGGGGCCTCCATTGTACCGCCGGACCCGCGCAGCCGACGCCGCGGTCGAAGCCGATATCGAAGCCAAACGCCATGGTAGAGCCGACCGTTGTCGTACTGAACGCGGTTTACTGCCTGCGGACCGATTGCACGACCGACAACCGCCGCAGACGCCGCATCACTTCAGCCAGATGGTTCCGGTCACGCACCTGCACGTTGAAGCACAGCACCGCCGCATTGAAATCGCGGTCCAGATAATCCACCCGCTCGATGTTGGAATGGCTCTGCGCGATCGCCGCCGCCAACTGCGCCAGCACGCCGGTCCCGTTCTCCACTTCCACGATCAACGACGTATCGTAATCGCCCGACACCGTCGTATCCCACCCGATCGGCACCCAGCGCTCCGGCGACTTGCGCAGCTCGGCCAGGTTCGGGCAATCCAGACGGTGCACCACGATGCCCTTGCCGGCCGTGTGGTAGCCCATGATGTCGTCGCCCGGAATCGGCTGACAACAATTCGCGAAGCTCACCACCCCGCGCTCGCTACCGTTGATCAGGATCTTCTCCTGCGAATGCTTCGAGTGCGCCCCACCGCGCAGCTCGGCATACGCCATCAACGCCTGCGCGGCCTGGTTCGGCATCCAGTTGCCCAACGCCACTTCGGCCAGCAGGGCCTCCAGGCGGGGGTAGCGGTGTTCGGCCAGGAACGCATCCAGGCGCCCCTTCGGCAACCGCTCCAGCGAGCTGTCCATTGCCTCCAGCGCGCGGTCCAGCATGCGATGGCCCAGCTGCACCGCGTCCTCGTGCTCCAGCTGCTTGAGCTGATGACGGATCGCCGTGCGCGCCTTGGAACTGACCACGAACTCCAGCCACTGCGGCTTGGGCGTGGCCGAACGCGCGGTGATCACTTCCACCGTCTGGCCGCTGACCAGCTTGGTGCGCAGCGGCACCAGTTTCTTGTCCACGCGCGAGGCCACGGCCATGTTGCCCACATCGGTATGCACCGCATAGGCGAAATCCAGCGCGGTGGAATTGCGCGGCAGCGCCAGGATCTTGCCCTTGGGCGTGAACAGATAGACCTCGTCCGGGAACAGGTCCACCTTGACGTTGTCCAGGAATTCCAGCGACGAGCCCGCAGCCCGCTGCGAATCGATCAACTCCACGATCCACGCATGTGCACGGCTCTGCGCGCTGTTGGGCGAATCGCCACCGAACTTGTACGTCCAATGCGCGGCCACGCCGCGCTCGGCGATCAGGTCCATTTCTTCGGTGCGGATCTGTACCTCGATCGGCGAGCCGTAGGGCCCGAACAGCACCGTGTGCAGTGACTGGTAGCCATTGGCCTTGGGGATCGCGATGAAATCGCGGAAGCGCCCATCCAGGGGCTTGAAGGTGGCATGCACCGAGCCCAGCGCGTGATAACAGTTGGGCACATTGCGCACCACCAACCGGAACCCGAACACATCCATCACCTGATCGAAGGATTTGTTCTCGTCGCGCATCTTGTTGTAGATGCTCCAGGGCGTCTTGATGCGGCTGACCAGGCGGTGCTCCAGCCCTTCCTTGGCCAGGCGCTGGCTCAACTGCACTTCCACCTGCGCCATCGCCTCGCGGCGGACCACCGGCTGGCTGCGGATGTGCTTTTCCAGGATCGCGTGGCGCCACGGATACAGCGCCTTGAAACCCAGGTTCTGCAGCTCGCTCTTGACCAGGCTCATGCCCAGCCGCTGCGCGATGGGGGCGTAGATCTCCAGCGTTTCGCGCGCGATCCGGCCCCGCGCCTCGCGGCTCTGCGCGCCCAGCGTGCGCATGTTGTGCAGGCGGTCGGCCAGTTTGATCATGATCACGCGCAGGTCGCGCGACATCGCCAGCAGCATCTTGCGGAAGCTCTCGGCGGCCGCTTCCTGGCGGTCGCGGAACTTCAGCTTGTCCAGCTTGGTGACGCCGTCGACCAGCTCGGCCACGGCCTCGCCAAATTCGGCGGCCAGCTCCTCGCGGGTCAGCGGGGTGTCTTCGATGGTGTCGTGCAGGATCGCCGCGATCAGCGCCTCCACGTCCAGGCCGAGCTCGGCCAGCACCTGGGCCACGGCGACCGGATGGGTGATGTAGGGCTCGCCCGACTTGCGGGTCTGGCCGGCATGCGCGGCGGCGCCTACTTCCCAGGCGCGGCGCAGCAGCGGCAGTTGGTCGGGCGGCAGATAGTGCGCTGCGCGCTCAAGCTGGAGGACATAGTCGGGTACGGCCGCGCCGGCGGGCGTGGCGACCTTGGCAGTGGGGCCTGGGTTCATGCTCAAAGACTATGCCAGCGGCGTGATATCGGCAAACCCCTGAACAGGGAGTTTCACCTGCAACAACACGCGCGAACCGGATCCACCGGCCACCCAAACGAAACAGCCCGCCGAAAGGCGGGCTGTTGGCAGCAACAACAACGGACGCGCGAGGCGATCAGTCGTCGTTCTTGGACATGTCTTCGTCGGCGACGACTTCGGCAGCGGCCCATTCCAGTGCTTCACGCTCGGCACGCTCGCGCTCGGCCTTCTCGACTTCGTCGATCAGGGCGTTGTCGATCTTGCGGGCGGCAATTTCGCGCAGCGCCAGCACGGTCGGCTTGTCTTCGGTTTCGCTGTTGTCCAGGGTGGCCTGGACGCCATTGGCCAGCTGACGGGCGCGCTTGGACGCCATCATGACCAGTTCGAAACGGTTGTTCACGACTTCCAGACAATCTTCTACGGTGATGCGGGCCATGCGGGCTCCCGGCAGCCGGTGAGGGCTGCTCAATCGAATGAGGGAAAGGGGACGGATTGTACCGGCCAGGGCTGGACAAAATCAAGCCAACCGGCTAGCACCCCGTTGAGAATCAGTCAGTTGTGGCCGGGTCCTGGGTCAGCAGGGCCTGGATGAGGCCCGCGTGGCGGACCTTCTGGGCCTCCCGGCGCAGGCGGCTGGCCGTGAAGATCGCGCACAGCTCGTCCACTGCGGTCTCGAAAACCTCGTTGACGATCACGTAGTCGAAGTCGTTGAAGTGCAGCATCTCTTCACGTGCGGCGGCCAGGCGCTGGGCGATCACCGCCTCGCTGTCCTGCCCGCGCTTGCGCATCCGGTCCTGCAGCGCCTGCTTGGATGGCGGCAGGATGAACACGGTGACCGTGCCCGGGACCAGCTGGCGCACCTGCTGGGCCCCCTGCCAGTCGATCTCCAGCAGCACGTCCTGGCCAGCCGACAGCTGCGGCTCGACCGACTGCCGCGCGGTGCCCTTCCAGTCGCCATGCACCCAGGCATGCTCGAAGAAGTCGCCGGCGGCGATCATCCGCTCGAACTCCTCGGCGCTGACGAAGTGGTAGTGCTCGCCGTTGATTTCACCCGGGCGGGTGGCGCGCGAGGTGAACGAGATCGACAGGGCGATCTGCGGGTCGCGGGCCAGGGTGGCGTTGACGATGCTGCTCTTGCCGGCCCCGGAGGGCGCGGCCACGATGTACAGGGTGCCGCGCGCAGGCGCGCCGACGGGCGGGATCTGGCTGCTCATTCGATGTTCTGCACCTGTTCGCGGATCTGGTCGATCAGCACCTTCAGCTCGACGGCGGCGTTGGAGGTGCGGCTGTCCACCGATTTGGAGCCCAGCGTGTTGGCCTCGCGGTTGAACTCCTGCAGCAGGAAGTCCAGGCGGCGGCCGACCGGCTCGCGCTGCTTGAAGACGCGGCGGATCTCGGCGATGTGGCTGCCCAGGCGATCCAGCTCCTCATCCACGTCCAGCTTCTGCAGCCACATGACCAGCTCCTGCTCGGCCCGGCCGGGATCGACCGGGTGCGGCAGGTCGGCCAGGCGGGCGGCCAGCTTGGTGCGCTGGCCCTCGCGGATCAGCGGGATCAGGGTGGTGACCTCGGCGGCGATGCGCTCGATGCTGTCCACGCGCTCCTGGATCGCGGTGGCCAGCTTGTCGCCTTCACGCTCACGCGCGGCCACGAAGCCGTCCAGCGCCGTATCCAGCAGGGCCAGGGCCTCGGCATGCAGCGCGGCGGCATCCACGGCCTCGCCCTGCATCACGCCCGGCATCTGCAGCAGTTCGGTGAAGCTCACCTGCAGGCTCGGGAAGCCCGAGGACAACCGGGTCGCCAGCTCGCCGAGCTGGCCCAGCAGTGCATCGTTGACCACCAGCGCACCGGTGACCTCCGGCGCACGCAGGCGCATGACCAGATCGATCTTGCCGCGGCTGCAGCGCGAAGCGACGCGCTCGCGCAGTTGCGGCTCCAACGCACGCAGTTCTTCGGGCAGGCGCACGCCGACCTCCAGGAACCGGTGGTTGACCGAGCGCAGCTCACAGGCCAGCGTGCCCCAGCGGGTGGCGCGCTCGCCGTTGGCATAGGCGGTCATGCTTCGAATCATGCGGGTTTCCGGTGCTCTCAAAGTGCAAATGGTACCCTAGCGGTCCCCTTGGAGCCTCCTCGCCCGCCGGTCCCCGGCCCGGGCGCGGTCCCGCATCCCCCGTCTTATCGGAACTTGAGCATGACTGATTCCCGTCCCAGTGGCCGCCAGGCCGACCAGCTGCGCGAAGTGCGCATCGAGCGCGCCTTCACCCGTCACGCCGAGGGCTCGGTCCTGGTCAGCTTCGGCGAGACCCGCGTGCTGTGCACGGCCAGCGTGGAAAACCGCGTACCGGGTTTCCTGCGTGGCAAAGGCGAAGGCTGGGTGACCGCCGAGTACGGCATGCTGCCGCGTTCAACCCACACCCGTAACGACCGCGAAGCCGCCCGCGGCAAGCAGGGTGGCCGCACGCTGGAGATCCAGCGCCTGATCGGCCGCACCCTGCGCGCCTGCATCGACCGCGGCGCGCTCGGCGAGCGCACCATCACACTCGATTGCGACGTGCTGCAGGCCGACGGCGGCACCCGCACCGCGGCGATCACCGGCGCCTACGTGGCCCTGGTGGATGCCGTGAACTTCCTGATCAAGCGCGGCGACATCAAGCGCAACCCGATCTTCGGCGCCGTCGCGGCGGTGTCGGTCGGCGTGTACCGCGGCACCCCGGTGCTGGATCTGGATTACGCCGAAGACAGCGATTGCGATACCGACATGAATGTCGTGATGAACGACGGCGGCGGTTTCATCGAACTGCAGGGCACCGCCGAAGGCCATGCCTTCCGCCGCGATGAACTGGACGCGCTGCTGGTGCTTGCTGAAAAGGGCATCAAGGATCTGTTCGCCGCCCAGCAGGCGGCGTTGGCCCAGGCATGAACCGTCGCATCGCCCTGACCACCCTGGTGGTGGCCGACTACGACGAGGCGATCGCCTGGTATACCGGCGCCCTGGGCTTCAGCCTGCTCCAGGACATCGACCAGGGCGACAAGCGCTGGGTGGTGGTCGGGCCGGCCGACGGAAACGCGGCGGCGCTGCTGCTGGCGCGTGCCAGCAATGATGAACAGCGGGCGCGGATCGGCAACCAGACCGGTGGCCGGGTCGGCTTCTTCCTGAACACCGATGATTTCTGGCGCGACCACGCGGCGATGACCGCGCGTGGCGTGACCTTCCTCGAAACCCCACGCGAGGAGGTCTACGCGACGGTCGCGGTGTTCCGCGATCTGTACGGCAACACGTGGGACCTGCTGGAGCCCAAGCAATGAAACTGGTCCTGGCCAGCGGCAACGCCGGCAAACTGAAGGAACTGCAGGCCATGCTCGGCGGCCTGCCGCTGGAGATCGTGGCGCAGGGCGCACTGGGCGTCAGCGACGTGCCGGAAACCGGCCTGACCTTCGTCGAGAACGCCTTGATCAAGGCGCGTCATGCCTGCCAGAGCACCGGCCTGCCCGCACTGGCGGATGACTCGGGCCTGATCGTGGACGCGCTCGATGGCGCGCCCGGCCTGTACAGCGCGCGCTATGCCGGTAGCCCGACCAACGATGCAGCCAACAACGCCAAACTGCTGGAGGCGCTGCGCGAGGTGCCGGCCGAACGCCGCACGGCCCGCTTCTATGCGGTGATCGTGCTGCTGCGCCATGCCGATGATCCGCAGCCGCTGATCTGCGAAGGCAGCTGGGAAGGCGTGATCATCGATGAGCTGCGTGGCAGCCACGGCTTCGGCTACAACCCGCTGTTCCTGGACCCGGTGCTGGCCCAGACCGCCGCCGAAATGGCGCCGGATCTGAAAAATGCGATGAGCCACCGCGCCAAAGCCCTGCAGCTGCTCAAGCAGAAACTGCCTGCCCTGCTCTGATGTCACACGACCACTGCTCCCACCTGCCCGGCGAAGCCTGCTCCGGCGATCACGACCCCGCGCCGCGGCTGGTGACGCCGCCGCTGGCGCTGTATGTGCATCTGCCGTGGTGCGTGCGCAAATGTCCGTACTGCGATTTCAACTCGCACGCGGCCAAGGGCGAACTGCCGTTCGACGCCTACATCGACGCCCTGATCCGCGACCTGGACCAGGACCTGCCGCTGGTCTGGGGCCGGGTGGTGAGCAGCGTGTTCTTCGGTGGCGGGACGCCGAGCCTGTTCCCGCCCGAAGCGATCGACCGCTTCCTGCAGGCCGCCTCGGCCCGGCTGCGCTTCGCGCCCAACCTGGAGGTGACCCTGGAAACCAACCCGGGCACCGCCGAGCATGGCCGTTTCGACCGCTACCGCGCGGCCGGGGTGAACCGGATCAGCTTCGGGATCCAGACCTTCAACGACGAGGCGCTCAAGCGCCTGGGCCGCATCCACGACAGTGGCGAGGCCGAGCGGGCGGTGAAGCTGGCGCAGGACGCCGGCTACGACAACTTCAATATCGACCTGATGTACGCGCTGCCGCAGCAGACGCTGGCCCAGGCCGAGCATGATCTGGAGAGCGCCTTCGCGCTGCAGCCCACGCATATGTCGCACTACCAGCTCACGCTGGAGCCGAACACGGTGTTCTTCGCACGGCCGCCGCAGGGCATCCCCGACGAAGATTCGGCGTGGGACATCCAGGAGCACTGCCAGCGCCTGCTGGCCGAGGCCGGCTACGCGCAGTACGAAGTCAGCGCCTACGCAAAACCCGGCCGGCAGAGCCAGCACAACCTCAATTACTGGCGTTTCGGCGATTACCTGGGCATCGGCGCCGGTGCGCACGGCAAGATCAGCAGCGGTGCCGAACAGCACGTGCTGCGCCGCTGGAAGCACAAGCACCCGCAGACCTTCATGGACACCGCCGGTACCCTGGCCTCGATCGGCGGCGACGACGTGATCAGCGCCGATCGCCTGCCGTTCGAGTACATGCTCAACCTGCTGCGCCTGCATGAGGGCTTCGGCCTGAAGGATTTCGAATCGCGCACCGGCCTGGACCGCGCGCAGATCGCCACGCCGCTGGGTGTCGCCGTCGCCAAGGGCTGGATGACCGTCACCGGGGATCGCGCCACGCCGACCGAACTGGGCCGGCGCTTCACCAACGACGTCGTCGAGCTGTTCCTGCCCTGAGCGCCGTGCCGGCCGCTGGCCGGCGCCAGCACCACCCCGAGCGTGTCGCTTCTGGCAGGGACCGGGCGAAACCGTTAGATTCCGTGTTCTCAGGGGAGCTGGAAGAACATCGGATGTCTGCGCCCGCACCTTCGTCGTCCCAGCCCGACATGACCCGCTTTGCGGACGTGGCCGCGCCGCCGCGCGTGCGCCGCCTGCTGGCCGCGCTGCACGGGCTGGCGGTGCAGACCCTCACCGCGCCGCTCAAGCTGACCATCGTGGAGCTGGAGCGCGAGCTGTTCCGCGACGCCGAGCGCGCACGCAACAGCCAGATCCAGGCCGACATCTTCGCCCAGGCCCGCCAGCTGCATGAGGTCAACGCGCAGTTCGGCCCGCGTTTCCTGGGCGCATTGGGCGACAGCCTGGCCACCCTGCGCGGCCCGCGCCACACCCAGCGCATCGTCCCGACCGAGGTGTCCGTGTCGGCCACCACCCTGACCCTGGTCAACGACACCGACGTGGACCGCGACATCGTCCTGGTGGACATCATCCGCCGCGAAGCCCAGCGCTCGGCCACGCCCCTGCAACTGCTCGGGCAACGCTTTGGCGTGCTGGCCGCCGGCCCGGCGTTCGATGTGGATGACCTGCCGTTCGGACCGCAGGCACTGTGCCGGATCGTGCGCGAGCTCGGCCAGCAGTTCGGGCTCGGGCTGGAGACGCAGCTGGCGCTGTACCGCGTGTTCGACCGCCAGTTGCTGGAACGACTGGGCGAACTGCTGGAGCGCGCCAACATCCTGCTCGCGCACGAAGGCGTGCTGCCCGGGTTGGTGTACACCCCGTATCTGGCACGCTCGGCCACCACGCGCCGGATCATCACCGGGCCCGAGCGCGGCCTGCCGGGGGCCCGCGGTGGGGCCGCCGCACGGCCACTGACCGGCTGGAATGGCAGTGCCCCGAGCACCGGCTGGGCCGCGATGACCCAGGAGGCGATGGCGCCGCCGGCCGCTGGGCCGGCCCATGGCGCACCCAACGGTGACGCCGCAGCGCCAGGTCCAGCGGCCTCCGCGTCTGCATCGGCGCCGGCCAACAGCGTCCCGCCTGCGGCAACCGATCTCGGTGCACCGGCGATGTCGGCCCTGCACCAGTTGCTCGGTGCCGCCCGCCAGGCGCACGCCGCCGGCACCGTGCCCGGCGGCAACGCCATGGCCGCGCAGGCCGTCGCCGCGACAACCGGGGCGCCCACGCCCGCCGCCGACAACGCGTTTCTCGCCCCCGACGTTCCCGCAGCGCTGGCCGTTCCCGCCGAGGCCGTGCATGCCACCCTGGCCAAACTGCAGAGCCAGGCGATCGCGCCCGGCGGGGCCCGCCGCAGCATGGCCGACCTGCACAACGCCCTGCTCGCCCAGGTCCGTGCCGACCATGGCGCGCAGGCCGCCCTGACCGTCAAGGACAGCGATACCTTCGATCTGCTCGACATGCTGTACGGGCAGATTCAACGTGAGGTGCGGCCCGATGCCGTGTCCGCCGACCTGCTGACCCGCCTGCAGGTGCCGGTCGCCCGCGCCGCCCTGTCCGACCCGGCTTTCTTCGTGCGCGACCAGCACCCCGCGCGCGAACTGCTCAATGCGGTGGCCGAGGCCGGCGCCAACTGGCTGGGCGAAGAGGACGTGGACCCGCAGCTGGTGCAGAAGCTCGGCCTCGCCGTCGATCAGGTCGTCAACGACTACGACGGCGATGTGGCGGTGTTCGACACCGCCAACGAGGAGATCCAGCAGCACTTCCGCGCACTGGCCCACAAGGCCGAACTGGCCGAGCGCCGGCATGTCGAGGCGGCACGCGGCAAGGAACGCCTGGAAGCAGCCAAGCAGCAGGCCAGCACCAGCATGGAGCAGCTGTGCGCACAGGCCGCGCCGCCACGTTTCGTGCAGGCGCTGCTCAAACAGGCGTGGTCGGATGTGCTGACCCTGACCCTGCTGCGCAACGGCGAGACCTCGCCGCAGTGGCAGCAGCGCCAGCAGGAAACCGCCCGGATCGCCGAGGTGACCTGCCTGGCGCCGGGCGCCGCCGCGCGCGATGACGCACTGGGCAACGAGGTCGAGTCCGCTTTGCTGCAGGTCGGCTATCACCAGGATGAGGCCGCCGCGATCGCGCGGCGCCTGTCCACGCCGGGCGGCGAGGATGACAGCAGCTCGCGCACCGAGCTCACCGCACGCCTGCGTGCACGCACCCGGCTGGGCGAGCAGGCCGATGCCGGCGACCCGCGCAAGGTCGCCCCGCTCGCGCGCAGCACCGCCGAAGACGACTGTTACCGCCAGCTGCGCACCCTGCCGTTCGGCACCTGGTTCGAGTTCACCACCAACCAGCAGGGCGATGTGCGCCGTCAACGGCTGTCGTGGTACAGCCTGATCACCGACAACGCCCTGTTCGTCAATCAGCGCGGGCAGAAGGTTGGCGAGCACTCGCTGGACGCACTGGCACGTCTCATGGCGCATGGGCAGGTGCGGATCGTCACCGAAGACAAGGGGCGGCTGATCGACCGCGCCTGGCAGGCCACCCTGCGCACGCTGCGCTCGCTGGCCGGCAGCCCTGCGGAGAACGCCGAATGACCACGCCCGATACCCGCCGCGCGCCGCGTCGCCAGGTGACCGAGCTGGTGCCCGTCACCGACCTGATGGCCGAGACCGTGATCGGCCGGCTCGGCAATGTCTCCGAGACCGGCATGCTGATGCTGGCCTCGGTGCCGATGCAGGACGATGCGCTGTACCAGCTGCAGTTCACCATTCCCGGTCCGCAGGGGCAGCCGCTGCTGATCGACGTGGGCGTGCACCTGCTGTGGAGCGAGCAGACCCATGCCCCCGGCCAGGCCTGGGTGGGCTTCCGCTTCCTGACCCTGGCACGCGATGCACGCGAGCAGTTGCGCCACTGGATCGCCGAGGAAACTTCGGCAGTCTGAGCGCCGGTTCCGGCACAGCACCCGCCAGCGGATTGCGGCAGAATCTAGGGCTGCATTCCGCACTGCCAGTGAGCTTCCTGCCATGAACCAGCCAGACCTCGGCGCCCTGTATTCCCACCACGCCAGCGTGATGCGCCAGCGCGCCGACGAGGCGCTGGCCCGTGGCGGTTTCGATCATCTGGTGATCCCCAGCGGCACCCTGCATTACCAGGCCTTCGACGATCGCGATTACCCGTACGCGGTGAACCCGAACTTCAAAGCCTGGCTGCCGTTGACCAAGCTGCCCAACAGCTGGCTGGTATACACCCCGGGCCAGCGCCCGAAAGTGATTTTCTACCAGCCGTTCGATTACTGGCATGTGGTGCCGGATGCGCCGAATGGCTGGTGGGTCGAGCATGTCGACATCGAGATCATCCGCACGCCCGACGATGCGCTGGCGCTGCTGCCCAAGGATGCCGCCCGCTGCGCGATCCTCGGCGAACCGCAGAGCGCGCTGGGTGCGTTCGTGCCGAACAACCCGGCGCCGGTCATCGATTACCTGGATTGGCAGCGCGGCTACAAGACCCCGTATGAAATCGCCTTGATGCGCGAAGCGCAGCGGCTGGGCGTGCGCGGTCACCGTGCCGCCGAAGCCGCCTTCCGCGCCGGCGCCAGCGAATTCGAGATCCACATGGCGTACTGCCGCGCGGTCGGCCAGGATGCCAATGAACTGCCGTACGGCAACATCATCGGCCTCAACGAACATGCCGCCGTGCTGCACTACACCGACCTGGGTCGCAGCGCGCCGACCCCGCTGCGCAGCTTCCTGATCGACGCCGGTGCCAGCGCCCACGGCTACGCAAGCGACATAACCCGCACCTATGCGGCCAGCGGCCATGACGAGTTCCAGGCCCTGATCGACGCGGTGGACGCTGCCCAGCAGCAGATGGGGGCCGGTGTGCGTGCCGGCGTGGATTACAAGCAGCTGCACATCGACGCGCACCTGTCGCTCATGGGCATCCTGAAGGATTTCGGCGTGCTCAACGTATCGCCGGAAGCGGCGTTGGCCACCGGTGTGAGCGCGGCGTTCTTCCCGCACGGCCTGGGCCATCTGATCGGGTTGCAGGTGCATGACGTGGCCGGCTTTGCGGCCAGCGACCGCGGTGGCCGCATCGAGCGCCCGCAGGGTCACCCGTACCTGCGCATGACCCGCGTGCTGGAGCCGGGCATGGTGGTCACCATCGAGCCGGGCGTGTACTTCATCGACATGCTGCTGGACGAAGTGAAGCAGGCCGGCAACGCGGCCAGCATCAACTGGGACCGGGTGGACTTCTTCCGTCCGTATGGCGGTGTGCGCATCGAAGACGAGGTGCTGTGCACCGGGGGCGATGCCGACAACCTGACCCGCCCGGTGTTCGCCGCGGCGAGCTGAGCGGCGATGCAGGTACCGACCCACGGTCGGTACCTGCGCGGCATCGCGGTAGTGCCGGCCGCTGGCCGGCGCCTCGGCAGCCTGTAACGCCACGCCAGAGGTGGCTGCGGACCACCTCGACAGGACTCCCAGCCCCCCATGGGGGGCTCTACCCTGAAGCGGATCAGCGCTTGGCCATTTCCTCTTCAATCTCATCGGCACTGCGCGCCAGTGCAGCGGTCAGCACCTGATGGCCCTCCTCGGTGATCAGCACATCATCTTCGGTACGAATGCCGATACCGCGCCAGCGCGCTTCCACGCTGCGGTCATCCGGTGAGACGTACAGCCCCGGTTCGATGGTGAACACCATGCCCGGCTCCAACATCCGCGAATCCCCTGCCAGGCGGTAATCGCCGACGTCGTGCACGTCCAGGCCGAGCCAGTGCCCGGTCTTGTGCCGATAGAAACGCTGGTAGTGCGCTTCGGCGATGTTCTCTTCCAGCGTGCCCTTGAGCAGGCCCAGCCGCAGCAGGCCTTCGGTCAAGGTTTCCACCGCGGCCAGATGACCGGCCTCATACGCATTGCCCGGGCGTGCCTGGACCAGTGCCGCCGCCTGCGCCGCACCGACCAGGTCATGCAGCGCGCGCTGCTCGGCGGTGAAGCGGCCGTTGACCGGGAAGGTGCGGGTGATGTCGCTGGCATAGCCGCGGTACTCGGCGCCAGCATCGATCAGGACCAGATCGCCGTCCTGCGCGCGCGCGTTGTTGTCGCGGTAATGCAGGATGCAGCCGTTGGCACCGGCACCGACGATGCTGCTGTACGCCGCACACGCGTCATTGGCGCGGAACACCCGCTCCAGATCGGCCTGCAGTTCGTACTCGTGGATGCCCGGCCGCGCGACATGCATCGCGGCACGGTGCGCCTGCACACTGATGTCGGCGGCGTGCTGCATCAACGCGATTTCGGCGGTCGATTTGAACAGCCGCTGTTCGTGCAGCAGGTGACCCAGTTCCAGGAATTCGTGCGGCGGCTGCGCGCCGTGCCGCACCTGCGAGCGGACGCGGTTGACCCAGCCGATCAGCTTGAGATCGAACTCGGCATCGCGACCGAAGTGGTAGTACACCCGCGAGCGCCCTTCCAGCAGGCCGGGCAGGATGTCGTCCAGATCGTCGATCGGATACGCATCATCCATGCCGTACTGCGAGACCGCGCCTTCCTGGCCGGCACGCGCGCCATCCCAGGCTTCGCGGTCGGCATCGCGCTCGCGGCAGAACAGGATCACCTCGCCATGGCGGCGGCCTGGAATCAGCACCAGCACGGCCTCCGGTTCCGGGAAGCCGCTCAGGTACCAGAAATCCGAGTCCTGCCGGAACGGATAATGCGTATCCAGGCTGCGCACCCGCTCGGCGGCGGCCGGCAGCACCAGGATCGCGTCGTCGCCGGCCATCTCCATCAACTGCTGGCGGCGGCGGGTGTATTCGGCGGCGGAGATGCCGGTCAGCTGCCGGATATCCATCTCAGTTCAGGCGCTGCCGATGGCGCGCCGCCATGACGCAGTCGCCGTGCAGCAGCAGCACTGCCACGCGGATGAACTCTTCGATCTCGGCCAGCGCGTCTTCGTCATCGTCGTTGCCGCTTTCGAAGTCTTCGCTGGAGGCCTGGGCCAGCTTGGCCAGATCGGTCAGGGCTTCATCGCCCTCTTCGGACAGGGCCGGGCGGTTCTGGCCCGAGCCCAGCCCGAAGCCGCCCAGGAACGAACGTGCCCAGGTGAACAGCGCATCGGCCTGTGCAGCGGTGTCGCTGGCATCGCTCAGCAGCAGTTCGAAGGCGAAATCGCGGTCTTCCAGCTGCGCCACGCTGGCATCGAGCAGGCGCGCCAGGGCGTCACCTTCGGCCGGGGTGGGCAGGTTGTCATCGGCCAGCACGCGGGCCGGCCATTCACGCACCGGCGCACCGCCGGCGGACAGCCAGCCGCACAGGCCGCCGTGCAGTTCAGCGGCGCTGGCGCCCAGGCCCAAGGCCTGGCTGGCCTGGTTTACGTCGTCGACACTCGGGAGTTCGGTCATCTTGAGGCTACGGTTTGTGAGCGCCACAGTGTAGCAATCCACCCGTGTCCGCCGGGTTGCGGTGGTCCTCCCCCCGCCCGGGTCCCGGCTCGCCGGCCGGGCGGCCCGCAGCCCCCGTGATTATTCGCTTGACCGCCCCATCCGCCCTTGCCTATCGTGCCGGTCATGGAACCCGCCGACGCCATCGCCCAGTTGCAGGCCTTCGCCGCCCGCGTGGAGGCGTTGCTTGAGCGCAACCAGCGCCTGGCCGACGAGAACCGCAGCCTGCGCCATCAGCAGGAGCAGCTGGTGGCCGAGCGCTCCCAGTTGCTGGCCAAGAACGAGCAGGCCCGCTCCCGGGTCGAAGCGATGATCACCCGCCTCAAATCCCTGGAGCAGCACACATGAGCCAGACCGAACCGGTCAGTGTCCGCATCCTGGATCGTGAATACACGGTGGGCGTGGGCGCCGAGGAACGCGAGAGCCTGACCGCCGCCGCCCGGCTGCTGGACGCCAAGATGCGCGAGATCCGTGGCAGCAACCGGATGGCCGCGGTCGACCGCGTCGCCGTCCTGGCCGCGTTGAACCTGGCCCACGAACTGCAGCAGCTGCGCGATGAGCATGCCCGGCAGGCGATCGCGCTGCAGCAGACGCTGGGCGATCTCAACCGCCGGCTGGACCGCGCCTTCGACAACGGCGGCTGATCCACGCGACAGGTTCCACGGCATGCTCGATTGCACAAGTGCATCGCATGGCCTTCATCGATCTGAATTGATGTGCAATTCGACCGACGAACGGACTGGTCGAATCGCCCAAGAGGGCTATAATCCTCGTCGCGTTCTCTGCTGTGAACGACGGCGTGTGCAAACATTCGCCTTGTCCCTTAATTACGACCACGGGTGCGCGACGGCGCCGGGAGTGCAAGTCCGCCTTGTAGCGGGAAGCCCGATGGAACCCCAGCGTACCCACTTGAACCCCGGGTTCAAGGTCGTTTCGCATGCATCGTCACGGCGGAGAATGCAATATTCCAGCAAGAGCGGCGTTCCCTTGGGACGTCGCTCTTGTTTTATCCGCCTTCCCCGCACGCTCCGGACCCAGGCATGACCGACCCGCGCTCCGCACTGCGCCAGCAGCTGCGCCAACGCCGCCGTGATCTCCCCGCCGCCGTGCGCTTGGCCGCCGCTGACCATCTGGCCGATGCGCTGCTTGCACTGCCGTTCGCCCCGACCCAGGGCAATGTCGCCGGTTACTGGGCGATGGATGGCGAGATCGCGCTGCACCGTTGGCAGATGCAGGTGCCCGCCGGCGTGACCTATTGCCTGCCGGTCCTGCACGGGAAGACGCTTCGCTTCGCGCCGTGGCGCCCTGGGCAGGCCCTGACCACCAACCGCTTCGGCATTCCCGAGCCCGACCTTGCGCTGGACGACACCCTCGCGCCGGAACACATGGCGCTGGTCGTGGCGCCGCTGGTCGGTTTCGACGCGCAGGGCCGCCGGCTGGGCATGGGAGGCGGCTGGTATGATCGCAGCTTCGCATTCCGCCACCAGCGCCCGGCGCCACCGTGGCTGGTCGGGGTCGGCTTCTCGGTCCAGCAGGTCGATGACCTGCCGGTCCAACCGTGGGACGTCGGGGTGGATGCGATCTGCACCGAAGCGACCACCCTTGTTCCCGTAGCGGCCGATGGCCGTTACCTACCGCGATAAATCCACGCATGACCGCACGCAAGCGCTACTGGCTGATGAAGTCCGAACCGGACGCCTTTTCCATCGATGATCTGCAGCGCGTGGGCCGTGAGCCCTGGAACGGCGTCCGCAACTACCAGGCGCGCAATTTCTTGCGCGACGGCATGAAGGTCGGCGACGGGGTGATGTTCTACCACTCCAACACCAAGGTGCCGGGCATCGTCGGGCTGGCCACGGTGGCCAGCGAGGCCTACCCGGACGACACCCAGTTCGATCCCGGATCGGATTACTACGACCCCAAGGCGACCCGTGAAGAACCGCGCTGGATGCTGGTGGACGTGGCTTTCGAGCGCAAACTGCGCGACACCATTTCGCTGGACGAGATCAAGCTGCACGCCGATGCGCTGGGCGAAGGGTTCCCGCTGACCGCGCGCGGCAACCGCCTCTCGATCCTCCCGGTGACCGCCGCGCAGTGGAAGCTGCTGCTGTCGCTGGAAAAGCACTGACCCCCTTTCCTCAACGAGTTGCCCGCCATGTCCGAAGCCAAGCGCCTGGCCGCTGAAAAAGCCATCGAATACGTCGAAGACGGCATGATCGTCGGAGTCGGTACCGGCTCCACCGTCGCCTACTTCATCGACGCCCTGGCCAGGATCCAGCACCGCATCAAGGGCGCCGTCTCCAGCTCGGACCAGAGCACCGCGCGCCTGAAGCAGCACGGCATCGAGGTGCTCGAGCTCAACCACACCGGCAACCTTTCGCTGTATGTGGACGGCGCCGACGAATGCGACGGCAACAAGAACCTGATCAAGGGCGGCGGTGCCGCGCTGACCCGCGAGAAGATCATCGCCGAGGCCAGCGACCGCTTCGTGTGCATCATCGACCCGAGCAAGCAGGTCAAGGTGCTGGGCAGGTTCCCGCTGCCGGTGGAAGTGATCCCGATGGCACGCAGCCTGGTCGCCCGCCGCATCATGGACATGACCGGCGGCCAGCCGGCCTGGCGTGAGGGCGTGGTCACCGACAACGGCAACGTGATCCTGGACATCCACCACCTGGAGATCACCGATCCGGTCAAGCTGGAGCGCGAGCTCAACCAGCTGCCGGGCGTGGTCAGCGTCGGCCTGTTCGCACGCCGCCCGGCCGATGTGGTGATCATCGGCGGTGAACCGCCGATCGTGATCTGACCCCCGTGGCCGGCGCCCGCGCCGGCTGCCCCAACGAGGTACGCCCATGTCCCTGCTGCGCCTGCTGCCCCTGCTCCTGCTGTTCACCCTGGCCGGCTGTGCCAGCACCAACGCCCGTCACTGGGTGGAACTGGACGGCAACCGTTACCACGTTGAACTGGCCACCAACGACGATACCCGCGCCCGCGGGCTGATGTTCCGTGACCAGATGCCCGACGACCACGGCATGCTGTTCATCCACGAACGCGAGGAGCTGCAGGCGTACTGGATGAAGAACACCAAGATCCCCTTGGACATCCTCTACTTCGATGCCGAGCGCCGCCTGGTCAGCCAGCAGCGCGACGTACCGCCGTGCTCGGCCGGTGACCGTTGCCCGCCCTACCCCAGCAGCGACCCGGCCCGTTACGTGCTGGAACTCAACGCCGGGCAGGCCGAAAAGATGGCGCTCAAGGACGGTACCGAACTGAAGTTCGGGCCCGGCATCGCCGACGGTAAATAAAAGGGTCCTGATAAACGCGCTGCGCCCTTGAATCGCGGCGCGTTTGTCGCCAGTCTTGTCCCATGCAGGGGCAGATCACATTGCCGACGTGGGATTCGCTGGCCGAGCTGGATGACGAGGCGCTGCCGCTGTTGCCGACCGCGCTGCTGATCGCGCGGGACGAGTACCCGGACCTGGACCCCGCCGTCTATGACGCGGTCCTGCAGAGCCACGCCGACCACCTGCGCACCGAGATCGCCACGATCGACATGTGGCCGCTGAAGATCGCCGCGGTCAACCGCCACCTGTTCGACGAGCTGGGCTACAGCGGCGACCACGGCGAGTACTACGACCCGCGCAACAGCTATCTGAACCAGGTCTTCGAACGCCGCCTGGGCAACCCGATTTCGCTGGCGCTGGTGCAGATGGAAGTCTCGCGCCGGCTCGGCATCCCGCTGGACGGGGTCTCCTTCCCCGGGCATTTCCTGGTGCGCCTGCCGCTCAACGACGGCGTGCTGGTGATGGACCCGTTCAACGGGGGCCGCCCGCTCGGTGTGGAAGAACTGCGCGAACGCGCCCGCTCGCATCTTGGCGGTGAAGTGCCCGACGACGACGTGCTGGCGCAGATCCTGGACCCGGCCCCGGCGCGCGCGATCCTGATGCGGATGCTGCGCAACCTGCACGGTGTGTATGTGGAACGTGGCGAATGGGACCGCGCCGCGCGCAGTGCCGATCGCCTGCTGAAGCTCGCCCCGGAACAGGACGATGCCCTGCGTGATCGCGGCATGGCCTACCTGCAGCTGGACTACGAGGCCGGCGCGCGCAATGACCTGGGGCTGTATCTCAAGCGCAATGCCAAGGCCAGCGACGCGCAGTTCGTGCGCGAGAAGCTGGTCGGGCTGGGCGGCGCGGTGCCGCGCCTGCATTGAAGGGGCCGCGAGGCGATGCCCGGCGGTGCCTCAGTCGACTTCGACCATCTCGAAATCGTCCTTGGTCACGCCGCAGTCCGGGCATGTCCAGGTCTCGGGAATGTCTTCCCAGCGCGTGCCCGGGGCGATGCCCTCTTCCGGCAGCCCGTCTTCTTCCCGGTACAGGAAGCCGCAGACAACGCACATCCAGGTGCGGAAGGTGGTGGCGGTAGCGTCGGTCATCGGATAATCACGGCAGGACAAGAGCTGACAGCGCTCATTGTCCCACTCCCGTTGCGCTACCGGTAGCCATTGATGAATCACGCTTCAGCCCCCACGCCGCCCCGCGGCGTCTACCTCATCACCCCCGACGAGCCCGATACCGCACGATTGCTGGCGCGCACCGCGCCGCTGCTGGCGGCCGGGGCAACCTGGCTGCAGTACCGCAACAAGACCGCCGATGCCGCCCTGCGCCACGCCCAGGCCGCTGCGCTGCAGGGCCTGTGCCAGCAGTACGCGGTGCCGCTGATCATCAATGACGACGTGGCCCTGGCCCAGGCCGTCGGCGCGGCTGGTGTGCACCTGGGCGAGGACGATGGCGATATCGCCCGCGCGCGTGCCCTGCTCGGCCCCGACGCCCTCCTCGGGGCCTCCTGCTACGACACCCTGGCACTGGCCGAGCGTGCGGTCGCCGCGGGCGCCAGCTACGTCGCCTTCGGGGCCTTCTTCCCCAGCACCAGCAAGGCCACCACCCGCCGCGCCCCACCGGACCTGCTGCGGCAAAGCGCCGCACTGGGCGTGCCGCGGGTGGCGATCGGCGGGCTGAGCCCGGACAATGTGACACCGCTCATCGCTGCCGGGGCCGATCTGGTCGCCGTCATCAGCAGCGTGTACGCCGCGCCCGACCCGGTCGCCACGCTGCACGCTTATCTCGCTTGCTTCCAGGATACGACCGCATGAACCACGACCAGTCCCACGCCCTGTTCACCCGTGCCCAGAAACTGCTGCCGGGCGGCGTCAACTCGCCGGTACGTGCGTTCAAGTCGGTCGGTGGCGAACCGTTCTTCGTGCAGCGTGCCGATGGTCCGTACCTGTACGACGTGGACGGCAACCGCTACATCGATTACGTCGGCTCGTGGGGCCCGATGATCGTCGGTCATAACCACACCGCGGTGCGCCAGGCGGTCAAGCAGGCGATCGGCAACGGTCTTTCCTTCGGGGCGCCGTGCGAAGCCGAGGTCACCATGGCTGAAACGCTGACCCGGCTGGTGCCGTCCTGCGAGATGGTGCGCATGGTCAATTCGGGTACCGAGGCCACGCTGTCGGCGATCCGGCTGGCGCGCGGCGCCACCGGCCGCAGCCGCATCGTCAAGTTCGAAGGCTGCTACCACGGCCACGGCGACTCGTTCCTGGTCAAGGCCGGCAGCGGCATGCTGACCCTGGGCGTGCCGACCTCGCCGGGCGTGCCGGCTGGCCTGAGCGAACTCACCCTGACCCTGCCCTACAACGATGTCGACGCGGCCACCGCGCTGTTCGCCGAACAGGGCGAGCACATCGCGGGCCTGATCATCGAGCCGGTGGTCGGCAACGCCAACTGCATCCCGCCGCGCGAGGGCTACCTGCAGCACCTGCGCGCGCTGTGCACGCAATACGGCACGGTGCTGATCTTCGACGAAGTGATGACCGGCTTCCGCGTGGCCCTCGGTGGCGCGCAGGCGCATTACGGCGTCACTCCGGACCTGACCACCTTCGGCAAGATCATCGGCGGCGGCATGCCGGTGGGTGCCTATGGCGGGCGCCGCGAGCTGATGTCGCAGATTTCCCCGGCCGGCCCGATCTACCAGGCGGGCACGCTGAGCGGCAATCCGGTGGCGATGGCCGCCGGCCTGGCGATGCTGGAACTGGTGCAGGAACCGGGCTTCCATGATCGCCTGGGGGCTGCTGCTGCACGCCTGTGCGCCGGGCTGGAAGCCGCCGCCGCCGAGGCCGGCGTGGCAGTGACGACCACCCAGGTCGGCGCCATGTTCGGCCTGTTCTTCACCGACCAGAAGGTGGAAACCTACGCGCAGGCCGTTGCGTGCGACATCACCGCGTTCAACACCTTCTTCCACGCGATGCTGGAGCGCGGCGTGTTCCTCGCCCCCTCGGCGTACGAGGCCGGTTTCCTGTCCAGCGCCCACGACGACAGCATCATCGATGCAACGCTGGCGGCCGCGCGCGAAGCCTTCAAGGTCGTCAAAGGCTGACAGAAATGGGGACGGGGGTAATTAATAACTACCTCCGTCCCTGTTATTTCAACCGAATACGAAGCGGCCCTTCATCATCGCGAAGTGGCCCGGGAACGAGCAGAAGAACGTGTAGTCACCGCCCTTGGTCAGCTTGGCGGTGGAGAAGGTGACGCTGGTGCTCTGGCCGCCGCCGATCACCGCGGTATGCGCCAGCACGCGGGCATCGCCCTTGGGCAGGTAGCTGTCGGCCAGGGACGTACGCATGCCGGCCATCGCCACCGGCTGGTAGTCCGCCGCGCGGGTCAGGACCCAGTTGTGGCCCATCGTGGTCGCGGCGAGCTTGCCGGTGTGGCGCAGGGTCAGCTTCACCTGGGTGCAGTCGGCCGCGATCTTGAGTTCCTTCTGGCTGAAGCTCATCTGGTCGGTGCTGTCGATGGCGATCGCGCAGACACGCGCATGGGCGGCCGGGGCCAGCATCAGGCCGGCAAGCAACACGGGGGCAAGCAGTTTCAAGGCGATCTCCATCAGGCAGTCCCCGCGATTCTAGTGACCGCCCGTGCAGGCGACGTGCGACGCGATGTCGCAGCGCAGGCACCGGCTGGGTTACGGTCAGCCTTGGACCTGGACGAGACTGCCCCATGCCGCGTGTTATCGAGTGCCTGCTGCTGGATTTCGACGGCGTGCTGGTGCGCTATGCGCGGCATCTGCGGGTGCGCCATCTGGCCGCGAGCGTCGGCTGCAGCCCTGCGCAGGTGCAGGCGGCATTGTTCGACAGTGGGCTGGAACGCGCCTACGACACCGGCATGGCGACCGATGCCTACCTGCGGCAACTGGGGGAAGCGCTGCACGTCACGATCAGCAGTGCGCAGTGGCAGGCCGCGCGCATCGCCGCGTGCGCGCCGGAAGCGGGCGTGATCGAGCGCATCGAACGGATCGCGCGCACGTTGCCGATCGGCATCCTGACCAACAACGGGGCATTGATGGCGCAGACGATTCCACTGCTGCTGCCGAGCCTCGCCGGCGCCCTGCACGGCCGCATCCTGTGCAGCGGTGCGCTGGGGCGACGCAAGCCGGATCCGGCGGTATTCACGCAGGCGGTCGCGCTGCTGGGCGCGCGTGCCGAGCGCACGCTGTTCATCGATGACCTGTTCACCAACGTGCGCGGTGCGCGCCAGGCCGGCCTGCAGGCCGAGACCGCGACAGACCGCCGCGCGTTCGGCAAGGTCATCAAGCGATACGCCCTGGCGTAGAGCCGACCGTTGGTCGGCCAGGCTCGCCCGGAACAACAGCAGCCGACCAACGGTCGGCTCTACCGCTGTTGGTTATCGCGAGGCGATGAAGGATTGCACCGCCGCGCGCAGACGCTTCAGGCCTTCGGCGATTTCTTCATCGGTGATGTTCAGCGACGGCACGAAGCGCAGCACATCCGGGCCGGCCTGCAGGGTCAGCAGGCCGTGCTCGGCGGCGTGGTCGAGGATGGGACCCGCCTGGCCGGCGAAATCCTTGTCCAGCACCGCGCCCAGCATCAGGCCGCGACCACGGACCTGGCTGAACACCTTGAACTCGTCGTTGATCTTGCCAAGGCCATCGCGCAGCGCCTGCGACTGACGGCTGACGTTGTGTGCGATCTCCGGCGAAGACAGCTTGCGCAGCGCCACGCGGGCGACGGCCGCGGCCAGCGGGTTGCCACCGAAGGTGGTGCCGTGGGCGCCGAACTGCATCACCTCGGCCACCTTGGGGCCGGCCAGCATCGCGCCGATCGGGAAGCCGCCGCCCAGCGCCTTGGCCAGGGTGACGATGTCCGGCGTGATGTTGTCCTGCCAATGCGCGAACAGGGTGCCGGTGCGGCCCATGCCGGCCTGGATTTCATCCAGCACGACCAGCGCGTTGTGCTGGTCGCACAGCGCGCGCACGCGCTGCAGGAAGCCCGGCTTGGCCGGCATCACGCCGCCCTCGCCCTGGATCGGCTCCAGCATCACCGCAGCCACATCGCCGGCGGCCATCGCGGTTTCCAACTGGACCTCGTCGTTGAAGTCGACATAACGGAAGCCACCGGGCAGCGGCTCGTAGCCTTCCTGGTACTTCGGCTGGGCGGTGGCGGTGACCGCGGCCAGGGTGCGGCCGTGGAAGCTGCCGCGGAAGGTCACGATCACGCGCTGGTGCGCCGGGCGGCCCAGCGAGGAGGCCCACTTGCGGACCAGCTTGATCGCCACCTCATTGGCTTCGGCGCCGGAGTTGCACAGGAACACCCGCTCGGCGAAGCGCGAGGCGGTGACCAGTTCTTCGGCCAGGCGCAGCGGCGGCTCGCTGTAGAACACGTTGCTGGTGTGCCACAGCTTGCCCGCCTGCTCGATCAACGCGGCCTTCAGGTCCGGATCGTTGTGGCCCAGGCCGCACACGGCGATGCCGGCGGCCAGGTCGATGAACTCGCGGCCCTGGTTGTCCCAGACGCGCGCGCCCTGGCCGCGCTCGAGCACCACCTGGCGCGGCTTGTAGACCGGCAGGTAGTAATGCGACAGGGACAACAGCGGATCGGTGGCAGCGGCGGTCATGGCAGTCAGGGGGCTCAGGAAAGAGCCCATTCTCGCGCTTTGGGCCGGTGGGGCACAATGCGCCCCATGCGACCGTTCACCGCCCCCCAGCTCAACCCCGCCACCGAGTCCGGCTGGCGCCGCCAGTGGTTCGACATCATCTACCGCCACGACACCCGGCCCTCGCGCAATTTCGACCTGCTGCTGGTCTACGCGATCATCGCCAGCGTTGTGGTGGTCATGTTCGACAGCGTGCAGCGCTTCCACGCGGCCTATGCCGACTGGCTGTACGTGCTGGAATGGGGCTTCACGATCGTGTTCACCGCCGAGTACCTGCTGCGGCTGGTGGTGGTCAAACGCCCGCTGCGCTACGCATTCAGTATCTGGGGCATCATCGACCTGGCCTCGATCCTGCCGACCTACCTGTCGTTGTTCATCCCCGGCGCCCAGAGCCTGCTGGTGGTACGCGCGCTGCGCATCCTGCGGGTGTTCCGGATCCTCAAGCTGACCCGCTACATCGAAGAAAGCGGCGTGCTGATGGAATCGCTGTGGCGCAGCCGCCGCAAGGTGCTGCTGTTCCTGTTCACGGTGATCACCATCACCATCATCGCCGGCACCATGATGTACGTGATCGAAGGCCCCAACCACGGCTTCACCAGCATCCCCAGCAGCATGTACTGGGCGGTGGTGACCATGGCCACGGTGGGCTTCGGCGACATCGTGCCGCAGACCGTACTCGGCCGCTTCGTCACCTCGGTGCTGATCCTGATCGGTTACAGCATCATCGCCGTGCCGACCGGCATCTACACCGCCGAACTGGCCAACACCATGCGCGATGCCGAGCACGCCGCGCGCCGGGATGCGCGCGGCTGCCCGCACTGTGGTCTGGAAGGCCACGAACCGGATGCGGTGCACTGCCGCCATTGCGGCGACAAACTGCCACCGGTCTTCAACCTCTGATCACCCTGGGGCGGGCCGCCTGGCAGCCCGCCCCGCGCCCGCTCAGCGCGCGCCGCTGGAGCGTGCCATGCGGTTGCTCATGTCGACCAGGTCGTTGTAGCTGACCAGCAAGGCTTCGGCCGAGCCCTGCGGGTTGTTGATCCGCCCACCACCCTCCATCAGCATCTGCTCGCTGCGGGTATACGGCTTGCCGGATTCCACGCGCTCGATGCGCCGGCCGGCATCGCGGGCCAGCGCATCGGCGGCACGCTCCACGTGCCCCCACATCGCATCGCCCTTGCCGACCTTGTCATCCTGCGCCTGCTGCAGCAGGGCCTGGAACGCGGCGAGCCGGCTGCGCGCCACCGCCAGATCCGGGGTCTCGGTGTTGAGCAGTTGGGTCAGCTGCTTGCCATCGCCGAGGATCTTGATCTGGTAATACGCCAGCGAGCGCCCTTCGGAGGCTTCGATCTGCTTGAGCTGTTCGGCACGGCGTTCGTCTTCGCGCTTTTCCAGCGCGGCATCCAGCGCGGTCCCTGCGTCGAAGAAGGCCATATAGGCCTTCATCAACGGCGCATGCTGGGTGCGCATCCCGGCATGATCATCGCGCAGGTAGTCCTCACGGCTGTAGTAACGGTCGGCCTGCTCTATCAAGGCATACAGGTCGACGAACGTCTTCTGGTAGGCACTCGCCGCCGGATCCAGCTCGGGCTCTGCCGGCGTCATCGCCAGCGCGGCCACCATCGGCGCGTTGCAGGCGTCCACGCGATGCGAGAGCACCGTACCTGGCCCACGCACCTGCTTCTCGTTGCCGGTCGGACCCGCCTCCGGGTCCTGCATCCAGCCGATGTACTGCTGGAAGCCTTCGTGGATCGGCTGCTCAACGGCATTGAAGCAGGCGATGTAGGCGTTCACCTTCTCCACGCCCTGGGTGTCGGCAGTGCTGCCCGGCCCCTTGCTGCAGGCGCCGAGCAGGCTGATCAATGCGATGGCAGCGGCAAGCGGCGCGGTCCGTGTGCGAAATGACATGCGAGTGTCCATACAAATTGGGGCCCGCACCATACCAGCCCGGTGTGTGCAGCCGCTGTCATCGCAGACATGCGGCGTGCACTCCGCGCGCGTCAATCCAGGAACAGGTCCGGCATCAGCGGGCGCGACGGATCGACAGCGTAGCCACTCAGATCGGTGATGCCGGCCTGCGCCAGCACCTCGTCATCGAGCAGGAACTGCCCACTGAAACCAGCCGCCTCACGCGTCAGCACCGCGTGTGCGGCATCGGCAAGGATCGCCGGCGTGCGGCAGCCACCGATGTCCACACCCGGAATCATGTTGATCGCATCGGTGGCGATCACGGTCCGCGGCCACAACGCATTGACGGCCACGCCCTGCGGACCGAACTCGGCGGCCAGGCCCAGCGTGACGAAGCTCATGCCCATCTTCGCCAGGGTGTAGCCGGTATGCGGTGCCCACCACTTCGGGTCCAGACTCGGCGGCGGGGCTAGAGTGAGAATGTGTGGATTGGGCGCCTCCAGCAGGTGCGGCAGGCAGGCCTGGGCACACAGGAAGCTGCCGCGTGCGTTGACCTGCTGCATCAGGTCGAAGCGCTTCATCGGCGTATCCAGCGTGCCGCGCAGCCAGATCGCGCTGGCATTGTTGATCAGGATGTCGATGCCACCGAAGGTGTCCACCGTGGCGGCGACGGCCGCGCGCACCTGGTCTTCTTCGCGGATGTCGCACTTCAGCGCCAGCCCCTGCCCGCCTGCGGCGGTCACCGCTTCGGCAGCGCTGTGGATCGTGCCGGGCAGCTTCGGATTGGGCACCGAGGATTTGGCCGCGATCGCGATGTTGGCGCCGTCACGTGCCGCACGCAATGCAATGGCCAGGCCGATGCCGCGCGAGGCGCCGGTGATGAACAGGGTTTTGCCTTGCAGACTGGCCATGCGCGGAATTCCTTGGGTGCGAGTGCAGTGAATCCGCATTATGCCGCTCCGGCGCACACGCCGGATTCATGCGCCGCGTCGATACTGGGCGTTCACGTTCTGCATGGAATGAGCGACATGATGGCGATCCGCCTTCCTCTGACCGCGTTGGCCCTGGTGCTGGCGCTCGGCGCCTGCCAACCCGCTGGCGATCCTGCCGCCTCCGCCACGCAGGGCGCGGCCACCGTTCCGGGCACCGCTGGCGGCACCTCCCCCTTCAGCGAAGCGGCGATCTGGGACGGTGAGGTGGACGCCTGCCGCGGCCAGGCGCCGGTCGCCGATGATTGCCTGTCCAAGGCGATGCAGGCGGCGAAGGCCAGCCCGCAGGCCATCGCGGCGGCCCATCAGCTGGGCGCGCAGGGCAACCCCGGCTATGTGAGCGCCTGGCGCGAACAGGACGGCGTGGGCATCGCCACCATCGAATACCCGTTCCGTGCCAATACCAACGAAGGCACGCTGCTGGTCGACAGCGCCGGGCACACGGTGGATGTGGATGCGGACGTGCTGCCGGAAATGTCGCGCGCCGATGCCACCGTCAAGCCCTTCCTGGATGCGCACCCGGATGCCTCGCCCTTTGCCCCTGCCGAGGCCAGCGGCAGTGAAGCGTTGCCCAACGGTGGCGTGCGCCTGATCTACAGCACGCCGATGCGCACCTGCCATGCCTGCGCCGACGATGGCGTGCTGCGGGTCGCCTACGATTTCGATGCGCAACGCCGTTTCAGCGGCAAGCAGATCCTCGATCTGCGCTGAGCACCGGCGCGCTCAGGGCTTCGGCCCCTGCCCCTCGTTGTCTTCCCAGTGCAGGATCTTCCGGGTGACAAAACGGTAGACCGGCTTGCCGGTGCGGAACCAGAGATCACGCACCCACGAGGTGCGCTTGAGCAGTCGCTTTTCCACCGGGGTCAGCGACTGCCGGCAGTACATCCGCTTGTGCTTGAGCAGATGACGCAGATCCTCGCGCGCCAGCAGGCGCATCCAGCGCGAGCGCGGGTTGCCGATCACGGCCAACTGGAAATCGATCAGCGCCGGCGAGCCGTCCTCACGCACCAGCCAGTTGGCTTCCTTGGCCAGGTCGTTGTGCGCGATGCCGTGCCGGTGGACCTGCTGCAACAGGCGTCGTGCCGCACGGAAGTACGCCAGGTCGCCCTGCGGCGGGCGCTGGTACATGGCGTCACCGGCCATGAAGCTGCGGTCCAGCCAGCGGCCGTTCCAGCCCAGCAAGCGGGGCGTGGCGGGCATGCCATCCAGATGCGCCAGCGCGCGCGCCTCGCGCCGGGCCAGCCACCAGGCGGGCAGACGCAGCCACCAGGGCGTTGCCTCCAGGTCACGGCGCACGAAGCGCTGGCCATCCTGCTCCATCAGCAGGATGCGGCCGAAACTGTCGGCTTTGAGGGCGGTCGGGGCGGCATCGGCAGGGCGTGTCATGCCGCCATTCTAGGCGGGTGATCGCGTTCATTCACTGCAGATGCCGAACATTCCCGGTGTCTGGCCGGCAGTCAGTCACTTTGCCCCCTCTATAATCCTCCGATGGACTCGTCATGGATCGATGCCACGCTTGCGTGGATCTCAGCTCACCCCGTGCTTGCCGGTGCGGTCATTTTCCTCATTGCCTTCTGCGATGCGGTCATCGTGCTGGGCGCGATCGTGCCCGCGTTGCCCCTGTTGTTCGCCGTCGGTGTATTCATCGGCCTGGGCCAGATCTCCGGGCCGTACGCGGTGGCCTGCGCCGCCCTGGGCGCGTTTGCCGGTGACGGCATCAGCTACTGGGTCGGCCGGCGCTGGGGCGATCGCCTGCGCGGTTTCTGGCCCTTCAGCAAATATCCGCAGCTGCTCGACCGTGGCGAAACGATGTTCCGCCGCAATGCCTTCAAGAGCATCCTGGTGGCGCGCTACGTCGGCGCGATCCGCCCGTTCGTGCCGGCCATCGCCGGCATGATGAAGATGCCGCTGTCGCGCTACATCCAGGCCAGCGGCATCGCCAGCCTCTCCTGGGCAGTCCTGTTCCTGGCCCCCGGCTGGGTACTCGGCGAGGCCTATGACGCCGTCGCCGCGGTCGCCGGCCGGCTGGTGATGGTGCTGGGCCTGCTCGGCGTGATCATGGGCCTGGTCTGGGCCATCGTGCTGTATGGCTACCGCTGGTCAGCCTCCCGCATGGACAGCTGGCTGGCCAGCCTGCTGGCGTGGTCGCAGCGCCACCCGACCCTGGGCCGTTACTCGGTTGCCGTGTTCGACCCACAGCGCCGTGAGTCGGTGCCGCTGGCGATGCTGGCAGTCATGCTGCTGCTGCTCGGCTGGGGCTGGTTCGCCCTGCTGATGGCGGTGGTCGCGCATGGCGAACCGTTGATGGTCGATCTGGCCGTGCACCACGCCATGCTGGCCCTGCGCAATCCGCTGGCCGATTACCCGATGGCCGCGCTGGCCTCGCTGGGCGCCTGGCAGGTCCTGCTGCCGGCCACCGCCGCCGGCATGGGCTATCTGGTCTGGCGCCGGCGCTGGATGGCGGCCGGCCACTGGCTGGCCGCGCTGGCCTTCGGCCTGGCGCTGTGCAAACTGCTCGGCGCGACGGTGGACGTGGTCCGCCCGCCGGATGCGAGCAGCGGCTTCGGCTTCCCGTCGGTCTCGGTGACGATGGCCACCATCACCTTCGGTTTCTTCGCGGTGCTGATCGCGCGCGAATTGCCGGGGCGCACCCGCGTGTGGCCTTACCTGCTCTCGGGCATCATCGTCAGCCTGATCGGCTTCGCGCGCATCTACCTCGGCGCGCATTGGCTGAGCGATGTGATCGGCGGCATGCTGTTCGGCCTGTTCTGGCTGCTGGTGCTGGGCATCGCCTACCGCCGCCGCTTCAACCGCTCGTTCTGGGTCAAGCCGGTGGCCTGGTTGTTCTACGGCACCTTCGCTGTGGCCGCGCTCTGGTACGCCCCGCGCAACATCCCGGTCAAGCTGGCACGCTTCGAACCGGCGCAGCCGACGCCGGCACCGCTGGATGCCCAGGCCTGGTGGGCGACCGAGTGGCAGCACCTGCCCTCGCGCCGCAATGAGTTCGATGACGATCAGCGCTGGCCGCTGGACGTGCAGGTGGCGGGCCCATTGGCGCCGCTGCAGCGCCGCCTGGAAAGCCAGGGCTGGCGCGTGCAGCCGCAGGCGGGATGGGAGCAGGCGTTGCTGATGCTGGACAAATCCGGCGACAAGGACACCGTGCCGGTGCTGCCGGCCACACTGGATACCCAGGTCGAATCGCTGCTGATGCTGCGCGCCGGCAACGCGCCCAATGAGATCTTCGCGCTGCGTCTGTGGCCGGCACCGGCGCGCCTGTCAGCGCCGGTGGATGAACCGTTGTGGCTCGGCAGTGCGCAGACGCTTCACTACCAGCGGCACTTCAATCTGATCGGCATGTGGCGGCCGATGCGCGGCATCGACCCCTCGCTCAATGCGGTGCGCCAGGCGCTGGACGGCCTGCCACAGCAGGTCGATACCCACCCGGAAACCGAGATGCCGGTGCTGCGCGTGCGCATGCCACCGGCCGAATGACCCCGGGCCGGGATCTTCCCGGCCGTGCGTGCAGCGGGGCAACGCCCCGCGTTACGGCATCCAGTCCAGCAGCGCCTGCAGGCGCTGGTGCGGGTCATCGCGCTGCAGCAGTTGCAGGCGCTGGGCATCCTGCAGCGGCAGCAGTTCGGCCAGGCGCCAGCCGACCCAGCTGGCCTGCTCCATCTGGGCCGGATTGACCGGGGCGAAGGCCGCGCCGGCCTGTTCGATGATGTGCTCCAGCACGGTGGCCATCAGTGCGTGTTCGGGCTGCAGCTCGTCGTCGCTGTCCGGGGCGCACCAGGTCACCTCGGCGATGATCAGCCCGTTGTCGCGTACGCGGGTGTGCTCCACATGGAAGCGGCGCTGGCCACGCAGGCGCAGCACCAGCACGCCATCGGCGCCCACGTCGAAATCTTCGATCCGCGCTTCGACACCGTAGGCGGCCGGCAGCGCCGGCGCGCCGACCTCTTCACCGTCCAGGATCAGGCAGACGCCGAACGCCGTACCCGCGCGGCTGCACTCGCGCAGCATGTCCAGGTAGCGGCGCTCGAACACCCGCAGGCCGAGCGCGGCGCCGGGCAGCAGCACCGTGTGCAGCGGGAACAGGGGCAGTGACGCGGTGTCGGTCATGGCCAGCGGTACTCAGGGTTGCTGCAGCTGCGCCAGGAAACGACGCGGGGCGCCGTCGAAGCCCCCGTTGGACATGAACACCACATGGTCGCCCGGCGCGGCGATCGCACCCAGCTGGGCCAGCAGCGCATCGGTATCGGGCACCGCGTGGGCGTCACCACGCACGGCCGCGATCACGCCGGCCGCATCCCAGGCCAGCTCCGGGCGGTGCAGGAACACCACGGCATCGGCACCGTCCAGCGACGGGGCCAGCGCCTGCGCGTGCGCGCCCAGCCGCATGGAATTGCTGCGCGGTTCCATCGCCACCACGATGCGGGCCTCACCAACCCTGGCACGCAGGCCCTCAAGGGTGGTGCGGATCGCGGTGGGGTGATGCGCGAAGTCATCGTAGACGGTGACATCGCGTGCCTGGCCGATCACTTCCAGCCGGCGCTTGACGCTGCGGAACGCGGCCAGCGCCGGCATCACCGTGGCCAGTTCGACACCTACCGCATGCGCGGCGGCCAGCGCAGCGAGCCCGTTGAGCACGTTGTGGCGACCGAGCAGCGACCAGCGCACTTCACCGATGCGCTCGCCGCGATGGTGCACCACGAACACGCTGCCGTCGGCCTCCACCAGCTCGGCGTGCCATTCCAGCGCAGGATCGAAGCCGAAACGCTCCACCGGGGTCCAGCAGCCCATCGCCAGCACTTCGGCAAGATAGGCATCTTCACCATTGACGATCAGGCGGCCACGCGCGGGGACAGTGCGGATCAGATGATGGAACTGGCGCTGGATCGCGGCCACGTCGGGGAAGATGTCGGCGTGGTCGTATTCGAGGTTGTTGAGGATCGCCACCAGCGGCCGGTAGTGCACGAACTTGCTGCGCTTGTCGAAGAACGCGGTGTCGTACTCATCGGCCTCGACCACGAATTCACGGCCGCTGCCGACCCGTGCGGACACACCGAAATCCTCGGCCACGCCGCCGATCAGGAAGCCCGGTTCACGCCCGGCGCTGTGCAGCAGCCAGGTCAGGATGGTGGTGGTGGTGGTCTTGCCATGCGTCCCGGCCACGGCCAGCGTGTCGCGGCCGGGCAACACCTGCTCGGACAGCCATTGGGCACCGGAAATGTAGCGCTGGCCCGCATCGAGCACCGCTTCCACGGCGGGATTGCCGCGCGAGAGCGCATTGCCGATCACGACCTCGTCGCAGTCCGGCGCCACGCTGTCGGCGCGGTAGCCCGGATCCAGGGCGATACCCAGGCGTTCGAGCTGGGTGGACATCGGCGGGTAGATCGCCTGGTCGCTGCCGCGGACCGCATGGCCCTTCTCGCGTGCCAGCGCGGCCACGCCGCCCATGAAAGTGCCTGCAATGCCAAGAATGTGGATCGTGCTCATGCGTACGATTGTCGCCGATCACCACCGTCGATGGAGATCGCCGTCAGACAACTCCTAGTCGACTATCAGAATAATCCAGCGGGGTGTCGGGGAATTCCCGATAGCGCCGTACTGTGAAGACGGACACAATTCCATGGGCCAGCCGCAGTACCCCATTGGTCCTACTCCCCAAGAGGCCATCCCCAGGGGGGCTCATGCTGCGGGGCTCTGAGCAAGCCCGCCCGCTGGCACCTTCAAACCACACGCCTGGTCCCTTCGGGGGCCGGGCGTGTGTGTTTCCGGGCCCGGCAAACGCACGGCGGGCGCGGTGCCGCCGTAGCGGCACCGACCGGCATCAGGCCTGGATCGCGGCGCGGATGCGCGCTTCCACGTCGTTCAATTCGCCCACGCCATCGACGCGCGCGAGCGTGCCGCGGCCGGCGTAGAAATCCACTACCGGCGCGGTCTGGTCGTTGTAGACCTGCAGGCGCTGACGCACCGATTCGGGATTGTCATCGGCGCGGCCCTGCTCGGCGGCGCGCCCAGCGATGCGCTCGACCAGCAGTTCGGTCGGCACGTCCAGCTGCACCACCGCATCCAGCGGCTGGCCGATCTTGGCCAGCAGGCTGTCCAGCGCATTGGCCTGGGCCACGTTGCGCGGGTAACCATCGAGGATGAAGCCCTTGGCCACATCGTCCTGGCCCAGGCGCGATTCGAGCATGCCCAGCAGGATGTCATCGGACACCAGGTTGCCGGCGTCCATCACGGCCTTGGCCTGCTTGCCCAGCTCGGTCCCCGCGGCCACTTCGGCACGCAGCAGGTCACCGGTGGAAATGTGCGCAATCGAAAGATGTTCCTTCAGGCGCGTCGCCTGCGTCCCCTTGCCCGAACCGGGCGGTCCCAACAGAACCAATCGCATCAACCTGACTCCAACGTGGTAAGAAAATGGAAGGGCGCGCGCCCCGGGATTGTCCACAATCACGCTGCACCGCAATACGCGCACTTTACCCCATACCGGTAATGTCTCTGCAATGTCCTTCCCCCAGACCAAGGTCGCACCATGCCCAACGGTACCCTGCTCTACGCCCAGTCAGGCGGCGTCACCGCCGTCATCAATGCCACTGCCTCGGCGGTCATCAGCACGGCAAGGGCCAAAGGAATCAAGGTCTTGGCCGCACGCAACGGCATTCTCGGCGCACTCCGCGAGGACCTGATCGACACCTCGAAGGAGACCGCCGCCGCGATCGCCGCGCTCGCCCATACCCCCGGCGGGGCGTTCGGCTCGTGCCGCTACAAGCTCAAATCGCTGGAGGCCGACCGCGGCAAGTACGAGCGCCTGCTCGAGGTACTGCGCGCCCACGATGTGCGCTGGTTCCTCTACAACGGCGGCAACGATTCGGCCGATACCGCCTGGAAGGTCTCCCGGCTGGCCAAGGCCTTCGACTACGACCTGACCTGCATCGGCGTCCCCAAGACCATCGACAACGATCTGGCGGTGACCGATACCTGCCCGGGCTTCGGCTCGGCCGCCAAGTACACCGCCGTCTCCGTGCGCGAAGCGGCGCTGGACGTGGCCGCGATGGCCGAGACCTCGACCAAGGTGTTCGTCTACGAGGCGATGGGCCGCCACGCCGGCTGGCTCGCGGCGGCTGCAGGCCTGGCCGGCCAGGGCGCCGATGACGCCCCGCACATCATCCTGCTGCCCGAGCGCGCCTACGACGAGGCCGCGTTCCTGACCAAGGTGAAACAGGTGGTCGAGCGCGTGGGCTACTGCGTGGTGGTGGCTTCCGAAGGCATCCAGACGGCCGATGGCCGCTTCGTCGCCGATGCCGGCGGCGGCACCGATTCGTTCGGGCACACCCAGCTCGGTGGTGTGGCCTCGCAGCTGGCGGCACGGGTCAAGGATGGGCTGGGCTACAAGGTTCACTGGACCCTGCCCGATTATCTGCAGCGCTCGGCGCGCCATCTGGCCTCCAGAACCGACTGGGAGCAGGCACAGGCGGTGGGCAAGGCCGCGGTGCAGTTCGCGCTGAAGGGCCAGAACGCGGTGATGCCGGTGATCGTGCGCACCCGCGACACGCCCTACCGCTGGAAAATCGAAGCGGCCCCGCTGCACAAGGTGGCCAACCACGAGAAGAAGATGCCGGCCGGCTTCATCCGCCGCGACGGCTTCGGGATCACCGACAAGGCGCGGGCGTATCTGGCCCCGCTGATCAAAGGTGAAGCGCCGCTGCCGTACGGGCCCGATGGGCTGCCGAAGTACGTGACGCTGAAGAACGTGGCGGTGAAGAAGAAGCTGCCTGCGTTCGAGGCGTGAACCACCAAGGCAGTGGCTGGCCGACCCCGGTAGTGCCGGCCGCTGGCCGGCGGCAGCGAGATCCCAGACCCTCCCGGGAGCCGGCCAGCGGCTGGCTTCACCGGGTATCCGGCCGCCATGGGCGGCCGGTACGACCGCCCCGTCGGCGACTAGTTGCAGGCCTTGCCCTCGACCTTCATCTGCGCGGCGAACATCGGCACCTGCGCGATCTTGCCGGCGGCGGCCTGCTTCTTGGCCTCTTCCAGGTAGACGCGCGACTGGCCCTGGCCATCGAGTTCGGGCTTGGTGGTGACCGGCATGCGCCACACGCGCACCACCGCCTGCTGCGCCGGGCAGGCTGCATTCGGAACGCGGATCACATCATTGAGTTTCCAGCCCTTGGCCTCGCTGGGCTGCGCCTTGTCGTACTCGACGAAGCGCGCACGCGGCTGGCACTGCTCACTGGTGCGGACCACGGCGAATTTGTACGGCTGTGCCGCCTCACCGGTGAACACGCCTTCCAGCCGTGCACAGGCTTCGGGGATCTGGCGCAGCGTATGCGCCGCGCCTACCGCCTGCGGCGTACCGGCGGCGCGCTGCAGTTCGGGGGTTTCGGCGGCGAAGGAGGACACGGCGGGCAACAAGGCCAGCCACAACAGATGACGGGGGGACATGGCAGGACTCCAACGGCTGGGGATGGGCCGAGGCTGCCAGTGGACGGCTGAACGGCGTGGCAAAGGCGGCCCTCGTCCGGACCTGCAGGGTTGCCGACGGGCGACGAGCCCTCCCTTCCACGATGGCGCTGCGGGCACGTACACGCGGTTTGCTTGCAATCCTTGCTGGCGTGTATCGAGGATTTGCCCGCATACTCGGGCCACCAGGGATTGCTGAACACCGCCACACGCTTGATGACCGGGCACGGTCTGAACGGGTTGGTTCATGGTTGCAGCCTGTTGTGCCCCGCGTGGAGAAGTTCATCCGTTCACTGGATGTCATTCCATCACCCGGGAGGGGACATGCTGGAACGTTACGGGCTTTCTCTGGCGCTGTTCTGCGCCATCCTCGCGATTCTCTACGGCATCGTGTCGGCACGCTGGATCCTCCGGCAACCGGCCGGCAATGCCCGCATGCAGGAAATCGCCGCCGCCATCCAGGAAGGTGCGCGCGCCTATCTCAACCGCCAATACCTGACCATCGCCATCGCCGGTGCCGTGCTGTTCGTGCTGGTCGGCATCTTCCTCAGCTGGTACACCGCGATCGGTTTCGCGATCGGTGCCGTGCTCTCCGGCGCGGCCGGCTACATCGGCATGAACGTCTCCGTGCGTGCCAACGTGCGCACCGCCGAGGCCGCCCGCAACGGCCTGAGCGCGGCCATGGACGTCGCCTTCCGCGGCGGCGCGATCACCGGCATGCTGGTCGTCGGGCTGGGCCTTCTCGGCGTCGCCGGGTACTACGCGCTGCTGTTGAAGCTCGGCCTGGATGTCGCGCAGACCTTGCACGCGCTGGTCGGGCTGGCGTTTGGCTCGTCGCTGATCTCGATCTTCGCGCGGCTGGGCGGCGGCATCTTCACCAAGGGCGCCGATGTCGGCGCGGACCTGGTCGGCAAGGTCGAAGCCGGGATTCCCGAGGATGACCCGCGCAACCCGGCGGTGATCGCCGACAACGTGGGCGACAACGTCGGCGACTGCGCCGGCATGGCTGCGGACCTGTTTGAAACCTACGCGGTCACCGTGATCGCCACGATGCTGCTCGGCAACCTGATGATCGCCGAGGCCGGTGCGAATGCGGTGCTGTATCCGCTGGTGCTCGGCGGGGTCTCGATCATCGCCTCGATCATCGGCGCGCTGTTCGTCAAGGTGAAGCCCGGTGGTTCGATCATGGGCGCGCTGTACAAGGGCGTGATCGTATCCGGTGTGCTGGCGGCGATCGCGTTCTACCCGATCACCACGCAGCTGATGCCGGACAACGCGCACGGTGCGCTGAATCTGTATTTCTGCGCGTTGATCGGGCTGGTGCTGACCGGGCTGATCGTGTGGATCACCGAGTACTACACCGGCACCCAGTACACGCCGGTGCAGCACGTGGCGCAGGCCTCCACCACCGGGCATGGCACCAACATCATCGCCGGCCTCGGTGTCTCGATGAAGTCCACCGCCCTGCCGGTGATCGCGGTGTGCGTGGCGATCTGGCTGGCGCACTACTTCGGTGGCCTGTACGGCATCGCCATCGCCGCCACGGCGATGCTCTCGATGGCCGGCATGATTGTCGCCCTCGACGCCTACGGGCCGATCACCGACAACGCCGGTGGCATCGCCGAGATGGCCGAACTGCCGCCGGAAATCCGCGACATCACCGATCCGCTGGATGCGGTCGGCAACACCACCAAGGCGGTGACCAAGGGCTATGCAATCGGCTCGGCGGCCCTGGCCGCACTGGTGCTGTTCGCCGATTACACGCACAACCTGCAGGCGGCCAATCCCGGCGAGATCTTCGCCTTCGACCTGTCCAACCATGAGGTGATCATCGGCTTGCTGATCGGCGGCCTGATTCCCTACCTGTTCGGTGCGATGGCGATGGAGGCGGTGGGCCGTGCGGCGGGGGCGGTGGTGGAAGAAGTGCGCCGCCAGTTCCGCGAGATCCCCGGGATCATGGACGGTACCGGCAAGCCGCAGTACGACCGCGCGGTGGACCTGCTGACCCGCTCGGCGATCCGCGAAATGATCATCCCCTCGCTGTTGCCGGTCGCAGTACCGGTGGTGGTCGGCCTGCTGCTCGGGCCGCGCGCGCTCGGCGGCCTGCTGATCGGCACGATCGTCACCGGCCTGTTCGTGGCGATTTCGATGACCACTGGTGGCGGTGCCTGGGACAACGCCAAAAAGTACATCGAAGATGGCCATTTCGGCGGCAAGGGCAGCGAGGCGCACAAGGCCGCGGTGACCGGCGATACGGTCGGCGACCCCTACAAGGACACCGCCGGCCCGGCGATCAATCCGCTGATCAAGATCATCAACATCGTGGCCCTGCTGCTGGTGCCGCTGCTGTAAGTCACGACGGACGTGCTGGCTTCATGCCAGCGCGTCCGGGCGGCGTTCAACCGCCGCACACGCCTCAACGCCGCCGGAGGAAGAACGTCACCGGCACCATGACCTCCACCGGATCACCGGTCACCTCTGCCGGCGGCGGCGGCAACGGGCTGCCCCGACGCACCGTGGCCAGGGTTTCCTCATCCAGCAGCGGATGGCCGCTGCTCTGGCCGAGCCGGATGTTGGAGGCGTTGCCCTGGCGGTCCACGGAGAAACGTACATAGGCCACCCCCTGCTGGCGCAGGCGCTCGGCCTGGCGCGGGTAGCGCCGGTACTGTTCCAGATGGCCCAGCAGCAGGCCCTGCCAGGTGACCGCCGCGCTGCCCTGGCGGCCAGCCACGGTCTGCGTCGCGGCATAGCGTTCGGATGGCCGTGCCGAGACATCCGGCGGTGCCAGCGTCTGATCGACGTTGTGCTGGTCGGTCGGGTCGTCTTCGCGCGGTGTCTGGCGACGCAGCACGTCCTGCGCGTCCGGGGTGTCGTCCGGCGGCAGATCGATCTTCGGCACCGGCGTGGGCTCGGGCCGATGCTGTTCCTGCTGCAGCGGCCCGGGCGGGATGTCCTTCGGCGGTGCGCTCGGTGCTTCGGGTACCGGCGCCAGTTCCACCATCACCGCTTCCACCGGCGTGTCGCTGATACGCACCGGTGCACGCTGCTGCCACCACAGCGCGGCGCCGATCAGCGCGCCATGCACGGCCAGCACGAGGGCCAGGCTGCCCAGCCAGCGCAGCGGTGCGGCGGTGTCGCGGCTCATTCGCTGCGCTGCTCCAGCCCGACCAGCGCGATCCTGCGATACCCGGCCGCGCGCAGCGCGTTCATGCTCTGCATCAGGTCGCCATAGGGCACCGCCTGATCGGCGCGCAGGTAGATGCGCTGTTCGTGGTCACCGGCGGTCAGCCGCTCCAGCGCGCCTTTCAGGCCATCGCTGCCGACTGGCACGTCGTTGATGCTCAGTGACAGATCGGCCTGCACCGAGAGGAACACCGGTTCGCCATCGCGCGGCTGCGGCTGCGCGGTGCTGGCCGGCAGATCCACGGGCGTGTCCACGGTGGCCAGCGGGGCGGCGACCATGAAGATGATCAGCAGCACCAGCATGACGTCGATGAAGGGGGTGACGTTGATCTCGTGGCTTTCTTCCAGCGCGTCGTCGTCGTGGCGGGCGGTCTTGATGGCCATGGCCGGTCCTCAGCGCGCGTCGCGCACAGCCGGCGCATTGCCGAGCCGGTCCAGATCGCGCGAGACCAGTTGCTGCACGCCGGCGGACAGATCACCGAGCAGGCCGCGGATGCCGGCCAGCACGCGGGTGAAGTGGTTGTAGATCACGACGGCGGGGATCGCCGCGACCAGGCCGAGCGCGGTGGCAAGCAACGCCTCGGCGATACCCGGCGCGACCACCGCCAGGTTGGTGGTGTTGGCGTGGGCGATGCCGATGAAACTGTTCATGATCCCCCACACGGTGCCGAACAGGCCGACGAACGGGGCGATCGCGCCGATGCTGGCGAGCAGGCCCACCCCCGTGCGCAGCTGGCGTGCATGCGCCAGTTCGATGCGTTCCAGACGCGAGGCGACGCGCTCCTTGATCCCGACCGGATCATGCGCGTCCTGCGAGAGGCGCAGCTCGGTGCTGGCCGCCTCGATCAGGTCATGCGCCGCGCCGTCGTCCAGCAGCGGATGCGTCTGCGCCACCGGCAGATGCGCGGCCTGCAGCAGCAGCGCGCGCGCCTGGCGCAGCCGCGTCCGCTGCCGGCCCAGCTCCCAGCTCTTGGCGACCAGCACCGTCCAGGTGGCGATCGAGGCGAGCGCCAGCCCGATCATCACGGTCTGCACCACGCCATCGGCGGCCTGGTACATGCCCCACGGCGTCAGGTCATGGGGCAGTGCCGCCGCGGCGGCAGGAAGAGCGATGGGCAAGGTCATGGGCGGAGTCGTCGGTCGGGGCATCGCGGCGCGTGACAGGGCCGGACACAGGAAAGGGGCGAAGAAGTATCGGGGGCGAGGCGGTGGGAATCAGTGCGGGGCAGAGGGCACGTTCAGCGCTCCGATGGGTGATCGGGCGTGGCGGACGGCCGCGGCGCGGGCCGCGACAGCACATAGGCCGCGCTGGCGGCGAAGAACAGGCCGACACCGAGCAGCAGCGGCCAGGACGGATGCGCGCCCCAGCAGAACATGACGAAGCCGAACGCCATCCCGGCGCCCGCGAAGGCCTTGCCCTTGCGGCTGATCGCGCCCTGCTCCCGCCACAACCGCAGCGGTGGACCGTAGCGGGGATGCTCCAGCAGCCGGCGCTCGAACCTGGGCGAACTGCGCGCGAAGCAGCCGACCGCCAGGATCAGGAAGATCGTGGTCGGCATCACCGGCAGCAGGGCGCCGATGACGCCCAGCGCCACCATGATCCAGCCCAGGCCGAACCAGAGCCAGCGCATCACGGGTGGCCGCGGTGGTCCGGCACAGCGGGCTGGCAGCGGGCGACGGTCATGCGAACTCTTCCTCGACATGCCCGTGCACACTGCGGAAGGCCGCGTCGGCCGCATCGATCACCTGCTGCTCCTGCGCCTGGGTGAGTGCGACGCCGTCCAGCGCGGCCGTGAACTCGCGCCAATGGCGGGCCGCACCATCGGGATGCGCGGCCAGATGGCGCGCGCCGAAGTCACTGTCCAGCCCGAGTCTGGCGGCCATCTTGTACAGCACGGTGCCCCCCAGGTTGGAACCTTCGGCAACATACAGCCAGCCCAGCGCGGCCGGCAGCGGCAGGTCGCCATCCAGCCGCGTGGAGGGCGGCAGCGGCAGCGTCTGTTCCAGATCGGCCAGGTCACGGGCGATCAGGGGCAGCCGGCGCCGCTCGTCAAGATCGGGCAGCAGCGCGTCCAGCGCAGGGTTGCCGTACAGCGCGTCGATATCGCGGTGGAAGCGATATTGCACACGCAGGAACTTTGCGAACAGGTCGCGGCTCGCGAAAATGTCGCCGGCCATGATGCGCTTGTCCAGCGCGCCGTGGCTGTCACGGGTGGCGGCCTTGAGGCGTTGGCTGCGGGTGGCTTGGGGAGTATCGATGACGATCATGGCAAGGCTTGGCTGGGAAAGTGGGGCGCGGTTCTCTGTTGAAGACGTCTGTCACGGCTGCAACCCCAAGCCCATTGTCGCGTGGGGAGCGTTGCGTCCGTCACATGCCACCGTCACGGCCTTGCCCCGATAATACGGGCCACGCCCTGCCACTGGAATGACACGATGATCACCACCGAACCGCGCATGACCAATCTGTTCCTGCAGCTCGGGCTGGACGCCAGCGAGGAGGCGATCGCCGCCTTCATCCGCGACCACCAGCTGTCCAACGAGATCCGCCTGATCGAAGCGCCGTACTGGAATGACGGGCAGCGCCAGTTCCTGACCGAGCAGCTGCGCTCGGATGCGGAGTGGGCGATCGTGGTCGATGAGCTCAGCGAAGCGCTGCACGCGGATGCAACCGCGCAGGCCAACGCCGGCTGAGCGATCACGGGCATCTGATGCCGGCCGACGCCGTTGGTGCCGGCCGGATGCACGCAGGGGCCGGCAATGCCGGCCCCTGTCGTGTCCGGGCATCAGTAGCGGTAGGTCAGCGCCAGCCGTACGGTCCGGCCCGGTGCGGGCATCACGCCCAGCGCCAGCGGATCGAGATAGTAGCGGTCGGTCAGGTTGTCCACGTTGAGATCCACCGCGAACTGCTCGCTGGCCTGCCAGCTGGCGAACAGATCCACGATGGTCGCCGGGCGGTACAGCTGCTGGATCGCCGACAGGCCGACGTTCCATTCCTTGTCCAGCTTGCTGATCGGGCCGGCGTTGTGGATCACCCGGGTACCGAAGCTCAGCCGTTGGTCGAACAGGCGCGAGCCCAGGGTCAGGTTGACGTTGTAGCGCGGCGGGTTCTGGGTGTTGCTGTAGGACCCCTCGAAACCCCCATCCACGCAGTCCGGCGTGTTCTTCAGTTCCTCGATCCTGCGCTGGATACCGTAGGCGCGGCGTTCGGCGGCGATGTCCGGTGCGCAGGTCTTGGCCTGGAGGTAGTAATGCGCGGACAGATCGGCGAACACCGTGCCGCTGTCATAGCTGGACTGGAACTCCACGCCGGAGACCTTGAAGCGGTCCACGTTGCGGATCAGCCCGGCCGACAGGGTGCGGTAGTCGCGGGTGATCAGGTCATCGATGCGCGTGTTGAAGTAGGCCAGCTTGAAGCCAGCCTGGTCGCCCTCGGTGAACAGGCTGTGGCGCACCGTGCTCGCACCGACCTCCCAGGTGCCCGCCCGCTCCGGCTTGAGCTCACCGGTCGGCTTGGCCGCGGTGAACAGGCCCAGCGTGGTCTCGAACAGGCTCGGCAGCTTCACGCCCTCGGCGTACTTCACGTAGACCATGGTGTCTTCGTCAAAACGGTAAGCCACGCTGGCGCTGGGCATGAACGCGCTGTCGCGGCGCCGGATCGGCGTCGACCAGGTCCAGCTGACCGGCACGCTCAGGTCTTCGGCGTCATCGGCGTCGTAGAAGTTCCATCCGGTGATGTCGCCGACCGTGCCCTTCTCATACGGCGAAGCCAGCAGCGAGGCCTCGGTGAACTGGCCGTTCGCATCCGGATACCAGTTCAGCATGGCGATGCGCTTGGCGCGCCACGCCGGCAGGTTGGGGTTGCCATTGAGCAGCTGCGTGTAGCGGTACTGACCGATCACGCCGTACGTTTCCGGCGTGGCCAGGCGGTTGCGGTCATGCACGTTGACGCGGTTGTAGCGGCCACCGACCACCACTTCCCAATGTTCGTCCGGCTGCCATTTGACCGAGGCCACGGCGCTGTATTCCTTGCGCTCGGCGTTGCGCAGGAAACGGTTGTTGACCAGATCGTCGTGCATGACCGGCGAGTGCGGGCCGGGACCGACGTCCTCGTCGCTGAAGGACAGGCCGTAGTCCAGCGTGAACAGCCCGGCGCTGCCGTCCAGATGCGTGGTGTTGCCCACATCGACGCCAAGCCGGGTCTGGGTCAGCTCGTTGCGGTAGGCATCCTTGTAGCCCGGATCGGTGTTGAACGAGGGGCCGTCGTACCATTCGGTGCGACGATCGAAGTACCAGGGGGTGATGCCGGTCAGGCCGTTGTACATCAGGCTGTCGGCGTCGGTGTACCAGAGGTTGGCCTTCAGGTCGATCAGCTCGTTGTCCGGGTTGAAGCGGTAGCGCAGGTTGTAGGCATCCATGTCGACATGGCCCGGATCCCACTGCGGCACGCGGTCGCGATCGACGCGGATGATCTGCGAGGCCATGATTTCGCCCGCGGTGCCTTCATAACGGCGATACCCCGCTTCCAGCGTCTGATCGTCGTCGATGCGCCAGGTGCCCTTGAGCAGGAACGACTCCGAGCGCGAGGAGGTGTTGAACACTTCGGTGTCCGGCGGATTCAACGGTGCCAACGTGCGCCGGGTCTGCGGGAAGTCGTCGTAGCCGTGCTTGCCGGAGAAATAGTTGCCGTTCTCGCGCCATGCGTAGGCGGCGACCAGGTCGAAGCGATCCCAATGCTTGGCGGTGGCGATGTTGAAGAACTGGCTGCCCAGCGCGCTGCGGTCGGTACGCGGTGCGGCGTCGTAGGCAGGCAGGTTATTGGCACTCGCATTGGCCATGCCGGTGCGCACGCGCAGCCCGGCGTCGCGGCCCTCGCGCAGCACGTCCTCGATCTTCAGCGTTTCCATTTCGACCACGCCACCGATGCCACCGGAGGCGTTGACGCCCAGGCTGGGGCCCTTGGTGATGGTGATGTTGGAGATCAGGTCCGGATCCAGATAGGTGCGCTGCGACTGGCCTGCGTAACCACGGTAGGTATCCATGGTGGACTGCCCGCCGTCGATGATCACCGGAATGCGGCTCTGGCCCTGGATGCCGCGGATGTTCACGTCCAGCGCGTTGGCCGTACGCGGATCGCCCGCGGTGACGCCCGCCACGCCCTTGACGATGTCCGAGGTGGAGGTGCCGCGGAACCGCTCGATGGTGGCGCGCGCGATGTAGGCGCTGGAACCGGCGGTGCGGTACACCTCCAGCGCGCGCTCGGCATCGCTGCCGCCCTCGATGCGGTCACCGGCCACGCTCAGCGCATCGGTGACGATCAGGCCATCGTCGGTGCTGGCCGCCACGGCGCGCTCCAGCGTGACCGCCTCCGGACCGACCTGGCGCATGCTCAGCCCACTGCCCTGCAACAGCTGCAGCAACGCAGCCTGCGCATCCATCTGCCCGGCCACCGCCGTGGAGGTCACGCCTTCGGCCAGCGCGGCCGGATAGGCGACCTGGACACCGGATTGCCGCATGTAGGTGCGCAGCGCAGCGGACAGCGGCTGGGCGGGAATATCGAAACGCAGCGTCGCCGCAGCGGAGGCCGGGCTGGACTGGGCCAGGGCCGGCAGTGCGGGCGCGGCCGCCAGGCCGGCGGTGAGCAGGGCGATGCAGAGACGTGACGGGCGCGGACGATGGCCCGTGCGGGTAGGAGTACGCATGAAAAAACCTGTCAAAAAAGATCAGTGCCGCAGAGGCGGGTCATCCGCACAGCAGTGCGGATGCAGCGGACGTACGTGGCGGCGGCGGGTACGTTATGCCGGGTAAGACGAACGAACCGGGCGCAACCCCAAGACCCGTCGCCTGCCCGGGCTCGACGCGAGACCGCCCGCGTGCCAAGCGACGGTGGCACAGGGTCGTCGCGCTACTCCGTGGTGGCGCTGGCCGGTGCCACGATCGCCACGCCCATCGGCAGGCGGGTCACGCTCAACCCGGCGCTGACCGCCAGCGCATCCAGGGCCTGCTCCGGCCGGTCGATGCGGAAGGCGGCGTTGACCGCAGGCAAACCGGTCAGATCCCCGCGCACGAAGGTGGCGCCGGGCCGATAGCGCGCGATGCGATGCACCGCCTCCTCGACACTGGTTGCATCCAGCAACAGTTCGCCCTGGCGCCAGGCGGCGATCCGGTCCAGCGCGACATCGTCCTGCCGCGTCACCCGCCCACCCGGGGCGAAACGCGCCTGCTGCCCCGCGTCCAGATAGGTCCAGCCACCGCGATCGGCCGCCGCGACCCGGACCCGCCCCTGCTCGACGACGGTGTCCACATGCGCGTCTTCGCGCGCGACGGTGAATGCCGTGGAGATGTCCTCGATTACCCCGCCCTGCGCTTCAACCTGGAACGGACGCGCCGGGTCGGGCGTCACCTGGAACCAGGCCTGTCCGCGCAGCAGCGCGATGCGGCGCACCTGTCCGTCATACCGGACCGCGATGGCGCTGTCGGCATCGAGCACGGCGCGGCTGCCGTCGGGCAGCGCCACGGACTGGATGGCGGTGCCGCTGCGGTGATCGGCCTGCAGCCGCAGCCACGCCTCCGGCGCCACCCAGGCCAACGCCAACAGGGCCGCGGTGGCCGCCGCAACGGCAGGCCAGCGCGCGCGGCGCCGCGACCGTGATGCAGCCGCGGCCGGAGCCGGCTTCGGCTGCGGCTGCGGCTGCGGACCGAGGCTGCGCCACAACTGGCGCTCGTACTCGAACGTGCGGCGGTTGTCCGGCTCGGCCAGCCATTGCTCGAAGGCCTGCATCTGCACCGGCTCGACCGCGCCGGAGGCCAGCCAGGCAATCCAGGCGCGGGCCTGGACGGCGGCAGGGTCGGACGGTGGCAAGGGTCGGGGCATCGGAGGCTGTTCGTGCGGGCTCATGGCTGGCAGGGGGTGCGCAGGCGCGCGCGGACGAAGAAGAGGCCGGAAGGGACGGCATTATGATCAAGACGGATGGGAAACGGGCTTCCCCAAGCCCGGATGCGTGCCGCTCAACGCCCGCTGCGCGCCCAGGCCAGGCGCTGCAAGGCGCTGCGCACGTGGTTTTCGACCGTCGTCACCGACACGCCCTGGCGTCTGGCGACCTCGGCCTGGGTCATGCCCTGCAACCGGTGGAGGCGGAAAATCGTGCGCGTAGGCTCGGGCAGATGCTCGGCGGCCGCCAGCACGCGCTGCAGTTCGTCCTGCGCCATCGCCTGCTCTTCAGTGGAGAGCACCTCGTCGGGCCCCCACAGGTAATGCTCGGCCAACAGACGCGTGCGCCGCGTCCGCTCGCGGCCGTGGTCGGTGGCCAGGTTGGCCGCCAGCCGGTACAGGTACGCCCGGGGGTTGCTGATCGCTTGCCCGCTGTCCACGCCCCGCGCCTTGAACCAGATCGACTGGATCACGTCCTCCGCACCGCCATCGCTGCCCAGAATGCGCTGCACCAGGCGCAGCAACGCCGGGCGTTCGCGGATCAACAGCTCGGTGAGGGTGGTGGCGTTGGAGGACATGGGCCGATGCACGAAGCGGGACCGCAGGGACACGGCAACCCGTAAGGCGCGGGATGTTACTCCGCAAATGAGAATGAGTCACGTTTAAGTGGCGGCTGACGAGGATCTACAGGCAGTCGGTCAAGCCGTCGTAGAGGCTGGAGGAGGTACCAGGCAAGCGCGCATGCAGCGCGTCCCGCTGCTCCAGCGTCTGCAGCAAGGTGCTCAGCAGCGTGTCTGGCGCCAGCGGCGCGCGGCAGGCCCAGGTCGGCGCGTCGACCACGATGTTGCCGTTGGAGGCGTCCACGCGCGCGGTACTGCCGGTGAACGTCCACACGCACTCTTCCACCCGCCCGTTGGCCGCCTCGACCGAGCAGCGGAAGCGCAGTGCCTGCAGGTTGTGGTACTCGCCTTCGCAGAAGGTGTCGCCGCAGATGTCGTCGAAGCCCCGGACCAGCCGGGCTTCCACCGCCCGGAAGCGCTCCCAGCCAGCCGCTTGACTCGGATAGTTGCGCGCATCGATGAAGGTCTCTTCGGTGCGCCCGTCCATCGGAAGGCTGCAGATCATCAGCGCCAGCAGAACGTTCGGGACAATCGGTTTCATGCGTATCTCCTGTACCGCGTTGGATGAGTGCGTGGTCAGTTGAGGCAGTCGAACAGCGCGTCGTGCATCGATTGGTTCGCGCCGGGCAGCGGCAGGATCAGCGCGTCACGCCGCCCGAGCGCGGCATGCAGTGCCTCCACGGACGTCCCCGGCACCAGCGGCGCCGTGCAGGCCCAGGTGCGGCTGTCGGGCACCACCTTGCCGCTGGTGGCGTCCACCTCGAGATTGCCGGCGCCGATCACCATCGTGCATGCGCCGACGCTCCCGCTGGCCACCTGCACCGAGCAGCGGAACTGCAGCAGGATGTGGTTGGCATAGGCACCTTGGCAGTACCTTGCGCCACACAGGTCATGGAACTCCCGGGTCAGATGGTCCTGCAGATCGTAGAAGCGGTCCCAGTTGGCTTCGTTGTAGGGAAAGTCGACCAGATCCACGTAGGGCCCGGTGTGGGCGCGGGCCTCGCCGATTACGGTCGCGGGGAACAGGGCCAGCACCATCGACAGGCAGGCCATCCGGTTCGTCAGGGTCATCACCAGGCTCCAGGCGGGTTCATGGTGATGATCGACCGCCCGGCCAGGCACGACCATCGGGCCTCTGCCCGGGCCGGGGTAAGGATTGGCGGCACCATCAGGTGGTGGCCTGCCCACCCTGCCGGGCGGACGGAGGTTCTCCCTGGTCCCGTCCCGCCCCGGGATCGGCCGATCGGCAACACAGCCGCTGCACGCTGACCGGCAAAGGCATAAAATGGCGGACTTTGCGCCCTACCCCCTCTCAGCTGGAGCACACCCATGGGTCTGGAACTCGTTTCGCCGGGCAAGAACCCGCCGGAAGAAATCAACGTCATCATCGAGATCCCGAAGGATTCCGAGCCGGTGAAGTACGAAGTGGACAAGGAAACCGGCGCGATCTTCGTCGACCGCATCCTCTCCACCCCGATGCGCTACCCGTGCAACTACGGCTACGTGCCGAGCACCCTGTGTGGCGATGGCGATCCGGCCGACGTGCTGGTGGTGCTGCCGCTGCCGCTGGTCCCGGGCTCGGTGGTGCGTTGCCGTCCGGTCGGCGTGCTCAAGATGAGCGATGAGGCCGGCAGCGACGAGAAGATCCTGGCCGTGCCGATCTCCAAGGTGTTCAGTGGCTATGCCCACGTTGAAGACATCGAGCAGGTGTCCAGCCACTGGCTGGAGCGCATCGGCCACTTCTTCGAGCATTACAAGGACCTGGAAAAGGGCAAGTGGGTCAAGCTTGATGGCTGGGGCGGCGCCGCCGAAGCCAAGAAGATCCTGGTCGAAGCGCACCAGCGCTACCTCGGCAACATCGCCTGAGATTGACCTGCATCGCTCCGGCACCCCCTGCCGGAGCGATCTGCATCACGTTTTTTCAATGCGGCACATCACTATTCGTGCCGGATTGGGTACATTGCGTCTCTTCACACCGTCCACGGTGCGTTTCACCGTGGTCAGCCAGGGGACCGTGTCGTGCGCATTCTGCTTGTTGGGGACGAAGCCAGCCTGTCGGCTGAGCTGTTGGAATTCATTGCCGATCTTGGGGAAGAGTGGCAACCGCTGACCGCTACCGATGGCCAGAGTGCCATGGGCATCGTCGCCGGCTCGCCGGTGGATGCGGTGATCGTGTGCCCGCAATTGCCCGATCTCAACGCCACCACGCTGCTCGGCCAGATCCGTACGCTGCGCCCTGAGACCATCCGTATCGCGCTGGTGGATGCCGAGCATGGCAACCGCCCGCCGCCGGCGCGCCTGATCGGCGTGGCCCATCGGTTCCTGCCGATGCCGCTGGCCCCGGAAGTCCTGCTGGAAGCCCTGACCAGCCTGGAAGAGCTGCGTGAACTGCTCGACAGCGCGCGCCTGCGCAGCGCCATCGGCCGGATCGAGAAGCTGCCCTCGCCGCCCCATCTGTATCTGACCCTCACCCAGGCGCTGGAACACGACGACGACACCAACACCGCCGATGTGGCCAAGCTGGTCGCGGCCGACCCGGCCATCGCGGCCAAGGTGCTGCAGTTGTCCAACTCGGCGTTCTTCAACAATGGGCGGATCATTTCCGACCTGCGCACCGCCGTCACCCGCCTGGGGCTGTCGACCCTTCGCGACCTGGTCCTGGCCAGCGAGGTGTTCTCCGCGCAGCCGCTCTCCGGTGCCGAACGCAACTCGCTGCAGCAGCGCGCGCTGCTGGCCTCGCGCCTGGCGGCCAAGCTGCTGCCCGACTCCAGCGCGGAGCTCGGCGCCACCGCCGCCCTGCTGGCCGACATCGGCCTGCTGCTGCCGGGCGTGCGCAACGAACGCACGCCGGAGGATGCCGGCGACGATCGCCCCGGCCATGCCGAGGCAGGTGCCTATCTGCTGGGCCTGTGGGGCCTGCCGATGCCGATCATCGAAGCGGTGGCCTTCCACCTGCAGCCGCAACGCTCGAACACCCGCAGCTTCTGGGTCACCGGTGCGGTCCACGTCGCGTTGGCGCTGATCAATGGCGATCCGGTCGATGAGGAATATCTGCAGCGTGCCGGCGTGCTCAACAAGCTGCCGCAGTGGCGCGAGCATGCCAATGCGCTGATGGGGTTGGTTGCCAGCGACGCCTGAGTATCCGGTGGTGGGTGACCAGGATGGCGCGCCGTGGTGGCGCGCCATCGTCGTTTCAGCGCTGCGGACAGGCGTCCAGTACGCATAGGCGCCACATCTGCTCGCAGGCGGCGGGCAGTTCGCCAGAGTTGACGCACTCGACACGCAGCGTGTCGCAGTAGCGGCCTCCCTTGCAGACAATCAGGCCGGCCGATGCACTTCCCGCCACGGCCAGTGTGCCGAGGAACACGCCGGCGAGTTTCTGAGCGAACGTCATTTTCATATCGAGCCCTCAATCGTCCGTCATTGGACCGATTGACGGTATCAACTGAAATTCACCCAATAATGTGAAACAGATCACCATCCGCTGAAACTCAGAGTTTTCTTACCCCACAACGCAAAAGAGGGCGGACCTTGCGGTCCGCCCTCCTCTTTCTGCACCACTGCTTCGATGGATCAGAAGCGCTGGGTGTACTTCATGTACAGGAAGCGACCGATGTCGAAGCCACCGTAGTAGGCGAAGCTCGAGTTCTGCTGCGAGTACATCAGCGGACCCTTGTGGTCGAACACGTTGTTCGCGCCGACGGCAATGGTGGCATCCCACGGCGCCTTCCAGCTGACCTGCAGGTCGTGGAAGGTGTTGGCGCCCGTCTTGCGCAGCGGAGCGGTTTCGCCATAGGCGTAGCGGTCCGGATCGGTGCAGCCGATCGCGATGCACGGCTCGTTCAGGCCGGAGTAGTAGCGTGCGGTGTAGTTGACACCGAACGCGCCCTTCTCCCAGTTGACGCCCAGGTTGGAACGCACGCGGAACAGCGCTTCCTGACCGACCTTGCCGATCATGATGTCGTCACCGGCAGCGTTCTGGTTGGCTTCGTCGTACTTGGACAGGTAGCTGGTCTGCCAGTCGATGTTGAACTGACCGATGGCCAGTTCCGGCAGGCGGTACTTGATGCCCAGGTCGTAACCTTCGGTTTCCATCTTGCCGAGGTTGGCGGTGCCGTAGGTGATGGCACTGATGTGACCATCCGCCGCACGGGTCACGCTGCCGCAACGGCCGGCATTGCCCAGCACATAGCAGTCACGCAGGATGCGGTCGACGCTGTCTTCGATGATCATGTCGCTGATCTCGTAGCGGTACCAATCCAGCGAGATGTCCAGGCCCTGCACCCAACGCGGGCTCCAGACCAGACCCACGGTCTTGCTCTTGGAGGTTTCCGGGGTCAGGTTCGGGTTGGCGCCGGAAATGAACTGGTCACCCGACTGGCACGGCGTGGTGGAGCACGGCAGGTTGCCCTGGCCCAGCTGCACGTAGTTGGCCGGCGCACCACCGGCAAGGCAGGCGGCATTGCCGGCCACGCTGCCCGACACGCCAACGGCGCACGGATCGGTGTAACGCTCGAAGCTCGAGCTCAGGCCACCGTACAGGTCGGAGATGGTCGGAGCGCGGAAGCCTTCTGCATAGGTACCGCGGACGAGCAGCTCATCCATCGGACGCCAGGTCAGGCCGAACTTGCTGTTGGTGGTGCCGCCGAAGTTGCTGTAGTCCGAGTAACGGCTGGCAACATTCAGGGTCAGTTCCTTGGCGAACGGCATGTCGGCCAGGATCGGCACGTTCAGTTCGAGGTAGACCTCGTTCAGATCGTACTCACCCTGCGTGGTCTTCTGGCCCAGGCCAGTGGACTTGCCCGACTGTGCGAAGGCGTCCGGCACGTAGGTGCCTTCTTCCTTGCGGTGCTCCACGCCCACGGCGAAGCCGAGGTCGCCTGCCGGCAGGGTCACGATGGAACCGGCCAGGTTGGCGGTGAAGCTGGTGGTCTTGGTGACGCCACGGGTGGTGAAGGTCGGGAACAGGAATTCCTGCAGTTCCGGGTCGGCCAGCGAACCCTGGCCCGCAACGCCGTACGGCAGCAGCGGGTTCCACGGGCGGCAATCGCCCAGGATCGGGTTGGCGGCGGTGCCGCAACGGGCAACGCCACCGGCGTCGATGAACGATGGGCCCAGCGCCTGCTCGGAGGCGATCAGGCTCATGTCACCGCGCTGGCTGACGATCGACTCGTTGCGGTTCCACAGGGCGCCCACATCCCAATCGAAGGTCTTGTCGGCCAGTTCGAAGTAACCGCTGACGGTCGGCGCAAAGCGCAGGGTCTTCAGCTGGCTGTCGGTGGTACGCGGCACTTCCCACAGGCGACGACGGAACTCGATCTCCTGGCCGCCCACGCCGTTGACGCTGGTCGGGTTGAAGGCGCTGGACGCGGACATCGGCGTATTGATGTTGGACGCGCCAGACTGGTACGGGTAGCCGGCGATCTGCTGGAACGTGTTGCGCTCGTTGTAGAGCACATCGGTGTTCAGGCTGATGCGGTCGCTGAAGTCGTACGTGCCGTTGATGAACAGCGACTTGCGCTCCACACCGGTCAGCAGGCTCATCTGCTCGTTGGAGTTGGCGTACTCGTCTTCCGTCAGGACATGGTAGTCATTCGGGTTGTTCGGGTTGCCACCGGCATTCAGGGTCTTCCACACCGCGGTGTCGGAGTCCGCGCAGTCGACCTGCAGCGGGTTGCACCAGCTGCCACGCTGGCTGATCGGGCTGCCGTCGCCGGGCACCGAGTTCGGACCACGGCCGCCATCACGGCTGTACCAACGGTCCTTGGCCCACACCGGATCCTGCTTGGAGTATTCGGCCGCCAGGGTCAGGCTGCCGCGCTCGCCGGACGCGCCCAGCAGCATCGAGTACTGCTGCTCGTCACCGTCGCCATTGCCGTACTGGCCAACGCGGACGCTGGCTTCACCGCCGTCGAAGTTCTTGCGGGTGATCACGTTGACCACGCCGGCGATCGCGTCCGAACCGTAGATCGAGGACGCGCCGTCCTTCAGGATCTCGATGCGCTCCACAGCGGCCATCGGGATCTGGCTCAGATCCTGGTAGCCGCCGGTGCTGGCACCGAGGCGCTTGCCGTTCATCAGCACCAGCGTGCGCTGGGCACCCAGGTTGCGGATGTCGACGTAGTAGCCGCCGACGTTCTCGCCGGAGGACAGCGAATCCGAACGCGAGATGGCCGGCGAACCGGCCGAGGTCAGGTTGTTCAGCACGTCCGCGACGCTCGAGAAACCCTGCTTTTCCAGGGCTTCGCGCGTCATCGTCAGGATCGGCTGCTGGGTCTCCATGTTGGCGCCGCGGATGCGCGAGCCGGTGACCGAGATACGGTCCAGGTCAGTGGTGCCGGCAGCAGCTTCCTGCGCCGAGGCGAAGCTCGGCACGAGCGCGAGCGCAATGCCGGCGGGCAGAAGGCCCAGCCGCACTGCAGGAGTACGAAAATTCATTTATCTCTCCGAGGTACGTTAGTAGCGTGTTAAACCGCCTCGGAAAGTTACGATTGCGTTGCAGCTAATTATTTGCGTGATGCAACCGAAGACTTTGCCGACTCTGGCGACAGGTTCGCACCCGCCTCACGGTAGCGTGACGCAGACAACCCGAAACGGGCCCGAAACGCCCGTGCGAAGCTGCAGCAGTTGTCAAACCCGCTGGCGGCAGCGACCTCGCCCACCATCATGTCGGTATCGCGCAGCAGATCGGCCGCGCGCTCCAGACGCAGGCGCGCCGAGAGCGACTGCGGGCTCTCCGCATACAGGCTCTGGAAGGTCTTGGACAGATACCAGCTGGAGAAGTTGGTGAGCTCGGCCAGCTCACCGATGCGCACTACACGGTGGCTGTTGCCTTCCAGATAGAGACGCGCGCGCTGCATGCGCCCGAACACCTGGCGCTTGCGGCTGCGCGAACGGCCCGGGCAGCGCTGCACTCCGGTCGCCATGCCCTGCTGCAGCGCGGCCAGATGCAGCAACGCCGGGCGCAGGCCCTGCATCGGCCTTTCGCTGGTCAGCGCGTCACGCCAAAGGCGCATCGCCACGCGCATTTCGCCCCGCGTCATCGTGCCGCGGCCCGCGTAGAGGTTGCAGTCGGCCAGCTCACCCAGCGCGCGCAGCGCATCCGGCGACAGGCTCAAGCCGATGCACAGACCATCACGCCCGGCCTGCACCATCGGCTTGGAATCCTTCTCGAAGGCGATCCACTCACGCTGACGAAGGCGGAACTTGCCCTCCTTGGACTCCACCCAGGCGCTGCCACGGACCTGCATCCAGACGGTGAACGTGGTGCCGGCGGTCTGCAGGCTGCCGAGCCGGGCCACGCCCAGGCAGTTCGGCAGCGCGCCGTCGTCGATGGCTTTGTCCAGGGAGAGAGATTGACCGCGATCGGCCAAAGAGAGCTGACGCATGACTGCACCGTGAGTTTGCCTTTGCTGGCGTGCAGTTTTGCCAAATCAGGCCACTCCCCTCAGGACGTCCTGGCGAGATTGATCCGAATTCGCCACGACGACCTCACGAAGAACTTACGAAGGGTCTTTTCCCTTCATAAACAGCAGGTTGGAGAAGGCTGGGAAGAACGAAGAGGTCCGTTCGGGCAGGCTCATGATGCCGATGTCGGACCCATCGGCGACGGCCAGGGCCACGTACACCGCACTGCCGTCCGGATTTGCGCTGAAGCCGTTGCCGGTTCCCAGCCGATCGGCATCCAGGCAGTGGGCACTGTCGCTGGAGGTCGCGCTGAGCCGGGCGAACACGGTGGCACAGTCGGCGCGGTTGGACAGGTAATCGATCTGCCCGTTGCCGGAGACGGTCCATGCCCGGTAGCGCCAGCGCGAGGGCTGGTCGCTGCGCACCTGGCGAATGCTCTGCGGGCTTAGGGCCGCATCGGCCGACCACAGACCGCTGGCCGACAACCGTGTGAACAGCACACGCTCGTCGGCGACGTCATACCGTGCCTGGGAAACGCCATCGATGCTGCCCAGCAAGCGCCATGGGGTGCTGCTGCGATCAAACAGGGAAAGGCGCATGCGTTCATCGCGATCACGCTCGACCACCAGCAGCTGTTCCGGCTGCTGCCCGTACAGGGCCTGCAGCGGCTGCGCCACCGGTACCGCCAGACGCACGGTCTGCTCATCACGCGGAGAGACTTCGAAGATCGCCGGGTTGGCGTGTTCATCGCGCCCCAGCACCAGCAGGTGGCGCCCGTCGCGCGACCAGTCCGGGATCTGTCGGGTTTCCGGGCGCAGGCCCTCGATCGGCCGCAGCGATTCAGGACGCTGCAGGTCGGCCCACCACAGCGCGTAACTGCCGGAGCGGTTGGAGCTGAAGACCAGTTGGCGGCCGTCCGGCGCGATCATCGGCTGCGCGTCGCGTCCGCCCGAAGCAAACAGGCGCTCCGGCGTGCCGGGGCGACCATCGGCGGCGATCGGCACTTTGAACAGGCCGAACTGCGCCCGCCGATGCATGAACGCCAGCATGTTGTTGCTGCGCGACAGCGCCGGCGACTGGGCGTCGTCGAGCCCCAGGTCACGCAGTGTGCGGGTGCGCGTGTCCAGCTCATACAGGCGTGCTTCGCTGTCCACGCGGCGGCCGAACACGATGTGGCGACTATCGCTGCGCCACGCCCAGCCGCGGATCTCGGCCGAATCATTGGTGAGCTGCTCCGGGGTGCCACCCCCGGCCGGGATCCGCCACAGATCACCGACCTGCGGGTTGCGCACGAACACGATCCAGCGCCCATCGGGCGAGTAGCGCGGCGCGTACTCGAAACTGTCCGGATCGATCTGGTAATCGAGCGCGGTCCAGCTGCCGCTGGCGAGGGTGAGAATGCGGATGCCGCGGTGTGCGTACTTGCCCGACAGCGATCCGAACAGCAGGCCGCGCCCATCCGGCGTCCAGTCGAAGCTGAGCAGTTCGGTGCCATCGCAGCGGGTGACGTGACGCAGCGCGCCGCCGGTGGCGCTGGCGATGATGACCTCGCAGCTGCCGTCCGGGCCAAACCGCGCGAACGCGATGTCCCGCCCGTTGGGCGACCAGTTCGGGAACCGGTCCGAGTACGTGGCCGGGGTATCCATCAGGATGCGGGCCGGCGCATTGCCGGAGGTCTGCACCTTGATGACGCTGCCCTTGCGAGAAGGCATATCGGCCTCGTAGGCAACCTGCGAACCATCCGGCGACAGCGTCGGATAGGTTTCAAAGCCCGCGGTGGCGGTGATGAGCCGGTACGGCCGCTGCGGACTGCCGATCACGCGGGTGCCATCTTCAACCGCCGCATCCAGCGCCGAGGCAGGTGGTTCACGCTGGACCAGCAAGGCGGCCATGACCAGCAGGGCGACCAGCATCGCCACGCCGATGGCGAGCAGGATGTAGCGGCGGGTACGCCGCCACTGCCGGCGCAGCGGGCTGTCACCGCGTTTGCGCGACGGCGGCGCCCGCGGGGGCAGCACCTCGGCAGCGCCCGGCACATTGGCGTCCACGCTCTCCATCGCCTCCAGACCCCGCACTTCCTCGACCGCACTCACCGGCACCAGCAGGCGGTAGCCGGTCTTGGCAATGGTTTCGATATACGCGGTGCCGGCCTCTTCGTCGGTCGCGAAGGCCTTGCGCAGCTGGGTGACGGCCTGGGTCAACACATCGTTGGTAGGCAACGTATCGGGCCACACCTCGGCGAACAGTTCGTCGCGGGTCACCACTGCGCCCGGCGAGCGCATCAAGGCCTTCAGTACCCCCAACGCCTTCGGCGTCAGCCGACGCGGGCGACGCACGCCCACCACCATCACTTCCCGCGAGGAAAGAATGACGGTGCAATCGCCGATTCGAACTACATCGGCTGACGGTCGCTCACTGTCGTTGATGATCATTCCGGTGACACGAGTGAATGCAGGACTACTGGAACGCAGCATTCATCACAATCGACAACGACCGAACGAACCGCCAGATTCCGCACAAGGCATCAGCGCAAAGCGCAAAAACACTGAAGCGCGCGAATACTAGCCTATGTGGGTTAACCGCACCTGTGCGTGTGGCCAACAACAGGCTCTCTCTCGCCGACGAATTCACATAAATAGATTCAGCATTCGCGCCTCCGGGCGCGAACTTTTTATGCGCGATTCAGCTTTGTATGCGGCGGATCATGGTGAGACCGACCAGGCGCGAGACGACGAGCGCGACATACATGACACCGGCGAACTGCTCGAGCATCACCAGCGCGCGTGCTTGCGAGTGGATCGGTACGACATCGCTCAACCCGACCCCGGACAGCAAGCTGAAGCTCAGATAAAGCAGCTCCATCCACGTGCGCAGTTCACTCTCACTGGTCGCCACGAAACTGCCCGGGTACCACTGCTGGCAGACCGCGAAGGCGAAGGCGAACGCCCAGGCCAACAGCGTGAAGGTGGCGCCTGCGGCGAACAGTTCGTCGCGGGTGACCTTGTGGTCCTGCAGCATGTAGGCGATCAGGCTGCCGGCGGTATAGAAGTACAGCAGGCACTCGAGCAGCTGCGCGGTCGTGACCAGCGCCGGGCGTTCCAACAGGGCGCCTGAGATGGAGAACACCACGGAGGGAATCGCCAGCACCAGCGCCACCCACATCCCGAGCGGGCTGCGCCTCACCACCCACAGCGCCAGGCCGAGCACGGCGATGCCGAACGCACCGAACAGCGCGCGGCTGGCACCGGCCTCGTCCATCGCCGGGTACAGCAGCACACCGAGCAACTGCACCGCCAGCAGCCAGGCAGAAGGATGCCGGCGCGCAATCGCCAGCCATTTGGTGCTGCGTGCTATCGCCATCGTCGTCCCCGCCCTGTCTGGTCGCGCCGAGCTTAGCCGGAATCATGCGGGGCCTGGATGATGACCGGGGCGGCGCATGCCGCCCCGGCCGGTGCCTCACTCCTGGCGATATACCTCGGCGCCAAGATCGCGGAACTGCGCGGCCTTCTCGGCCATGCCGGCCTCCAACGCTTTCTGCTCCTCCAGGCCCTGCCCCGCCGCATAGTCACGCACGTCCTGGGTGATCTTCATCGAGCAGAAGTGCGGCCCGCACATCGAACAGAAGTGGGCCAGCTTGTGCGCGTCCTTGGGCAGCGTTTCATCGTGGAATTCCTTGGCCTTCTCCGGATCCAGCCCGAGATGGAACTGGTCTTCCCAGCGGAATTCGAAGCGCGCCTTGCTCAGCGCGTTGTCGCGCACCTGCGCGCCAGGATGGCCCTTGGCCAGATCCGAGGCGTGCGCGGCGATGCGGTAGGCCATGATGCCGTCGCGCACGTCCTGGCGGTTGGGCAGGCCGAGGTGTTCCTTGGGGGTGACATAGCAGAGCATCGCGGTGCCGTACCAGCCGATCATGGCCGCACCGATCGCACTGGTGATGTGGTCGTAACCGGGGGCGATATCGGTGGTGAGCGGGCCCAGCGTATAGAACGGCGCCTCACCGCACTCGCGCAGCTGCTTGTCCATGTTTTCCTTGATCAGCTGCATCGGCACGTGGCCGGGGCCTTCGATCATGGTCTGCACATCATGCTTCCAGGCGATCTTCGTCAATTCGCCCAGGGTTTCCAGCTCGCCGAACTGCGCGGCATCGTTGGCATCGGCGATGCAGCCCGGGCGCAGGCCGTCACCCAGTGAGAACGTCACGTCGTAGGCCTTCATGATCTCGCAGATGTCCTCGAAGTGCGTGTAGAGGAAGTTCTCCTTGTGGTGTGCCAGGCACCACTTGGCCATGATCGAACCGCCGCGCGAGACGATGCCGGTCACGCGCTTGGCGGTCAGCGGCACGTAGCGCAGCAGCACGCCGGCGTGGATGGTGAAGTAATCCACGCCCTGCTCGGCCTGCTCGATCAGGGTGTCGCGGAAAATTCCCCAGTTCAGTTCCTCGGCGCGGCCATCGACCTTTTCCAGCGCCTGATAGATCGGCACGGTGCCGATCGCCACCGGCGAATTGCGCAGGATCCATTCGCGGGTTTCATGGATGTGCTTGCCCGTGGACAGGTCCATCACGGTGTCACCGCCCCAGCGTATCGCCCAGACCAGTTTCTCCACTTCCTCGGCAATCCCCGAGGAAACGGCGCTGTTGCCGATGTTGGCGTTGATCTTGGTGAGGAAGTTGCGACCGATGATCATCGGCTCGCTTTCCGGGTGGTTGATGTTGTTGGGCAACACGGCGCGGCCGCGGGCGATCTCGTCGCGGACGAACTCGGGCGTGATGATCCTGGGGATCGAAGCCCCGAAGGATTCCCCCGGGTGCTGCTTGAGCAGGGTAGCGTCCCGGACCGCCTCGAGGCGCTGGTTCTCGCGGATCGCCACGAACTCCATTTCCGGGGTGATGATGCCGCGGCGCGCGTAGTGCATCTGGGTGACGTTGGCACCCGCCTTTGCCCGCCGCGGCTGCAACCGCGAAGGGAACCGCACGGCGTCCAGACGTGCGTCGGTCTCACGCGAGCGGCCGAAGGCGGAGCTCAGGCCACCCAGCACGTCGGTATCCCCACGCTCGGCCACCCAGGCAGCGCGCAGCGCGGGCAGACCGGCCGACAGGTCGATAGCGACAGCCGGATCGGTATACGGGCCGGAGGTGTCGTACACCGTGACCGGCGCATTCTCTTCGCCGCCGAACAGGGTGGGCGTGCGGGTAAGGGTGATCTCGCGCATCGGCACCCGCAGGTCGCTGCGCGAACCTGGCACGTGGATCTTGTGCGAGCCGGGAATCGGCCGGGTGACGGAGTCGGAGAGGTGTTGGGCCTGTTGCTGCAGGGCGGAGAGCTGGGCGTTCATCGAGGCATCGTCCTAGGTTCAATCCCCGCACAGGAATGTGCGGTTCTATGCGAGGGAGTCGCATGGGAGGGACGAAACGGCGGCGCTCGACGGACGGATCGCGGGCGGTCTCCGGGCGCGGTGGCCCTACGGCGCGATGCATCTGCAGATGCGAAGCTTCCCTACGCCGGTATCAACCGGATCAGGTTCGAAGGGACTGTCTCAACCTTGGCCACTGGGCCGCGGTACCCCCGCTTCGGGGCGAATTAGAGCACAAAGCGACGACCGTCGGCGCGCTGGCGGCAGACGGGCTGACGTGTTTGGCCTTGGGTGTGAACAAAGCGCCGACACCCGATGCACTACCATGCTGCAGCGCGGTACGCGGTGCGATCAGGGAGTGACGTCCCGATCGCGCGTACGCCACGCTCTGCTCGACGCCATTGACGTCCGTACTGACCGGCCTCGACCGGCTTGATCCGCCCCAGTCGTTGCCGCTGTGCCGCTGGAGATTGCAAGCCTCGGCTCGCCCCTACTGATCGGAGACACGCCTGCATGGTGTTCCGCATTTCCATTGCATTGGTCGCACTGCTGGTGCTGATCGCCGGCCTCGCGCCGGGCCCCTTCAACGAGGTCGTCCAGAGCGGCCTGTCCACCATCATCCGCAGTACCGGCTGGCTGTACCTGCTGGTGGTGTTCATCACCCTGTCCTTCCTGATGTACCTGGCCTTCGGCCGCTTCGGTTCGCTGCGCATCGGCGGCGAAGATGCCGAACCCGACTTCTCCAACGCCAGCTGGATGTCGATGCTGTTCGCCGCCGGCATGGGCATCGGCCTGGTGTTCTGGGGCGCGGCCGAGCCGATCTCGCACTTCGTGAAGCCTCCCGAGGGACTGGCGCCGCAGAGCATGGAGGCGGCGCGCGCCTCGATGCGCTATGCCTTCTTCCATTGGGGTCTGCATCCGTGGGCGATCTATGCCCTGATCGGCCTGGCAATGGCGTGGTTCCAGTTCAACCGCAACGGCCGTGGGCTGATCAGCGATCTGCTGCAGCCGATCATCGGCGCGCATCATCGCGGCTGGATGGGCACCGTGGTCAACGTCGCAGCCGTGGTCGCCACGGCGATCGGCGTGGCAACGACGCTGGGCTTCGGCACGATCCAGATCGCGGCCGGCCTTGAGCGCGTGTTCGGCATCCAGGCCACTGTGCCGGTGCAGCTGACCATCATCGCGGTAGCGTTCGTGCTGTACATGGCCTCCACCACCAGCGGCGTGCACCGCGGCATCAAGTGGTTGTCCAACTTCAATCTCGGCCTGGCGGCGCTGCTGCTGGCGCTGATCCTGGTACTGGGGCCGACCGGCTTCATCTTCGATACGTTCACCACGACGATCGGCTCGTATCTCAATTCGCTGGTCACCATGAGCCTGCGCATGTCGCCGTTCTCGGGCAGCACGTGGGTGGCGGACTGGACGATCTTCTACTGGGCCTGGTGGATCGCGTGGGCCCCCTTCGTTGGCTCGTTCATCGCACGCGTATCGCGCGGGCGCAGCATCCGTGAGTTCGTGCTGGGCGTGGTGATCGCGCCGAGCGTGCTCGGCTTCCTGTGGTTCTCGGTGTTCGGCGGGACGGCCCTGTGGTCGCAGATCTTCGGTCACGTGGATCTGGCGCAGGCACTGGGCAATGGCTACGAGACGGTGTTGTTCACGATGTTCGACAGCCTGCCGATGCCGACGGTGTTGTCGGTGATCGCGCTGGTGCTGTTGATGATCTTCTTCGTGACCTCGGCCGATTCGGCGGTGCTGGTGCTGGCGACGATGTCGACCGAGGAAGCCGGTGATCCGCCGTTGGCGCGCCGGATGGTGTGGGGCGTGGCGATTGCGCTGATCGCAGGCGTGCTGTTGTTGGCCGGTGGCCTCAATGCGCTGCAGGGGATGATCACGATCGCGGCATTGCCGTTCGCGTTGTTGATGCTGGCGGTGATGTGGTCGTTGTACCGGGTGCTGGACATGGAGCACGCGCTGCAGCGGCGCCGTGCGCAGCGTGCGCGGCGGTTGATGGACGAGTGGATCGAGCGGGAGATTGCGGCGCAGGAAGAGACGCGCGATGAGGCGGCTCGAGCGCCTTAGGTGGTCGGGTTGGTCGCTTAGAGCGGCACGCTTCCCGGGCTATCGGTGGGCGGGCCGGGACGGGTGAGTTGGCGGGACCATGAGCCGCATGGATGCGGCGACATGAGCCTCCATGGCGGGATTCACGGCGTGTCCCGCGAACCCACCCAGGCCGGCCCACTACCCGCAGCCCAAAAACGCCCTGCTTTACGCTCTGTCCTGCGCGCTCCCCTGCGCTTCTGCCGACCAATGGTCGGCACTACGGAGCACGAGAGAATCAGTACCCCGCCGCCTGCCCATCCTTGCGGCTTTCCGACGCCCCGTAGTACACCCCGGTCTCCGGATCACGCAGGATCGCCTGATACCCACCGTACGGGCCATCCGCAAACACAACACGGTGGCCCTTGCGCATCAGCGCACGCACCGTCTCGTACGGGAAGCCCGTTTCCAGATTCACCTCGCCGCCATCGCTCATCGCCGTCGCCTGCCCGGTCGGCTCGGTCGAGCCCTCATGCTGGATGCGTGGCGCATCGCCGGCTTCCTGCAGATTCATCCCGAAGTCGACCATGTTCATCACGATCTGCGCATGGCCCTGCGGCTGCATCGCACCGCCCATCACCCCGAAGCTCATCCACGGCTTGCCGTCCTTGGTGACAAAACCCGGAATGATGGTCTGGAACGGACGCTTGCCCGGCGCATAACCGTTCGGGTGATCCTTGCGCAGCACGAACATCTCGCCACGGTCCTGCAGAATGAAGCCCAGGCCCGGAGGCGCCATGCCGCTGCCCATGCCGCGGTAATTGGACTGGATCAGCGAGACCATCATGCCGTCGGCATCGGCCACGGTCATGTAGATCGTGTCGCCTTCCTGCAACTGCTTGGGCGTACCCGGCTGTACTTCACTCAACGCCTTGTCCATCGAGATCAGCGTGCGGCGTTCGGCGGCGTAGCCCTTGGAAATCAGTCTGCCGACCGGGGCCGGATGGAACGCCGGGTCGGTGTAGAAGCGCGCGCGGTCGGCGAAAGCCAGCTTCTTGGCCTCCACGAACAGGTGCACGTGTTCGGGCGAGCCGAAGGGAATCTTGGAGAAGTCGTAGCCTTCCAGCACGTTGAGGATCTGCAGCGCGGCGATGCCCTGGCTGTTCGGTGGCAGTTCCCACACGTCATAACCACGGTAGTTGCTGCTGACCGGTTCAACCCACTCGCCGTGATGGCTGGCCATGTCGTCATAGCTCAGGTAGCCGCCGTTGGCCTTGAAATACGTGCCGATGGTGCGGGCGATATCGCCCTTGTAGAAGGCATCGCGACCGCCCTGGGCGATCTGCTCCAGGGTGTGGGCCAGGTTCGGGTTCTTCCACATCTCGCCCTTGCGCGGGGCATGGCCGTTGATCGTGAACTGCTCGGTGAAGCCGGGGTACTTGGACAGCCGCGGCACCGAGCGGTCCCAGTAGTAGGCGATGACCTCGGCGACCGGGTGGCCTTCGCGGGCGTAGCGGATCGCCGGGGCGAGGTTGTCGGCCATCGGCTTGCGGCCGAAGCGCTCGTGCAGGGCGAACCACCCGTCCACCGCACCGGGCACCGAGACCGGCAGCGGGCCCGTGGCGGGGATCTCCTTCAGGCCGCGGCGCTGGAACTCGGCCAGGGTCAACGACTTCGGCGAGCGCCCCGAGCCGTTGTAGCCATACAGCTTCTGCGTCCTGGGGTCCCACACGATCGCGAACAGATCACCGCCGACACCGTTGCCGGTCGGCTCCATCAGGCCGAGGGCGGCGTTGGCGGCGATCGCGGCATCGACGGCTGAGCCGCCGGCCTTCATCACGTCCAGCGCGATCTGAGTGGCCAGGGGCTGGGAGGTGGCGGCCATCGCGTGCGGGGCGATCACCTCCGAGCGCGTGGTAAAGGTATGGCCGGTGATCCGGTCGGCGGCGATCGCAGCGGCGGGCAGCGAACACAGGATGGCGGCGGCGAGCAGGCGGCGGGCAAGGCGAGAGGACACGGGGCGGTTCCTGATGGGTGGTAGCCACCCGATGGTGGCGGCAGCGGCCGCCGGATGACATCCCACAATGGTCATGCACCCGGCTCGAAACCGCCCCGGATCCGCGCAATCTGCTGCCGCAAAATACTGAATTCCGGTTCACCGGAACGCTTTCAGCCGCAACCATCCTTGTGTGGCGGGGCCTTGCGGTGGATGCAGGCGAAACCGATGCAAATTGTGTTTGCAGGGTTGACACCGCCAAAACCCGTGTGGTTTTCTCGATCTCATGTTGCAGCGCACAGCCACCCGCGAATCCATCGAGCACGCCGACCACGGCGCGGCCTCGATCCATTCGCTTCTCGTCCTCGTACTTATTACCCAACCAACAGGTGCGGGACGGACCGGCGTGTAAGCAAGACTGCCAGGTATCCATCAAAACCCGCACCCGACCAGGTGCGGGTTTTTTCGTTTCAGAACCCTTCGATTTCCATCCTCCCCCTCCGAGTTGCCTTCCACCATGACCCGCCAGCCCACCCCGAGCCAGCCGACGCCCACCGCCCCCACGGCGGGTGCGTTCGCGTGTGGTCGCGGCCAGGTCGGCGCCCCCTCTTCCCCTGATGGGCCGACGCGTCGCTGACCGTCGGCCCTCTTTTTTCTTGCCTCCAAAGGACCTTCCCCATGAGCACCAACGACCTGCCCCAGATCAAGATCGCTGTTGTCGGCTACGGCAGCCAGGGCCGCGCGCACGCGCTGAATCTGCGTGAATCCGGTTTCGATGTCGTCGTCGGGCTGCGCCCGGGCGGTCCGACCGAGGTCAAGGCACAGGCCGATGGCTTCACCGTCAAAGCCCCCGCCGAGGCGGTGAAGGATGCCGATCTGGTCGCCGTGCTGACCCCGGACATGGTGCAGAAGAAACTCTACGAAGACGTGCTCGCGCCGAACATGAAACAGGGCGCGGTGCTGCTGTTCGCGCATGGCCTGAACGTGCACTTCGACATGATCACCCCGCGCGAGGATCTGGACGTGGTGCTGGTGGCGCCGAAGGGCCCGGGCGCGCTGGTGCGTCGCGAGTATGAAATCGGCCGCGGCGTGCCGTGCATCTGGGCGGTCTACCAGGACAAGAGTGGCAAGGCCGCCGAGTTCGCCCTGGCCTACGCCGGTGGCCTGGGTGGTGCGCGCGCCAACCTGATCCAGACCACCTTCAAGGAAGAGACCGAAACCGACCTGTTCGGCGAACAGGCCGTGCTGTGCGGTGGCGCCTCGGCGCTGGTGCAGGCCGGTTTCGAGACGCTGGTCGAAGCCGGTTACCAGCCGGAAATCGCCTATTACGAAGTGCTGCACGAACTGAAGCTGATCGTGGATCTGTTCTACGAAGGCGGCATCACCCGCATGCTGGAATTCATTTCCGAAACCGCGCAGTACGGCGACTACGTGAGCGGCCCGCGCGTGATCGACGCCGGCACCAAGGCGCGCATGAAGGACGTGCTGACCGATATCCAGAACGGCACCTTCACCAAGAACTGGGTAGCCGAGTACGAAGCCGGCCTGCCGAACTACACCAAGTTCAAGCAGGCCGACCTGGAGCACCCGATCGAGAAGGTAGGCAAAGAACTGCGCGCCAAGATGGTCTGGTTGCAAAGTCAAGCCGCGTAAAACGCGCGGCTCCCCCACCCGCTTTCGTAAAGGTCACCGCATGAATACCTCCGCACACAGCACCGCGCCACGCAACGGCGCACGCTGGTTGACGCAGGCCCTGGAAGCCGAGGGCGTGCATACGCTGTTCGGCTATCCGGGCGGCACCATCATGCCGTTCTACGACGCCCTGGTGGATTCCGGGCTGAAGCACATCCTGGTCCGCCACGAGCAGGGCGCCGCCCTGGCCGCCAACGGTTTCGCCCGTGCCAGTGGCCGGGTCGGCGTCTGCGTCGCCACCTCCGGCCCGGGCGCCTCCAACCTGGTCACCGGCATCGCCGATGCGATGCTGGATTCGGTGCCGATGGTCTGCATCACCGGCCAGGTCGCCACCCCGCTGCTGGGCACCGACGCGTTCCAGGAACTGGACGTGTTCGGGCTGACCCTGCCGATCGTCAAGCACAGCTGGCTGGTGCGTCGCGTGGAAGACCTGCCGCAGGTCGTCGCCGATGCCTTCCGCATCGCCCGCGAGGGTCGCCCCGGCCCGGTGCTGATCGATCTGCCCAAGGACGTGCAGGTGGCCGATGCGTCGCACCTGCCCGACCACGTGCCGTCCACCGTGGCCGCACCGCCTGCCCCGCAGGACGAGGCTATCGCGCAGACCATCGCCGCCATCGCCGAGGCCGAGAAGCCGGTGATCTATGCCGGGGGTGGCGTGGCGCTGGGCGATGCGGTGGAGGATTTCCGTGCCTTCGTCGAGGCCACCCGTATTCCGACGGTGCTGACCCTGCGCGGCCTGGGTGCGCTGCCGCCGCAGCATCCGCACTACCTGGGCATGCTGGGCATGCACGGCACCCGCGCGGCCAACATGGCCGTGCAGGAAAGCGATCTGCTGGTCGTGGTCGGCGCGCGTTTCGATGACCGCGCGACCGGTAAATTGAACGAGTTCGCGCCGTTCGCGCGCGTCGTGCATATCGATGCCGATGCGTACGAGATCTCCAAGCTGCGCACCGCCGACATCGCGGTGCCGGGCAACGTTGGTACCGCGCTGCGTGCGCTCACCGCCGCGGCCTCGGTGCCGGCCGTACAGGACGCCTGGCGCAAACGCTGCGAAGGCCATCGTGAGCGCTTCGCGCCGCGCTACGACGCACCGGGCAAGCACATCTATGCACCGGCGCTGCTCAAGCGCCTGAGCGAACTGGCGCCGAGCGACGCGATCATCGCCTGCGATGTCGGCCAGCATCAGATGTGGGTCGCCCAGCATTGCCGCTTCAACCACCCGCGCAACCACCTGACCAGCGGCGCGCTGGGCACCATGGGCTTTGGCCTGCCGGCGGCGATGGGCGCGCAGTTCGCCTGCCCCGACCGCACCGTGGTGCTGGTCTCCGGCGATGGCAGTTTCATGATGAATGTGCAGGAGCTGGTCACCATCGCCCGCTGCCGCCTGCCGGTGAAGATCGTGCTGCTGGACAACAGTTCGCTGGGCATGGTCCGCCAGTGGCAGGAGCTGTTCTTCGCCGAGCGCTACAGTGAGATCGATCTGTCCGACAACCCGGACTTCGCCGCACTGGCCCAGGTGTTTGGTATTCCGGCCACGCGCATCGAAGCGCGTGACGATGTCGAAGGTGGCCTGGCCGCGATGCTGGCCCAGCCCGGCCCGGCGCTGCTGCATGTGGCCATCGATGCGCGTGCCAACGTGTGGCCGCTGGTGCCGCCCAACAACGCCAACAGCACGATGCTGGAAAGCAACCCTGCCCATCAGTCCCAGGAGTTCCCCAATGCAATACCGGCTTGACCTGGTGCTGACCCCGGCCGAAGGCGCGCTGCTGCGCGTGATCGGCATGGCCGAACGCCGCGGCTTCGCGCCGCGCGCGATCGCCGGTGCGCCCAATGCCGCCGATGCTGGCCGCTGGCACCTGCAGCTGGTGGTGGACAGCACCCGTCCACCGGAAACGCTGCGCCGCCAGATCGAGAAGATCTACGACTGTGTTTCCGTGCGCATCAGCGCGCTGGAACCCGGAGTCTCCGCATGAACGCCCGCACCGCTGCATCGGTGCCGGTACGGAGGTGTCTTCTCGGTCGTGCGCCGCACCGTGCGCCGTCGCAGCGCGTACCGCATGGCGACGACCACCGTGGCCGGGTGCACGATGCCGGCTAGCCGCACCCCGCAGGAACCGGAGGTAGGCGACGTAAGCGTCGCCGATGTGCTGGCCGCGCAGGCGCGGCTGCGCCGCTTCCTGCCGCCCACGCCGCTGCATTACGCCGAACGTTTCGGCGTGTGGCTGAAGCTGGAGAACCTGCAGCGCACCGGTTCCTACAAGGTGCGTGGCGCGCTGAACGCACTGCTGGCCGGGCGTGAGCGTGGCGATGACCGCCCGGTCATCTGCGCCTCGGCCGGCAACCACGCCCAGGGCGTGGCCTGGGCCGCCTACCGTCTGAACATCCCCGCGATCACCGTGATGCCCCACGGTGCGCCCGCCACCAAGATTGCCGGTGTCGCCCATTGGGGCGCCACCGTACGCCAGCACGGCGAGAGCTACGACGAGGCCTATGCCTTTGCGCGCGCCCTGGCCGACCAGCACGGCTACCGTTTCCTGTCCGCCTTCGACGACCCCGATGTGATCGCCGGCCAGGGCACCCTGGGCATCGAGCTGGCCCCGCATGCGCCTGATGTGGTGATCGTGCCGATCGGCGGCGGTGGCCTGGCCTCCGGCGTTGCGCTGGCGCTGAAATCGCAGGGGGTGCGCATCGTCGGCGCGCAGGTCGAGGGCGTCGATTCGATGGCCCGTGCGATCCGCGGCGACGTGCGTGAGATCGCCCCGGTCGCCACGCTGGCCGACGGCGTCAAGGTGAAGATCCCCGGTTTGCTGACCCGCAAGCTGTGCAGCGCGCTGCTGGACGATGTCGTCATCGTGCGTGAAGCCGAGCTGCGCGAAACCCTGGTACGGCTGGCGCTGGAAGAACACGTCATCGCCGACGGCGCCGGCGCGCTCGCGCTGGCCGCCGGCCGCCGTGTCGCCGGCAAGCGCAAGTGCGCGGTGGTCTCCGGCGGCAACATCGATGCGCTGGTCCTGGCCCAGCTGCTGGCCGACATCCGTCCCCGCCCCCCGCGCAAACCGCGCCGCCGCGCCAGCGAGCGAACACGCCCGCCCCTACCAACCGTGCTCGCGACACCCCCGATTTCCGTTTCGATTCCTACCTCTGCCATCCCATCCGACCTTGCCGTCGAGGAGACCTCCTGGTGACCATGCCCAACTCCCCCCGAATCAGAATTTTCGACACCACCCTGCGCGACGGCGAGCAATCGCCCGGCTGCAGCATGAGTCCGCAGCAGAAGCTGGTGATGGCCCGCGCACTGGACGAGCTGGGCGTGGATGTCATGGAAACCGGCTTCCCGGCCAGCTCCCAATCCGACCGGGAAGCGATGGCGATGATCGCCCGCGAGGTCCGTCGGCCGACCCTGGCCGTGCTGTCGCGCTGCCTGGCCGCCGATATCGAAACCTCGGCCAAGGCACTGGAGGCCGCCGCGAACCCGCGCCTGCATGTATTCCTGTCCACCAGCCCGCTGCATCGCGAGCACAAGCTGCGCATGAGCCGCGAGCAGGTGCTGGAATCGGTGCACAAGCATGTCAGCCTGGCCCGCAGCTACGTGGGCGATGTAGAGTTTTCCGCTGAAGATGCCACCCGCACCGAGGAAGACTTCCTGATCGAGGTCGCCCGGGTGGCCGTGGCCGCCGGCGCCACCACCATCAACCTGCCCGACACCGTAGGCTTCACCACGCCGGAAGAGATCCGCGGCATGTTCAAGCGCGTGATCGCCGGCGTGCCCGACAGCGACCGCATCATCTTCAGCGCACACTGCCACAACGACCTGGGCCTGGCCGTGGCCAACTCGCTGGCCGCCATCGAAGGTGGCGCACGCCAGGTCGAGTGCACCGTCAACGGCATCGGCGAGCGCGCGGGCAACTGCTCGCTGGAAGAAATCGCGATGGTATTGAAGGTACGCAACGCGTTCTACGAAGAAGACACACGCATCAACACCCCGCGCATCGTCGCCACCTCGCAGCTGCTGCAGCGCCTGGTCGGCATGCCCGTCCAGCGCAACAAGGCGATCGTCGGTGCCAATGCGTTCGCACACGAGTCCGGCATCCACCAGCACGGCATGCTGCGCCACCGGGGCACCTACGAAATCATGCGTCCGGAAGACGTGGGCTGGGAGTCCTCTCAGATGGTGCTGGGGCGCCACAGTGGCCGCGCCGCGGTCGACCAGCGCCTGCGTGCGCTGGGCTTCTGGCTGGAAGAGGAAGAGCTGAAGCTGGTGTTCGAGCAGTTCAAGGCGCTGTGCGAGCAGCAGCGCGTGGTCACCGATGCCGACCTGCAGACCCTGATGCAGGGCAGCGCGACCCAGAACGGCTACCGCCTGGCGTCGATGACGATCAGCGATGTCGGCAGCCGCGCCAATGCGCTGGTCGAGCTGTCCGATCCGGAGGGCAACCGTGTGGCCGAGACGGCGCAGGGCGATGGCCCGGTCGATGCCCTGTTCGGCGCATTGTCGGCCGCCACCGGCGTGCAGTTGATGCTGGACAGCTACCACGTGCACAGTGTGGGCATCGGCGCCGATGCGCGCGGCGAAGCCAACCTGAGCGTACGCCACGAGGGCGTGGAGTACGAAGGCACCGGCACCAGCCGCGACATCATCGAAGCCTCCGCATTGGCGTGGCTGGAGGTGGCCAACCGCCTGCTGCGCCAGCGCAACGCGACGGCCGAACAGCCTGCGGCCACCGCCGCGGCCTGAGCACTCCCACTCCGTACCCCGAACTGCAGCAAGGCCAGTCCATGACCCCAGCTCCCCGCACCCTGTACGACAAACTGTGGGATGCCCACGTCGTCGTTCCCGAAACCGACAGCGCGCCCGCCGTGCTGTACATCGACCTGCACCTGATCCACGAAGTGACCTCGCCGCAGGCCTTCACCGAGCTGCGCGAGCGCGGCCTCTCCCCGCGCCGCCCGGACCGGACCAAGGCGACGATGGACCATTCCACGCCCACCCTGCCGGCCGGCTCCGACGGCAAGCTGCCCTACGCCAGCGCCGCCTCCGAGGCGCAGGTGGCCATGCTGGCTGCCAACTGCGCCGAGCATGGGATCGAGCTGTTCGACCTGCAATCGGCCAGCCGCGGCATCGTGCACGTGATCGCACCCGAGCAGGGCTTCACCCAGCCGGGCATGACCATCGTCTGCGGCGACAGCCACACCTCCACCCACGGCGCGTTCGGCGCGCTGGCCTTCGGCATCGGCACCAGCGAGGTCGGCCATGTGCTGGCGACGCAATGCCTGCTGCAGCGCAAGGCCAGGACGATGGCGATCACCGTGGATGGCACGCTGGCCCAGGGCGTCGGTGCCAAGGATGTGGTCCTGCACATCATCGGCGTGATCGGCGTCAATGGCGGCACCGGCCACGTGCTGGAGTTCCGTGGCAGCGCGATCGAAGCGATGGACATGGAGCAGCGCATGACGTTGTGCAACATGTCCATCGAAGCCGGGGCACGTGCCGGCATGGTCGCCCCCGACCAGATCACCTTCGACTGGGTCGCCGCCACCCCGCGTGGGCCCAAGGGCGCCGACTTCGATGCCGCGGTCAGCGCGTGGTCGCAGCTGCGCAGCGATGCCGGTGCGCGTTTCGACGTGGAGGTCCACATCGATGCCGCCGACATCCGGCCCACCCTGACCTGGGGCACCCACCCCGGCACCGCCATCGCAGTGGATCAGCCGATTCCGGCGGCCAATGATGCCGCCGCGCAGAAGGGTCTGGACTACATGCATTTCCACGCCGGGCAGACCCTGGCCGGCACCCCGGTGGATGTGGTCTTCGTCGGCTCCTGCACCAACGGCCGCCTGAGCGACATGCGCGAAGTGGCGCAGGTACTCCAGGGCCGCCGCGTCGCCCCGAGCGTGCGCATGCTGGTGGTGCCGGGCTCGGAAATCGTCAAGCGCCAGGCCGAAGCCGAAGGCATCGATGTGATCGTGCGAGCTTCCGGTGCCGAATGGCGCGAGCCGGGCTGTTCGATGTGCATCGCCATGAACGGCGATCTGGTCGCCCCGGGGCAACTGGCGGTCAGCACCAGCAACCGCAATTTCGAAGGCCGCCAGGGCCCCGGCTCGCGCACCCTGCTGGCCTCGCCGATGACGGCCGCCTGGGCCGCGGTGAACGGCCGCGTCGCCGACCCACGTGAACTGTATGCCACGCTGGAGGTGGCCTGATGAGCGGCTTCCGTACCCTGACCTCGACCAGCGTGGTGCTGCGCGAGACCAACATCGATACCGACCAGATCATTCCCGCGCGCTTTCTGTCCACCACCGAGCGGGTCGGCCTGGGCAAGCATGCCTTCAACGATTGGCGCTGGCAGAGCGAGGGCGTGCCGAACCCGGCGTTCGCCTTCAACCAGCCGCACAACGCGGGCCGCAGCATCCTGCTGGCCGGCCGCAACTTCGGTTGCGGTTCCTCGCGTGAGCATGCGCCGTGGGCACTGACCGACCTGGGCCTGCGCGCCATCGTCAGCAGTGAGATCGCCGACATCTTCCGCGGCAATTCGCTGAAGAACGGCCTGCTGCCGATCGTGCTGGACGAAGCCGACGTGCAGACGCTGATGCAGCGCCCGGATGACGCGCTGACCATCGATGTGGCCGCGCGCGAACTGCGCACCCCCGATGGGCGCGTGTATGCCTTCCCGCTGGACGGCTTCTCGCAGACCTGCCTGCTGGAAGGCGTGGACCAATTGGGGTATCTGTTGGGCCGCACCCCTGACATTGAACGTTACGAGAGTGAACATGCACGCTGAGATTGTCGTATTGCCGGGTGACGGCATCGGTCCGGAAGTCGCCGCTGCCGCCGTGGCGGTGCTGGAGGCCGTCGCCACCCGGTTCGGTCATACCTTCGGTTTCCAGGAACACGACATCGGTGGCATCGCCATCGATCGCCACGGCGAACCGCTGCCAGCCACCACGCTGGAGGCCTGCCGCAAGGCCGATGCCATCCTGCTCGGTGCGGTGGGTGGACCGAAGTGGTCCGACCCGAACGCCACGGTCCGCCCGGAGCAGGGCCTGCTGGCGATCCGCAAGGCGCTGGGGCTGTACGCCAATCTGCGCCCGGTACGCACGCATGCGGCTGCGCTCGGTGCCTCGCCGATCAAGGCAGAGCTGCTGGAGGGCGTGGACTTCGTGGTCGTGCGTGAGCTGACCGGTGGCATCTACTTCGGTGAGAAGACCCGCACCGCCGACACCGCCAGCGACCTGTGCAGCTACAGCGTGGGCGAGATCGAGCGCGTCATGCGCACCGCGTTCCGGCTGGCGCAGACCCGCCGCGGCAAGGTCACCTCGGTGGACAAGGCCAACGTGCTGGAAACCTCGCGCCTGTGGCGCGACGTCGCTGCGCGGATCGGTCGCGAGGAGTTCCCGGAGATCGCGCTGGAGCATCAGCTGGTCGATTCAATGGCCATGCATCTGCTGGCCAAGCCGCGCGAGTACGACGTGATCGTGACCGAGAACATGTTCGGCGACATCCTCACCGACGAAGCCTCGATGCTGGCCGGCTCGCTCGGCCTGCTGCCGTCGGCCTCGCTGGGCGAGCCGGGTGCGGTCGGCATCTACGAGCCGATCCACGGCTCGGCGCCGGACATCGCCGGCAAGGGCATCGCCAATCCCTACGCCACGATCTTCAGCGCGGCGATGCTGCTGCGGCATTCACTGGGGCTGGACGACGAGGCTGCTACGGTCGAGGCAGCGGTGTATGCCGTGCTGGATGACGGCGTGTTCACCGCCGACCTTGCAGCCAAGGGTTTCGCGGTGAGTACCGCCGCAGCGACCGACGCGGTCCTTGCCAAGCTGCAATGATCGCAAAGGACGCGGCCTGAGGGCCGCGTTCCTGTTTTTACATCCCGCACGGCCTCCCTGTCCCGTCGGTCACGCCGCTGCCAGCGGCCGGCCCCCAACAAGGAAAGCCCTTGAATCATCGTTCCTCAGACGACTTTCTCAACCACGTGGCCCAGCGTGATCCGCATCAGCCGGAATTCCTGCAGGCCGTGAAAGAAGTGATCCAGAGCCTGTGGCCGTTCCTACAGCGCCACCCCCGCTACCTGGAACACGGCCTGCTGGAGCGGCTGGTGGAGCCGGAGCGGGTGATCCAGTTCCGCGTGGCCTGGGCTGATGACGCCGGCAAGACCCATGTGAATCGCGGCTGGCGCGTGCAGCACAGTTCGGCGATCGGCCCGTTCAAGGGCGGCATGCGCTTCCATCCTTCGGTCAACCAGTCGATCCTGAAGTTCCTCGCGTTCGAGCAGACCCTGAAGAACGCGCTGACGACCCTGCCGATGGGCGGCGGCAAGGGCGGCTCGGATTTCAATCCCAAAGGCCGCAGCGATACGGAAGTGATGCGTTTCTGCCAGGCGCTGATGCTTGAACTCCATCGCCACCTGGGCGCGGATACCGACGTACCGGCTGGCGATATCGGCGTGGGCGCGCGCGAGGTCGGCTACATGGCCGGCATGATGAAGAAGCTCACCAACAATGCCGCCTGCGTGTTCACCGGCAAAGGCTTGTCCTACGGCGGCAGCTTGATGCGGCCGGAGGCGACGGGCTTCGGTACCGTCTACTTCGTCGAACAGATGCTGCACCATGCGCGTCGCGATACCGATGGCGCGAAGGTGTTGATTTCCGGCGCTGGCAATGTGGCCCAGCATGCGGCGATCAAGGCCATCGAGCTCGGCGCGAAAGTACTCACGCTCTCCGATTCGGGCGGCACCCTGTACGCCCGCGATGGCTTCGATGAGGAGGCGCTGCAGGAGGTGCTGGACCTGCGCAACGAGCGCCGTGGTTGCCTGTCCGAGCTGGCCGACGACAAACGTTTCGAGTACCTGGACGGCAAGCGCCCCTGGCACATCCCGGCCGAGATCGCCCTGCCCTGCGCCACCCAGAACGAACTGGACGAGGACGATGCCCGCGCCCTGGTCGACAACGGGGTGCTGTGCGTGGCCGAAGGCGCCAACATGCCCTCCACGCTGGAGGCGGTGGACGTCTTCCTCCAGGCCGGCACCCTGTACGCACCGGGCAAGGCCAGCAATGCCGGCGGCGTGGCCACCTCGGGGCTGGAAATGAGCCAGAACGCACAGCGCCTGTCCTGGCATCACGCCGATGTCGATGAGCGTCTGCACGGGATCATGAAGGATATCCATGCCAACTGCGTGCGCCACGGCAAGCGGGCCGATGGCAGCGTGAACTACGTGGATGGGGCCAACATCGCCGGCTTCGTCAAAGTGGCCGATGCGATGCTGGCGCAGGGCGTTTACTGACACGTATCAATAAAAAGGCGCAGCGGAAGGCATCCGCTGCGCCTTTGGGCGTCACCTGACGCGTCAGTCAGTGCGGTTTGTCAGCGCCTGCCTCATCCGGCTTCACCCGGAACCACGCCGCATACAGGGCCGGCAGGAACACCAGGGTCAGCACGGTGCCGACAATCAGGCCACCCATGATCGAGATCGCCATCGAACCGTAGAACGCACTGCGCGACAGCGGGATCATCGCCAGCACCGCGGCCAGCGCGGTCAACACGATCGGGCGGAAGCGGCGCACGGTGGCATCGATGATCGCGTGCCAGCGGTCGTGCCCGGCGTCGATGTCCTGCTGGATCTGATCGATCAGGATCACCGAGTTGCGCATGATCATGCCAGCCAGTGCGATCGTCCCCAACAGTGCCACGAAGCCGAACGGCGCGCGGAACAGCAGCAGGAACAGGGTCGCGCCGATGATGCCCAGCGGCGCGGTGACCAGCACCATCGCCGCACGCGAGAAGCTACGCAGCTGCAGCATCAGCAACGTGGCCACCACGATCAGGAACAGCGGCATGCCGGCCTTGATCGAATCCTGGCCGCGCGTGGAATCCTCCACCGTGCCACCGGTTTCAAGCAGGTAGCCGGACGGCAGCCCGGCACGGATCTCCTCCAGCGTCGGCAGGATCTGCTGCACCACGTCCAGCGGCTGCTTGGCGTCTGCGATGTCGGCGCGCACGGTCACCGTCGGCAGGCGGTTGCGGTGCCAGATGATGCCGTCCTCGAACACGTACTCCAGCCGCGCCACCTGCGACAGCGTCACCGAGGTGCCGCTGGCGGTCGGAATGGCCAGGCTGCCGAGCATGTCCAGCCGCACGCGTTCGTTGTCCGGGCCACGCAGCAGCATTTCGATCAGGCGGTTGCCTTCCCGGTAAGTGCTCACGCTCATGCCCGACAACGAGGTACCCAGCAGCTGGCTCACCTGCGCGCTGCTTACGCCCAGCGCACGTGCACGGTCCTGGTCGATCACCAGCCGGACCACCTTGCTCGGCTCGCTCCAGTCCAGGTTGACGTTCATCACGTGCGGGTTCGCGCGCACCTTGGCTTCCACCTGCCGGGCGATGGCCTGCACCTGCTCGATATGCTCGCCGGAGATGCGCATCTGCACCGGGTAGCCGACCGGCGGGCCGTTCTCCAGCCGGGTCACGCGCATCTGCACGTCCGGGAACTGCGGAATCACCTCCTTGAGCAGCCAGTCGCGGGTCGCCTCACGTGCCTTGGTGTTCTCGGTCAGCACCACGAACTGCGAGAAGTTGGTGGCCGGCAGCTGCTGGTCCAACGGCAGGTAGAAGCGCGGCGAGCCGGTGCCCACGTAGGCCACGTAGTTGCTGATGCCCTGCCGGTCCTTGAGCAGCGTTTCCAGCTTGGCCGCCTGGGCCTGCGTGGCCTGCAACGAGGCCCCCTCGGCCAGTTCGATGTCCACCATCAGTTCCGGGCGGGTCGAATCCGGGAAGAACTGCTGGGGCACGAAGCGGAAGATCAGCAGCGAGAACACGAACAGCGCGGCCGTGGCGGCGATCACCCACCAGCGGTGGCGCAGGCACACATCGAGGAAACCGCGGAAGCGCACATAGAACGGACGCTGGTACGGATCATGGTCGTGCGCATGCACCTTCGGTGCGATCCAGCGCGCGAACGCGGGATGGCGGTCGGCCCACTGCAGGCGGCAGGCGTGCCAGCGCCCCGCCAGGCTGTCCGGCCTGGGCGGCTGCGGGTTGAACAGGTCCGGCAACATCTTGTCGCCCAGGTACGGGATGAACAGCACCGCGGCGATCCACGACACCACCAGCGCGATGGTCACCACCTGGAACAACGAGCGCGTGTACTCGCCCGTACTGGAGGCGGCCGTGGCGATCGGCAGGAAGCCGGCAGCGGTGATCAACGTGCCGGTCAGCATCGGGAACGCGGTCGATTCCCACGCGAAGCTGGCTGCGCGCAGGCGGTCGTACCCCTGCTCCATCTTGGTGGCCATCATCTCCACCGCGATGATCGCATCGTCCACCAGCAGGCCCAGCGCCAGCACCAGCGCGCCGAGGGAGATCTTGTGCAGGCCGATGCCGAAGTAATGCATGACGAAGAACGTCATCGCCAGCACCAGCGGAATGGTCACGCCCACCACCAGGCCGGTGCGCAGGCCGAGCGAGAAGAAGCTCACCAGCAGCACGATCACCACCGCTTCGGTCAGCACCTGCACGAACTCACCGACCGACTCTTCCACCGCGTGCGGCTGGTCGGAGACCTTGCGCAGCTGCATGCCGGCCGGCAGCGTCTTCTGCAGCCGTTCGAACTCAGCGTCCAGTGTGCTGCCCAGCTTGAGGATGTCGCCGCCGTCTTTCATGGCCACGGCGATGCCGATCGCGTCTTCTCCCATAAAGCGCATCTTCGGCGACGCCGGATCGGCAAAACCGCGTTTGATCTCGGCGATGTCGCCCAGGTGCACGGTGCGGTCGCCGGCCTGGATCGGGAAGCTGCGGATGTCTTCCACGCTCTGGAACTGGCCGGTGACGCGCAGCTGCACGCGATCGGTCGGGGTCTCAAAGAAGCTGGTGGCGGCAATCGCGTTCTGGTCGGCCAATGCCTGCTGCACCTGCTGCAGCGACACGCCCAGCGTGGCCAGCTTGGTGTTGGACAGCTCGATCCAGACCTTTTCGTCCTGCAGGCCTTCCAGCTCGATCTTGCCCACATCGGGCACGCGCTGCAGTTCCAGCTGGATGCGGTCGGCGTAGTCGCGCATCACGGCGTAGTCGAAGCCCTGCCCGGTCAAGGCGTAGATGTTGCCGAAGGTGTCGCCGAATTCGTCGTTGAAGAACGGCCCGACGATCTCGCGCGGCAAGGTCGGCTTGATGTCGCCCACGCGCTTGCGCACCTGGTACCACAGGTCGGGAATCGCCTTGGAGCGCAGGCTGTCGCGCGCCACGAAGATCACCTGCGATTCGCCCGGGCGTGAGTAGGAGCGGATGAACTCGTACTGCCCGGTGTTCAGCAGTGCCTTCTCGATCGGCTCGGTGACCTGGCGGGAGACCTGTTCGGCGGTCGCGCCGGGCCAGTTCGTGCGCACCACCATCACCTTGAAGGTAAACGGTGGATCCTCGGACTGGCCCAGGTGCTTGTACGACCACGCGCCGATGATCGCGAAGGCGAGCATCGCAAACAGCACCAGGGGCCGGTTGCCCAGCGCCCATTCGGAAAGGTTGAAGCGGCGCACGGGATCAGTTCCCCTTGCCGGCGGCAGGCGCCACAGGCGCGGCAGGCTTGGCCGCCGGCGCCAGCACCGGACGGTTCTGTCGGTCCACCGCCGTCACCGGCTGGCCCTCGCGCAGCAGATGGCCGCCGGCGGCGACCACCCAATCATTCGCGTTTACCCCGCTCAGCACCGGAACGGATTCCACGGCGTAAGCCCCGATCGTCACCGGTGTGGCCTTCAACGTGTGCCTGGCCGGATCGACCACCCACACACTGCTGCGACCATCGGCGCCGCGCTGCACCGCCGCCAACGGCAGCTGCAGCGTGCCCTGGCGACCGGCGGCGGCGAACACGCGCGCGCTCTGGCCCAGTTCCACTTCGGTCAACGCTTCCGGTGCCAGGCTGACGCGGGTCGCATAGGTGCGCCCTTGTGCATCGGCGGCCGGGGCGATCTCACGGATCGTGCCCGGCAGCATCTGGCCCGGGCGGTTCCACAGTTCCACCTGGACCGGCTGGCCGACCTGGTAATCGCGGATGTTGCTTTCCGGCAGGGCGATCACGACTTCGCGGCCACCATCGGCGGCCAGGGTGAAAACCGTCTGCCCGGCGCTGACCACCTGCCCGGCCTCGGCCTGGCGGCTGGCGATCACGCCATCGGCCGGCGCGCGCAGCTGCGCATACTGGGCCTGGTTGCGGGCCACGGCCAGATTGGCGCGGGCCGCATTGGCCTGGCCCTGTGCGGCCTTGAAAGCGGCCGTCTGGCTGTCCAGTGCGGACTGGCTCACCAACTGCTGCTGGGCCAGCGTGGCGTAACGCTTCTGGTCATCACGGGCACGCACCAGGTCGGCTTCGGCGGCAGCCAGCTGCGCCTGCGAGGCGCTGGCCTGGGAGGCGTAATCGGCGGCATCCAGCTCGGCCAGCAGCTGGCCCTTGCGCACGCGCTGGCCGGCGTCGACATGGCGCTTGATCAGATTGCCACCCACGCGGAACGACAGCGGGCTTTCCTCACGGGCCCGGATCTCACCGGGATAGGCAGCCACTTCCTGGCCGGCCACGGTGCCGGGGTGGACCACCAGCACCGGAATCGGCGCGACCGGCTCGGCGTCCTGCTTGCCACATGCTGCCAGCGCCAATGCCAGCAACCCACCACCCATCCATCGCATGTTTTTCATGAGGTCCTGGACCTGAAAGTAACCCGGGAAAAGCCGTCGGAAACGCTCTGTTCCAACCGCTTCAATATTGAACCAGCCGGTATAGTATAAATATCGAACCGATTGGTCTAGTATTGTTTGGATGACTGATGCCACCCCCTCAAAATCGCCTTCCAAGCCGGCCGCCAAGGCCGCCGGACCAGGGCGCCCCAAGGATCTGGGCAAGCGCGCGGCCATTCTGGACGCCGCCAAATCGCTGTTCGTCGACCAAGGCTACAACGGCGTGAGCATGGACAGCATCGCTGCCACGGCTGGCGTCTCGAAGCTGACCGTTTACAGCCATTTCGGCGACAAAGAGACTCTTTTCACCGAAGCCGTGCAGTCCAAGTGCGTCGAGATGCTGCCCGACGAGCTGTTCGTCACCGACATCGAAGGCCCGCTGCGCGACCAGCTGATGGGTATCGGCCATGCCTTCTTCACCCTGATCACCTCCGATGCGGCGGTGGCCGTGCAGCGGGTGATGATGTCCCCGGATACGGACGACCGGATCCGGGAGATGTTCTGGCTGGCCGGCCCGCAGCGGACCACCGATGCGCTGGGCGACTTCCTGCGCGCACGCACGGCCCGCGGCGAACTGGAGATCACCGACTTCCCGACCGCTGCGATCCAGTTCCTGACCTTGATCAAGGGCGAGCTGCATACGCATATGATGTGCGGGTTGCGGCCGGCCCCGGCCGAGTGCGATGCCAACGCTCACGTGAGCGCCAGCGTCGACTTTTTCCTGCGGGCGTATGCCCGGCGGCACTAAACTGAATGGACCGGAGGTCGCGGTGACTTCCGGCACTGCGACCCCGGCGCGACGGCAGCGATGCTCTCAGCGCGCCGCCGGCTCCCGGCACCGGTAAAATGGCCGGCCCACTGCGCTGGATATAGAACCTCATGACGATCGATTACTCCCACGCCCGCGAACTGATGGTCGAACAGCAGATCCGCCCCTGGGATGTGCTGGAAATTCGCGTGCTCGATGTACTGGCACGCTTGCCGCGGGAGGCGTTCGTCGCTGAATCGCACCGGGCCCTGGCCTACGCCGACATCGAACTGCCGCTGGGCAATGGGCAGAAGATGATGAAGCCGGTCATCGAAGGCCGCACGCTGCAGGCGCTGGATCTGCAGCCGGGCGATGAAGTGCTGGAAATCGGCACCGGCAGCGGCTACCTGAGCGCCTGCATGGGCGAGCTGGCCCGCGAAGTGCTGAGCCTGGAAATCGATGCCGAGCTGGCCACGACCGCGCGCGCGCGCCTGGACGCGGCCGGCCTGGGCAACAACGTCCGCATCGAAACCGCTGATGCGCTGACCTGGGACACCGAACGCCGCTTCGATGCGATCTGCGTCACCGGCGCGGTGGATGTCATCCCGTCACGTTTCGCCCAGTGGCTGCGTCCGGGCGGTCGACTGTTCGTGATCCGTGGCCGTTCGCCGGTCATGGAAGCGGTGCTGGTCAAGGCGGACGGCACCACTGAATCGCTGTTCGAAACCGATATCGACTACCTGCGCGGTGCCGCCCCGGCACCCCAGTTCCAACTCTGAGTCCAAGGAAGCCGCAATGATCCGCCGATCCCTCGCCTTTGCGCTGGCCGCCGCCCTGCTGCCGATGACCGCCTCTGCCGCCGACCTGCTGCAGGTCTACGAAATGGCGCGCAACGGCGATCCGCAGCTGTCCGCTGCCGAGTCGACCCGTCTATATGACAAGGAAGGCGCCGTGCAGGCGCGTGCCGCCCTGCTGCCGCAGCTCAACGGCGAGGCGTCGCTCAACCGCAGCCGCACCAACCCGAACCATGATCTGACCTCCAGCTCGTTTACCTCCAAGAGCCGGAACTACACGATCAACGGCAGCCAGACGGTCTTCAACTTCACCCAGTTCGCCAACCTGCGTTCGCAGCGCGAGCTGAGCAAGGCGGCGGATTTCACCCTGGATTCGGCCAACGACGACCTGATCGTGCGCACCTCGGCGGCGTACTTCAACGTGCTGGTGGGCATTGAATCGCTGTCGGCCGCGCAGACCAACGAAGCCGCGGCCAAGAAGCAGTTCGACTTCGCCGACAAGCGCCTGGAAGTGGGCCTGGCCCCGATCACCGACGTGCACGAAGCCCGCGCCCAGTACGACCAGGCCCGCGCCAACACGATCATCGCGCAGAACACGCTGGCCGACGCCTACCAGGCACTGACCGAACTGACCGGCCAGCCGGTCACCGACCTGCGCGCCCTGCCGGCCGATTTCCGTCCGGAACTGCCGGCCAAGTACGCCACCATCGATACCCTGGTGGCCGAAGCCGTTGCGCAGAACCCGGCGCTGAAGGCGCAGGAACTGAAGGTCAACGCCGCCGAATCCGGCGTCTCGGCCGCCCGCGGCGCGCACTACCCGACCCTGTCGCTGGGTGCGACCGCCGGCAAGTCGGCCAGCTGGGGCGATGTGGTCGGCGACAGCGGCAGCTTCAGCCCGGACCGCCGCACCAACAGCGTCGGCCTGACCCTGAACGTGCCGATCTTCTCCGGCGGCGCTACCCAGTCCGGCGTGCGCCAGGCGCTGGCCCAGCGTGACATCGCCCAGGACGGCTACGAGCAGCAGAAGCGCGCCCTGGACCGCAACACCCGCAACGCCTACCAGACCCTGGTGGCCGGCATCAGCGAAGTGGAAGCGCGTCGTCTGGCCGTCGTGTCGGCACAGAGCGCCTATGACGCCTCGCAGGTCGGTCTGGAAGTCGGTACGCGTACCGTGCTGGACGTGATCCAGAACCAGCGCATCCTGTTCTCCGCTCAGCTGGATTACGCCAACGCCCGCTATACCTTCCTGCAGAACCGTCTGCAGCTGGGCCAGGCGGTCGGTACGCTGGACATCGCCGAACTGCAGGACATCAACCGCCTGCTGACCCAGAAGGCCGCCACGCCGAGCACCACCGTCAACTGATCGACGGCGCAGGGCGTGACAGAAAACCACCCGCATGCGGGTGGTTTTTTTATGCGCGCAGGTTGTTGATTCCGACAGCTCTCGCGCATCACACACGCGATCACTGCCGCGGCGATTTCATCGCGTAATGCCTACCGGCGCACAGTCTCCAGCGTGAACCGGTCCACAGTCCGGTACGTGTCGTTGAAAATGGCTTGACCCCTCGGCATGGTCCGACTAAGGTCCGCCCCGCACCACCTTCCCTTTCCCTCCAGAGGCCCCCTCCTTGGACAGTCATAGTCGATCTCGTTGCTGCTCCTGAGCCGACGGACCCACTGACCCCAAGGTCGGTTCCGTCCGCACAGGACGGGGCCCACCGGCGCAGCTGACACGCTCGCCCGCCTCGCATCATCCGTATCGCCGTTCCACCGACCCCAAGAAGGGTGCCGCTGGCGTTTCCGTTTGCCTGGAGATTGCCCATGCACGTTTCCCGTGTGTTCGCCCTGCCCCTCGTGGCCGTGGCGATGCTTCCGTTCGACACCCGCGCCGCCGCCAGCCTGCTGGTGGACGACGCCTCCATCACCGATGCCGGCCGCTGCCAGCTGGAAAGCTGGGGCCGCCATACCGATGCCGGCAACGACTGGACGGCCGTACCGGCCTGCACGTTCGCCGATACCGAATGGTCGCTCGGCGTCAGCCATCAGCACGCCACCTCCACCACGCAGTGGGCTGTGGGCGCCAAGCGGGTACTGCGTGATCTCGATCAGCGTCGTTGGGGCGTGGCGATCAGTGCCGGCCTCGGCAGCGACTGGCACCGCCCGCGCGCCGAGGATTGGAGCCTCAATGCGCCGCTGACGGTGGTGCTCGGCGCATCTGACCGCACCCTGCTGCACCTCAACCTGGGCTGGGCACGCACGGGCGATGCACGGGGTCGCACCGATGGCATCGGCGTGGAAATCGTGGCCGCACCGCACTGGTCACTGCTGGCCGAAACCGCCCGCGATGCGGCGCGCCAGCGCAGCAGTCAATTCGGCGTGCGCCACGAACTCTGGCGTGGCGCCAGCGTGGATCTGCTCGCGGGGCGTGCCCACCATCAGCGCGACGGTCAGTGGATCACGCTCGGCCTCAATCTCGCCGCCGCCCGGTAATGCCGTGCGTGCCGGCTGACCGCACCGGCTGATCCCGCCGGCCGTCTGCACTCCGCACGCGGCCCACGCAAACACCGCTTACCTGACTCGCCCGGACGCACTCCGGTGTGTCGGACACCTGCACCCCATCACCGCGCGCTGCCACCCCACGCGCCGATTTCTGCTGGAGAACCACCATGAACCGCGAAGACCTTCTGTTCTCGATCCGCACCCTCTCGCTCTCCCTCGACGCAGCGGGCTTTATCAGCATCGCGGCGACCACGCATCCCTCCGACCTGGTCGACGCGCTCGACGCGCTGAGCGTGGACAGGACGCTGCCGTTGCTGATGATGCTCGAGCCACCGGCGCGCGCGGATCTGTTCGCGCACTTCGCCGAGCTCCGCCAGGATCACCTGCTTGCCGCGATGCCACGCGAGGCGGTGGTGCAGCTGTTCGAACACATGCCATCGGATGATCGCGCCGACCTGTACAACCGGCTTGGTGATGACGCCAAGCAGAAACTGCTGCCGGCACTGACCAAGGTGGAACGCGACGACATCCTCAAGATGGCGTCCTATCCAGAGGGCACGGTCGGTTCGGCGACGACGTCCGATTATGTCTGGGTGTCACCGGAGATGACCGTGGCCCAGGCGCTGGCACATATCCGCGCCACTGCGCTGCACAGCGAGACGGTGAACATCTTGTTCGTGCTCGACCACACCCTGCGCCTGCGTGGCACCGTCGCGCTGCGTGACCTGGTGCTGGCCAACGAACACCGCACGGTCGCCTCGATCATGCATGAGCATCCAATCGCCGCGAAGGCGCATTGGCCGCGGCTGCAGGCTGCCGAGCTGATCCGTCGCTACGACCTGCTCGCGCTACCGGTCACCAACGGCGGCGACCGCATGATCGGTATCGTCACCGTGGATGATGCGATGGACATCGAGAAGGAACAGGACGCCTCACAGCTGGCGCGTTTCGGCGGCACGGTGAGCGCGCATGGCAACGATCTTGATGTGCGCAGCACACCGCTGAAGCAGATGTTCCGGGTGCGTGTGTTCTGGCTGGCGATCCTGACCTGCTTCGGCATCGTCACCAGCACCTTCGTGGCCGCGCAGGAAGAGCTGCTGTCGCAGGTGATCGTGCTGGCCGCCTTCATCGCCCCGATCGTGGACATGGGTGGCAACACCGGCAGCCAGTCGGCCACGCTGGTGATCCGCAGCATGGCACTGGGCGAACTGAAGCTGAGCTGGCGCGATGTGGGGTTCGTGATCAAACGCGAACTGCCGGTGGCCGCCGCGCTGGGCATCAGCATCGCCGTGCTGGAAGCGACCCTGGCCTACTTCAGCAAGGGGGTGGGCATGGACGTGCTGCTGGTGGTGGGCTCGAGCATGCTGGTATGCACCGCGCTCGGCGGGATCATCGGCGCCCTGCTGCCGTTCGCCGCACGCCGCATCGGGGCGGACCCGGCCACGCTGTCGGCCCCGATGATCACCTCGGTGATGGACCTGATCGGGGTGTTCATCTACTTCGGATTCGCGTACGCCTTCCTGGGCGATCTGCTGGTCGCGGCGGTCTGACTCACGTGCGGGCCTGATCGCCGCACAGTGCGGTCAGGTCCGCGGCGCTCAGGCGACCGGCGGCGGCAGCTGCGGGGCGATCAGGGCCACGGTCCGCTTCAACGCACCACGCCCATTGCTGACCAGCGCACACCCGGCCCGCGCCATGTCTTCGCGTGCCTGCGGATCGCGCAGCAGGGTCAGCAGCGCGTCGCCGACCCCGTTGGCATCCTCGGCGATGACCACCGCGCCGGCTTCGCGCATGCGCCGGGAAATCTCGGCGAAGTTGTGCAGGTGCGGACCGGTGACCGCGGCCGTGCCCATGGCGGCCGGCTCGAGCAGATTGTGGCCACCGATGGCCTGCAGGCTGCCACCGACGAAGGCCACCTGTGCACAGCCGTAGAACGACATCAGCTCACCGAGCGTATCGATCACGAACACATCGCTATCGGCCTGCGGCCACTGCTGCTGGCGGCGCGTGGCAACCTTCCAGCCCTGCTCGCGGGCCAGCGCTTCCACGCGCGGGAAGCGCTCGGGATGACGCGGCGCCCACAACAGCAGCAAGCCCGGCACCGCTTCGCGCAGGCGGCGGTGCAGGTCGATGGTGGCCTGCTCTTCGCCCTCGTGCGTACTGGCCGCGATCCAGACCGGGCGCGTGGCGGGCACCAGATCATGGAAGCGCGCGATGAAGTCCTGCACGTTCGGCGTGGCGATATCGAATTTCAGATTCCCCAGCGGCTGCACCTGTTCAGGGCGGGCGCCGAGCTGGATGAAGCGCTCGGCGTCATCGGCCGATTGCGCGGCCACGCAGGTCACGGTGCGCAGCGCGCGGCCGATCAGCGGCCGCAGCAGGCGGTAACCGCGCAGCGAGCGCGCCGACAACCGGGCATTGAGGATGTAGACGGGGATCCTGCGGTCGCGGCACCCGAACAGCAGGTTCGGCCACAGCTCCGTTTCCAGGATCAGCGCCAGGCTGGGCTTGAAGTGGCCGAGGAAGCGACCGACGCTGCCCGGCACGTCGTACGGCAGGTACACATGGTCGACCGCATCGCCCCACAGCGCGCGGACCCGCTCGGAGCCAGTCGGGGTGATCGTGGTGATTACCCAGCGGATGTCCGGGCGCAGCGCGCGCAGGGCGTTCACCAGCGGCGCTGCCGCGTTGACCTCGCCCACCGAGACCGCGTGCAGCCACACCCGCGGCTGGCCGCTGGAGTGCGGATAGGAGGCATAGCGCTCATCCCAGCGCTGGAAGTACTCGCGCACCCGGAAGCCCCGCCAGACCAGGTGGTACACGGTGATCGGCAACAGCAGGTACAGCACGGCCGAGTACAGGCCGCGCAGGATCCATTCGACAGAGCTTTTGCGCATGCGCAAAGGATACGGGAGCGGCGCGGGGAAGACACGCCGCGCCGCCGTGATGGCCGCGCCGGGACGCATCCGGGCGCATCCATTAGAATCGAGGCATGTCCGATAACGCTTCCACCGCCACCCGGCCGTCCCTGCGCAATCCGCGCCACTGGCCGACCTTCGCCTTCATGCTGGTCGCCTTCGCGATCGCCCGCCTGCCGTGGATGCTGCAGCGCGCGCTCGGTCGCGGCGTCGGCACGGTCGCCTACCGGCTGGCCAGCAGCCGCCGGCGCGCCGCCGAGGTCAACCTGAAGCTGTGCTTCCCGGAGAAGGACGACGCCTGGCGCCAGCGCCTGCTGCGCGACAGCTTCGATGCACTGGGCGTGGGCATCTTTGAATTCGCACGTGCGTGGTGGGGCAGCATCGACAGCATCCGCCCGCAGGTGCAGATCGAAGGGCTCGAGCATCTGCACCGCATGCAGGCCGAAGGGCGCGGCGTGCTGCTGGTCTCGGGCCACTTCATGACGCTGGAGATGTGCGGCCGCCTGCTGTGCGACCACGTCGAGCTGTCCGGCATGTACCGAAAGCACCGCAACCCGGTGTACGAATGGGCGGTGAAGTTCGGCCGCCTGCGCTACGCCAAGGCGATGTACGCCAACGAGGATATCCGCGCCACGGTGCGGCATCTGAAGAAGGGCGGCTTCCTCTGGTATGCGCCGGACCAGGACATGCGCGGCAAGGACACGGTGTTCGTGCCGTTCTTCGGGCACACCGCCTCGACCATCACCGCCACGCACCAGCTGGCGCGGATGACCGGCTGCGCGGTGATCCCGTATTTCCACCGTCGCGAAGGCGGCAAGTACTTCCTCAGGATCGGCGCACCGCTGGAGAACTTCCCCAGTGAGGATGTCGAGGCCGATACCGCCCGCGTCAACCAGGCCATCGAGGCCATGGTGCGCGAGGCGCCGGACCAGTACCTGTGGATCCATCGCCGGTTCAAGCGCCAGCCCGGTGGCCGGAGCGATTACTACACCTGAGGCGGAAGGTGCCCGATGCCTTCCCGCAGGGTCAGGCCGCCTCGTCGCGTGCCAACAGACTGCCCGCATACAGCGCGGCCAACAGCAGCGTCAGGCCACCCCAGAAGGTGGAGTAGAACGCCAGATGGGTGTTGAACGGGAACACCGTCACTGCCAGCGCCAGCATCGCCGGGCGCGCGCGTTCGCGCGCCTCGGGGGGCGCAAAGCGCCACGCACGCCACGCCTGGGCCACGGCCGCCAGCCATAGCAGCAGGCCGAGGAGGCCGGTTTCAGCAAGGATTTCCAGCACGATCTGGTGCGCGTGCAGGGCCGGGCCGTCGCCCCACACTTCCTGGGCGGCCGGGTCCGGATTGCACGCCGGGTACGCGTCGCGGAAACCACGTGCGCCGACGCCGTTGATCGGATGCTCCTGGATCATGCAGGTGGCCGCGGCCCATATCTGGGCGCGGCCGGACAACGCCTGGTTGACGCCGTCGTTCTCGCCTTCCCACGCCATGGCGGTCCGCGCGACCCGGTCACCGACCTGGGGCACGCTCACGGTGAGCACGACCGCCGCCACCGCGCCGACCGCAACGCAGGCGAGCAGCCCGCGCACGCCGATCAGCCGCCAGCCCGAGAACACCAGCACCAGTGCATAGGTCAGCCACGCTGCGCGCGAACCGGCCAGCACCAGCACCACGCCCACTGCAGCGGCCACCAGCGACCAGCCAAGGATGCTGGCGCGGCGTGCGGCGGCGAACAGCAGGAACGGCGAGAGGCTGGCCAGTACCTGGCCGAACTTGAGATTGCACGGACCGAGCACACCACTGAGCCGATCCGCGGCCGCCATCTCCTGCGGCGAACACAGCCCATGCCCGCTGAAGGCCCACTTGAGCTGGTCCATCGACCAGAACGACGGGCTGCTGCCGATGATCGCCTGGGCCAACGCATCCACCGTCCACAGGCCGGTGATCACCGCCAGCCCACCCAGCGTCAGCGCACGCCGCTGCGGGGTCGCCACGGCAATCGCCACCAGCCACATGAAGGGCAGATAGCGCAGGCCGGCCGCCGTCTTGCGCCACGCGGTGCCGGGGTCGATCGCATCGAAGGCGGAAAATGCCTGCGGCAGCCAGTAGCCGAGGAACAGGATGCTGGTCAGTGCCCATGCCGGACTGCTGAGCAGACGCTGATTGCCCTGCAGCCGCAGTTGCACCATCCGCACCGCCGCGTACAGCGCGCCGAGCACCAGCACGCCTTCGGCGATGCCGGGCAACGGCCACAGCGCAACGAAGGCGATGACCCACCACGGCGCCCAGCGACCGGCACGGGAGGCCGGCGAACCCGGGACGAGAGTCGGCTCAGCCGATGAGGGAGGCATAGAGCTGGAGCGTGTCACGCTGCATCGCCTGCAAGGTAAACGGGATCCGCGATGGCAATGCCGGCGGCTGCAGCAGCAACTGCTGCGCGCGCGCCAGCAGCGCATCGGCGTCGCCCAAGGGTACCGCGCCGGACGGTTGCAGTTGAGTCAACAATTCGCCGACGCCGCCGTGGTTCCAGCCCAGAACGGGCCGGCCCACCGAGAGCGCTTCAACCACGGTGCGGCCGAACGCTTCGGCCTTGTCCGAGAGCTGCAGCACCAGATCACTGGCCGCATAAGCCTGCGCGATGCGCGAGGTCGGCGGGGTCATCAACACCGCATCGGACACGCCGAGGCTGCGCGCCTGGGTCTCCAGTTCGGCGACATACGATTCGCGGCCCGGCTCGCGCGTGCCCGGCATCCACAGCCTGGCCGGCACGCCGGCAGCGTGCAGCCCGGCCAGCAGCGTCAGCGCATGGCGATGCCCTTTCAGGCGGGTGCCACGGCCCGGCAGCAACAGCAGCGGCGCATCGCCAGCCAGTGCGGGATGCTGCTCGGCCACGGCCAGGCGCGCGCGCCGATCCTGGCGGCCCACGCGTGGGAACTGGCTGACATCGACGCCGCGGGGAATCACCTGCAGGCGCTCGGCCGGGACGCTGGGGTAATGCGTCTGCACAAACTCGCGCACGCTGTTGGACACGCAGATCACGCGCTCGCCGCTGGTCATCACCGCGCTGTAGCGGCCGGGCGAGTTGAGCCCGTGCACGGTCGTCACCCAGTGCGGGCGGGTGGCGGCCGGCAGGTTGCGCACGGCGTACAGGCCCAGCCAGGCCGGCAGCCGCGAGCGCGCATGCACGATGTCCGCGCCCACCTCGCTGAAAAGATTCCGCAGGGTCAGCACATGGCGCAGCGTCAGCAGCGACTTGCGGCCGATATCCAGAGTGAGGTGTTCGGCGCCGCTGGCGAGCAGCGGCTCCACCAGGCGCCCACCGGCAGACACTACGATGGCCCGGTGGCCGGCGGCAACCAGGGCGGAGGCGATCTCAAGGGTGGAGCGTTCGACCCCGCCGGAGTGCAGCGCCGGCAGCAGCTGCACCACGGTCAGTCGGCGCACAGTGTGGTCCGCGGATCAGTCGGCGAGCACGAACACGGCGCCGCAGTACGGGCACGCGGCCTCGCAGTTGGGCTCGTCTTCGATCGGCAGGTACACGCGCGGGTGCGAGTTCCACAGCGCCATTTCCGGCGTCGGGCAGCTCAGCGGCAGGTCGCTGCGGTGCACGGTGTAACGCTTCTCGGCATTGGCGGGCGCGGTGGCGGTATGGCTCATGGCGTGGACACACAAAGGGGGTTGCGAGACCGCCGATTCTAGCATCTGGCGACCGCCGAAGGCCGCTGGTGCGGAGGGCGACGCGTGGAAGCGCTGGCCATCCGGGCGAGGCACCATCGGACCTTTTAAATCGATCCAAATTGATTGTCAATATTTCGGAATGAAACGAATTTGCCGTATTTAGATCGAACTAATTGCACTTGTCACAGCCAGTTGTCGTGATGCAGGATCAGCGGGTACCGATCATCGACCCGATCGCCTGCCCGACCCCCACCGGACATGCATCGCCTCTTTCCTGCCGTCCACGATGGCTGGGGCGACGCCGTCTGCTGTGGCCATCGATGCGGGTCCTGCCTGCCGCCTGCCCTCCCCGGGAGACCCTTGCATGACCCTGTCCCACCTGCGCCCCGTCCGCCGCGCCCTTCCCCTCGCCCTGGCACTGGCCTGCGCATCGATCGCCCTGCCGGCCGCCGCGCAGGGCCTGCAGACCTCCTTCGAGCCGGGCGAACCAGCCCCGGCCGCGGCGGCCGGCGACGGCGCCCTGCAGGTACGGATCGGCAGTGGCCCAGCCGCCCCCTACGCGGCCAAGCCCGGCGTCGGTTACAGCGGCCTGCATGCGCTGCATTACGCCAGCACCGGCGGCGAGGCGCGCCGCCAGCTCTTCAAAACCGATCTGACCATCGAGGCCGATACCACCCTGTCCTGGCTGGTACTGCCCGAGATCGTCGGCAAGGACACCGTGGCCTCGACCTACGTCTCGCTCGATCTGGTCCTCGACGACGGCACCCGCGTCTCGGCCAGTACGGCGCGCGATCATCACGGCGTGGCGCTGGGCGCCCGCGCGCAGGGCGACTCGAAGACGCTGTACCCGCAGCAGTGGGCGCGCAAAGCCGTGCGCCTGGGCGATACCCCCGCCCTGCGCGGGCGCCGCGTGGTCGCACTGGAACTGGAGGTCGCCAGCGCCGACGGCGCCCCGGTCGCCGGTTGGATCGACGATGTCCGCCTGGAAGCGCAGCCGCGCCGCACGCCGCAGCGCCCCTCGGACTGGGTGCTGACCACCCGCGGCACGCAGGCCAATGGCACCTTCTCGCGTGGCAACAACTTCCCGGCCACCGCCGTGCCGCACGGCTTCAACTTCTGGACGCCGGTGACCGATGCCGGCTCGCTGACCTGGCTGTACCGCTGGAACGAACAGAACGATGCGGCCAACCGCCCTGCCCTGCAGGCGCTGGCGCTGAGCCACCAGCCCAGCCCGTGGATGGGTGACCGCCAGACCTTCCAGGTGATGCCATCGGCGAGCCGTGGCGTGCCCGAGGCCGACCGCAGCAAGCGTGCGCTGAGCTTCTCGCGCGACAACGAGCAGGCCCGCCCGTACCGCTACGACGTGCGCTTCGACAACGGCATCGCCGCCGCGATCGCACCGACCGACCATGCCGCGATCTTCCGCTTCGAGTTTCCGGAAGGGGGAGACGCCAACCTGCTGTTCGACAACGTCGACGCGCGCGGCGGGCTGACCCTGGATGCAGCGACGCAGACGCTGACCGGCTACACCGACACCCGCAGTGGCCTGTCCACCGGCGCGACCCGCATGTACGTGGTGGCCAGCTTCGACCGGCCGTGGCGCAGCAGCGGTACCGTGAAGACCGGCCGCCCGACCGGCTACATCAAGTTCGATGCCGGTGCCGATCGCCGCGTCTCGATGCGTGTCGCCACCTCGCTGATCTCGGTCGAGCAGGCGCGCCACAACCTCGCGCTTGAAGTAGCCGCTGCCGACGATGTGGACCGCGTAGCCGCACGCGCCCAGGACGCGTGGGACCAGCGCCTGGCCCGTTTCGACGTGGGCGACGCCACCGACGACCAGAAGACAACGCTTTACTCCAACCTGTACCGGCTCTACCTCTACCCCAATTCCGGCCACGAGAACGCCGGCACGGTGGCTGCACCGGACTGGCGCTATGCCAGCCAGGCCAGCGCCTCGGATGAGAACACCGACGGCAGCGCCACGCGTAGCTTCGCACCGGTGCGCGACGGCAGGGTCTACGTCAACAACGGCTTCTGGGACACCTTCCGCACCACCTGGCCGGCCTACGCGCTGTTCACCAAGGACGATGCCGGCGCGCTGGTGCAGGGCTTCCTGGAGCAGTACCGCGCCGGCGGCTGGGTGGCGCGCTGGTCCTCGCCCGGCTACGCCGACCTGATGGTGGGCACCAGTTCGGATGTGGCCTTCGCCGATGCGTGGCTGAAGGGCATCGGCGGCTTCGACGCGCAGGAGGCCTATGCCGCCGCGCTGAAGAACGCGACCGTGGTCCCGCCGGATCGCCACGTCGGCCGCAAGGGCATGGACCGTTCCACCTTCCGTGGCTATGCCACTGCCGATGTGCACGAGGGCATGTCGTGGACGATGGAAGGCGCACTCAACGATTTCGGCGTCGCCAACATGGCCGAGGTGCTGGCCAAGCAGGCCGATACGCCGGCCGCGCGCGAACGCTATGCCACCGAGGCCGACTACTTCCGTCACCGCGCGGGCACCTATGCCACGCTGTTCGATCCTGCCGCTGGCTTCTTCCAGGGCCGCAAGCCCGATGGCAGCTGGCGCCTGGATGCGAAGGACTACGACCCGCGCGTGTGGGGCCATGACTACACCGAATCCAACGGCTGGACGTTCGCCTTCACCGCCGCGCACGACGGCGAGGGCCTGGCCGCGCTGTACGGCGGCCGCGATCAGTTGGCAGCCAAGCTGGACACCTTCTTCGCCACGCCGGAAACCGCCGATGCCGCCTTTGCCGGTTCCTACGGCGGCACCATCCATGAGATGACCGAAGCACGCGATGTGCGCATGGGCATGTATGCGCACAGCAACCAGCCGGCGCACCACATCCCGTGGATGTACCTGTATGCCGGGCAGCCGTGGAAGACCCAGCAGCATGTGCGTGAGATCCTGTCGCGCCTGTACCTGGGCAGCGAGATCGGGCAGGGTTACCCGGGCGATGAGGACAACGGCGAGACCTCGGCGTGGTATCTGTTCGCCTCGCTGGGCATCTATCCGCTGCGGATGGGTGCCCCGGAGTATGTGATCGGCTCGCCGCTGTTCCGCCACGCCCGCGTGGAGCTGCAGGGCGGCGCGGTGCTGACCGTCAATGCGCCGGAGAACTCGGCCACCAACATCTACGTGCAGTCGCTGAAGGTCAACGGCACGCCGTGGACCAAGACCTGGCTGCCACACGAACTGCTCGCCAAGGGCGCCACGCTGGACTTCGTCATGGGCCCGCAACCCTCGCGCTGGGGAACCGGCCCGGACGACGCACCGCGCTCGCTTACCGCGCGCGGCCAGCAGCCTGCCCTGCTGCACGACCTGCTGGGCAGCGGCGCTACCGCCCAGCTCGGCGATGGCCGCCCGGCGTCGGCCCTGATCGATGACGATGCCGCCACGGCACTACCGCTGGGCGCCTCCAGCACGATCACCTTCAGCAACGTCGCCGCGGGCGCACCGTCGATGTACACGCTGACCAGTGGCAATGGCCCGATCCGCGGCGGCGAATGGACCCTGGAGGCGCGCACCACCGGTGGCCGCTGGGTGCAGGTCGACCAGCGCCGCGGCGAAGCCTTCGCCTGGCCCATGCAGACCCGACCGTTCCGCATCGCCCAGCCGGGACGCTATGCCGAGTACCGCCTGCGCATGGGGGCACCCGGCCGCCTGCAGCTGGCCGAAGTCGAACTGCTCGCCCCGGCCACTGCCCGATGAGGACCCTCATGCCGATCACCCGTTGCCTGTTGACCGCCCTGCTCGTCACCGCCGGGCTGGCCGATGCCCACGCATTCGAGACTACGCAGACCCGCGAGGGTGTGACCCTGCACTACCGCGACCCCAGCGATGCGCTGGCCGCACCGGTGCGCGAGCGGATCATCGAGACCTTCTTCAGTGCGTATCTGCGCGAGCGTGCCGATTTTCATCCTGCCGCACCGGCACAGGTCGGCATCGTGATCGACCCGGCTTACGACGGCATCGCCTTCGTCGGTGAGAAGGCCCAGGCGGCGACGATCACCATCAATCCGGCCTGGCTGGCCAAGCATCCGGGCGACATCGATCTGGTCACGCATGAAGCCATGCACATCGTGCAGGGCTACCCGGAGTACGCCAATGCGCGCGTGCCGGGCTGGCTGGTGGAAGGCATCGCTGATTACGCCCGCGACCGCTATGGCAGGGACAACGCCGGAGCGGGCTGGGCGTTGCCGACGCAGGTCAAACCGGATCAGAACTTCGATACCGGCTACCGGGTGACCGGCGCATTCCTGGCCTGGAGCGAGGCGCAGCATCCCGGCCTGGTGAAGGCGCTGGATGGCGCCCTGCGCGATGGGCATTACACGCCGGCGTTGTGGCAGGCGCGCACGGGGCTGGCGTTGCCGGCGCTGTGGGCGGCGTACGTACAGGCGCGTTGAGGCACTCGGCGGGCCGGGGTGCGGAGGATACCGGCCGTGGCCGGTACCGGGATTGGCAGGTACCGACCGTGGCCGGTACCAGGATTGGCAGGTACCGACCGTGGGTCGGTACCGGGCTTGGTAGGTACCGACCGTTGGTCGGTACGCTTTCGTGGGTCAGCGCGCGCCGACCAACCCGGCGTACAGCGCGAACAACTGCTGGAAATACCGCTTCGTGCGTGGATAGCGCATGACACCGTTCCCGTGGCTGACCGTGGAGGATATGGTCGGGCCCAGGGTGGCGGCGCCCCCACCGGAGCGCCCCCACGGCCGGGCCGCGTGGTGCTATTGGGCGCTTGGGAGGTTGCAGTGCGGTGACGCCGGTGCGGCGCGCGTGTGGCAAAGCAATACGCCTACCGACCAACGGTCGGCCGCTACCAGCTTCGTGGCGCGAAACCAGAACGCGCCCCGAAGGGCGCGTTCTGACAACTGAGAGGGGGAAAGAACGCCTTACGCGTTCTTCTCCGCCTCCAGTTGCTTGCGGATCTGCGCATCCACGGCCGCGATGGCGGTCATGTTGAGCACGCGGCGCGAGGTCGCGCTGGTGGTCAGGATGTGCACCGGCTTGGCCACGCCCATCAGGATCGGGCCGATCGCCACGCCATCGGTGAACACGCGCACCAGGTTGTAGGCGATGTTGGCCGCTTCCAGGTTGGGCAGCACGAACAGGTTGGCACGGCCCTTCAGCGTGCTGTTGGGCAGCAGCTTCTGGCGCAGGGCTTCATCCCATGCGGTATCCCCCTGCATTTCCCCGTCCACGTTCAGGCGCGGGTTGCGCTTGAGCAGCATCTCGCGGACCGCACGCATCTTCAGCGCGTCCCTGGAATCGTGGCTGCCGAAGTTGGAGTGCGACAGCAGCGCCACCTTCGGCTCGATGCCGAACAGCTTCATGCGGTACGCCGCCTGCAGCGTGGCTTCGGTGATCTGCTCGGCGGTCGGGTCTTCCTGCACGTGGGTATCCACGAAGAAGAACACGCCCTGCTGGTTGATCACGCCGGTCATCGCCGAGGTGGAGGTCACCTTGGCTTCCAGCGGCAGCACGCTGCGCACGTAGCCGAGCTTTTTGTGGAAGCGGCCGACCACGCCGGTCAGCATCGCGTCGGCTTCGCCACGCGCCACCATCACCGCGGCGATCAACGTCGGCCGTGAACGCATCAGGTTCTTGGCCGCGGCCACGGTCACACCGCGACGGCCGGTGAGGTTGTGGTAGTACTGCCAGTACTCGTTGAAGCGCGGATCGTCGTTGATGTTGGTGATGTCGAAATCGACACCGGCCTTCATGCGCAGGCCCAGGCGCTCGATACGCGACTCGATCACGTCCGGGCGGCCGATCAGGATCGGCTGCGCCAGGCCTTCATCGACCACGTTCTGCACCGCGCGCAGCACCACTTCTTCTTCGCCTTCGGCGTACACCACACGCTGCTTGTCCGAGCGGGCGCGGTCGTAGACCGGCTTCATCATCAGGCTGGTGCGGTAGACGAACTGGGCCAGCTTCTCGCGGTAGGCGCCCATGTCGGCGACCGGACGGGTGGCCACGCCCGAATCCATCGCGGCCTGCGCCACGGCGGCCGACAGCTCCACCAGCAGGCGGCGGTCGAACGGACGCGGAATCAGGTAGTCACGGCCGAAGCTCGGGGTCTCATCGCCATAGGCCGAGCCCAGATCGCTGGCCTCGCGGCGTGCCATCGCGGCGATCGCGTGCACGCAGGCGATCTTCATTTCTTCATTGATCGCGGTCGCACCGACGTCCAGCGCACCGCGGAACAGGTACGGGAAGCACAGCACGTTGTTGATCTGGTTCGGGTAGTCCGAACGGCCAGTGCCGATCAGCGCGTCCGGGCGAACCGAACGGGCCACTTCCGGCATGATTTCCGGGGTCGGGTTGGCCAGGGCGAAGATCACCGGATCCTTGGCCATGGTCTTGACCATGTCCGCGGTCAGGATGCCCGGGGCCGACAGGCCCAGGAAGATATCCGCGCCGTCGACGATCTCGGCCAGCGTGCGCTTGTCGGTATCACGCGCGTAACGCGCCTTCTCCGGGTCCAGATCGCTGCGGCCGGTATGGATCACGCCGTCGCGGTCGAAGGCGAGGATGTTCTCTTTCTTCAGGCCCAGCGAGACCAGCATGTTGACGCAGGAGATGCCCGCCGCGCCCATGCCGGTGGTGGCCAGCTTCACCTCTTCGATCTTCTTGCCGGTCACCAGCATGGCGTTGAGCACGGCCGCGCCGACGATGATCGCGGTGCCGTGCTGATCGTCATGGAACACCGGGATGTTCATCCGCTCGCGCAGCTTGCGCTCGACGATGAAGCACTCCGGCGCCTTGATGTCTTCCAGGTTGATGCCACCGAAGGTCGGCTCCAGCGAGGCGATGATGTCGACCAGCTTGTCCGGGTCGTTCTCATCGATCTCGATGTCGAACACATCGATACCGGCGAACTTCTGGAACAGCACGCCCTTGCCTTCCATCACCGGCTTGCCGGCCAGCGGGCCGATGTTGCCCAGGCCCAGCACGGCGGTGCCGTTGGAGATGACGGCGACAAGATTGCCGCGGGCGGTCAGTTCACTGGCCTGCTGCGGGTCGGCCATGATCGCCTCGCAGGCGTGTGCCACGCCCGGGGAGTACGCCAACGACAGATCGCGCTGGGTCAACATCGGCTTGGTCGCGGTGACCTTGATCTTGCCGGGCGGCGAGAGCCGGTGATAGTCGAGGGCTGCCTGTTTGAAATCTTCGTTGGACATCGCTTTCTGCAGATGAATGGGCGAGAGGAACAGGGGATCATACCCCCGTTGGCGTGGACGGACCTGTCGCTACGCTGTCGCGGTCATGCTGCAACCGCACATAATCCAGCGCGTCACGCAGCCCGTCCGCCGGCGTATGCGGACCAGCCTGCCGCGCGCAGATGACAGCGCGCACCGGGCCTTGAAAACAAAACATGGCCGTGCCGCCCCGGCAGGAACGGCACGACCATGCACCACACAATCAGCGCATCGGGCTCAATGCGCCGGGGCCGGCAGCGTGGCCGGCAGGTCATCGACGACCAGCGGCGGCAGCTCGGCTTCGCGGCCATCGAGCACCATTGCCAGGCGGTCGCGATCCAGCGCGTTTTCCCAGCGCGAGACCACCACGGTGGCCACGGCATTGCCGATGAAGTTGGTCAGCGAACGGCATTCGCTCATGAAGCGGTCCACGCCCAGGATCAGCGCCATGCCGGCCACCGGCACTTCCGGCACCACGGCCAGGGTCGCGGCCAGGGTGATGAAGCCGGCACCGGTGACGCCGGCGGCGCCCTTGGAGCTGAGCATCGCCACCAGCAGCAGGGCGATCTGGTGGCCCAGGGTCAGCTCGGTGTTGGTGGCCTGGGCGATGAACAGCGCGGCCAGGGTCATGTAGATGTTGGTGCCGTCCAGGTTGAACGAGTAGCCGGTCGGGACCACCAGGCCCACCACGGACTTGCTGCAGCCGGCCTTTTCCATCTTCTCCATCAGCGAAGGCAGCGCCGATTCCGAGGACGAGGTGCCCAGCACCAGCAGCAGCTCGGCCTTGAGGTAGCGGGCCAGCTTGAACACCGAGAACCCGCAGAGGCGGCAGACCACGCCCAGGATCACCGCCACGAACAGGAAGGCGGTCAGGTAGAACGAGCCGACCAGCCAGGCCAGGTTGACCAGCGAGCCGACCCCGTATTTGCCGATGGTGAAGGCGATCGCGCCGAATGCACCGATCGGGGCGGCCTTCATCAGGATATGGACCAGGCGGAACACCGGCGCGGTCAGCGCTTCCAGGAAGGTCAGCACCGGGCGGCCCTTCTCGCCGGTCAGCGCCAGCGCGATGCCGAACAGCACCGCCACGAACAGCACCTGCAGGATGTTGCCTTCGACGAATGCACTGACCAGAGTGGCCGGGATGATGTCCATCGCGAAGCCGACCAGGGTCAGCTCATGCGATTTCTGCACGTAGCCGTTGACCGCGGTCTGGTCCAGATCGGCCGGGTTGATGTTCATCCCCGCGCCCGGCTGTACCACGTGCGCCACCACCATGCCGACCACCAGGGCCAGCGTGGAGAAGAACAGGAAGTAGGCCATCGATTTGGCGAACACCCGGCCGACGGTGCGCAGGTGGGTCATGCCGGCGATGCCGGTGACGATGGTCAGGAAGATCACCGGGGCGATGATCATCTTCACCAGTTTGATGAAGGCATCGCCCAGCGGCTTGAGCGATTCGGCGAAGGCCGGCTCGTAGTGGCCGAGGATGGCACCGAGAACGATCGCCACCACCACCTGGAAATACAGTTGGCGGTAGAACGGCAGCGGCTTGGCCGCCAGCGGGGCGGTGGTGGGAACGTGCATGGGAAGCTCCGGCAGTGTCACGAAGGATGCCGGCCGCGCTGGGCGGCATCTGGCGTGGCCTTTTTACGCCCGCATCTCGCCAACGCAGATAACCTATTGGTACTAGCCCCCCGGTTCAGCTGGCCGGACTGCCTACACTGCCCCTGCACCGCGCCCCCACGGCGGCGGGTGGCCCGGCAGCGGATCAGGGGGACAGACCCACAGATTTGCCGTCCGCGGCCGTTGTTGTTCTGCCCCACCCTTATTCAAGCAGCTACCGCCCATGCGCCCTACGCCCCTGTTCATCGCCCTGGCCCTGACCACCGCCCCGCTCGCCGCCACCGCGGCCGACTGGGACAACTGGCCGACCAAGACCACCTTCAGTGACGGTACCGAGCTGGCAGCGACGGCCAACATTGCCTACGACCTCAACGACTTCTCCGGCGGCAGTGGCATCGACGATGCCGATGCCGTGCGCCGCAAGGAGTTCGGCGCGACCCTGAAGAAGAAAGGCGTGTACGACGCCATGGTCTATTACGACTTCCAGGCCGACACCTGGCTGGACGTGTTCGTCCGCTTCGAGAGCAAGGCCTTCTTCGGCAGCGACATCGGCCGCTTCCGCTTCGGCTACATGAAGACCCCGGTCGGCCTGGATGCCGGTACGTCCTCGCGGGCCGGCAGCTTCCTGGAAACCGCCCTGCCCGTGCAGGCGTTCTACGAAGGCCGCCGCACCGGTGCCGAATGGGTGCTGGAGCGCCCGCAGTACCTGCTGCAGGCCGGCGCCTACGGCGGCAAGGACCTGCAGGGCGACAACCCGGGCACCACCCAGGCCGTGCGTGCCGTATGGACGCCGCTCAAGGCCGCGGGCGACGTGGTCCACCTGGGCCTGGCGTATTCGCAGGAAAACCCGCGCGGCTACCGCGATGGCCGCGATGTCTCGCACCCGGCCAGCGCCCGCCTGCGCGCGCGCCCGGAAGCCGGCCTGACCGACATCCGCCTGGTCGACTCCGGCGCGCTGACCACCGCCGACAAGATCGTGCGCACCGGCCTGGAAGGCATCTGGATCCGCGGCCCGTTCTCGCTGCAGGGCGAAGCGCTGCAGACCACGGTCAGCCGTGACGGCAAGCCGGATTACACCGGAAGCGGCCAGTACGCGATGGCCAGCTGGATCCTGACCGGCGAATCGCGCCCATACAGTTCCGGCGCGGTGGCCAACGTCAAGCCGGCCCACGGCTACGGCGCAGTCGAGCTGGTCACCCGCTACAGCCGCATCGACCTGGACGATGCCGACGTGTTCGGCGGCCGCCAGCACGATTGGACCCTCGGCGCCAACTGGTACCTGACCTCGCACTTCAAGTTCCAGGCGAACTACGTGAAGGTCGACGCCAGCCGTCGCGGCGTGCGCAGCCAGCCGGAGATCTTCGAACTGCGCGCGCAGATGCATTTCTGAGCCCTGCGCCGCTGACCGCAACCGACGCGTCGGGCGTGCACACCACGCCCGGCGCTCGACCGTAGACTGCCGCCCATGTACTGGCTCGGCCGCCACCGCACCCTGCTGTTGACCCTGCTGGTGATGATCGGCGGCACCTTGCTGTGCGCGGCCGCGGCCGGCCACTACGCCTGGCGCCGCGCGCTGGCCACCGAGAGCGGCCAGGTGCAGCGCCAGCTGGAGCTGTACGCGCAAGGCCTGCAGCAGCGCATCGACCGCTTCGGGACGCTGCCGCAGGTGCTGGCGCTGGACCCGGACCTGCGCGGGGCGCTGCTGCAGCGCCCCGATGCCGCTGACCGCCAGCGGCTGAACCTGAAACTGCAGCGCGCCAACCAGGTCACCCGCGCCTCCACCCTGACCCTGGTCGGCCGTGACGGCGTGGCCGTGGCCGCCAGCAACTGGGACCAGGCCAGCAGCAACGTCGGCGAGGACTACAGCTATCGCCCCTACTACCGCCAGGCGCTGGCCACCGGCCACGGCCGGTTCTACGGCATCGGCATGACCACCGGCGTGCCCGGCTACTACCTGTCGCAGGCGATCGAGGAAGACGGCGCACGCATCGGCGTGGTGGTGATCAAGATCGAACTGGCCGCGCTGGAGCAGGAATGGCTGACCAGTCCGGACGTGGTGCTGGCCAGTGACGAGCACGATGTGGTGTTCCTGGCCAACCGCGATGCCTGGCGCTATCGGCTGCTACGGCCGCTGGGCGCCGCCGAACGCCGCGAGATGCTCGACAGCCGCCAGTACGCCGACCGTTCGCTGCAACCGTTGCGGGTACGCACCGGCAGCGTGCTGGACGATGGCGGCCGCATGGTCCACCTGCTCGATCCGGTGCTGCCGGGCGAGATGCTCTGGCAGACCCTGGCGCTGCCCGAGGAGCAGTGGAACCTGCACCTGCTGCACGATGCCGGCGCTGCCACCAGCGCCGGGCGCAGTGCCGCCATCGGCGGCGGTGCGGCGTGGCTGGCCTTGGGCTTCCTGGTGTTGTTCATCCAGCAGCGCCGCCGTCTGGCCGCGCACCGCCAGCGCAGCCGCCGCGAGCTGGAAAGCGTGCTCAAGCAGCATGCCCAGGAGTTGCGCACCGCCCAGGACGGCGTGCTGCAGGCCGCGCAGCAGGCCGACAGCGGCCTCAGCCGCAGCCTCGCGCACCTGCCGCAGGGCGTGGTGGTGATCGACAACGAACAGAAGCTGGTGGCATGGAACGCGCGCTATCTGGAACTGTTCCGCTTCCCCGGCGGGCTGATCCGGGTCGGCCGGCCGATCGAGGAGATTTTCCGCTACAACGCCAGGCGCGGCCTGCTTGGCCCCGGCCCGATCGATGAGGCCATCGAGCGCCGGTTGAATCATCTGCGCAGCGGGCGCCCGCACATGCGCGAGAGCGAGAAAGACGACGGCACGGTGCTGGAGATCCGCGGCAACCCATTGCCCGACGGTGGCTTCGTCACCAGCTACGCCGACATCACCGCCTACAAGAACACCGCGCGCGAACTGCGCTCGCTCGCCGATGCGCTGGAGCACCGCGTGGCCGAGCGCACCCGCGATCTGGACGAAGCGCGGCGCGAAGCCGAGCGCGCCAACCGCTATAAATCGCGCTTTGTAGCCTCGGCCGTGCACGACCTGCTGCAGCCGCTCAACGCCGCGCGGATGTTCGTCTCCGTGCTGCGTGGCAAGCTGCAGGGCGATGCACGCGAACTCAGCGAGCACGTGGACGCCGCGCTGGCCGCACAGGACGCCATCCTCAACAGCCTGCTCGATATTTCACGACTGGAATCGGGCGCGCTGCAGACCCATGTGCGCGCTTTCGCGCTGTCGCCGCTGCTGGAAACGCTGGCCCGCGAGTTCGGCCTGGCCGCCGACAGCCGCGGCCTGAAGCTGCACTGGGTGGACACGCGCGCCCTGGTGGTCAGCGATGAAGCCTTGCTGCGCCGGATCCTGCAGAACTTCCTGTCCAATGCGCTGCGCTATACCCCACGCGGCCGCGTGCTGATCGGCTGTCGCCGCGATGCGGGTCAGCTGCGCATTGAAGTGCACGATCAGGGGCCGGGCATTCCGGAGAGCCTGCAGAGCGAGATCTTCGAGGAGTTCCGTCGGCTGGATGATGGCGTGGACCAGGAACGTGGTGCCGGGCTGGGCCTGGCGATCGTGGAGCGTATCGGCCGCCTGCTCGGCCACCCGATCCGCCTGCGTTCCACCCTGGGGCGCGGCAGTGTGTTCTCGGTGAGCCTGCCGTTGGGCGAGGCGGCGGACGTGGTCATCGCACCCGCGCCCGCGGTCGCCCCGGTGCTCGATAGCGGCGATGACAGCCCGTTGCGCCATTGCCGGATCTGGAGCATCGACGATGATCCACGGGTCTGCGCCGCCACCCGCGCACTGTTGGAACGCTGGGGCTGTGAGGTGGAACTGGCTGATGGCCCGCAGGCCGCGCTCGAGATCGCCTCGGCGTTCAACGTGCCCCAGCTCCTGCTGCTGGATGTGCGCATGGGCCAGTGGCACGGCCCGGACCTGTACGAACAGCTGTGCGGCCTGTGGAACGCGCGCCCACCGGTGATCCTCGTCACCGCGGAGCGCGACGACGCGTTGAAGGCCCACGCCGCGGAAAGCGGCTGGGGCTTCCTGTCCAAGCCGGTGCGGCCGCCCGCCCTGCGGGCCCTGATGACCCAGCTGCTGCTGCGCCACCGCCGCTGAGCGCACGCCGCTAGATACCGGCTCCCGCGTCCCCTTCCGGCTCCAGTGCTTTCACCAGCACCGCCGCCTGCGTGCGGCTGTGACACTCCAGCTTCTTCAGGATCGCCGTCACATGCACCTTGACCGTGTTCTCGGCCAGGCCCAGCTCATAGGCGATCTGCTTGTTGAGCAGGCCATCGGCCAGGCACAACAGCACCCGGAACTGCTGCGGGGTCAGTTGTGCCAGGCGTGTGGCCAGCAGCGCATCGGACTCGGAACGCTCGGCCGCCATCGCCGGGAACCACACGCCGCCATCGAGCACCGCGGCCACGGCCTGGCCAAGCGTCTCGGCCGGCGCGGACTTGGGAATGAACCCGGCCGCGCCAAACTGCTGCGCACGGCGGATCACGCGCGGGTGGTCGTTGGAGGAGACGATCACCACCGGTACATCCGGATGCGCACCGCGCACATGCAGCAGCGAGGAGAACCCACGTGCACCGGGCATGGTCAGGTCGAGCAGGACCAGTTCGATCTCCGCATGCTGATCGAGCGCGCTTTCCAGCGTCGCGGCACTGGCCACTTCGATCACGTGGACCTGTGGCAGCGCCTGGCGAAGCGAATGCACGACCGCGGCGCGGAGCAGCGGGTGGTCGTCGGCGACCAGAACGGTAATGTCACTCATGCGGCCATTGTAAAGAGGTTGGCCGCCGCTGGCGGCCTCACCGCTCCTGCTGCATGCTCCCCCGCCACGCTTCCAGGAACTGGCGGCGCTTGAGCCCATCCAGATACACCAGCAGGCCAGGGCCAAGCTGGATCGGGCGGTAGCTGCGCTCCGGCGAGGCACCTCGGCGCTGGCCCGCTGCCGGCAGGATCGGCATCAACCGGGCCTCACGGGAAAGCACCTGCTGCCCGCGGGGCGACAGCAGATAGTCCAGGAAACGGCGTGCCTCCTCGGGGTGCTTCCCGCCGCGCGGGATCACTGCGGTCCGCAGCATCACCAGCGTGTAGTCCTCCGGCTCGATGATGCCCAGCGGCGCACCGGCATCGATGCGTGCCTGCGCGTAGGAGCCCAGCACGTTGTAGACCAGCGAGAGCTGACCGCTGCTGACCTTGTCGAGCAGCACGCCGGTGCGCTCCTCCAGCTGCACCCGGTTGTCGCCCAGCGCACCGAGCAGCGCGCCGGCCATGCTGCCACGTTGACCATCCTGAGTGGCAAGCAGGTAGCCAACGCTGCTGCGCTGCGCGTCGTAGGTCCCCACCCGCCCCAACAGCGGCGCATCCGGTGCGCGCAGCAGGTCCAGCAGCTGCCGGCGCGTATGCGGCACCCGGGCTGCCGGCAGCGTGCGGGTGTTGTAGACCATCGCCACCGGCTCATAACTGATGCCGAATGCCTCGTGCCGCCACTGCGCCCAGCTCGGCAGCGCATCGGTCTGCGCGGAGCGGTGGGCCAGCGCATGCCCGTCGTTGACCAGCTTGGTCTGCAGATCCATGCCGCTGCTGATCAGCATGTCCGGCGCGGTCGGGCCACTGCGATCACGCAGGTAGCGCGCGTACATCTCCTGCGCGATCACATCTTCGTAGACGATCTCCGTGCCCGGATGCAGCCGCTGGTAATCAGCGATCACCGTGGCGAACACCTCGATGTCGGTCGAGCCGTGGATGCGCAGCTGCGCGGTGGGCGTGCCCTTCGCCGGGAAGCGCTGCACGTCGCCAGGGTCGGCCGATGCGGTGACAGCAACCAGCATCAACAACAGACCGGACAGAACCTTCATGCGTGCCTCCTCGGCAGCCGGATCGTGGCGATCAGCCCGCCATCCACCCGGTTGGACAGATCGATGTGGCCGCCATGGCTGTCGACCACGCGCTTGACGATCGCCAGGCCCAGCCCTGCGCCACCCGCGGCGGCACCTTCGCCACGTGCGAAGCGTTCGAACACCCGCTCCGCGTCGGCTGGCGGAATGCCCGGGCCGTGGTCAGCGACGGTCAGCACGCAGCTGCTGTCATCCGTGGTCAACGCGACCTGCAACACGCCATCGCCGCCGTACTTGAGCGCGTTGTCGATCAGGTTCTTGATGGCTTCGCGCAGCAGCAGGGCGTCCCCGTTGACCCAGGTTGGCTCATTGGCGACCGCCAGGTGCACGCGGGGGGCCGGCAACGCCTGCGGCAACGCTTCATGCAGCGCCTGGTGCACGATCTCGGCCAGATCGAGCGGTGCGAAGCGCTGCAGGTTGGCGCGATGGATCACACTGGCATCGCTGAGCAGCTGGTTGAGCAGGCGGCTCATGTGGGTGGCGTTGCGCTCGATGGCCTGCAGGCTGCGCCGCATGTCCTCCGGATCGTCATCATCCAGCGCCAGCTGCGCCTGCGCGCGCAGGGCCGCCAGTGGCGTGCGCATCTGGTGCGCGGCCTCGGCCATGAAGGCGCGCAGGGTTTCATTGCTGGTCGAGAGCCTGCCCATGAAGTGGTTCAGGGCACCGACCATCTGGTCCATTTCCTGCGGTGTGGCCGCATCCAGCGGGCGCAGGTCGGAGGGCTCGCGCCTGGACAACTCGCGTTCAACCCGCACCAGCGGCCGCAATGCACGGTGCACGCCGAGCGCCACCAGCGCCAGCGACAACAGCGAGAGCACCACGATCGCGACCAGGGCGCGGGTCACCATGTCCTGGGCCAGCGCCTCGCGTGCCCGCCGGGTCTGCCCGACCTGCACACGCACTTCCGCCTGGGCAGAGGGGGATGACACGCGGCGCGACACCATCACGAAGCGCACGGTCTCGCCGCTGTACGGCGCGTCGAACAGCTGTGGACGATCGGTCGGCGTGCGTGGCGGCGCCGGCAGATCGTCGTAGCCGGTCACGGTCTGGTTGCGGGCATCGGAGACGCGATAGAACACACGGTCTTCCGGCGCCATCGCCAGCAGGTCGAGCGAGGCGTACGGCAGATCGACCTGCCACTGCGCATCCACCAGCGCTACCGAATCGATGATCGAGAGCGCCGAGGACACCAGCAGGTGATCGTAGGAGCGGTTGGCGGCACGCTGGCCATAGTCGCGTGCGCCAAAGAACAGCGCCACCGCAAACAGGGCCATCAAGCCACCCAGATACAACCACAGCGTGCGCCGGATCGAGGTCGGCGCGCGGGCCTCAGTCACCATCGGGGCCGCCCTCGGCCGCCGCATCGTGCGCTTCAAGCAGATAGCCGCTGCCGCGCACGGTCACGATGCGCAACGGCGCGTCGGCCAGCTTGCGGCGCAGGCGCCCGACATACAGTTCGATCGCATTGGGGCCGGCCTCATCATCGAAGCCGAACAGGCCATTGCCGATCTCGTCCTTGCCGACCACCTGCCCCAGCCGACCCATCAGGATTTCCAGCAGACGGTACTCGCGGTTGGGCAGCTCGATCGGCTGGCCATACAGGCTGACCCGGTGCGCGGCGTTGTCGAACTGGAATCCGCCGATCTGCACCACTTCGCTGGCCTGCCCACGGGTCCGTCGCAGCAGCACGCGGCAGCGCGCTTCGAACTCGCGGAAATCGAACGGTTTGCCGAGGTAATCGTCGGCGCCGACATCCAGCGCCTGCACGCGGTCTTCGATTCCGTCACGTGCGGTCAGCATCAGCACCGGGGTGCTGTCACCGCGCTCGCGCATGCCCGCCAGGACACGCAGCCCATCCAGTTTGGGCAGGCCGATATCCAGCACGACCAGATCGAAGGACTGGTAGCGCAGCACGCTCGCGGCGGCCAGCCCGTCGCTCTGCCAGTCCACGGCATGTCCACTGCGGCGCATGCGGCGGACGATCGCGTCGGCCAGGTCCGGGTTGTCTTCCACCAGCAGGATGCGCATCGGTCGGGATCGGGAAAGGTGCGGGAATGCTAGCGCGTGCAGCTGCCTCCGTGCGCTTCGCTGCGGTGCAGCAATGCCTGACAGGTGGATGACAGCATCCCGGCACTAGGCTGCGCCATCGCGTCACCCCCGAACATCCGGTACCTGGGAGGGTCCATGGAACTGAACACACTGCGCTGGTGCCTGCCTGCGGCCTGCACGCTGTTGCTGGCCGCGCCGGCCTGGGCCGCCGACGCCAGCGACGACGACCGTCCGGTCACCGCCAGCCTGGGCGGCCGCCTGCACCTGGACTTCGCCGATTTCCACAACGACCGCCGCGGCACGCCGAACAAGGACGACACCGAGATCCGTCGCGCATGGCTTGACGTATCCGGCAAGTTCTTCGTCGTCGACTACAAGCTGGAAGCGGATTTCTCCGGCGACCGTGTCGAAGCCAAGGATGTGTTCGTCAGCCGCAGCTTCGGCGATGCCGGCAAGCTGACCGTGGGCCAGTTCAAACAGTTCTTCTCGCTGGATGACCGCACCAGTTCCAATTACGGCACCTTCCTGGAGCGCGGCAACGCCGGCACCACGTTGGCCCCGCTCTATCGCCTCGGCGCCTCCTGGCAGGCCGCGCGCGGCGACATGACCTGGGCCGCCAGCGCGTACAGCCTGGAAAGCATCGACGCGTGGCAGGTGAAGGGGCGTGCCGCCGGTGGCCGCGCCACCTGGGCGCCCGGTGCCACCGCCGGTGACGTGCTGCACCTGGGCCTGTCGCTGGCGCATGAGCGCTACGACAACCCGGGCGCGAACGGCGTGCCTGCCCTGCGCATCCGCCCGCGCCCGGCCGGCCACCTCTCCGACAACAGCCGCCTGACCCTGGTCGATTTCTCGGCCGGGCGCGATACCGACGTCAACAAGTGGTCGCTGGAATACGCACAGGTGAACGGGCCGCTGTCCTGGCAGGGCGAGTTCAGCGGCGCCACCTTCGACGATGGCAGCCAGCGCGGCAAGGTCCTGGCCGGCTACGGCCTGGTCAGCTGGTTCGTTACCGGCGAATCGCGCGTGTACGACCGCAAGACCGGGCGCTTTGGCCGGGTCAAGGATTTCCAGCACCGGGCCGGCGCGTTCGAACTGGCCCTGCGCTACGACCAGATGCGCGGCGACCAGCACCTGATCGGCCAGCCCGACCTGCGCAACGGCCAGACCGAGGCCTGGACGCTGGGCGGCAACTGGTACATGCGCCCGAACCTGCGCTTCATGCTCAACGTGATCGAGAGCCGCAACCGCGACCGTCTGGCCGACGCCACCGTGGACCGCACCCGCGCCGTCACCGGCCGCCTGCAATACGACTTCTGATGCCTACTTTCCGCACCGTTTCTTCTGGAGAATGCAGATGATGCTGAGCATCCTCGGCTTTGGCATGGTCATTACATTCATGTACTTGATCATGAGCAAGCGGCTCTCGCCGCTGGTCGCCCTCATCACCATTCCGATCCTGTTCGCGCTGATCGGCGGCTTCGCGGCCGGCATCGACGACATGATGCTGGAAGGCATCAAGAAGATCGCGCCGACCGGCGTGATGTTGATGTTCGCCATCCTGTACTTCGGGGTGATGATCGATGCGGGCCTGTTCGATCCGCTGGTGCGGATCATCCTGCGCTTCGTCAAGGGCGACCCGATGAAGATCGTGCTCGGCACCGCCATCCTGGCGATGCTGATCTCGCTCGACGGCGATGGCTCGACGACCTACATGATCACCGTGTCGGCGATGCTGCCGCTGTACCAGCGGCTGGGCATGAACGCATTGAACATGACCTGCGTGACCATCCTCGCCGGCGGCGTGATGAACCTCACCCCGTGGGGCGGCCCGACCGCGCGTGCGGCCACCGCGCTGCATGTGGACCCGGCCGATGTGTTCGTGCCGCTGATCCCCTCGATGGTGATCGCCTGCGCCGGTGTACTGGTGCTGGCCTGGTACCTGGGCATGAAGGAACGCCGTCGCCTGGGCGTGGTCACCCTGCCACAGGGTGGCAGCTGGATGGACAACAGCGTCTCCGATGACGGCAACACCCTGCCCACCGTGGAAGATGCCGAGGACACCAAGCGGCCGAAGCTGCTCTGGGTCAACCTGGCCCTGACCGTGGCGCTGATGACCACGCTGATCATGGGCGTGCTGCCGATGCCGGTGCTGTTCATGGTCGGCTTCGCGATCGCCCTGGTCATCAACTACCCGAACCTGGCCGAGCAGCGCCGCCGTGTGGTCAACCACGCCGGCAACGTGCTCTCGGTGGTGTCGCTGATCTTCGCGGCCGGCATCTTCACCGGCATCCTCAACAACACCGGCATGGTCGAGGCGATGTCGCACAGCTTCCTGGCGGTCATCCCCGACAGCTGGGGGCCGTACCTGGCGGTGATCACCGCGCTGGCCTCGATGCCGTTCACCTTCTTCATGTCCAACGACGCGTTCTACTTCGGCGTGCTGCCGATCCTGTCCGAGGCCGCCGGCAACTACGGCATCACCCCGGTAGAGATGGCGCGCGCCTCGCTGGCCGGCCAGCCGGTGCATCTGCTCAGCCCGCTGGTGCCGTCGACCTACCTGCTGGTCGGCCTGGCCAAGGTGGAATTCGCCGACCACCAGAAATTCACCCTGAAGTGGGCGATCGGCATTTCGCTGCTGCTGATGTTCGGTGGACTGCTGTTCGGCCTGTATCCGCTTGCGTCCTGATCCGCCTACCAAGGAGCGTTCCGCCATGACTCTTCGCATCGCTTACGTCACCAGCGCCATGGGCAGTGTCGGCACTGCCATCTGCCAGAAACTGGCCCGCAACGGCCACACCGTCGTCGCCGGCTGCGCCCCGAATTCGCCGCGCAAGGCCGCCTGGCTGCGCGAGCAGCGCGAACTCGGTTTTGATTTCATCGCCTCGGAAGGCAACGCGGCGGACTGGTCGTCGACCGTGGCGGCGTTCGCGAAGGTGAAGGCCGAGGTCGGCGAGATCGATGTGCTGGTCAACAATGCCGGCGGCAGCCGCGATGTGCTGTTCCGCCAGATGAGCCCGGATGATTGGAACGCGGTGATGGGCTCGAACCTGCATGCGCTGTTCAACATCACCAAGCAGGTGATCGATGGGATGAGCACGCGCGGCTGGGGCCGGATCGTGAACATCGGTTCGGTCAGTGCGCACAAGGGCCAGATCGGCCAGGTGAACTTCGCGACGGCGAAGGCGGCGATGCATGGGTTCAGCCGGGCGCTGGCCAATGAGGTGGCGACGCGCGGGGTGACGGTGAATACGATTTCGCCGGGGTACATCGCGAGTCAGTCGATCAGCAGTTTTCCGCCGGATGTGCTGGATCGTCTGGCGGGGTCGGTGCCGATCCGTCGGCTGGGCAAGCCGGAGGAGGTGGCGAGTCTGTGTGCGTGGTTGGCGTCGGATGATGCGGCGTATGTGACGGGTGCGGATTATGCGGTGAATGGTGGTTTGCACATGTTCTGATGGTTTTGCGCATTTCTTGATGCGTGTCCTCCCCCGCGAGGTGAGCCGCGATGCTGGTTGGCGTCGCGGCTTTTTTTTGCTTCGCGCTGATGCTTTCTGGGGAGGCGAGAAAGGGCAGCTGCTATTGCGACTGCGACTGCAACTGCAACTGCGACTGCGGCTGCGACTACAACTGCAGCTTCAACTTCAACTTCAACTTCAACTTCAACTTCAACTTCAACTTCAACGTCAACGTCAACGTCAACGGCGGAACAACAGCAGGGGTGTACGGTTGTCTCGCGCTGGGCGAGCACGGGTGGGCCGTCGGGACCCGCCGCAAGTACGTCCATGTAGGCTCGTGTGTTGCCATCC
>NZ_NIVS01000021.1 GCF_002205165.1 Stenotrophomonas maltophilia | reverse complement strand
CCCCCCCCCCCCCCCCCCCCCCCCACCCCCCCCGGCCCGGGCCCCCCCCGGTGGGGGGGGGGGGGGGGGGGCCCCCCGCCCCCGCCCCCCTCCGGGGTCCCGCGGGCGACGACCTGCGTCTTAGACGCCGCCATCCGCATCATCAAGGCGCTCAACGGCGGATCGTGCATCTGCACACCGGAAACTGCCTTGGCATAGATCTCGTGGCCGTCGCGTGCGATGCCAATGATCTGGTTCAGTTCGCGTATCGCGTGACCATTGCTAACCGTGTTCATGGCAGCGCTCCGTGGGATCGTCGACGCCCACTGTGGCCGGGTATCGTTTTGATCGTGCGCGCACCGGGGGAACGGCGGCGTGAGACTGTCGCCGGCTGCGGCGCGAACGGGACTACCGACGGTGAAGCGCATTGGCTACGATCCATGGCAGTCAATCGCGCACACATGATCTGGTCGCGCTCATCTGTGCGGGCATCACCCGGTCGCAAGGAGGCTGTATGGCAGGGACGAGAGGGATCGTGATCACACTGGCGATGCTGGCCATGGCCTCGCCCGACGCATCCCGCGCCGCGCCGGCGTTCGATCGCAGCGCCTGGCAGGCCGACCATGCGGCACTCAAGCAGCTGCTGGAGCAGGACTACGCGCACCTGGCCTGGGTCGCCTCGCCTCAGGGCGGCGTGGATCTCCCCGCGCTGGATGCTTCCGCGCAGCGCTCGCTGGCCGAAGCGCAGACCGATGCGCAGGCGGCCCAGGCGCTTCGCACCTTCCTGGCCGGCTTCCATGATGGCCACCTCAGTCTGCTCGATCCGCTTGAGCAGGCGCCCCGCGCCGTCGCACCCGCTGCCGTGGACCCACGCACCCTGGGCGCTGGCGCGGGCTGTGCGCTGCTCGGCGTGTCCGACGAAGGTCGCCACGATTTCAGCCTGCCGCTGGAAACGCTGCCGGGCTACCAGCCGTTGAACGATGGCGCCGACCCCATGCTGCGAACCGGCATTCTGTCGTTGCCGGATGGGCGCCGGATCGGCCTGCTGCGGTTGCACGAGTTCGATGCGTTGCGCTATCCCGGCCTATGCCACGCGCTGTGGCCACAACTGCGGCACGCCGACTCCACTGCGGAGATGCGCGGCACATTGGGACGTGGCTGGGTCGAGGTGATCGCCGCCAGCCTGCGACGCTTCCAGCAGGACGGGGTGGACGCGGTGCTGGTGGATGTGGGGGACAACCCGGGCGGTGACGATAGCGGCGACACGCTCGCGCGCCTGTTCACCTCCACGCCGGTGGCCTCCGCCGTGCTTGACGTCAGCGAATCGGCCGCGGGCAAGCCATATCTGGATGAACAGTACGAACGGCTCGACGACGCGCTGCGCCATCACCACCCCACGCCCGCCGCCCGCCGGCTGTTGAGCGCGCAACGGGCCGCCTTTCAGGCATCGCGGCAGGCGGTGTCGCTGCCTGCCTGCGATCTGTCGTGGGTCTGGCGCATGCAGCAGGACTGGAACGCCGCACCGTGCCGGCGTCTGGTCGCGGCGGGTACCTCCGGCGGCCCGCTGCCGACGCCTGCCGTGGACGCCATCGATGATTTCCTGATCGCCCACCGCCTGGACTGGGCCCAGGATCTGCGCGGGCACTGGGGCGCGTGGAAGGGTCCGGTGTATGTGTTGACCAATGGAAAGACTGCCTCCTCGGCCGAGATGTTTGCCGCGCGCATGCAGGACAACCACATCGCCCGCGTGGTCGGTACGCGCAGCGGTGGCTATGGCTGTGGCTTCATGAGCGCAGAGGCACCGCCTGAACTCCCCCATTCGCACCTGCGCGTGCGCGTGCCGAACTGCGTACGCCTGCGTGCCGATGGCAGCGACGAAGTTGCCGGCATCACCCCGGACCTGCCTGTCATTCCGCGCAGTGGAGAAAGCGCGCGGGCACGGGCGCAGCGCGTGGTGGATACGCTCACCAGCGACATCGGGATGCATTGAGTCCGGCCCCGGCGGTGCAGTGGTCACTGCAGCCGCCGCCCGTTTCCGGCTGCCGATGCCCCACTACCCCTGCGCACCCACCAGCGCCAGCCGCGCTGCACCCCTGTCGCCACGCCCAGCACACCGGCGAAGACGAGCGCCGCCTGCAGAAGTTCCACCAGCAACGTCATTGCGTCGTCCCGTGTCGACCGGGTGACGGTGCTGCCTCGTGCGGAATGGCATCGTGCCGTGCTCAAGGTCAGTGCGGTCAGCGTGCGCGTGCAGACGACGGGCGGGCATCAGTCACTGCCTCAACCTGGGTCAGGGATTCTCTCGAGGGGCTGTCAGAGGCAGACAGCTGCCGGGTCAACGGGCGGTTGTGGACACGCCAGCGCCGCGCATGAAAAAGGCGACCTCGCGGTCGCCTTGATCATCGATGCAATGGTGGGCCGTGATGGATTCGAACCATCGACCAAAAGATTAAAAGTCTTCTGCTCTACCAACTGAGCTAACGGCCCATTGCATCCCCGACGTGACGCCGGGGGTGCGCATTCTAACGCATCTTCGCGCTCATGCGTACCCGTCCCGCATTACACGTAGTGGGTAGGATCCGGCACGCCGGCATCCGTGAAGCCCTGCGCGCGCAGGCGGCAGGCGTCGCAGTGGCCGCAGGCGCGGCCCTGGTCGTCGGCGTTGTAGCAGGACACGGTCAGGCCGAAGTCCACGCCGAGGCGAACGCCTTCACGCACGATGTCGGCCTTGCTCAGGAACTGTAGCGGCGCGTGGACCTGGATGCCCGCCCCTTCCACGCCCGCCTTGGTGGCCAGATTGGCCAGTGCCTGGAAGGCCTGGATGAATTCGGGGCGGCAATCCGGGTAGCCGGAGTAGTCCACCGCGTTGACCCCGCAGAAGATGTCGTTGGCGCCCAGCACTTCGGCCCAGCCGAGCGCAACGGACAGCATGATGGTGTTGCGGGCCGGGACGTAGGTGACCGGGATGCCCTCGCCACCCGCTTCGGGCACGTCGATGTCGTCGGTCAGGGCCGAGCCACCGATGCTGCGCAGGTCGACGTTGACGGTTTTATGGGCCACCGCGCCCAGCGCGCTGGCGACCGCCGCGGCGGCGTCGAGTTCGGAGGTGTGGCGCTGGCCGTAGCGCACGCTCAGGGCGTGGACGGCGAAGCCCTGCTCGCGTGCAATGGCAACGACGGCGGCGGAGTCCATGCCGCCGGACAGGAGGACGACTGCTTTCTTCATGGGGGGTATTTCCGGTGGTTTGCAGGGAACCAGCACGCTGTCCCGCGCCGGGTACGTCAGGGAATGCCGAGGCGGCTTATCGGCCCGGCTCGTCATTCCACAAAAGCTTGTGCAGCTGCATCTGGAAGCGCACCGGCAGGCGGTCGGCCACGATCCAGTCGGCCAGCTCGCGCGGGCTGACCTCGCTCTTGCTCGGCGAGAACAACACCATGCTGCGCTCGTTGAGGCGATGCTCGCGGACCATCGCGCGGGCCCAGTCGTAATCCTCACGGCTGCACAGGACGAACTTGATCTGGTCGCGCCTGGTCAGCAGCGGCAGGTTCTCCAGGCGGTTGCGGGCCATTTCGCCGGAGCCGGGGGTTTTCAGGTCGACCACGCGCGACACGCGTGGATCGACGGCGCTGACGTCCAGCGCGCCGGAGGTTTCCAGCGACACGTCCAGGCCGGCATCGCAGAGCTTCTCCAGCAGCACCAAGCAGCGCTTCTGCGCCAGCGGCTCACCGCCGGTCACGCAGACGTGGTGGACCCCCTGGGCCAGCACCTCTTCCACGATCGCGTCGATGTCCCACCAGGTGCCGCCATGGAAGGCGTAGGCGGTATCGCAGTAGGTGCAGCGCAGCGGGCAGCCGGTCAGGCGCACGAACACGGTCGGCCAGCCGGCGGTATCGGCTTCGCCCTGCAGGGACAGGAAGATCTCGGTGATCTTCAGTCGCGGCAGCGGGGACTGCACGATCTCACTCGGGAGTGCGGCGGCAGTGGACAGGGTCGTGGTCATGGCGGTGATTCTTGGGGGACGGCTTCGGAAACGACAACAGCCGGGCATGGCCCGGCACGGAAGACCGGGCAACGCCCGGTTGGCGATCAATCATTATACCGGGCCCGGCCGCCTCAGCGGCCCGGGGCGGGTTCAGCGGATCTGCTGACCCAGCCGGATCGACTGCAGACGGTCCTGCGCGGTGCGCGCGGCGTCGGAGCCGGGGTACGTGGATACGACCTGTTCCAGGGTCGCCTGGGCCTGGTCGACCTTGCCTTCGCCATACTGCGACAGGCCGATCTTGAGCAGGCCACCGGACGCCTTGTCATGGGTCGGGTAGCGCGAGATGAGGTCGCGGAACTGCGCCTCAGCCAGCGGGAAATTGCGGGTGGCGTAATAGCTCTCGCCCAACCAGTACAGCGCGTTGGGGGTATAGACGCCGTTGGGATACAGCTCGAGGAAGCTCATGAACAGCTGCGCCGAGTCGTCATACTTGCCGGCCTTGAGCGAATCGAAGGCGACGTTGTAGGCCGTGCGTTCGTCGCCACTGGCAGCCAGGCTGCCGGCATCGCCGTGCACGGAGGGCGGCCGCTCGGAAGCGGCCGTTGCCGGTTTCGGGGATGCAGCGGGGGCAGGCGCGGCTGCGGCCGGGGCGGCGGGAAGCACGGGGGCTCCACCTTCCAGGCGGTTCAGGCGGCTGTCCAGGTCCAGATACTGGTCCTTGCCGGTCTGCTTGAGCTGCTCATTGTCGTGCTGCAGCTGCTCGACCTGCGACTGCAGGGCCTGCAACTGGGTACGCAGCTGGTTGAGCTGATTGAGCATGTCCATGTTGGACTGGTTGTTGTTCGCCTGCTGCTCAAGCGCGCCGACGCGGTCGGCCAGACTCTGGCGCTGCGCATTGGCCGGTGCGGCAGCCACGAGGGCTGCCGCAACGATCATCGATAGAAATCGAAAGCGCATCTATTACTGAGCCGTGTACACGATCTCGACGCGACGGTTCTGCGACCAGCAGGACTCGCCCGACTCGGTGCAGACCGGACGCTCTTCACCGTAGGACACGACGGTCAGCTGCGAAGCCGAACCACCGTTGGCCTGCAGTGCCGAGGACACGCCGTTGCCACGACGCTCGCCCAGGGCCTGGTTGTAAGCGCGCGAACCGCGCTCATCGGTGTGGCCCTGCAGGGTCATGCGCGAGGACGGACGGTCACGCAGGTACTTGGCGTGGCAAGCCATGATGGCCTGGAATTCCGGCTTCACGTCTTCCTTGTCCAGGTCGAAGTACACCACGCGCTGGCGCAGGCAGGAGTCGGTATCCAGATCGCCCGGGCCGTACAGGCCGGAGGTGGACGGGCCGGTCGGAGCCGTGGTGCTGCCGGTATCAACCGGGGCAACAGGCGTTTCCTTGACCTTCTTGGAACAACCGGCCAGGGCGGCCACGGACAACAGGGAGACAAGCAGAACGCGGGTGGTCTTGTTCATGGCGATACCTTTGAGGCTCCTAAAGCCGGATGAGGGATGAATACGGCGAAATCTTAACACTCTGTTAGCGCTTTGTACGGTATGGCGACCAAGAAGGCTCGCGAACATCACCGTCCGCCAGAACAAGCCGCTGGCGCACGCGCGCATCGGCCGAAACGGCGTACAACACTCCACGACCACCCTCACGGGCGGCGTACAACACCATGCTCGCGTTGGGCGCAAAGCTCGGCGATTCGTCCAGCGACCCTGGCGACAGCGTGTTCCAGCGGGCCGAACCCGTGCTGCTGTCCATCATCGCGATCTTGTAGGTGTTGCCACTGCCCTGGGCGACCACCAGCTTCTTGCCGTCATAGGACAGGCTCGGGGTGGCGTTGTAGTTGCCCTGGAAGGTCACGCGCGAGGCGCTGCCACCGCTGGAGGCGACCTGGTAGATCTGCGGGCGGCCGCCACGGTCGGAGGTGAAGTAGACGGTGCTGCCATCCGGGCTCCAGGTCGGCTCGGTATCGATGGCGAAGTGGTTGGTCAGCTGGGTCAGCTGCTTGCTGCCCAGGTCCATCACGTAGATCTCCGGGTTGCCGCTGCGCGACAGCGACAGGGCCAGGCGGCGGCCGTCCGGGGAGAACGACGGGGCGCTGTTGATGCCGCGGAAGCTGGTCACCAGCTCACGTGCGCCGCTGGAGATGTTCTGGATGTAGATCGCCGAATTGCCGCGTTCGAAGCTGACGTAGGCCAGCTTGTTGCCGTCCGGGCTCCAGCTCGGCGACAGCAGCGGCTCGGCCGAGCGCACGATGGTCTGCGGATTGAAGCCGTCCGAATCGGCCACCATCAGCGCGTAACGCATGGCGTCACCCTTGCCGCTGGCGGTGACGTAGGCGATGCGGGTCCAGAAGGCGCCGCGGACACCGGTGATCTTCTCGTAGATGGCGTCGGCCATCTGGTGGGCGACATCGCGCATGGCATTGCCACGGGCAGTCATCGCCAGGCCGAGCAGGCGCTCACCCTTGGGCACGTCATACAGCTCGTACTCCACGCGGTAGGCACCGGCGCCGGCGTCCATGACCCGGCCGACCACGATGTAGTTCTGCTTCAACGCGCGCCAGGTGGCGAACTGGATCTCGCTGCCACGGGTCGGCTTTTCGACGATCTGGGCTTCCGGCAGGTTGCGGAACTGGCCGGAACGGTCCAGATCGGCGCGTACCACGGCGGCCACATCGGTCTGCGGTGCACCGGCCGACCCCTGATACGGCATGGGGACGACGGTGATCGGCGTGGCGGAGGCATTGCCGCCAATGATGTCGATATCCAGCCCCTTCTGCTGCGCCATGGCAGCGAAGGGCAACAACAGGGCCGCAACAACGGCAAGCCAACGAGGCATTTTTTTCATGGAGCGCTCAATAGGGGGAAACCAGAACGAGGGATAACAGGACCGCGGTGAACAGTTTCGCAATCATGAACCAAGGCAGTGTGAATTCCGAGTCACCGAGCGCACAAATCTCACGGGCCGTTAACGATCCGGCCGGATTGGGCGGCAATCAACCCCTTCTCGATCGCGAACGCGTTGTGCAGCACGCGGGTGGACACGCCTGGCAATGGCATGGAGGCAGCAGCGTCCCGCCGGTGTTCAAGCGCGCACCGCACCGCCCCGGATCAATCCTGGGCGGTGAAGGTGAAGTTGATGGTGCGCGCGAACACCGATTCGAAGCCGCGGTACGGCAATGGCTGGGCATTCAACACGGCCGCCTCGATCGAGCGGCGGCCGGCCTCGTCGAACGGGCAGCTGCCGCTGACCTTGGCCTGGATGACCTGCCCCCCCGGAATCTGGGTGATCGAGACCTGGCAGCGCTGGCCCAGCGGCACCGAATCCGGACGCGTCCACTGCGCGGAGACCTTCTGCTGGATCGCGGCGGCGTACTTGGCGCTGAGATCGTCGCTGGTCCCACCCGCACCGGCCGCCGGCTTGGCGGCACCGGTCGCACCGGCGGTGGAAGCGGAGGCGTTGGCGGCACGCGCAGCGGTGACCTGGCGCAGCTTCTGCTCGGCCAGCTTGGCTTCGTTCTCGGCCTGGGCCCGCTTGCGACGGATTTCGGCCAGCTTCTTGTCGCGCTCGGCCTCGGCCTTGGCGTCGTTGGCTTTCTGCTCCTGCTCGGCCAGCTTTTTCTTCAGCTCGGCCTCTTCCTGCTGCTTGGCCAGGCGCAGCTTCTGCTCGGCCTGTTCCTGGCGCTTGCGCTCGGTCAGGTCGATCTGTTCCTGGCGGCGCTTGGCTTCCTGCTCCTGCTTGGCCTTCTCAGCCGAGATCGCCAGCGCGTTGACCGCTTCCTGGTCGACCGTGTCGGGCTGGGCGATGCGCTCCTGCGCCTGCGACTGCTGGGGGGTCGGCGCGTCCTGCGGGCGCGGCTCGGGCAACGGCTGCGGCGGCGGCACGGTGTCTTCGGGAATGGGCTCAGGCTCGGCGACCGGTTCGGGCAGGTCCGGCAAGGTCTCGGAGGCACGCAGGGCCTGGCGCGCGGCCGACGCCTCGGAGGCGGACAGCTGCAGGCTGGCCTCGATCGCCGGATCGCCGGCGGCCGCTTCGGTGGTGCGCTGCGGCGACCACAACCAGGCGGCGATGAAGATCAGGGCCAGCAGCAGGTGCACACCGAGCGCCAGCGCGATCGGCAGACCCCACTTCTCTTCAGGCTGACGCTGCGGTGGCAGGGCTTCAGCGTGCATCGGTCGCCAGGCCCACCTTTTCCACGTTGGCGCGCTTGATCACGTCCATGGCCGCGACCACCTTTTCATAGGCCACGGCCTTGTCGGCGGCAACGATCACGCGCAGGTTCTTGTCCTGCGAGGAAAGCGCGGACAGCTGGGCCTGCAGGCGCGCAGCATCCATCGGTTCCGGATCCTTGGCCTCGGGCAGCTTCAGGCTCAGCTGGCCATCCAGACGGACGGACACGATCACCGGATCCTGCTTGCTTTCCAGCGCCTTGGCCTGGGAGGTCGGCAGATCCACTTCAAAGCTCAGCGTGAGCAGCGGCGCGGTCACCATGAAGATGATGAGCAGCACCAGCATGACGTCGATATACGGCACGACGTTGATTTCGGATTTGAGCTTTCGGCGCTTGCGGCGGCCAATGGCTGCGGTCATGGCAGGACTCCTGTGCTGGGCGCTTACTCGTCGCCCGCGGTCTGACGCTGCAGGATCGAGCTGAACTCTTCTGCGAAGGTTTCAAAGCGCACCGACATGCGCTCCACGCGGGTGGTGAAGCGGTTGTAGGCCCACACCGCCGGAATCGCCACGAACAGGCCGATGGCGGTGGCGAACAGGGCTTCGGAGATGCCCGGGGCGACCGAGGCGATACCGGCCTGCTCGCCGCTGTTGATCATGTCGTGCATGGTCACCATGATGCCGAACACGGTGCCGACCAGGCCCACGTACGGGGCGGTCGAGCCGATGTTGGCCAGCAGCTCCAGGCTGCGTTCCATCTGGTCCACTTCGCGGGTATAGGTGGTGCGCATGGCGCGCTGGGCACCTTCCAGCTGCGCGCGGCCATCCAGACGCCGCTTGTCGCGCAGGCGGGTGAACTCGCGGAAGCCCGATTCGAAGATCGCTTCCAGGCCGCCGACCTGGCGGTTGCGGTCGGTCGCCGAGCTGTACAGCTTGCCCAGGTCCGCACCGGACCAGAAGCGGCTTTCGAACTCATCGGCGGCGCGGTTGGCAGCGTTGAACACGCGCGCCTTGCGGAAGATGATCACCCAGCTGATGAACGAGCCGGCCAACAGCAGCAGCACGATGATCTTCACCGGGATGCTGGCCTTGACCATCAGGTCCAGGTAATTGATGCCACCGCCATGCGCGGCTTGGGCGACAGTCTGCGCCGCGGCGCTGGTGACTTCCTGCGGCAGCGCTTCGGTCACCGTGGCCTGCAGGGCCAGGAGCATTGCGATCATCCGTTGTTCCTCAGTATGCGGATTCTGGAAATTCGAGGTGTTTCAGCGCGGCATGCAGTGCATCGTCCATGCCACGCGGTTTGAAGGTGGCTGCATCGAGCGCGGCGATCTTCACCTGCGCGGTCAGCAATGTTTCCCCGCCCCGGCATACGGCCTGGGCGAACACCATGCTGGCGCGCTTGCACTGCACCAGCGTGGCGGTGACATCCAGCGCATCATCCAGACGCGCCGGCTTGAGGAACTCCATGGTCATGCTGCGCACCGCGAACACCAGGCCATGGTCGCAGCGCATGCGCTCTTGACCATACCCCAATGCGCGCATCCATTCCGTGCGCGCCCGTTCCATGAAGGCCACGTAGCGGGCGTGGTACACGACCCCGCCAGCGTCGGTATCTTCCCAGTAAATGCGTGTCGGCCAACTGAATCGGGGCTCAACCCGGGGATCAACCGACATCCGGGACCTCCGCGAACAGGTCGGCCGGCGGATTCTTCGGCTTCAGGCCCATGTGCCGGTAGGCCTTGTGCGTGCACATGCGGCCGCGCGCGGTCCGGATCAAAAAGCCCTGCTGGATCAGGTAAGGCTCGACCACGTCTTCCAGCGTACCGCGCTCTTCGGACAGCGCGGCCGCCAGCGATTCGATGCCGACCGGGCCACCGTCGAAGTAATCGACCATGGTCCGCAGCAGGCGCCGGTCGAGTTCGTCGAAGCCCTCCGGATCGACCTTGAGCATCTGCATGGCCGCCTGGGCGACGTCCTGGTCGATGTGGCCGGCCGCCTTCACCTGGGCGAAGTCGCGCACGCGGCGCAGCAGCCGGTTGGCGATACGCGGGGTGCCACGCGAGCGCCGGGCGATCTCGGCCGCGCCTTCGGCGGTGCAGTCGATATTGAGGATGCTGGCCGAGCGCCGGACGATCTTGGTCAACTCTTCCGGCGTATAGAACTCCAGCCGGTGCACGATGCCGAAACGGTCGCGCAGCGGCGCGGTCAGCAGGCCTGCACGGGTGGTCGCGCCGATCAGGGTGAACGGCGGCAGATCGATCTTGATCGAGCGGGCCGCAGGGCCCTCGCCGATCATGATGTCGATCTGGAAATCTTCCATCGCCGGGTACAGCACTTCTTCGACGACCGGCGACAGGCGGTGGATTTCATCGATGAACAGCACATCGTGCGGCTGCAGATTGGTCAGCAGCGCGGCCAGGTCACCGGCCTTTTCGATCACCGGGCCGGAGGTGACGCGCAGCGCGACCCCCAGCTCATTGGCGATCACGTGGCTCAAGGTGGTCTTGCCCAGGCCTGGCGGCCCGAAGATCAGCACGTGGTCGAGCGCGTCGCCACGGGCCTTGGTCGCTTCAATGTAGATCGACAGCTGCTCGCGCACAGGGGCCTGGCCGAGGTAATCGGCCATGCGCTTGGGGCGGATGCTGGCGTCGGTGCCCTCATCCTCGCGGGTCGCGAGGGCACCGATGATGCGGTCGTCTGTCATGCGGCAATTATGCGGCAAAAGAGGGAGGTTCGGCCGGGCTGGGTCCGGCGCCGCGCGTAGCGCCGGGCTCTGCCCGGCAAGAGCCGGTGTACTGAGGGACAGCGGGATGGGCCCGGTTGCGGGGGACGGCGCACGTACGTCCTTGTAGCCTCGGTCGCGCCATCCATGGCGCTCCACGCCCCTGCAACCGGACCCACCCCGCCTTCGCCACCACGCCGCGCGCCGCCCGGCAGGCAAACCCAAGGCTCTTCGTCCACAGCTCGCGCCAAGCGTCTGGAGGAGAGCCCCCTTGGTGTTCAAGGGGGCGCGCCGAAGGCGCGGGGATCAGGTGGAATGCGCGGAACGTCGGCGCCAACGGCGACTGCGTTTCAAGGGGGCGCGCCGAAGGCGCGAGGATAAGGGGGCATGCCGCCGGGCCCCACGGTTTGCATCGCAAACCGTGGGGCGTCCCAGGAGATCTAGATCTCGACCTGGGCCCCAAGCTCGACGAGCCGATTGCCCGGAATCCGGAAGAACCCGGTCGCCGGCGCCGCGTTCCGGTGCATCAGCGCGAACAGTTTGTCGCGCCAGATCGGCATGCCGCGGTTGGCGGTGGCCACGATGGTCTCGCGGCTGGCGAAGAAGGTGGTGTCCATCGGGTCGAAGTAGATCCCGCCGTGGTCGCACGAGCGCATCAGCGCCAGCGGCACGTCCGGGGTCTCCATGAAGCCGAAGCGCACGTAGATCCGGTAGAACTCATCGCCCACCGACTCGATCTTCAAGCGCTGGCCCGACGGTGCGTACGGCACCGGCAGGGTCACCACGTGCAGGAACACGTTGCGCTCGTGCAGCACCTTGTTGTGCTTGAGGTTGTGCATCAGCGCATGCGGCGCCACCGAGGGGTCGGCGGTCAGGAACACGGCGGTGCCCGGCACCCGCACCGGCGGGGCCAGCATCAGGCCCGGCAGGAAGGTATCGATCCGGATGCCGTCCTTGCGGATCTCATCGCGCAGCAGCTCGCGGCCACGCCGCCAGGTGCGCATCATGGTGAACAGCACGATGCCCAGCACCACCGGGAACCACGCGCCCTGCAGCAGCTTGGCGCCGTTGGCGATCACAAAGCCCAGGTCGATGACGAAGAACACCACGCACAGCGGGATGATCCAGTTGCGGGCCTTGGGCCACAGCGCGCGGGCGACCAGGGCCAGCAGAAGGGTATCGATCAGCATGGTGGCCGACACCGAGATGCCGTAGGCCACCGCCAGGTTGGAGGAGCTGCGGAAGGCCAGCACCAGCCCGATCACCATCACCGCGATGCCCCAGTTGATGCCCGGGATGTAGATCTGGCCGATGGTGTCGTGCGAGGTGTGGGTGATGCGCATGCGCGGGATGTAGCCCAGCTGCATCGCCTGGCGCGACACCGAGAACGCGCCGGTGATCACCGACTGCGAGGCGATCACCGCCGCCATGGTGGCCAGGATGATCATCGGGTACAGCGCCCAGTCCGGCACGGCCTCGAAGAACGGGTTCTTGACCGCCTCGGGGTTGTTGAGCACCAGCGCGCCCTGCCCCAGGTAGTTCAGCACCAGGCACGGCAGCACGAAGAAGTACCAGGCGTGGCGGATCGGCTTGGCCCCGAAGTGGCCCATGTCGGCATACAGCGCTTCGCCGCCGGTGACCGCCAGCACCACCGCGCCGAGGATGAAGATGCCGTGCCAGCCGTGCTCCATGAAGAAGCGCAGCGCCCACATCGGGTTGAAGGCCTTGAGCACTTCCGGCGCATCGACGATGTTCCAGATGCCGATGGCGGCCAGCGAAATGAACCAGATCGAGGTGATCGGGCCGAACAGCTTGCCGATCTTGGCCGTGCCGAAGCGCTGTACCGCGAATACGGCCAGCAGCACCACCACCGTGATCGGCACGATGAACGCATGCAGCCCGGGGGCTGCGACCTCCAGGCCTTCGACCGCGCCGAGCACCGAGATCGCCGGGGTGATCACGCCGTCGCCGAAGAACAGCGAGGCACCGAAGATGCCCAGGATGCCCACCACATAGGCCGAGCGCGACCCGTTGCGCAGGGTGCGCTGGGTCAGCGCCATCAGCGCCATGATGCCGCCTTCGCCGTCGTTGTCGGCACGCATGATGATGGTGACGTACTTGAGCGTCACCACGATGTTCAGCGCCCAGAACGCCAGGGACAGCACGCCCAGCACGGTGTCATGGTCGCTGTTGAGACCGTAGTGCGGGGAAAACGCCTCTTTCAGCGTGTACAGCGGGCTGGTGCCGATATCGCCGAACACCACGCCGATGGCGCCGATCATCAGCGCCATGCCGCCGGCCGCCGGCGCGTGGCCGTGCGGCGCCTGGCCGTCGCTGTGCTGGGGGGAAGTGGTGGACATGAGGCTCCGGGCGGACGCGGTCGGTGGTGTCGGTATCAGGGAACGGCAGGCGCGCGGCTCAGCGCAGCGCGGCCTGCAGGGCCTTGCGGATGACCGTGGCGACATCGTCGCCCTCGGCGTTGGCATCGCGCGCCATGCGCGCGGCCTCGGTCGGCTTGTAGCCCAGCTGCTGCAGGGCCACGGTCGCCTCGGAGACCGGATCGGTGGCCGGTGCGGCGCCGGCGATCGGTGCCCCGCCGCCGCCGAAATTGGCCGCGCGGTCGCGCAGCTCCAGCACCATGCGCTCGGCGGTCTTCTTGCCGATGCCCGGGATGCGGGTCAGCGCGGTAATGTCACCGGCCTGCAGCATGCGCGCGAATTCATCCACGCTGACGCCGGACAGCACCGCCAGCGCGATCTTGGCACCGATCCCGCTGACCTTCTGCACATCGCGGAACAGGCGGCGCTCGCCCTCGCGCAGGAAGCCGTACAGCGAGACGCTGTCTTCCTTCTGCGCGTAGTGGGTGAACAGCGTGACCTCGCGGCCCAGCTCGGGCAGGTCGTAGAAGGTGCTCATCGGCGCCTCCAGTTCGTAGCCGACGCCGTTGACGTCGACCATGAGCCACGGCGGCGCCTTGTAGGCCACGATCCCGCGCAGACGACCAATCATGCAGTTTTCCTCATTTCCGGCTCCAGGCCTGGCGCGCATTGACGCCCAGGCGCAGCGCCGTGGCCCGGACATGGGCGTGGGTGATCGCCACGGCCAACGCATCGGCAGCGTCGGCCTGCAGCTTGGTTTTCAGGTTGAGCATGAGCCCGACCATGTGTTGGACCTGTTGTTTTTCCGCGCCACCGCGGCCGACCACGGCCAGCTTGATCTCGGTGGCGGCGTATTCGCTGACCGGCAGGTCGCGCATCACCACGGCCGAGATGGCGGCGCCGCGCGCCTGGCCCAGCTTCAGGGCCGAATCCGGGTTGCGCGCCATGAACACCTTTTCGATGGCCACTTCGTCGGGGCGGTATTCCTCGACCAGGGCGGTCAGGCCCACCACCAGCAGCTTCATACGCTGCGGGAAGTCGTCCGCGCCCAGCAGCACCAGCGGCAGGTGATGCACGTGCATCACCTTGCCGGTGGCGTCCACATCAATGATGCCCACCCCGGTGCGCTGCGAACCGGGGTCGATGCCGAGAATGCGGGTCATGCGGCACGCACACGGCCGCCCGCGGCCCGGAAGGGACACATGCGGCGGGGATAACAGGGAACGGCTGGAGTCATCATGGTCCGCATTGTCCGCTCACCGGTCGCGCAAAGCGACCGGTGAAGGGCCCGCTCAGGCGTAGGCGTCCGCGCCGAGATCGGCGTTGGAGAACACGTCCTGCACGTCGTCCAGGTCTTCCAGCATGTCCAGCAGCTTCTTGACCTGCAGGGCAGTGTCGCCTTCGACCTTGATGTCGTTGTCGGCGCGGAAGGTGATTTCGGCGTGGTCCGGGGTGAACCCGGCGGCCTCCATCGCATCCTTGACCGCGTGATAGCTGTCGGTGGCGGTGAGCACATCGATCGCCCCGTCTTCCGGGTAGACCACGATGTCGTCCGCGCCAGCCTCGATCGCCGCTTCGGTGACGGCTTCTTCGTTGGCGCCCGCAGCGAAGTGCAGCACGCCCAAGCGCTTGAACATGAACGCCACCGAGCCTTCGGTGCCCATGTTGCCGCCGCACTTGCTGAACGCATGGCGGACATCGGCCACGGTGCGCACGCGGTTGTCGGTCAGGCAGTCCACGATCACGGCCACGCCACCGGGGGCATAGCCCTCGTAGCGGATCTCTTCGTACTCCACGCCTTCCAGCTCACCGGTCGCCTTCTTGATGGCGCGCTCGATCACGTCCTTGGACATGTTCGAGGACAAGCCCTTGTCCATGGCCACCCGCAGGCGCGGGTTGTTGTTGGGGTCGCCTCCACCGCCGCGCGCGGCAACGCCGATCTCGCGGATGATCTTGGTGAAAATCTTGCCGCGCTTCGCGTCAGACGCGTTTTTGCGGTTCTCGATGGAGGGGCCTCTACCCATGGGGTGACTCTCGTGCTTCTGTCAGGAACAGGGCGCGAATTCTACCTGATCCGCCGGCCTGCCCGTGTCAGTGCCGGGCCCGCTCAGGCGGCGTGGGCCGCGTCATCACGCCGGAACCGGCCATCACGCAGGAAGGCGGCCGTCTGCCGCGCGGCGTCGGGCGAGAACACCAGCCCGCTGTGGCTGGCCGGGATCACGCAGTGGTCGGCCAGCCCCGGCAACTGCGTCTCATCCAGCGCCACGGTGCCATCGGAGGCATCGCCACAGGCCCCCAGCAGGCTGCCCAGCCCATGGGGGACGGAGCCGGCGATCAGACCGACCTGCGCCCTGCCCTCCCAGGCCGGCAGGCCATCCAGCAGCAGTTCCGAGCTGCGCCCGAGCGCCAGCGACCAGCCGTGGTCGCTCAGCGAGCGCGCGGTCACGCTGCCGCGCAGCGGCGAACCCAGGCAGACCACCCGCGAGACCGGCAGCTCCGGCGCGCGCCGCAGGGCCTCCAGCGCGACCAGCCCGCCCAGGCTGTGCCCGACCAGGGAGACCGGGCCGCTGTCCTTGAGCCGCTCCAGCAGCTGCGGCACCGCGACGTCGGGACCACCGAACACGCTGGAGTAGCCGAAGGTATGCACGGCGAAGCCACGGGCGCGCAGGCGCCAAGCCAGAGGGCCGACCCAGGCGCGTGCATTCCAGATGCCATGCAGCAGTAAAACAGGGGGATTCATGATGTCAGCCTAGCCCGATGGGCTGGGCGCCTGCAGAAGGAAACAGCGTCATTAGACGAATGGACCGGCCAACGGCAGGTGAAGCCGCCGCGGGCGGTGACGGTGTCGCGCTCAGGCCGCCGCAGGCGGCCGGCGCAGGATGAACTCCAGGTCGAGCACCTTGCCGACCGGGAACGCATAGGTGCCCACCTTGCTGAAGCCGTAGCGGGCATAGAAGCGCTGGGCGCCGAAGTTTTCCGACCACACGCCCAGCCACAGCGTGCGCGGGCCTTCGCGCTCCAGCCAGGCCAGCGCGGTTTCGAACAGGCGGCTGCCCCAGCCACAGCTCTGCTGCGCCTTGATCAGGTACAGGCGCTTGAGCTCGCCATCGCCGGGCTGCACCTCGGCATGCGGAAGCCCGCAGGGACCTGCGGCGGCATGGCCCACAGCGATGCCGTCCAGCTCCAGCAGCCAGACCGCGTAATCGGGATGTTCAAGAATGATGCGCTGGCGCTCCGCCGGGTACGCCTCATCCAGGAAGGCCTGCAGATCTTCAGGCGGATACAGGTGGCCGAAGGTTTCCACGAACGTGCGCGTGGCCAGCGCCGACAGGGTCTGGGCGTCGTCCGGGGTGGCGCGGCGGATGGTGTAGCGGCCTGGGGTCACGGCGAGGGACATTGGCGACGGAGTGGTCGCCAATTTACCTGAAGCCGGGCCGGTGTTGATCACGGCCGGTGTGGCGGTACCGACCGTTGGTCGGCCGGTACCTGCCGAGCCTTATTCCTTGACCGCGCGCGGACGCACCTGGACGTGCACTTCGGCCAGCTGCTCGTCCGGGATCGGCGACGGGGCGCCGGTCATCAGGCACTGCGCGCCGGTGGTCTTCGGGAACGGGATGACGTCGCGGATCGACTCGGTGCCGGCCATCAGCGCGGCGATACGGTCGATGCCGAAGGCGATGCCACCGTGCGGCGGCGCGCCGAAACGCAGCGCATCGAGCAGGAAGCCGAACTTGCCCTCGGCCTCTTCGGCACCAATGCCCAGCAGCTCGAACACCGCGCTCTGCATGTCCGAGCGGTGGATACGGATCGAGCCACCGCCGATCTCGTTGCCGTTGAGCACCATGTCATAGCTACGCGACACGGCGGTCTTTGCATTCGCGTGCAGGTCGGCAATGTCGTCCACCGCCGGGGCGGTGAAGGGGTGATGCAGGGCGACGTAGCGCTGGGCTTCGTCGTCGTACTCGAACATCGGGAAATCGGTGACCCACAGCGGTGCCCAGCCGTCGGCGACCAGGTTGAAGTCCTTGCCGGCCTTCAGGCGCAGGGCGCCCATGAAGTCGGAGACCTTGTTGTAGCCACCGGCGCCGAAGAACACGATGTCCCCGTTACCGGCACCGACATGGGCGACCAGCGCGGCGAAGGCGTCTTCGCTGAAGAACTTGGCGATCGGCGAACTGACTTCGCCGCTCTCGCTGATCTTGATGTAAGCCAGGCCCTTGGCGCCGTACTTGGCGGCGTGCGCGGCGTATTCGTCGATCTGCTTGCGCGACAGGCTGGCGCCGCCCGGGATGCGCAGCGCGGCCACGCGGCCATCGGCATCGTTGGCGGCCGCGGTGAACACCGGGAATTCGCTGGTCTTGACCAGTTCGGCTACGTCCACCAGCTCCAGCGCGATGCGCAGGTCCGGCTTGTCCGAGCCATAGCGACGCATCGCCTCGGCCCAGGTCATGCGCGGGAAGCTGGCGGCCAGCTCCACGTCCACCACTTCCTTGAAGATGGCGCGGACCATGGTTTCCACGAAGTCCTGCACATCGCGCTCGCGCACGAAGGCGAACTCCATGTCCAGCTGGGTGAATTCCAGCTGGCGGTCGGCACGCAGGGCTTCATCGCGGAAGCAGCGCGCGATCTGGTAGTAGCGGTCGAAGCCGGCCACCATCAGGATCTGCTTGAACAGCTGCGGGCTCTGCGGCAGGGCGTAGAACTCGCCCGGGTGCATGCGCGCCGGCACCAGGAAGTCGCGGGCGCCTTCCGGGGTGGCCTTGGTCAGGATCGGGGTTTCGATGTCCTGGAAGCCGGTGGCGTCCAGGTGGCGGCGCAGGGCCTGCACCAGCTTGATGCGGGTGCGCTGCATGCGCTGCATTTCCGGGCGGCGCAGATCCAGGTAACGGTACTTCAAGCGGGTTTCTTCGCCCGGGTTCTCGTGCGCGTGGAACGGCAGCGGCTCGGCCTTGTTGAGGATGGTGATGGCCGTGGCGATCACTTCCACGTTGCCAGTGCGGAGCTTGTCGTTGGCCGCATGGCGCGCACGCACCACGCCCTCGACCTGCAGCACGTCTTCGTAGCCCAGGCTGGCGGCCACGGCGAACACGGCCGCGTTGTCGACTTCCACCGTCACCTGCACGATGCCTTCATGATCACGCAGATCGATGAAGACCACGCCGCCCTGGTTGCGGGCAACGTCGGTCCAGCCGGCGAGGGTAACGGTTTGGCCAATCAGGGTCTCGTCGACCAGGCCACAGAAGTGGGTACGCATGGGGGTAAAGCTCCGCAGGAGAGTGCCGGCGCCAAGCTGCGCCGGAAAGCCCGTTATTCTGCGGCCGCCAGCCCGGCGGGGCAAATCCGGGCGCCGCGGCCCGGCATCACACGCTCTGAACCGGGGGCATTCCTATAGTCCGCGCACCAACGACCGCACGGGGATGTCGCCATGCAACGCCGTCTGAGCACCGTCTGCCTCACCCTTGCCCTGGCCTGTATGGCCCCGGCCCTGCACGCCCAGAACAGCACCCGGGCCTATGCCCCGGAGAATCTGTCGCAGTTGTCCTCCTCCGACCGCAGCCGGGTCATCACCCAGGAATACGCCGACCAGTCCAATGGCCGCCGGATCCCGGATGACCAGTTGCGCTTCTACCTGGCCCAGGTCAATTCCGGCTGGAACTTCTCACGGATCAAGCAGGACATCGCCACCTCCCTGCGCGGCAACGGCGGCGGCTGGAACGGCGGCGGCAGCGGCCCCGGCAACAGTGGTACGGTCCGCTGCGAAAGCCAGGACAACCGCGAGCGGGTCTGCAACACCGGCTGGCGCAGCGCCCGGTTGTCCCGCCAGATCTCCGGCACGACCTGTACCGAGGGCCGCAACTGGGGCTCGCGCAACGGCACGGTCTGGGTCAGCGGCGGTTGCCGGGCCGAGTTCGTCGAAGGCCGCGGCAATGGCGGTAACTGGGGCGGCGGCGGTGGCACCGGCGCCACGATCCGCTGCGAGAGCCAGGACAACCGCGAGCGGACCTGCAACACCGGCTGGCGCAACGCGACCCTGGTTCGCCAGATCTCGGGCACGGCCTGTGTCGAGGGCCAGACCTGGGGCGTGCGCAATGGGGCGGTCTGGGTCGACCGTGGTTGCCGTGGCGAGTTCGCCGAAGCGCGCGGCGGCAGCGGCGGCAACTGGGGCGGCGGCGGTGGCAACAGCAATTACAGCGTGACCTGCAGCAGCAACGACAAGCGCCAGCAGACCTGCGCGTGGGATGCCCGGCAAGGCCGCCCGGCGCTGGTGCAGCAGTTGTCAGGCACGGCCTGCGTGGAAGGTCGCAGCTGGGGGTACAACAATGGCAGCCTGTGGGTGAGCGGCGGCTGCCGCGCCCGGTTCGGGGCGCGCTGAGCGCTCCGCCCTGCCGCAGGTGCCGACCTTGGTCGGCACCTGTCAGGGGCCCGCCGGCTGGCGGTCAGCGGCCGGCGGTTGGCGGTTGGCGCAAGCCGACTGCGTTACGGCGCAGGCGTGTCGCTGCCCCACGGCGCGGGCGGCAACGCCACCGGCTTACTCAGGTCGAACACCACCTGGAAGTGGCGCCCGCCCGGGCGGGTCAATTCGTAGACGAAGCGCTGATCCGGCTCGACTTCCATCGCCCAGGTGTTCTGCACCGAGGCGAGCATGTCCGCCTTGCGGAACATCGCCACCGAATCCGAATCGACCGGAAAGGACTGGCGTTGCGCAGTACCCGGCGGTTTGCTGTCGCCGCCGTACATCGTCACGGCATCCGGGCTGCCATCTTCGTGGCGGTGATCATGCTTCAGGCGCAGGCCGTTCTCGGTACGGCTCAGCACCCAGGTACGCGAGTGGTCGTCGCCGACATGGAACGGAATCCGCAGCTCATGCGCCGGATCCTCGCAGCCACGCACATGCATCACCAGGCGCTTGCCCTCGAACGGGTCCGGCGCGTCGGTGCGCGGTTCGTTGACCGCGATGCGACCTTCGAACGCTTTGCCGCAATGCGCCGCCACGGCGGACATGAAGGCATCGGAAGGTGCCATCGACACCTCATGCCCGACGGTGTCGTTGGAGCCACTGCAGGCGGTGATCGCCAATGCAGCGGCCAAAGGAAGAAGTTTGACTGCGTTCATGCCCCCACCCTAACGGTCGCGACCGGGCAGCGCAAACCACACGCCTGATGCGACAGACCGGTTCACGCGCGCACCGCCGCCGCTGCAACCGGGGCTTCATTCCCCCTGTGTTATGGTCAATCACGTGACTTGTTCGCCTTCTTCCCCACGAAGGGCGCACGCATGTTGCGGTTGACCGCCCTGCTCGCCGGTGTGGCGCTGCTGCTGACCGGCAGTGGCCTGCTCGGCACATTGCTGGCGGTGCGCGGTGGTGAAGCCGGCTTTGGTGCCGGCACCCTGGGGTTGGTGATGTCCGGCTATTTCGCCGGGTTTTTCATCGGCACCTTTTTCGCCCCCTCGCTGATCGGCCGCATCGGCCATATCCGTGCGTTTGCCTTCTTTGCCGCCCTCGCCGCCATCGCGGTGCTGCTGCACCCTCTGTGGATCAATCCCGTGGGTTGGGGCGTGCTGCGCATCCTCACCGGCATCGCGCTGGTCGGCCTGTACACCGTGATCGAGAGCTGGCTCAACGCCGAGCCGGATCCACGCCTACGCAGCCGCGCCTTCTCGCTGTACATGGTGGTCAATCTCTCTGCACTGGCGCTGGGCCAGGTGCTGCTGATGCTGGGCGATGCAGGCGCGACCGCGATGTTCATGCTCACCGCGATCCTGGTCTGCGCGGCGGTGTTGCCAGTCACCGCCACGCGCCTGCGGCCGCCGGAGATTCCTTCCGTGCCGCGCCTGAAACTGGCGCGCCTGTACACCATGGCGCCGGTGGCGACCGTCGCCGCCGGACTGTCCGGGCTGGCGATGGGCGCGTTCTGGGGCCTGCTGCCGGTGTATGCCGGCGACGTCGGCCTGGACGGCAACGGCGTCGCCCTGTTCATGCTCACCGCCATCGCCGGTGGCGCACTGCTGCAGTGGCCGCTGGGCCACATCAGCGATGGCCATGACCGCCGCACCGGGCTGGTCGCCCTGAGCCTGGCCGCGGCGGGTATCGCCGTAGTGGCGTCGCTGCCGATGATCCAGCTGCAGACGCATCTGTTGTTTGGCCTGTTCTTCTTCTACGGCGGACTGGCCTTCGCGCTGTATCCGTTCGCGGTGGCGCACATGCTCGATTACCTGCCGCGCGAAGACCTGCTCTCCGGCTGCTCGAGCCTGCTGCTGGTGCACGGCGTGGGCGCCGCGCTCGGCCCGGCGATCGCTGGCGCGGCCATGCAGCAGTTCGGCGCACCGGCGCTGCCGCTGTACTTCGCGGTGGTGCTGATGCTGCTGGCCCTGTTCACCACCGCGCGCCTGCTCAGCTTCCAGCGCCTGCGCACGCATCCGGTCGGCTTCCGGCTGATGCTGCGCACCACGCCTTCGGCCCTGGAGCTCATGCCCGAAACCGACACCGCGCCGCCGGATCCCGATATTTCCCTCCCCTCTGACACCGATAAGGAAGTGCATTGACTGTTTCGACACCGACCTCCCTCACTCCAACCCGTACACCGCCGGCGCCGCCGGCCCCGCAACTGATTCTTGCCACCGATCTGGATGGCACCTTCCTTGCCGGCGATCCCGCCGCGCGTCATCGGCTCTACCGGCTGGTCGACCAGCACCCCGGTATCCGCCTGATCTTCATCACTGGCCGCGGCCTGGAAGCGGTGATGCCGCTGCTCTCCGATCCGGCCATTCCGCGCCCGGATTACGTAGTCTGCGATGTCGGTGCGACCGTCGTCGACGGCCATACCCTGCAGCCGCTGCAGCCCCTGCAATCGATGATCGACGCGCACTGGCCCGGCGAGCAGGTGGTCGCCGCCGCAATGCGTCCGTTCACCGCGCTGCAGCGCCAGGATGTGCCGCAGGAACGCCGCTGCTCGTATTTCTGCGACCCCGACACGCTGGCGCCGCTGCGCTCACAGATCCAGGCGGCCGCACAGGCGCTGGGCTGCGATGTGCTGTATTCGGCCGACCGCTACCTGGACATCCTGCCGCCGGATACCGACAAGGGCCGCACCCTGGCCGCGCTTGCGCGCCTGCTGGAGCTGCCACGCGACCGTATCCTGGTGGCCGGCGACACCCTCAATGACCTGTCGATGTATACCTCCGGCTTCCGCGGGGTGTGCGTGGGCGATTCCGAGCCGGCGCTGACCGCCGCGACGGCCGACCTGAAGCACACCTTCCATGCACAGGCGCCGGGCTGCGGCGGCATCCTCGAAGCGATCGAACAGTTCGGGCTGCTCGCCGATGACGATCCCTTCCTGCGCCCGCCACCGCAGGCGCGCGCCGATGGCGCCGATCTGGTCATGGTCTACCACCGTCTCCCCTTCGATGAAGTGATGGAAGACGGCGTGCTGGTGCAGCGCCCGCCGCGTTCACCGAACGGCATCATTCCCTCGCTGCTGAGCTTCTTCGAAGGCGGCCAGAAGGGTTCCTGGGTAGCCTGGGGTATCGATGAGCCCAAGCGTGGCCCGTTCCAGACCCACCTGGCGGTGGATGCCGAGCGCTACCCCACCCTGACCGCCGCGCGCGTACCGCTGAGCAAGCAGGAAGTGGACATCTTCTACAAGCGCTTCTCCAAGGAAGCGTTCTGGCCGATGCTGCATGTGTTCTGGGAACGCGCAAAGTTCCGCGAGGAAGACTGGCAGGTGTTCCTGAAGGTCAACCGCAAGTTCGCCGAGGCCACCGCCGCCGAAGCCGCGCATGGCGCGACCGTGTGGATCCACGACTACAACCTGTGGATGGTGCCGGCCACGCTGCGCGAGCTGCGCCCGGACCTGAAGATCGCCTTCTTCCACCACACCTACTTTCCTTCGGCCGATGTGTTCAACGTGGTGCCTTGGCGCCGCGAGATCATCGGCAGCCTGCTCAGCTGCGATTACATCGGCTTCCACATTCCGCGCCAGGTGGAGAACTTCGTGGACGTGGTGCGCGGTGCCATGCCGGCCGAGCGCCTGGCCTGGGAAAGCTGCGCGCCGCGCTTCCTCACCTACGGCTGCGCGGTCGGGCTGGACACGATGACCACGCGCCTGCGCGTGGGGGATCGCGAAGTGGCGCTCGGTGCACATCCGGTCGGGACCGATCTGCGCCGCATCCATAACGTGCTCGCACGCAGCGATGTGCGCAACGACATCTTCAAGCTGCGCCGCGAGATCGGCGCACGCAAGCTGGTGCTCTCGGTGGAGCGCCTGGATTACACCAAGGGCACGCTGGCCAAGCTGGAGGCGTTCGAACGCCTGCTGGAACAGCATCCGGACCGCCAGGGCAAGGTCACCCTGCTGATGATCTGCGTGCCCGCCGCGCGTGAGATGACGATCTACCGCACGCTGCAGAACCAGATCGAGCAGGCCGTCGGGCGGATCAACGGGCGCTTCTCACGGCTGGACTGGACGCCGGTGCGCTTCTTCGCCCAGGCGCTGCCATTCGAGGAAGTGGTCGCGCATTACGCGGCCGCGCAGGTGATGTGGATCACCCCGCTGCGTGATGGCTTGAACCTGGTGTCCAAGGAGTTCGTGGCCACGCAGGGCATCGAGGGCAGCAACGGCGTACTGGTGCTCAGTGAATTCGCCGGTGCGGCGGCCGAGTTGAAGGGGGCGGTGCTGACCAATCCGCATGACCCGGCCGATCTCACCGCTGGCCTGCTGCAGGCGTTGTCGATGCCTGACGACGAAGCGACCGGGCGCATGCGCCAGTTGTTCGGCAGCGTGGAGTATTACGACGTGGATCGCTGGGGCCGGGACTTCCTGGAGGCAGTGCGCAACAGTCACGCCGAAGGCTGACGTCAAACGTGTCGTGCCGGCCATTGGCCGGCACCTTCACGACGGTGCACCCGCCAGTGGTCGGTGCCTGCCGGGCTGCATGGCCTACCCGCCCCGCTGCATGATGCCCTCGGCGATCACGGCCACCTGCCGCAGCACGTCGTTGCGGCCGGCATCGTCCACCGTCGCGCCCTGCAGATAGCTGGTCAGCACCCACGGGGCACCGCCGGCAAGCGGCCACAGGATCGCGATGTCGTTGGTGGTGTCCTCGCCATTGCTGCCGGTCTTGTCACCCACCCGCCACGCCTTGGACAACCCGGCGCGCAGCCGTGCATCGCCGGTCTCGTTGTCGATCAACCAATCGGCCAACTGCTGTTTTGACGCGGGCTTGAGTACATCGCCGAGCACGAAGCGCTGCAGGCTCGCCGCCATCGCGGCGGGGCTGGTGGTATCGCGCGGGTCACCGGGGGCGAAGCGGTTCATCTCCGGCTCCAGGCGATCGTTGCGGGTCACCGCATCGCCATTGGCGCGCAGGAAGGCGGTCACGCCGGCCGGCCCGCCCACCCTGCCCAGCAGCAGGTTCGCAGCGGGGTTGTCGCTGGTGATCATGGTCGCCCGGCACAGGTCGCGCACGGTCATGTCCTTGCCGATGTGCCGCGTGGTCACCGGCGCATGCGAGAGCATGTCCTGCTGGCGCACGGGCACGCGCTGGTCCAGCAGGAGCCTGCCCTGGTCGGCCAGATGCAGCACCGCAGCGGACAACACGAACTTGAACGTGCTGCACATCGGGAAGCGTTCGTCCTGCCGGTTGCCAGTGCGCCAGCCGGTGCCGGTGTTGAGCAGGGTCACGCCGAGGCGGCCCCCGCTCGCCGCTTCCAGCGCCGCGAAGTCCTTCGCTGCGACGGCGGGTTTCGGCGAGGGCAGCGCGGTCTTGGCGAAGGCGGTGGCGGCCAGCGCCGAGGCGGCGGCCGCGCCGGTCCATTGCAGGAACTGTCGTCGAGCGATCATGCGGTTCTCCTTGGCGAAGGCCTGAGTATTGGCAGGTTGCAGCGCCTCCACCAGCGAGGATTTTCAGCAGAAGGCATTACTTGATCTCATACCTTCCGCCCGAGCCCTGACGAATCGGGCGCCCGAAACGATGGCGCCGCTGGGCGTCGTTCGCCGCAGCAGCGCCCACAATGCGAAGATGCATCATCCCTGCTCACGGCTCGCCCCATGCTCCGCCCCCAGTTGCCGCTCAATGCCCTGCGCGCCTTCGAGGCCGCCGCCCGGCACCAGAACTTCACCCGCGCGGCGCTGGAGCTGTGCGTCAGCCAGGCCGCGTTGAGTCATCAGATCCGGGCGCTGGAGGATCGGCTGGGCGTGTCGCTGTTCACCCGGTTGCCGCGCGGGGTCGCCCTGACCGATGAAGGGGCCCGTCTGTACCCGGTGCTCAACGAGGCCTTTGACCGTATCGCGGTGAGCCTGGACCGGTTCGTCGGTGGGCATTTCCGCGAGGTGCTCAGCGTCGGCGTGGTCGGCACCTTCGCCACGGGCTGGCTGCTGCCGCGCCTGGGGGATTTCAATGCGCGCCATCCGGATATCGAGCTGCGCCTGCAGACCCACAACAACCGCATCGATCTGGCCGGTGAAGGGCTGGACCTGGCGATCCGGTTCGGTGACGGCGATTGGCAGGGGCAGGTCAGCGACGCCGTGCTGGATGCTCCTTTCGCGCCGCTATGCGCGCCGGCGCTGGCACGGACGCTGCGGCAGCCGCGCGATCTGGCCAATGTGCCGCTGCTGCGCTCCTATCGCAGCGATGAGTGGCCACGCTGGTTGCAGGCGGCAGGCGCGCCGGAGCTGGAAGCACGTGGCCCGGTGTTTGATTCCTCACTGACGCTGGCCAGTGCGGCTGCCGCGGGGGCAGGCGTGGCGTTGTTGCCGTTGAAGATGTTCGAGCAGGATCTGGCCCACGGCCGCTTGATCCAGCCCTTCGCGCAGACGCTGGCGCTGGGCAGATATTGGCTGACGCGGCTACGCTCGCGCGCCGAGAGCGACGCGGCGCGGCGGTTCCGGGAATGGCTGGAGGCGCAGGACGATGTGCCGACCAACGGTCGGCACCTACCGGTTGCCTGAGGGTGCCAGGGAGATGCCGACCGTTGATCGGCATGCCGTTTACGCGTCCAGCAATTCCATCCACGTCTGCTCGGCCTTGCTGAGCAGGGTTGCGGTGGCTTCACGATCACGGCCCAGCACGGCCATGCGTGTCGCATCGGCGTAGTTGGACGGGTCGGCCAGCTGGCGGTCCAGATCGGCCAACAGCGCTTCCAGCTCGCCCACCTTGGCTTCGGCAGCGGCCAGCTTGTGCGGGTTGGCCGGCTTGCGCGCGGGCAGCGGCGGGGTCGGCGGCGCCGGCTCCGGGGCGGCCGCGGCGAGCTTGTGCTTGGTGCCCTGCGCGGCGGGACGCGAACGCAGCCACGCCGCGTAGGCATCCAGATCGCCGTCGAACGGCTCGACCACGCCATCGGCCACGCGCCAGAAGGTATCGCAGACCAGGCCGATCAGATGGCGGTCATGGGAGACCATCACGATCGCGCCTTCGAAGTCGGCCAGTGCTTCAGCCAGCGCTTCGCGCATTTCCAGGTCCAGGTGGTTGGTCGGTTCGTCGAGCAGCAGCACGTTCGGCTGCTGATAGGCGATCAGTGCCAACGCCAGGCGCGCGCGCTCGCCACCGGAGAAGCCATCCACCGGTTCGAAGGCGCGGTCGCCGGCGAAGTTCCACTTGCCGAGGAAATCGCGGAAGGACTGGTTCGGCGCATCCGGGGCCAGATCGCGGAAGTGCTCCATCGGCGACTGCCCTTCGTGCAGCGACTCCACGGTGTGCTGGGCGAAGTAACCGATGCGCAGGTCCGGATGCGCGGCACGCTCGCCACTGATCGGGTCCAGTTCGCCCACCAGAGTCTTCACCAGGGTGGTCTTACCGGCACCGTTCGGGCCGAGCAGGCCGATGCGCTGGCCGGCTTCCAGGCCGAAGCCCACGTTGTGCAGGATCACCGAATCGGCGCCGTAACCGGCCTCGACGTGGTTCAGGCGGATCAGCGAGAACGGCAGCTTGGCCGGCGGTGCGAATTCGATGCGGAACTCGCGCTCGGCGCGTACCGCTTCGGTGCCGGCCAGCTTGGCCAGGCGTTTCATGCGGCTCTGCGCCTGCGCGGCCTTGCTGGCCTGCGCCTTGAAGCGGTCAATGAAGCTCTGCAGATGCGCGCGCTCGGCCTGTTCCTTCTCATGGGCGAGCTGCTGCTGGCGCAGCTGTTCGGCGCGCTGGCGCTCGAAATCGGTGTAGCCGCCAACGTACAGCTTGGCGCCGCCACCGTGCAGGTGCAGGGTGTGGGTCGCCACGTTGTCCAGGAACTCGCGGTCATGCGAGATCAGCAGCAGGGTGCCCGGGTACTTGAGCAGCCACTGTTCCAGCCAGAACACGGCGTCCAGATCCAGATGGTTGGTCGGTTCGTCGAGCAGCAGCAGGTCGCTGGGCATCATCAGCGCGCGGGCCAGGTTCAGGCGCACGCGCCAGCCGCCGGAGAACGAGGAGACCGCACGGGAATGCGTCTCGGCCGGGAAGCCCAGGCCGTGCAGCAGCTTGCCCGCGCGCGCTTCGGCGTCATAGGCGCCGATCTCGGCCATGCGCTGGTGGGCGGTGGCAACCGCTTCCCAGTCTTCACGCGCCGCCGCCTCGGCCTCTTCGCGCATGACGGCGGCCACCTCGGTGTCGCCCTCCAGCACGAACTGCAGCGCGGGGTCGGGCAGCGAGGGGGTTTCCTGGGCCACGCTGGCGATGCGGATCTTGCCGGGCAGATCGACGTCGCCCTTGTCCGCTTCCAGCTCGCCCTTCACGGCCGCGAACAGGCTGGACTTGCCGGCCCCGTTGCGGCCGACCACGCCGACGCGGTACCCCGCGTGCAGGGTCAGGTCGACGTTGGACAACAGCAGCCGCTCGCCACGGCGCAAGGCGAAGTTACGAAGGGAAATCATCTTGGGGGTCCATATAACGGAATGGAATGTGCTCGTGAGCACCTTTCCTGCGACGTAATTCTAGCGTTAACGAATACTTGACGGGCCCCGGGATGCGCGGCAGGCCTCGTTTCTCTCTCCCACGACCCTGCCCGCGCTTCCCCGGGACCCTCCTGTCGAATCCCCCGCCTCACGTAAATGGTTGCTGCTGCAACGTTTTTTGCGAAAAAGGCGAATATTTGACAAGCGATGAATATCCCGTTAATCCGTCTATTGCGCACCGCAACAACCGCCTTCGCAGACCCGATCCTCGATGTCGTGATGTCGCTTTGGTGCAGCACCGCCCCTACCGGAGCCACATCCTGATGAACCGCAAGACCAGTACGCTCGCCGCCGCCGTAGCTGTCGCGCTCGGTATGTCCAGCTTCGTCGCCACCGCCCAGGATGCCCCCGCCCGCGCGGCGGCCAACACCCTGGACACCATCATCGTCACCGGCACCCGCGTCGCCGACCGCACCGTGGCCGAGTCGCAGTCGCCGATCGACATCATCACCCCCGAGGCGCTGCAGTCCACTGGCACCACGGAGCTTGCCACCGCGCTGGCCCGTGCCCTGCCCTCGCTGAACTTCCCGCGCCCGGCGCTGACCGACGGCACCAGCGGCATCCGCCCGGCGCAGCTGCGCGGCCTCTCCCCGGACCAGGTGCTGGTGCTGGTCAACGGCAAGCGCCGCCATACCTCCGCGCAGATCAACGTCAACGGCAGCATCGGCCGCGGCTCCTCGGCGGTGGACATCAACGCGATCCCGATCGCCTCGATCGAGCGCGTGGAAGTACTGCGCGACGGCGCGTCGGCGCAGTACGGCTCGGACGCCATCGCCGGCGTGATCAACATCGTGCTCAAGGGCTCGTCCTCCGGCGGCAGCCTGGCGCTGGATGCCGGCCAGTACTCGGCCGGTGACGGCAACAAGTACCAGCTCTCCGGCGATACCGGCATCGGTTTCGCCGACGGCCGCGGCAGCGTGCACGTGGCCGGCCAGATCGTGCAGCAGGACGAGAGCAACCGCGCCGGCCCGTACCAGGGCACCACGCCGAACACGAGCAACTTCCCGAACATCGGCCAGACCACCTTCGTGGTCGGCGACCCGCGCGTGGATGCGACCGCCGCCTCGGCCAACGCCAGCTTCCAGTTCAGCGACCACGTCTCGGCGTATGCCACGGCGATGGCGAGCAACCGCGACATCACCTCGTTCGCGTTCTACCGCTCGCGCAACAACCTCAACCAGGGCGCGCTGCTGGCGCAGACCTACCCGGACGGCTTCGTGCCGGAGATCAACCAGTACTCCAAGGACCGCTCGCTGGTCGCCGGCGTCAAGGGCGATACGGACAGCGGCTGGAACTGGGATGTCAGCTACAACTACGGCGCCAACAAGATCGATTTCCATACCCGCAACAGCATCAACTACGCGCTCGGCGTGAACAGCCCGCGCTCGTTCTACGACGGCGCGCTGGAGTACACCCAGAACATCGTCAACGCCGATGTGACCAAGACCCTGGACTGGGGCCTGGCCTACCCGGTCACGCTGTCCTTCGGCGGTGAATACCGCAAGGAGAAGTGGGAACAGTCGGCCGGCGAACTGAACTCCTACACCGGCAGTGGTGCGCAGGGCTTCGGCGGCTTCACCCCGCTCAACGCGGTGGACGCCGACCGCGACAACTACGCCGTCTACGCCGGCCTGGAAGCCGACCTGAGCGACAAGTTCTCCGCCGGTGTCACCGGCCGTTACGAGGATTATTCGGACTTCGGCGACAAGTTCTCCGGCAAGCTCTCCGCACGCTACGCGTTCACCGACAAGGTCGCCCTGCGCGCCACCGCCTCCAGCGGCTTCCGCGCGCCGTCGCTGGCCCAGCAGAGCTACCAGGCAGTGACCAGCACCATCGTCAACGGTGTGTTCCTCGAGCGCGGCACCTTCCCGACCACCAGCCCCGCCGCGCAGGCGCTGGGTGCCAGCCCGCTGAAGGCCGAGAGCTCGACCTCCTACAGCCTGGGTCTGGTGCTGCAGCCGGTGGACCGGCTGTACCTGACCGTGGATGCGTACCAGATCGACATCGATGACCGCATCGTGCTCTCCACCAACATCACCACCAATGACGCGGCCAATGCGCTGCTGGCCAACCTGGGCCTGCCGGGCGTCACCGCGTTCTCCTACTTCACCAATGGCGTGGACACCCGCACCCGCGGCGTGGATGCGGTCTCCAGCTACACCATTCCCTTCGCTGCCAGCTCGCTGGAACTGACCGCGGCCTACAGCTACAACGAGACCGAGGTGAAGAAGTTCATCGCCTCGCCGCCGGTGTTCGGCACGCTGGGCATCACCCAGTCGCTGATCGGCCGCGATGAGATCGGCCGCATCGAAGACAGCTACCCGCGCGACAAGACCATCCTCAGCGGCACCTGGCGTTCGGACCGCTGGGACCTGAACCTGGCGGCGACCCGCTACGGCTCGTTCACCGTGCGCAATTCGGCCACCGCCCTGCGTGACCAGACCTACGATGCCTCGTGGGTGCTCGATGCCTCGGCCAGCTACAAGCCCAGCGAGAACTGGACCCTGACCCTGGGCGCGGACAACATCCTGGACGAATACCCGGACCGCACCGTGGACCTGCAGAACTCCACCTGGGGCATGCTGCCGTACAGCAACTACTCGCCGTACGGGTTCAATGGCGCGTACGTCTATGGCCGGATTTCGTACAAGTGGTAACGATGTTCACGGCCGGCCGCTGGCCCGCAACCCGATGACAGCCACATGCCCCGGTCCGCCGGGGCATGTGCGTTTGGGCCGCCGAAATGCCGGGATCTGCGCATTCATCGCTTCAACCGCCCTCTGTCCGGGACAGCACATCACCTGACCGTGGGGACATAGCAGCAATGCACTGCGCCAGGTTTGCCCGATCTGCCCGCATCGGTGAAAATCGGGGTACCCCCCCTAGTTGCGAGCCCCGATGCACCATGACACCGACCTGATCAACATCGTTGCCGTTGGCCTTGGGCTCGCCTTCATCTTCGGCGCGCTGGCCAACAAGCTCCGTTTGTCTCCCCTGGTCGGTTATCTGATTGCAGGCATCTGCGTAGGTCCGTTCACCCCCGGCTTCGTTGCCGACCAGGCACTGGCCAACCAGCTGGCCGAGATCGGCGTGATGCTGCTGATGTTCGGGGTCGGCCTGCACTTCTCGCTGAAAGACCTGATGGAGGTCAAAGCGATCGCCATCCCGGGTGCGATCGGCCAGATCCTGGTCGCCACCCTGCTCGGCTGGGGCCTGGCCGCGTTGATGGGCTGGCCGGTGATCTACGGCGTGGTGTTCGGTTTCTCACTGGCCACGGCCAGTACCGTGGTGCTGCTGCGCGCGATGGAAGAACGGCGCCTGCTGGAAACCACGCGCGGCAAGATCGCGATCGGCTGGCTGATCGTGGAAGACCTGGCCTGCGTCCTGGCCCTGGTGATGATGCCGGTCCTGGCCGGCGTGTTCGGGCCCGATGCGGCCAATGAAACCCATACCGTCGGCAGCGTGCTGGCCAGCATCGGATGGACCTTCGTGCAGCTGGGCCTGTTCGTGGCGGTGATGCTGGTAGTCGGGCGCCGGGTCATCCCCTGGATCCTGGAGCGCATCGCCGGCACCGGCTCGCGCGAGCTGTTCACCCTGGCGGTGCTGGCCATCGCACTGGGCGTGGCGTTCGGCTCGGCGATGCTGTTCGGCGTGTCGTTCGCACTCGGCGCGTTCTTCGCGGGCATGCTGCTCAACGAATCCGAGCTGAGCCACAAGGCCGCCAATGATTCACTGCCGCTGCGCGATGCGTTCGCGGTGCTGTTCTTCGTCTCGGTCGGCATGCTGTTCAACCCGGCCATCCTGATCGAGCACCCATGGCAGGTGCTGGCCACCGCGGCGATCATCATGTTCGGCAAGTCCGCTGCTGCGTTCGTGATCGTGCGGGCCTTCGGCCACCCGACCGGTACCGCGCTGACCATTTCGGCCAGCCTGGCGCAGATCGGCGAATTCGCCTTCATCATCGCCGGCCTCGGCGTGACCCTGGGGATCCTGCCGCCGACCGGCCAGGCGCTGGTGCTGGCCGGCGCGCTGATCTCGATCATGCTCAACCCGCTGGTGTTCGGCCTGCTCGACCGCTGGCTGCTGAAGCACCAGGAAACCGCCCCCACCACGGTGGAGACCGAGTTGCCGCCGGGCCCGTCGCTGGACCTGCACGACCATGCCATCGTGATCGGCTACGGCCGCGTCGGCAGTGCGCTGGCGCAGGTGCTGCGCGACCGTGGCGTGCCGGTGATGATCATCGACGACAACAAGGAACACGTCGCCGAAGCGCACGCGGCCGGCCTGCCCGGCATCCGCGGCAGCGCCGCCTCCGACCGCGTGCTGGCCGAAGCACATCCCGAGCGCGCCAAGATCGCCGTGCTGGCGATCCCGCAGCCGCTGGAAGCCGGTGAAACGCTGGCGAAGCTGCGCGCGCTCAATCCTGGCCTGACCCTGCTGGCGCGCGCGCACAGCGACGCCGAGGTGAAGCACCTGCTCGCCCACGGCGCGGACGGCACGGTGATGGCCGAGCGCGAACTGGCCTACTCGCTGGCCGAGATGGTGATGTCCACCCCGCCGTACCGCACGATGGGGCAGCAGCACAGCATTCCGGTGGTGTAAGGGCCGCTACGCTACCGGCACGCAGATATCGGCGCGCAGGATGGCCTCGGGTACCTCTTCCGGGTCATCCAGGTAGTGGTAATACAGCTCCGCATCGCGGAGCGCATGGCCGCTGTCGGGCAGCCAGTCGCGCAGCAGCGCGTCCGTGACCGCTTCCAGCCCTGCATAGCTGCCCACATGGCGCACCACCGCGTACGCGCCTCCGCCGAGCCTCAGCGTACGCAGCGGGGCGGGCAGCGCCGGCGGCGGGCGACCAAAGCCCATGCCGCAATCGAACACGCACTCAGGCGCCGGCACATCGCGGTGATCGTTGCGGGCGATACCCACCAGGTGCTGCAGCTGCTCGGCCCAGCCCTGCGCCGCCGCCCAGGCGAAGACCTGGCCGAATGCCTGATCCAGATCATCGAAGGCCCCTTTCGTGCGCAGCGCCACCACATCGAAAGGTTCCAGCGTGGTCACCGTGACCTGCAACGGCACCGTCCCGTCGGCGTGATCGCCGGCCGGCAGCGCCAGCCGCTGCTGCCAGCGGCTGCGCAGCCCGGCATCCTCGCGCAGGCTGCTCGGCGTGGCATCCAGCGCCTGGCGACAGGCGCGGGCCAGCGCCTGTGGGCTTTCATAGCCGACGCTCAAGGCGACCTCGGTCACCCGGCTCTCGGCCTGGCCGAGCAGCTGCAGCGCCTGCAGCAAGCGCAGGCGCGCCACGGTGCGCCCGGGCGTTTCGCCGGTCAGCGCACGGTACAGGCGATGGAAATGGAACGGTGACTGGTGCGCGATCGCGGCCAGCGCTTCCAGATCCGGCAAGGGGTCTCCAGCACGCAGGCATGCCTGCAGATGGGCGATGACGCGGTCGATACCGTGGCGCTGGCGGACCTGGGCAATGTGGCTCATGGCGGGCTCCCTCTGTAGGTGACGCTCAGCGTGCGTCGTTCCACAGGCGGCCGCGTGGCCGATCTTGCGCAGTTGCCGGAACGTCAGCGCGATACTACCCCCGCGCGTAACGCCACGCCCCACTACCCCACGGCGGCCGGCCCGCACCGGCCGCCGTGGGTCCTGCCACTACGCGTTGGCCAACGCCTGCTCCAGATCCGCCAACAGGTCGTCGATGTGTTCGATGCCGACCGACAACCGCACCGTGTCTTCGCTGACGCCGGCCTTCTCCAGTTCGGCGGCGTCCAGCTGCCGGTGGGTGGTCGAGGCCGGATGCGTGGCCAGTGATTTGGCGTCGCCCAGGTTCACCAACCGGGTGAACAGCTGCAGCGCATCCAGGAAGCGGGCACCGGCCGCGCGACCACCGGGCAGGCCGAAGGTCAGCACGCCCGAGCCGTGGCCGCGCAGGTACTTCTGCACCAGGGCATGCTCGGGGTGATCGGGCAGCGCGGCGTAGTTGACCCAGGCCACCTTGGGGTGGCCCTGCAGGTGTCTGGCCACCGCCAGCGTGTTGGCGTTGATCCGGTCCAGCCGCAGCGCCAGGGTTTCGATGCCCTGCAGGATCAGGAAGGAATTGAACGGTGAGATCGCCGCGCCGGTGTTGCGCAGCGGAACCACGCGCGCGCGACCGATATAGGCGGCCGGCCCGAGGGCTTCGGTGTAGACCACGCCGTGATAGCTCACGTCCGGCTCATTCAAGCGGCGAAAGCGCTGCTTGTGCTCGGCCCACGGAAACCGCCCGGAATCCACGATCGCCCCGCCCAGGCTGGTGCCATGCCCGCCGAGGTACTTGGTCAGCGAATGGACCACGATGTCCGCGCCGAAGTCGAACGAGCGCTGCAGATAAGGCGTGGCGACGGTGTTGTCCACGATCAGCGGCACGCCGTGCGCATGCGCGATGTTCGCCACGGCCTGGATATCGGTGATGTTGCCGCGCGGGTTGCCGATGGATTCGACGAACACCGCCTTGGTGCGCTCATCGATCAGCGCGCCGAACGCCTGCGGATCCCGGTAGTCGGCAAAGCGCGTTTCGATCCCGAACTGCGGCAGCGTGTGCGCGAACAGGTTGTAGGTGCCGCCGTACAGCGCACTGGCCGAAACGATGTTGTCGCCGGCCTCGGCGATGGTCTGGATCGCGTAGGTGATCGCTGCCTGGCCCGAGGCCAGCGCCAGCGCACCGATGCCGCCCTCGAGCGCGGCGATGCGCTGCTCCAGCACGTCGGTGGTCGGGTTCATGATGCGGGTGTAGATGTTGCCCGGCACTTTCAGGTCGAACAGGTCCGCGCCATGCTGGGTGTCATCGAAGGCGTAGGCCACGGTCTGGTAGATCGGCACCGCCACCGCGCGGGTGGTGGGGTCAGGCCGGTAGCCGCCATGCACTGCGATGGTCTCCGCGCGCCACTGTAATTCGGGACTGCCGTGTTCGGACATATCGCATCGCCTCCAGGTGAATACCGACGATACCGAACAAAAAACCCCCGCCGAAGCGGGGGTTGATGCCAAACAGGCATGGCGTGAGGCCCAACGGTTATCAGGCCGCCGGCGCGCGGGCGGCTCAGCCCTTCACGAATACCAGCTTGCCCGCGGCCGCATCGACCTGGATCACATCGCCATTGAGGAACTCGCCGGACAGGATCTTCTGCGCCAGCGGATTTTCCAGCTGCGACTGGATCGCACGCTTGAGCGGCCGGGCGCCGTACACCGGATCGAACCCGACATTGCCCAGCAGTTCGAACGCGGCATCGCTGACCTCGATGCGCAGGCCACGCTCGGCCAGGCGCTTTTCCAAGCCCTGCATCTGGATGCGGGCGATCTGCTTGATCTGCACCTTGTCCAGCGGATGGAACACGACGATGTCGTCCAGGCGGTTGATGAACTCCGGACGGAAGTGCGCCTGCACCACGCCCATCACCGCGGCCTTCATCTGCGTGTAGGCCTCCGGACTGTCATCGCTGCTCATGTCCTGGATCTGGTGCGAGCCCAGGTTGGAGGTCATCACGATGACGGTATTGCGGAAGTCCACCGTGCGGCCCTGACCGTCGGTGAGACGACCATCATCCAGCACCTGCAGCAGGATGTTGAACACATCCGGATGCGCCTTCTCCACCTCGTCCAGCAGGATCAGCGAGTACGGGCGGCGACGCACCGCCTCGGTCAGGTAGCCGCCTTCTTCGTAGCCCACGTAGCCCGGGGGCGCACCGATCAGGCGCGCGACGCTGTGCTTCTCCATGAACTCGCTCATGTCGATGCGGATCATCGCGTCGCTGCTGTCGAACAGGAACTCGGCCAGCGATTTGCACAGCTCGGTCTTGCCCACACCGGTCGGGCCCAGGAACAGGAACGAGCCGCTCGGGCGATCCGGATCGGACAGGCCCGCACGCGAGCGCCGCACCGCATCGGAGACCACCTTGATCGCCTCGTCCTGGCCGACCACGCGGTTGTGCAGCACTTCTTCCATGCGCAGCAGCTTGTCACGCTCGCCTTCGAGCATGCGGTTGACCGGGATGCCGGTCCACCGCGAGACCACTTCGGCGATCTCCTCAGCGGTCACCCGGTCCTGGACCAGCTTGAACTCACTGGTCTCCACTTCCTGTGCGGCAGCAAGCTGCTTTTCAAGCTGCGGCAACTGCCCATACTGGATCTCGCTCATGCGACCGAAATCCTGGCGGCGCTGCGCCGATTCAAGTTCCAGTTTGGCCTGTTCGATCTGTTCCTTGATCCGGGTCGCGCCCTGCAGCGTGGCCTTCTCCGACTTCCAGATCTCGTTGAGATCGGAGAACTCGCGCTCCAGCGCGTCGATATCGGTTTCCAGATCGGCCAGGCGCTGACGCGAGGCGTCGTCCTTTTCCTTCTTGAGCATTTCGCGCTGGATCTTGAGCTGGATCACACGGCGCTCCAACCGATCCAGTTCTTCGGGTTTGGAGTCGATCTCCATCCGGATGCGCGAGGCGGCCTCGTCCATCAGGTCGATGGCCTTGTCCGGCAGCTGGCGGTCGGCGATGTAGCGGTGCGACAGGGTGGCCGCCGCGACGATCGCCGGGTCGGTGATTTCCACACCATGGTGCACGGCGTACTTTTCCTTCAGCCCGCGCAGGATCGCGATGGTGTCTTCCACGCTCGGCTCGCCCACCAGCACCTTCTGGAAACGACGCTCCAGCGCGGCGTCCTTCTCGATGTACTTGCGGTACTCGTCCAGCGTGGTCGCACCAACGCAGTGCAGCTCACCGCGCGCCAGCGCCGGCTTGAGCATGTTGCCCGCGTCCATCGCGCCATCGGCCTTGCCTGCACCGACCATGGTGTGCAGTTCGTCGATGAACAGGATCACCTGCCCTTCGCTCTTGGCCAGGTCGTTGAGCACGCCCTTCAGGCGCTCTTCGAACTCACCGCGGAACTTGGCGCCGGCGATCAGCGCGCCCATGTCCAGCGAGAGCACGCGCTTGCCGCGCAGGCCCTCGGGCACTTCGTCGTTGATGATGCGCTGGGCCAGGCCCTCCACGATCGCGGTCTTGCCCACGCCGGGCTCGCCGATCAGCACCGGGTTGTTCTTGGTGCGGCGCTGCAGCACCTGGATGGTGCGACGGATTTCCTCATCGCGGCCGATCACCGGGTCCAGCTTGCCGCTCTCGGCCCGCGCGGTCAGGTCGATGGTGTACTTCTCCAGCGCTTGGCGCTGGTCTTCGGCGTTTTCCGACTGCACGGTCTCGCCACCGCGCACCTTGTCGATGGCGGTTTCGATCTTCTTCCTGTCGGCACCGGCGGCGCGCAGCGCCATGCCCAGGGTGCCACCATCGTCGACCGCGGCCAACACAAACCACTCACTGGCGATGAAGGCATCGCCGTGCTGCTGGGCCAGCTTGTCGGTGTTGTTGAGCAGCCGGTTCAGATCGTTGCCGATCGACAGGTTGCCTTCCTGTCCGGAGACCTTGGGCAGGGCCTCCAGGGTTTCATTCAAGCGTTCGCGCAGTACCGGCACGTTGACGCCGGCCTGGGCCAGCAGCGGGCGCGTGCTGCCACCCTGCTGGTCCAGCAGCGCGCTGAACACATGTACCGGTTCGATGATGTTGTGGTCGCGGCCCACGGCCAACGACTGCGCGTCGGCCAGCGCCTGCTGGAAACGCGAGGTGAGCTTGTCCATCCGCATGTTCTTGTCCTCGATGTAAACGGGGCTGGCCGTGCCAGCACTGTCCCTGAGATGCGGTTACGGGGGCGTGTTTCAAGGGTGGATGAGATGCCGATTCAGGGTTGGTCAGGCGCTCGGCGGCCGGCCGAGCAGCGGCGGTTCCGGCGGCCGCGGGACCAGGCAGCCGAGGCCGCCGGGCAGGTCCAGCGCCACATCGTAGCCCCCGGTGACGCCATAGCCGATCCGCCACGACGAGGGAAACAGATCCGGCGGCTGGAACGCGATATCCACCGGAATGCTGGCGAGCGTATCGGTGATCTGCATCGGCGTGCTGGCCGGCGCGTACTCGATGTCCTCGGCCCCGCGCGTGGTGATCACGTTCCTGCGCTGGATCGCCGCGGCCGGCACCGATGTGCGCGGCGCGCCGCGCATCTGGAAGGCGCCGTGGAAACCGGTATCGATCAGCATCAGGTGGTGCTCGCGGCCCCGGATGGGGTAGCGGGCCTGCTGGAACGGCCCCCACAGCGACGAGGTAACAACCATGCGCCGGATGCATAGCGCCGGCGTCTGCGTGCCCAGCAGGGTCAGCGTTTCACGGGAGAGGCGGAACCGGCCCAGCGCGCGCAGCACATCCAGGCCGATCAGGTTGAGCTCGCGCGTGGGTTCGCTGTTGAACGACACATCGCGCACCCGCTGGCCGCCCAGTTCGATATCGATCGGCGCTGCCAGGCCGGCCTGCTGGATGTCGCCCTCGACGATGCGCGACACCACGAAGCCTTCCGTCACCGCCAGCCCGAGTGATGCGGCCAACGCGCGGCTGATGTGCGAGCGCGGTGCGCCGGTATCGATGATGAAGGCGGCCTCGTGGGCGACAGGCGCGCCGTCGCGCGTGCCGTGCAGCGTGAGTGTCACCGAGGGCAGCTCGTTGCTGAACTGGATCGGCACCGCCACGTCCTGCACCCGCTCGGCCACGGGCAGCGCGCTGCGCGGCCAGGTGGTGAAGGCCGCGAACGTCGGCCGGGTGACATCGGGCACTTCATCGCCAGCCCTGAGCATCGGCACGATGGTGCGCTGGTAGTCCTCGCGCACGCGCAGCATCAGGCTCGCCCAGGCTGCGATATCGCCCTCGATCAGCGCATTGCCCGCGAGCGTGGATTCGCACAGGAAGGCCAGCCCCTGCAGCGTGGGCGGTGCTTCCCGGGTTTCATCCAGGCACTGGCGTGCTGCACGGTTGGAGGCGGCCAGCTCGCCACGAACGCGGTGGTACCCCGCTGCCCCCAGGTGACGGCGCGGACCGGACGCGCCACTCATCTCGCGCAGCGTGGCCAGCTCCGCACGCAGCACCGCATCGCTGTAGCCAAAGCCATCGTGCAGCGCCACCGGATCGGCCGCTACCGTGGCCGGCAGTATCGCCACGCACAGGCCCAGTCCCCACATCCGCATCCCTTACTCCCGTCACCATCGCCACTGGACCCTAGCACGGGAACCACACCGCGCTCACGCCTGCTTTCGGCCGCGCGCGCGATGCTGGGCGCCGGTTCCACACGGAGTGGCTGCATGCATTACGAACTGTATTACTGGACCGGCATCCAGGGCCGCGGCGAGTTCGTGCGGCTTGCCCTGGAGGATGCCGGAGCGGGCTATACGGATATGGCGCGTGTGCACGGCGATGCCGTGATGCAGCCGTATCTGGACGGCAAGGTGGAGGGTCTACAGCCGTTTGCCCCGCCGTTTCTGCGGACTGGTCGACAGGTGATCGCCCAGGTCGGTGCGATCCTGGATCATCTCGGACCGGAACTCGGTCTGGTTCCGGATGCGAGCTCACGGCGGCAACAGGCGTTGCAGCTGCAGCTCACCATCGCCGATCTGGTAGCCGAAGTGCATGACACCCATCACCCGATCGCAGCGTCGAAGTACTACGACGACCAGAAGCGCGAAGCCAAGACGCGCGCCGCCTCGATGCGGAGCGAACGCATGCCGAAGTTCCTCGCGTATTTCGAGAACGTGCTCAAGCACAACGGCGGCCGGCATCCGCTGCGGGAGCATTCCTATGTGGATCTTTCCCTGTTCCAGCTGCTGAGCGGGCTGGAGTACATGTTCCCGCGCCGCATGCAGGCGCTGTGGCCGACGCTGCCGCAGCTGCGCGCCCTCAAGGACCGGGTTGAAACCCGGCCCAATATCGCCGCCTATCTCGCCTCGGACCGACGCCTGGCGTTCAACACCAACGGCATCTTCCGGCATTACCCGGAGCTGGATGGCGAGGAATGATCCCCCGCCGGCCAGCGGTCGGCACTGCCCGTTGCTCTACGTGCCGCCGCCGGCGCGTCAGGTGCGCTCTGAAGGCTGCTTCTGCAGCGACAACAGCGCCAGCAACCCGGCCAACGCCACATACGCGCCCGTGAACTGCCAGCTGATGATCTTCGGCAGGCCCTCCAGCTGCCACGGCAGGTAGATCCCGCCACGCGGGTCCACCGAGTGGATCAGGCCGAACAGCGTCAGCACCGCAGCCACCAGCAGGAAACCGGAGGCGCGCAGCAGCTTCCCGTCGATCATCGCCACCACCGCCGCGATCCACAGCATCGAGGTGATGATGAAGCCGTTGCCCAGGGTGAAGATCACCGCCAGCTCGGGCAGGCCATGCCCATCCAGGGTGGAGGTCATCACCGCCAACTGTTCCGGCGCGATCCAGCCGGGCGCCTTGATCGCCAGCAGGTACGCCACCGAGGGCAGGAAGCCGAGCACCATCGCGCCGGCATGTTCGCGCGGCGTGGCCTGGAACGCCTGGGTGGTGATATCGATCGCCACGTACACGATGATCGGCGCCAGCACCGCCAGCGGCAGCCACTGCACCAACCCGGAGATCACGCCCAGCATGCCGCCGATGCCAACGAACAGGCCGGTCAGCAGCGTGTACCCGCTGCGCGCACCCATGTGCTTGTAGGCCGGCTGGCCGATGTACGGCGTGGTCTGCGCCACACCGCCGCAGAGGCCAGCCACCAGCGTGGCGACAGCTTCCACCAGCAGGATGTCGCGGGTGCGGTAATCGTCACCGGCAGCGCGCGCGCTCTCGGAGACGTTGATGCCGCCCACCACCATCAGCAGGCCGAACGGCAGCAGCAGCGGCAGGTAGGTGGTCGCGGTCGGCAGACCGTCGATGAAGCCCAGGGTCGGCCACGGCAGCACCACCTGCGGCGGCACCCACTCCGGCACCTTGAAGCCCGGTGCGCCCAGCCCGGCAAGCCCGAGGCCGTAGTACAGGATCGTGCCGAACACGAACGCGACCAGCACGCCGGGCGCGCGGATCGGCAGCTTCCGCTTGGCGATCAGCACGTACAGCAGCAGCCCCAGGGTGACGAAGCCGACGACCGGCGAGCGCAGCGTTTCCAGCAGCGGCAGGAAGCCCATCAGTACGATCGCGATACCGGCGATCGAGCCGAGCAGCGAGGCCCGCGGCAGCGCGCGGGTGACCGCTTCGCCGAAGAAGGACAGGATCACCTTCAGCACGCCCATGATCACCAGCGAGGCCATGCCCAGCTGCCAGGTGGCGATGGCCGCATCATGCGGGGCCAGCCCTTGGCCCTTGAAGGCAAGGAACGCCGGGCCGAGCACCAGCAGCGCCATGCCGATGCTGGTCGGCGCATCCAGGCCGAGCGGCATTGCGGTGACATCATCGCGGCCGGTGCGCGCGGCCAGGCGCCGGGCCATCCAGGTGTAGAGCACATTGCCGACCAGCACGCCGAAGGCGGTGCCCGGGAACATGCGGCCGAACACTACATCGGCAGGGAACTGGAAGATGCCGACCAGCGCCATCGCGATGAAGCCGAGGATCGACAGATTGTCGACCACCAGACCGAAGAAACCGTTGAGATCGCCGGCAACGAACCAGCGGGGGCGTCCAGTGGGGACGGGAGCAGTGGCGGACATGCGCAGGGCGGCCGTGGGGAGGGGGTAGCCGATGGTAGGGCCTCACCGCCGCCAGTAACAGGCGCATGGATGGAACGGCGGGGGACGCGGGCGTGCGTCCCCCGCCCGGATCAGGGCTTGTTGAGGAAGTTGTTCGCCAACAGGTCCCGCACATCGCCGACCCGCCCGCTGAGCAGGGCCTTGGCCGCATACAGCGCGGTGCCGGCCACCTGCTTGGCCTCCACCTGCGGCGGCATCACCAGCTCGGTCGGGCTGGTGTGCACATCCAGCAGCGCCGGGCCCGGATGGGCCAGGATGTCCTGCACGGCCTGCTCCAGGTCTTCGGAGCGGGTCACGGTGCGGCCATAGAAGCCGATCACTTCGGCCAGGCGGCCGAAATCGGGGTTCTTCAGGTCGGTGTAGTTGTCCAGCAAGCCTTCGACCTTCTGCTCCAGCTCCACGAAATTCAGCGAGCTGTTGTTGTAGACCACGACCTTGATCGGCAGGTTCTCCTGCACTGCGGTGAGCAGATCGCCGAGCAGCATCGCCAGGCCACCATCGCCGGAGAGCGAAATCACCTGCCGGCCCGGGTAGGCCTTCTGCAGGCCCAACGCCTGCGGCATGGCGTTGGCCATCGTGCCGTGCAGCAGGCTGGTCAGCGTGCGGCGGCGCCCGTTGACGCGGATATGGCGCAGGATCCACACCATCGGCGAGCCGCCGTCGGCGGTGAACAGGGCATCGTCGGCGGCGTGCCGGTCGATCAGCGCGGTCAGATGCTGCGGGTGGATCAGCTCGCCCTCGCCCGGCTGCTCTTCCTTGGCGCGCGTGGCCAGGGCCTTCTCGCGGTGCTCCAGGCATTCGTCCAGGAAGCTGCGGTCATCGCGTTCGGGCAGCGACGGCAGCAGCGCCTCCAGCGTGGGGCCGATATCGCCGACCACGCCCAGGTTCACGGGATGGCGGCGGCCCAGGTGGCTGCCATCGCGATCCACCTGGATCAGCGTGGCCTTGTCCGGGTAGTACTGGCCCCATGCGAAATCCGCACCGAGCAGCAGCAGCGTGTCGCAGGCCATCAGCGTGTGGTACCCGGACTCGATGCCGAAGATGCCGGTCATGCCCATGTTGTACGGGTTGTCGTACTCCACGAAATCCTTCGCGCGCGAGGTATGCGCGATCGGCGCCTTGAGCCTGGCCCCGAGGGCGACCAGCGCATCGTGTGCATGCTCGCAGCCGGCGCCGGCATAGATGCCGATCCGCTTGCCCTCACCGATCAGGGCGGCAATGCGTTGCAGTTCATCGTCCGAGGGCCGCAGCACCGGCTGGGTGTAGTGCACCGAGAACGGCACATCGTGCTTGACCTCGGCTTCGCTGATATCGGCCGGCAGGATCACCACCGCCACGCCGCGACGGCTGATCGCCGCCTGGCAGGCCAGCGTCACCACGCGTCGCGCCTGCTCCGGGCTGTGCACCTGCTCGCAGAACACGCTGCAGCTGCTGTACACCGCCTTGAAATCGACTTCCTGCGGAAACTCCATGCCCAGCTCGGCGGTGACCACCTGGCTGGCGATCAGCACCATCGGCGCGCGGTTGCGGTTGCTCTCGAAGATGCCGTTGATGAAGTGCAGACCACCCGGCCCGCAGGAGCCGGCGCAGGCGGTCAGCTGCCCGCTGATCAGCGACTCGGCGCCGGCCGCGAACGCCGCGACCTCTTCGTGGCGCATGTGCACCCACTCGATGTCACTGCGATGGAGCGCATCGGTGACATGGTTGAGGGTGTCGCCGACGATGCCGTAACAGTGGCGGACGCCGGCGGCCTGGAGAGTGTCGACCACGATCTCGGCAACACGCTTGCTCATGACAGGACTTCCTCGATGCGGGAGGCCCGATCCTAGCGATGCGCGGGTGACACTGATGTGGTCGGTGCGGCGCGCGTCAACGCGCCGCACCGTGACACCACCCGGTCAGAACAAGACTTCAACCGCCTGCTGCGCCCACAGCACCGACTGGTGGCCAGTCGCCTGCTTCCATGCCAGGCGGATCGCTTCGATGTCGGCGCGGCGCTGCGGCGTGTTCTCGTGCAGGACCACCAGCACCTTGGTGCGCAGGCGGTTCGGCTCGGGCGCCCCGCGGAACAGCCACTGGCCGTAGGCATCGAACACGGTCAGGCCGTCCGGGAAGCGCGGGGTGACTTCCTTGTCGAGGAAGGCGCGCCACTGCGCGTCGGTGATGCCCTCGGTCTGCGGGCGGTCGGCCACGCCGCTCTCTTCGCCCACGCCGAAATACAGCTCACTGCGCACCCAGCCGGCGGCAGCGTCCGGGCGCGCGGCGTCGCCCTGCAGCGTGGCCGTGGCGGCGGCCGGCTGGGTCGGCTTGGCAGCCGGGGCAGCGGTGGCACAGCCGCTGGTGGCCAGGACCAGGGCAATCAGGATGGTGCGGAACGACATGGACAACTCTCCGGAAACACAGGGACAGGCAGGGGAAGGAGCGTGCCGGACATCCGGGTCCGGCGCAGATCGCCAACGGCTATCTGCTAATAACCACCCCGATGGGACTTGCGTCACACAGGGCGATCACGCGAAGATAATATATCGCTTCATCCGGATGGATTGGTAGTTCCGACCATTGGTCGGGGTCTCCCGTTCCTCCCTCCCCCGCCCCTCCCCCCTCGTCGTTCTGCTGGAGTCCGCATGTCCCGTCCGTCCGCGTCGCGCCTTGGCCTTGCCATCGCGCTCGTCCTCTCCTCCCCCCTGCTGGCCCAGGACGTACTTGCGCAGGACGCGCCGAACACCGCCAAAACGCTGGACACCGTGATCGTCACCGGTACGCGCGCCATCGACCGGACCGTGCTGGAATCCACCTCCCCGGTGGACGTGCTTACCGCCGAGGACATCCGCAAGGCCGGCGTGGTCAATGGCGAGCTGGGCAGCGCGCTGCAGGCGCTGCTGCCCTCGTTCAATTTCCCGCGCCAGTCCAACTCCGGCGGCGCCGACCACATCCGGGCGGCCCAGCTGCGCGGCCTCTCGCCCGATCAGGTGCTGGTGCTGGTCAACGGCAAGCGCCGCCACAGCAGCGCGCTGGTCAACACCGACAGCAAGATCGGCAAGGGCACCACCCCGGTCGACTTCAACGCGATCCCGGTCAGCGCGATCAAACGCATCGAGGTACTGCGCGACGGCGCCGGTGCGCTGTACGGCTCCGATGCGGTGGCCGGCGTGATCAACGTGATCCTGGATGACGCGCCCGAAGGCGGCGCGTTCGAAGCCAGCTTCGGCGCCAACCACACCGACCTCAAGCCGATCGACCGCACCATCACCGATGGCCAGACCAGCTACGCCAGCGCCAAGGTCGGCACCGCGCTGGGCGACAAGGGCGGCTTCCTGCGGGTCGGCCTGGAACTGAAGAACCACGAGGGCACCAACCGCGCCGGCTTCGACCAGATCCCGCCGTGGGACCAGACCCCGACCAACCTGGCCCTGCAGGGCAAGCGCAACTACGAGCTTGGCGATGGCAAGACCAAGGATCTGAACGCCTGGTACAACGCACAGCTACCGTTCGGCGAAACCTCCACGTTCTACAGCTTCGCCACCTTCAACCAGCGCGACAGCGAAGGCGCGAACTACTTCCGCTACCCGGACAGCGACGCCAACTGGGCGCAGATCTACCCGAACGGTTACCGCCCGATCTCCGAGGGCGAGAACCGCGACGTGCAGGCCGTGGCCGGTGCGAAGGGCCAGTGGGGCGAGTGGAACTACGACGCGAGCCTGGATTACGGCGTCAACACGTTCACCTACCGCCTGCGCAACTCGCTCAACGCCTCGCTCGGCCCGACCAGCCCGACCCGGTTCAAGACCGGTGATTACCGCAATGAACTGACGGTGGCGAACCTCGATCTCGGCCGCGTGTTCTCCCAGGGCGATGACATCACCCACAGCCTGGGCCTGGGCCTGGAAGCGCGCCGCGACCATTACCAGACCCGCCCGGGGGATCCGACCAGCTATGCCGCCGGCCCGTTCACGGATCGCCCGACCGGCTCGCAGGCCGGTGGTGGCCTGACCCCGCAGGACGCGACCTCGCTCTCGCGGGATGTCGCCAGCGCCTATGCCAGCCTGTCGAGCCAGTTCGGCGAGCATTTCTCCAGCGACCTGGCGGCACGTTACGAGCACAGCGATGACTTCGGTGGCGAGCTTACCGGCAAGCTGGGCCTGCGCTATGAGTTCACGCCGGCCTTCGCACTGCGCGGTGCGATCTCCAACAACTTCCGCGCGCCCTCGCTGGCGCAGATCGGCTACGAATCCACCTCCACCGGCTACAACGCCGCCGGCCAGTTGGTGCAGGGCCGGGTGCTGTCGGTCAACAATCCGATCGCGCGTGGCCTGGGCGCCACCGATCTGAAGCCGGAGAAGTCGCTCAATACCAGCCTGGGCTTCACCAGCCGCATCGGCGACCACTTCGATGTCTCGCTGGACTTCTTCCAGATCGACATCGATGACCGCATCGCGCTGTCGGAAAGCATCACCGGTGACGCGCTGACCGATTACGTGCAGCAGCAGTTCGGCGTGGCCGGCCTGCAGAGCGCCAGCTTCTTCGTCAATGCCGCCGATACGCGCACCCGCGGTGCGGAACTGGTAAGCAACTGGCGGCAGTCGCTGGGGGATGGCGAGCTGGTGCTGACCGGCACCTACGCCTACACCAAGACCACGCTGAAGAACGTGCTTGCCACCCCGCCGGGCCTGCTCGCGCTGGATCCGGACTACGTGCTGTTCGGCGTGGAAGAGACCAATACGTTGACCGATGCCACCCCGCGCACACGCGCTGCGCTCGCGGCCAGCTGGGCCAACGACCGCTGGTCGCTGAGCAGCCGTCTCAGCCGCTATGGCAGCGTCACCCGGGTGTTCAACTTCGGTGACGGCTACATTCCGCGCCAGACCTACGGCGCCGAGTGGCAGCTCGATGCCGAAGTGGAGTACAAGATCACCCCGCAGTGGAGCGTGGCGCTGGGTGGGCAGAACCTGACCGACAACTATTCGGACCTGTCCAACGACGACATCTACTACTTCGGCAACCTGCCGTATGACGTGCTGTCACCGATCGGCAGCAATGGTGCGTATTACTACGGGCGCGTGCGATATACGTTCTGACGGGGTGCAGCCGACCAACGGTCGGCTCTACCGGATGTGGTGCAGCCGACCAACGGTCGGCTCTACCGTCGGATGTGTGCAGCCGACCGATGGTCGGCTCTACCGTGGGTGAACGGGGAGGCTGCGTGGCGTGATGCCATGACCTGGCAATCACACCCACGCTGGCATGTTGGTCACCATGGCCAACGACTTCCCCCAACGTCCGCCGCCGCCGCTGCTGGACGATGCCTGTGCGCTGTTCCTGGACGTGGATGGCACCCTTATCGAATTCGCGGACGACCCCGAGTCGGTCGCGCTGCTGCCCGATGTGCGTGAAGCCATCGGGCGCATCAGCGACCGCCTGGATGGCGCGGTCGCCCTGATCAGCGGGCGCCCGCTTGCCCAGCTGGATAAACTCTTCGCTCCCCTGAGCCTGCCCGCCGCGGGCCTGCATGGCCACGAACTGCGCAACCATGAACAGCGCGCGCAGAGCAGCGATCCCTCCGCCGATACCAGTGAGTGGCTGCATGCCCTGCACCAGCAGGCGATGCGGTTCGCGCACGGCTATCCCGGCGTGCTGGTGGAAGACAAGGGCCGCAGCCTGGCCCTGCATTGGCGCGGTGCGCCGCACGCCGCCAATGATGTGCGCGCCTTCGCGGAACGGCATATCCGCGGGCACGGCGGTTACCGGCTGCAGCCCGGCGACCATGTGATCGAGTTCCTGCCCGAAGGCAGCGACAAGGGCCGTGCGATGCGGCAGCTGATGCTGCAGCCGCCGTTCCGGGACCGCATGCCGGTGTTCGTCGGCGATGACCTCACCGATGAATTTGGCTTTGGCGCGGCCAACGATCTGCATGGCTGGAGCGTGCTGGTTGGTGCGCGCGAACCCAGCGATGCGGTGTTCGCGCTGCCGACGATACGCAGCGTGCACGCCTGGCTTCGCGAGAATGCCTACTGATGCCTTGATTCCAAGGCCCCCTGACGCCGCGCGCAGGTCTCCCCCACCGGTGTGCCGCCGCGGCATGACACGAGACTTCCTGCATCATGAGCGAACCCGATCTGAATCTGGGCGTGGTCGGCAATGGCAGCTTCGGCGCGCTGATCGACAAGCACGCGCGCGTCGTCTGGAGCTGCCTGCCGACCTTCGACGGCGACCCGACCTTCTGCGCCCTGCTCGGCCCCAATCAACAGGAGGGCGGTGACTTCGGCATCGAGCTGGAGGACATGGTCGACAGCGAACAGAGCTACCTGACCAACACTGCCATCCTGCGCACCGTGCTGCGCGACAAGCACGGCGGCGCGCTGGAAATCATCGATTTCGCGCCGCGCTGGCGCCAGAACGACCGCTTCTACCGGCCGGTCAGCCTGATCCGCCAGGTCCGCCCGCTGTCGGGCAACCCGCGCATCATCGTACGCGCGCGTCCACTGGCCGACTGGGGCGCGCGTGTTCCCGATTCTACCTGGGGCAGCAACCACATCCGCTGGGTGCTGCCCGACCACGTGCTGCGCCTGACCACCGATGTGCCGCTGCGCTTCGTGCGCGACGGCCTGCCGTTCGTGTTGAACCATCCGGTGCACCTCGTGCTCGGCGTGGATGAATCGCTCAACCGCTCACTGAGCGGCTATGTGCAGGACTCGCTCCAGCGCACGCGCGACTACTGGCGCGAATGGGTGCGCTATCTGTCGATCCCGCTGGAATGGCAGGACGCGGTGATCCGCAGCGCGATCACGCTCAAGTTGTGCCAGTACGAGGACAGCGGCGCGATCATCGCCGCGATGACCACCTCCATCCCGGAGGCGCCCGGCAGCATCCGCAACTGGGATTACCGTTACTGCTGGCTGCGCGATGCCGCCTTCGTGGTGCGTACGCTCAACCGCCTCGGTGCGACCCGCACGATGGAGCAGTTCCTCGGTTACATCTTCAACCTGGCCACTGCCGATGGCAGCCTGCAGCCGCTGTACGGCATCAGCTTCGAGGCCAAGCTGGAAGAAAGCGAAGTGCCTTCGCTGTCCGGCTACCGCGGGATGGGCCCGGTGCGCCGTGGCAACCTGGCCTGGGTGCAGCGCCAGCACGATGTCTACGGCAGTGTGGTGCTCGCCTCCACCCAGCTGTTCTTCGATCGCCGCCTGCAGGACCCGGGCGATGCGCACACCTTCGCGCGGCTGGAGCCGCTCGGCGAGCAGGCCTTCACCCTGCACGACGTGCCCGATGCCGGGCTGTGGGAATTCCGCGGCCGCACCGAAGTCCACACCTACACCAGCGCGATGTGCTGGGCCGCCTGCGACCGCCTGTGCAAGATCGCGGTACGGTTGAAGCTGGATGACCGCGCCACCTACTGGCGCGAGCGTGCCGACATCATCCATGCGCGCATCATGCGCGACTCCTGGAGCGATGAGCTCGGGCACTTCACCGATACCTTCGGCGGGCATCGCCTGGATGCCTCGCTGCTGCTGCTGGCCGACATCGGCTTCATCGACGCCACCGACGCGCGCTTCGTCGCCACGGTCGAGGCGATCGGGCGCGATCTCAAGCATGGCAACGCGCTGTACCGCTACGTGGCGCCGGATGACTTCGGCGAGCCGGAAACCAGCTTCACCATCTGCACGTTCTGGTACATCGATGCGCTCGCGGCGATCGGGCGGCTGGACGAAGCGCGCGAGATGTTCGAGATGCTGCTGGAGCGCCGCAATCACCTGGGCCTGCTCTCCGAGGATCTCGCCTTCGACAATGGCGAGGCCTGGGGCAACTTCCCGCAGACCTATTCGCATGTCGGTCTGATCACCGCCGCCATGCGCCTGTCGCGCAGCTGGCAGGAGGCGTCATGAGCCGCCTGGTCGTCGTCTCCAACCGGGTTGCCGTGCCCGGTGAATCCCGCGCCGGCGGGCTGGCGGTCGGTCTGCTGGCGGCCCTCAAGGAACGCGGCGGCCTGTGGTTCGGCTGGAGCGGCAAGTCGGTCCGCGACAACAGCGGCGCCCTGCACGAGCAGGTCGACGGTGACATCCGCTACGTCACCATGGACCTCAACAAGCGCGACGTGGACGGCTACTACAACGGCTTCGCCAACCGCACGCTGTGGCCGCTGCTGCATTTCCGGCTGGACCTGGTCGACTACGACCGCGCCACGCGCGAAACGTATCGGCGGGTCAATGCGCTGTTCGCCGAGAAGCTCGCGCCGCTGCTGCGCGAAGACGATATTGTCTGGATCCACGATTACCACCTGATCCCGCTCGCCTCGCTGCTGCGCGAGCGCGGCATCGGCTGCCGGATCGGCTTCTTCCTGCACGTGCCGATGCCCTCGGCCGACCTGCTGCAGGCGATGCCGGACCACCTGCGGCTGTTCTCCAGCCTGTACGCCTACGACCTGGTTGGGTTCCAGACCCAGCGCGATGCGGACCGTTTCCAGTCCTATGTGCGTCTGTTCGGCGGTGGGCGCGTGCTGCCGGATGGCGAGCTGGAAGCCCCCGGCGGCCGGCGTTTCCGCGCCGCGGCCTTCCCGATCGGCATCGATACCGACTTCATCGCGCGCCAGGCCAAGGCCGGGGCGAACAAGCCGGCGGTCAAGGACCTGCGCGGCAGCCTGCGCAATCGTCAGCTGGCGATCGGCGTGGATCGCCTCGACTACTCCAAGGGTCTGCCAGAGCGCTTCCAGGGCTTCGAGCGCTATCTGGAGCGCCACCCCGACCAGCACGGCTCGCTGACCTACCTGCAGATCGCCCCGGTCTCGCGCGGGGATGTCACCGAGTACCGCCAGCTGCGCAGCCAGCTGGAGCAGATCGCCGGCCACATCAACGGCGGGCATGCCGCGCCCGACTGGACCCCGCTGCGCTACGTCAACCAGAACTTCACCCATGCCACCCTCACCGGCTTCTACCGGGCGGCGGCAGTGGGCCTGGTGACCCCGTTGCGCGACGGCATGAACCTGGTCGCCAAGGAGTACGTCGCCTCGCAGGACCCCGAAAACCCGGGCGTGCTGGTGCTGTCACTGCTGGCCGGTGCCGCGGATGAATTGAAGCAGGCGCTGCTGGTCAATCCGCATGACCTGGATGGCGTGGCCGATGCGATCGCCACCGCCGCGACCATGCCGCTGAAGAAGCGCGTGGAGCGCTGGCAGGCGATGATGGATCACCTGCGCACCTACGACATCAACCATTGGCGGCAGACCTATCTGCAGGCGCTGGAAGGATGATGCGGCCGGGCGACGGGAGGCGCGTACGGTGGTGCCGGCCGCCCTGCATCGCCGCGAAGCGATAGCGGCCCCGCGTGTCGACGCGCAGCAGGAAACGCGCCCAGCGGCTGCACAGCGCGCAGATGCCATCGAACACGATCACGGGCCGGCGGCCGGTTCTCCAACCGGCCCACGAACAGTCAGGGCGCGATCCACGCCAGGGTGGCCATCCGCCCGGTGCGGCGGTCGCGCCGGTGCGAGTAGAACCGCTGCGGATCGGCCAGGGTGCAGTACTGGCCGCCGCTGATGTGGGCCGCGTCCATCCCGGCGGCCTGCAGGCGCAGGCGGGCCAGCGCGTACAGGTCCACCTTCCAGTGCCCCGGTCGGGTCGCCACGAAGGCCGCCGCGGCGCCCGCGTCGCGCTCGACGAAGGCCTCGAACACGTCCCCGCCGATTTCATACAGCGCCGGCCCGGCGGCTGGGCCCAGCCACGCCTGCAGGTGCGCGGCCGGGGTCTGCATGGCGGCCACGGTGGCCTCCAGCATCCCGTCGGCCAGCCCACGCCAGCCGGCATGGGCAGCCCCGATCTCGCTGCCATCGCGCGCGGCGAAGACCACCGGCAGGCAGTCGGCGGTGAGGATGGTTAGCACCACGCCCGGGACCGAGGTCACGGCGGCATCGGCAGTGGGTTCGGCCTCAACGCCGATGGCCGTTGGCGGCGCAGCGAAGCGCCGCACGCCGGTGCCATGCACCTGGCGCAACCAATGCGGCGCCGAGGGCAGGCCCAACCCGGGCACCAGCAGGTCGCGGTTGCGCTGCACCTGCGCCGGGTCATCCCCGTCGGCGGCGTAGCGGTTGCCCATGTTGAACTGGTCGAACGGCGCCACTGAACCGCCCGCGCCGTAGCGCAGGGTGGTCAGCGCATGGACCCCGCTCGGGGCCTGCCAGTCGGCGGGCAGCACAGGCAGCACGGGCACGGTGGCATCCATCAGCGGCGGTTGCGTTCCTGCTCGGCGAAGCGCTTGCTGTCTTCGCGCAGGGCGTGCAGCAGGGCCTGCATGTCGGCCGGCGGCGGCGCGCTGTTGGTGATCTTCTCGCCGGTGATCGGGTGCACGAACTCCAGCGTTTCAGCGTGCAGCGCCTGGCGCTTGAAGCCGCGCAGTTCGGCGACCAGTTCATCGCTGGCGCCCTTGGGCAGCTTCAGCGCACCGCCATACAACTGGTCGCCGATGATCGGATGACGCAGGTGTGCCATGTGCACGCGGATCTGGTGGGTACGGCCGGTTTCCAGGCGGCATTCCAGCGCGGTGTGCGCACGGAAACGCTCGCGCAGGCGGTAATGGGTGATCGCTTCCTTGCCGTCTTCGCGCACCGCCATGCGGATGCGGTCGCGCGGGTGGCGGTCGATACCGGCGGTGGCGGTACCGCCGGAGACCAGCGCACCCACCACCACGGCCAGGTACTGGCGGTGCACTTCACGCGCGGAGAGCTGCTCGACCAGCGCGGTCTGCGCCTGGATCGTGCGGGCGATCACCATGACACCGCTGGTGTCCTTGTCCAGGCGGTGCACGATGCCCGCGCGCGGCAGCACCGACAGCGACGGGTCGCGGAACAGCAGCGCATTAACCAGGGTGCCGGTCGGGTTGCCCGCGCCCGGGTGGACCACCAGGCCGACCGGCTTGTTGATCACGAACACATGCTCGTCCTCGTACAGGACCTCCAGCGGGATGTCCTCCGGCTCGGCATGGGTCTGGGTGTCGAGCACGACATGCAGGCTGGCCACCTCGCCACCGCGCACGGGGTCGCGCCCGCGCACGGTGTCGCCGTCCAGCAGGACGTCGCCGGACTTGATCCACTCGGTCAGCTTGGACCGGGAGAATTCGGGGAACAGCTCGGCCAGGACCGCGTCAAAACGCCGGCCGGCGGCGGTATCGGGCACGATGGCCTGGCGGGGGGAATCGGAATCAGCAGGGGTATCGGACATGGGGGCACACCGCAATAGGGACAATTTTGGGGTCCGGGCGACCAGTTTCAGTCGCGGGACAGGCCACTAGGCTATCATCGACCCTTCGTATTCCAGCCGCGTCCCGCCCTGACCCCATGATCCGACGCTCCGTTATGCTGTCCGCGCCCGTCCGCCTCGCCGCCCTGATGCTGGTGCTGCTCTTCGTCGCCACCGGCTGTCACCGCGGTACCAAGGGCAAGAATCCGGATGAAGGCCTGCCGGTCGAAACGCTCTACGAGAAGAGCCACAAGCTCATGGAAGGGGGGAACTGGAGCGGTGCCGAAGCCAGCTTCCGCCGCCTGGTAGCCCAGTACCCGTATGGCCCGTACACCGAACAGGCCATGATCGAAAGCGCCTACGCGCAGTACAAGGCCGGCAAGCACGATGACGCGGTGTCCAGCGTGGACCGCTTCATCCGTACCTACCCGACCCACCGCAACATCGCCTACATGTACTACCTGCGCGGCCTGGCCAATGGCAATCGCGACACGGTCTTCCTGCGCCGCGTCTGGTCGCTGGACCCGAGCCGCCGCGACCTGTCGAGCCCGCGCCAGGCCTATGCCGATTTCACCATCGTCACCGAGCGCTACCCCAACAGCCGCTACGCCGCCGATGCGCGCCAGCGGATGATCGCCCTGCGCGACGTGTTCGCCCAGTACGAGCTGGACAACGCCCTGTACTACCTGCGCCGCGAGGCGTACGTCTCGGCCGCCGGCCGCGCCAACTTCCTGCTGGAGAACTACCCGCAGAGCGCGTTCCAGTACGACGCCGTGGCCGCCCTGGGCGAGGCCTACACCCACCTGGGCAACAAGACCCTGGCCGACGATGCCCGCCGCGTGCTCGAGCTGAACCAGCCCGACCACCCGTGGCTGCAGGGCAAGTGGCCGAAGTACCCGTGGATGGTCCGCAAGCTGAACCCGTTTGCCGGCGAGAAGTCCGCCAGTACCGGTGAACGCAACGCCACGATGAACCGCAAATAATAGAAAAGGCCCCGAAAGGGGCCTTTTTTATTACCCGGTGGCGACGCCGACGAGGTGTCGCGGCAGCGACGCCAGTAGCGCCGACCGTTGGTCGGCTGCTCTCCGCACCCCGGGCGCCCTTCCCCGGCCGCCCTTCGACGCCCGCTCCACGCCCCACGCCCCACGCCCCCGGCGCCGACCAACGGTCGGCACCTACCGGCCTGGCGCCTACCCCTTGTACCCATTGCTGATCGGATACCGGCGCTCACGCCCGAACGCCCGGCGCGAGACCTTCGGCCCCGGGGCGGCCTGGTGGCGCTTCCACTCGCTGGTGCGCACCAGGCGCAGCACACGGTCCACCACCTCGGCGGCGTACCCGGCGGCCACGATCTCCTCGCGCGACTGCTCCTGGTCCACGTAGCGGTACAGGATGCCGTCCAGCACGTCGTAGGCCGGCAGCGAATCCTGGTCGGTCTGGTTGGCGCGCAGTTCGGCCGAGGGCGGGCGGGAAATCACCGCCGGCGGGATCACCGGGGCGCCGCCCACGGTATTGCGCCACTTGGAGAGCCCGAACACCTCCGTCTTGTACAGGTCCTTGAGCGGGGCGTAGCCGCCGCACATGTCCCCGTAGATGGTCGCATAGCCCACCGCGTACTCGCTCTTGTTGCCGGTGGTCAGCAGCAGCCCGCCGAACTTGTTGGAGAGCGCCATCAGGATCACCCCGCGGCTGCGCGACTGCAGGTTCTCTTCGGTCACATCCGCGGCCTGCCCCTCGAACATCGGGCCGAGCGCGGCCATCAGGCCCTCGAACACCGGCTCGATCGAGACCGCCTCCAGCGTCACGCCCAGCGCGCGGCACTGCTCGGCCGCCAGGTCGTTGGACATATCGGCCGTGTAGCGCGACGGCAGCCGCACCGCGGTGACATTGGCCGCACCCAGCGCGTCCACCGCCATGGCCAGCACCAGCGCCGAATCGATGCCGCCGGACAGGCCCAGCCAGACCTTCTTGAAGCCGTTCTTGCGGCAGTAGTCCTGGATACCGCGGGTCACCGCACGCCAGGCCAGCGCGTCCATGCTCTCGTCGCCATCGTCGATCCACTCGCGCGGCAGGAAGCGGCGGGTGCCGGCGTCGTAATCCACCACCAGCCACTGGTCGGTGAAAGCGGCCGCGGCCGGGTGCACCGTGCCGTCGCCGTCAGCGACCACCGAGGCGCCATCGAACACCAGTGCGTCCTGCCCCCCCACCACATTGAGGTAGGCGATCGCCGCCCCGCTCTCGCGGGTCCGCTCAGCCAGCAGCGCGTCGCGCTGGGCGTGCTTGCCGCGCTCGTAGGGGGAGGCATTGGGCACCACCACCAGCTGCGCGCCCGCACGGACGGTGTCTGCCAGCGGCTCGGCGAACCACAGGTCTTCGCAGACCAGCACGCCGACCGGCACGCCCTTCAGTTCGAACACGCAGCTGCCGCCGTCCGGGTCGACATCGAAGTAACGGCGCTCATCGAACACCGCGTAGTTGGGCAGCTCGCGCTTGCGATAGGTGTGTTCGACCTTGCCATCGCGCAGCACGCTGGCCGCGTTGTAGACCACCGCGCCAGCGGCCTGCGGCCAACCGACCACCGCGGCGATGCCGGTGGTGGCGGCGGCGATGCGCGCCAGCGCCTGCTGGCAGTCGTAGAGGAAGCCCGGGCGCAGCAGCAGATCCTCCGGCGGGTAGCCGCTGATCGCCAGCTCCGGGAACACCACCAGCTCGGCACCGTACTCATCGCGCGCCTCGGCGATCATCGCGATGATGTTGTCGGTGTTCTGCGCCACCGCGCCAACCGGGAAATCGAACTGCGCCAGGGCAATGCGGAGCGACGTCATGGGGTTCCAGCCTGTAGGTGTACTGCGCTCATTGTAGTGCCGGCTGCTGGCCGGCAACCACGCGCGCGTGCGGCGTCATGCGCAGCCGGCCAGCGGCCGGCGCTGCGCAGATCGGGCGATGACCGTTTGGCGATCGCGCCAACGCAGAAGGCCGCCCGGAGGCGGCCTTCTGTTTTACGCAGCCGACCAACGGTCGGCTCTACCGGTAGCTGACCAACGGTCAGCGCTACCGGACGTGGGCCGCGGATGCGGCCGGCGCCTTATTTCACCAGCTTGGCGATGGCAGCGCCCAGATCGCCCGGCGAACGGACGGTCACAACGCCAGCAGCTTCCATGGCGGCAAACTTGCCTTCCGCGGTGCCCTTGCCGCCCGATGCGATCGCACCGGCGTGGCCCATGCGCTTGCCGGCCGGAGCCGAGGCGCCCGCGATGAAACCGACGACCGGCTTCTTCACGTGGTTCTTGATGTACTCGGCACCGGCTTCTTCAGCGTCGCCGCCGATTTCGCCGACCATGATGATGCCTTCGGTCTGCGGATCTTCGTTGAACAGCTTCAGGCAGTCGACGAAGTTCAGGCCGTTGATCGGGTCACCACCGATACCGATGCAGGTGGACTGGCCCAGGCCGACTTCGGTGGTCTGCTTGACCGCTTCATAGGTCAGGGTGCCCGAACGCGACACGATGCCGATCTTGCCCGGCTGGTGGATGTGGCCCGGCATGATGCCGATCTTGCACTCACCCGGGGTGATGACGCCCGGGCAGTTCGGCCCGATCAGCACGGTGTCCGGATGCGAACGGGTCAGCACGTTCTTGACGCGCAGCATGTCCAGCACCGGAATGCCTTCGGTGATGCACACGATGACCTGGATGCCGGCAGCAGCGGCTTCCAGGATCGCATCAGCCGCGTACGGCGGCGGCACGTAGATGACCGAGGCGTTCGCGCCGGTGCTCTGCACGGCGTCGGCAACGGTGTTGAAGACCGGCAGGTCGATGTGGGTGGTGCCGCCCTTGCCGGGGGTCACGCCGCCAACAACCTGGGTGCCGTACTCGATCATCTGAGTGGCGTGGAAGGTGCCCTGCTGGCCGGTGAAGCCCTGCACGATCACCTTGGTGTTCTTGTTAATCAAAACAGACATGGGAATTCCTTGGTGTCGGTATCAGGCGGCGTTCTTGACAGCTTCGACGATCTTCTTGGCACCGTCGTTGATGTTGTCAGCCGGGATGATGGCCATGCCGCTGTCGCGCAGCAGCTGCTTGCCTTCTTCCACGTTGGTGCCTTCCAGGCGCACCACGACCGGAACCTTGACGCCCACTTCCTTCACAGCGGCGATGATGCCTTCGGCAATCATGTCGCAGCGGACGATGCCGCCGAAGATGTTGACGAAGATGCCTTCGACCTTGTCCGAGGACAGGATCAGCTTGAACGCTTCGATGACGCGCTGCTTGTTCGCACCGCCGCCCACGTCCAGGAAGTTCGCCGGCTCGCCGCCGTTGAGCTTGATGACGTCCATGGTGGCCATGGCCAGGCCGGCGCCGTTGACCATGCAGCCGATGTTGCCGTCCATGGTGACGTAGTTGATGTCCAGCTCCGAAGCGATCACTTCGGTCGGATCTTCCTGGGTCTTGTCGCGCATGGCGACCAGCACCTTCTGACGGAACGCGGCGTTGTCGTCGCTGTCGAACTTGCCGTCCAGCGCGTACAGGTTGCCGTCGTCCAGGATGGCCAGCGGGTTGATTTCAACCAGGGCCAGGTCCTTTTCGTTGAACAGGCGGTACAGGTTCACCATGATGTTGGCGAACTGGCCGGCCTGCTTGGCGGTCAGGCCCAGCTTGAAGCCGAAATCACGGCCGTGGTAACCCTGCACGCCTTCAACGAAATCGACGTTGAGCGAGTGGATCAGCTCCGGGGTTTCAGCGGCGACCTGCTCGATCTCCACGCCGCCTTCCGAAGAGGCGATGTAGGTGATGGTCTTGGTGCCACGGTCAACCAGCACCGACAGGTACAGTTCCTTGACGATCTCACCGGCGGTGGTCACCAGCACCAGGTTGACCGGCAGTTCAACGCCGGCGGTCTGGTAAGTGGCCATCTTGGTGCCGAGCATCTTGGCCGCAGCGGCCTTCACGTCGTCGGTGGTCTTGCAGAACTTGACGCCGCCAGCCTTGCCGCGGCCGCCAGCGTGGATCTGCGCCTTGACCATCCAGGGGCCCTGGCCCAGGGCGTTGGCAGCTTCAACCGCTTCGTCCGGGGTAGCCGCGACCTTGCCGGCCGGAACGGGAATGCCGTACTCGGCAAGCAGCTGTTTTGACTGGTATTCGTGGAAATTCATGCGTCACCGTGGGAATAGGAACGACCGCACGCATCTCCAAGGCTCCCTCACGGGGGCGCCGGTAAGGACCGCGGCGGGCCCACTATTGTGGACGACCCGGCGCGCAGGCGCAAAGAAGTCAGTCCCAGGACACGCGCGGGGAGCCGTTTCCGGCGCAATTTCAGACAGTTGCGGCAGGTGCCGGAAACAGCCGCCCGGGGCCCTTCCGGCACGGCCGCGCAGCTGAGCCGCACCCGCGCACCGCCCGGCCTTCACACGCCGCGCCCCGGCCGCCCGCCCCCAAACC
>NZ_NIVS01000031.1 GCF_002205165.1 Stenotrophomonas maltophilia | reverse complement strand
GGGCTGTCCCCGGTAGAGTTCGAGAAGCAGTACGCACTAAACGGCTGACGACTGTCTACAAAACCCTGGGCGATTCAACATGGGCGCGGCAGAGGATTCATCCGCAGCGTAGGGAAGACCACTTCTAGTGAAGCGTCTTGGTGCTGGACTTCGCCCCTTAGGCGCACCCGTACCGGCGAAGCTGCCCGGTCCAATCGACCAACAGACCGACACGCTCGCATTGGGCAGTATCCTCAACGACACTCGCTTCATCGACTAACCGTACCGCAGTCCCTTCAGTCCTCAAGCAGTCGAGCAGCGGGGTTAGCTGCGGCTCCGCCGGCCTGAAAATACCCCACAACACTCGACACCGACCGGTGCTCGGTCAGCTGCATGATTGCCGGCAGGGCAACGCCCTGGCGGCTGGCCTCGGTCACGAACCCCGAGCGCAGGCTATGCCGAGGGTCGGCAGGGATTCGTGTAAAAACGGGCCGAAAGTGAGCTAACTGCCTGTCGCAGCTGGCTTTATTGGCCGCTCCAGAAAATCGAGGGTTGGGCAGCACTCTCCCGCCGGCACTTGGGCGCACCGCGCTATTTTCTGTTCGAGATCCCTCTCCAGCTGTCGCAGCTCGCGGATTCGTAGACGGACATCGACGAGCTTTCGCTCGGTCAGCTGACGGGTCTGCTCGCAAGAACCTTCGCCTGTGATCTCTAGCAGGCCAGCGATCTCGTCGAGGCTGAATCCCATCATCTGAGCGCGCCGGATGAACTGAAGCCGATTGACATCGTTTTCGTCGTAACGACGCACGCCTCCTATGGGTCGCTCGGGTTGACGCAGCAGCCTACGCCGCTGGTAGTAGCGCACGGTTTCGACGTGCACATCGGCCGCCGCCGCCAGCCGGCTGATCGTAAACGTGTTCGGACGCACGGCTTGACTCCGTACCTAGGTACAGAGGCTAGTATGCTCTGATGCAAACAACCCCGGCCAAATCGTCTGTTCCAGCCATCGTTGGCGCGAGCATCGCCGCCATTGGCGCATCGGTCTGCTGCGTCGTGCCGCTGGTGCTGGTCCTGCTGGGCATCAGTGGCGCCTGGATCGGCACCCTGACAGCTCTCGATCCCTTGAGGCCCTGGTTCAGCGCCGCCGCCGTACTGTCCTTGGCCGTGGCGTTTTGGATGCTGTATCGACCGGCGGCACGGTGCGGTGTGGATGGCAGTTGCATCGCCCCGGACGCTCTGCGACGCAGGCGACGTTGGCTCTGGTTGGCGACAGCCCTCATCGTCCTGTTGCTGCTGTTTCCCTATTACATCGTCTGGATTCTGTAGGAGGCGCGATGCACAAGTGGATACTGGCCCTGGTGGCTGCTCTGTCGGTCGGTGCCGCTCTTGCGACGCCCGCAACCGTAGTGATGCTCGATGCTGAGAACATGACCTGTCCCGCCTGCGGCATCACCATCAGGAAGGCGCTGGAGAAGGTGCCGGGCGTGGCCGATGTGAAGGTGGACACCCGGGCTGAAACAGTCACGGTGACGTTCGAATCGAGCCAGACGGATGCAGCCGGAATCGCGCGTGCAGTCACGGAAGCAGGCTTCCCGGCCAAGGTGCGGACTGGCGGTGAGTGACGTCAAGCTGGAAAGCATCTTGACCTGCCCGGAGTGCGGCCATCGGGCGACCGAGACAATGCCCATCACAGCGTGTCAATTCTTCTATGAGTGCACGGGCTGTGGAGCGGTTTTGCGTCCGCATCAAGGCGACTGCTGTGTGTTCTGCTCGTTCGGAACAGTGCCATGTCCACCGATCCAACAGAACAATCCCTGTTGTGGTTGAACCGCGGACTCCGATAATAGTTGGACAGACAGGCTGCGAGATCGACTGTGCCACCCTGGAAAGCGCGCCGCTCAACCAGCGGTGTGCATGCGAAGTGGTCGACATCCTCCGTCTGCACGAGTCGATCCGGGGTGCCTTTCCGGAGTTCACGACTGATCCCGCCGTACACGCGCACTTATTTTCACCCTATGCCTTGTTCGTTGATCGGCCCGCGTTGGAGGCCATGGGACGAGTCGCGGCGGCGGTCTTCGACGTCGCAGGAAACCCGGGATATAGCCAACGGGTCCTGCAATGGGCCCCTGACATTGCAACCCATGATCCGGGTTCGGCGGGGGGCGTCCTGGGTCTGGACTTTCACCTGACGGTCGATGGCCCGCGGCTGATCGAGGTCAACACCAATCCAGGCGGTCTGCTCCTCAATGCCTTGTTGCTCGATGCCGTGCGGTCTTGCGCGCCGCCAGCATGGGCCACCTGGACCAACGCGGCCCAAGCGCGTGATGCGGCCGTCACGGCCTGGATGGAGGATGCTCGGCAGCAATCCGGGCGCACGCCGTCGCGCCTGGCCATCGTGGACAGCACTCCGCGAGCGCAGTTCCTTTACCCCGAGTTTGTGCTGTACGCGAACGCGTTTCGGGACCATGGCGTGGACTGCGTGATCAGCGCTCCCGAGGATTTGTCGTTTGGTTCGGACGGGCTTGAGGATGCCCACGGTCGAATCGACACTGTCTACAACCGGTTGACCGATTTCGCGCTCGAGGATGCCTCGCATGCAGACATTCGTGAGGCTTACCTGGCAGGGGACGTCGCGCTGATGCCGCATCCCCGAGCACACGCGCTGTTTGCCGACAAGCGCAACCTTGCGGTGCTCGGGGACCCGGCTCTGCTCGGCGGGTTCGGGGTCGATGCGGGTTCGACGGCACTGCTGGGCCAGGTGATCCCGCCCACGGTCGAACTCGTGCCCGCGAACCGGGATGCGTTGTGGGCAGTGCGCAACGGATATTTCTTCAAGCCTGCAGCAGGGTTTGGCAGCCGTGGGAGTTATCGGGGCGACAAGTTGACCCGGCGGACTTGGGCGTCTATGGCGTCGGCGACCTACATCGCACAGGCCTTCGCGCCACCGAGCATGCGGATCGTGCATGGGGGCCAGTCCCTCAAGGCGGATGTGCGCTGCTTCGCGTCCGAGGCGGGTGTCCTGTTGTTCGCGGCCAGGCTGTACCAGGGCCAGACCACGAACATGCGCACCCCCGGTGGTGGATTCGCAGCGGTGCTCACGTCGTCACGGATCGAGGAGTGATTCCCCACCGGAGCCGACCCTTGGGGCGTGTCGTGGCTACAGCCAGGCGAGTGCCGATTCAGCCAGTTCGCGCTCCTCATCGATCGCGACGTTCCATATGCTCGGCCCGCCCCCGCGGTCGATCCGCGTGGCTCCAGCATCGTTGACGTCAGGTGCCAGCGCCAGGCCGAGCCAGGCCAGTCGCGCGACGATGCGAGCCCGCAAAACCGGCGCGCGATGGCCGATGCCGCCGGAAAAGACGACATGGTCGAGACCGCCAATTGCCGTGGCCATGGCCGCGATGGACTGCGCAATCCGGACTGCAAAGAGCTCCACGGCAAGCTGGGCCTGCGGGCCGGGATCCGTCAGCAACACGCGCATGTCGCCATGGCCGGCGATTCCGGCAAGGCCTGCACTGCGGTACAGGCCGTTTTCAAGCGCCTGCGCATCCAGGCGTTCATGCCTCAGCAGATACAGCAACGCGCCGGGATCGAGATCTCCGGAGCGGGTAGGGCTCGGGATTCCACCCAGCGGAGTGAGCGCCATGGTGGTGTCGCGGCTGCGGCCGCCCTCGACGGCGCAGACGCTGCAGCCACCCCCCAGATGCGCGAAGACAGCGCGGCCCTTCAGGATTCCAGCGTCGTGGCTGGCCACTATGCGGAGCGCGGAGGCAAAGGCGAGTCCATGGAAACCGTAGCGGCGGATGCCCAGCGCATCCCATGCTTCAGGGACAGGCAAGCGCCGGCTCCAGGGCGCGAGCGACGCGTGGAAGTCGGTGTCGAAGGCCACGCCTTGGCGCGCGTGCGGCCAACGCATGCGCGCGGCACGCGCGAAAGCGAGGGCTACCGGCTGGTGCAAGGGTGCGAACGGCACCAATGCATCCAGTTTCGCGAGCACGGTTTCGTCGAGCTCGCGGGCGTCGTGCAGGTCACCGCCATGTACGATTCGGTGCACCACCACGTCGGGGCTGGGCCACGGCTCCGACAATGCCTCGAGCAGGGTGGCAAGGCGCTCCTGCGCATCCACGCCGACTGGAATTTCGGCCCGGGAGCGCTCGAGCAGACGAGACTGCGCGCCGTGTCCCTCAGTGTTGAACAGATAGGACGCGCCCTTGAGGGTGGACGAGCCAACGTTGAGTGCAAGAAGCCGGCGCGTGGTCACAGGTGTCCCCGAATCATGTTCATGGGGACCGCACCGCCCGGCGCAACAACTGCGCATTGATTGCCACAACGACGGTGCTCAGCGACATGAGCACTGCCCCAAGCGCAGGTTGCAGCAGGATCCCCCATGCGGCGAGAACGCCAGCGGCGAGAGGGATGGCGACGATGTTGTAGCCGGCGGCCCACCACAGGTTCTGGATCATCTTGCGATAGGTGGCCTTGCTCAATTCGATGATCGCTGGCACGTCGCGCGGGTCGCTGCGCACGAGTACGACGTCGCCGGCCTCGACCGCGACGTCCGTCCCTGTGCCGATGGCGATGCCGACGTCGGACGTGAGCAGCGCCGGAGCGTCATTGACACCGTCACCCACCATCGCGACGCGCTTGCCCTGGGCCTGCAGCTCCTCGATCTTTGCCACCTTGTCCTCGGGCAATACCTCGGCGAAGACGGTGTCGATGTTGAGTTCCTTCGCGACCGCGTTTGCGACCGCCGTGGAATCACCCGTCAGCAGGACAACCTCCAGTCCTTCGTCGTGCAGCCGCTTGACCGCGTCGAACGATTCGGGACGGATGGCATCCGCGATCGCAAATACGGCGAGCACCCGGTCGCCTTCCACCAGGTAGGTTGCAGATTGACCATCGGCTGCCGCTGATTCGGCAGCCCGCCGAAGCGTCTCCGGCGGTTCGACCGCGAGCATTCTCAACAGACCCGGCCCGCCAACGTGAAGCGAGCGCTCCTCGACGACTGCGCGCACGCCGCGTCCCGGCATGGACTCGAAGTCCTGCGACATCGGAACGTCGATGCCATGTTCCTTGGCGCTGGTCATCAGCGCCTGCGCGATCGGATGTTCAGCGTCGCGCTGGACCGACGCGGCCACGCGAAGCACCTCGTCGTCGGTGAGTCCATCGGCGGCAGTGGTCTTCACGACGCGGTGCGAACCGAGCGTGAGCGTGCCTGTCTTGTCGAACACGACCGTGTTCAGCAAACGGGCCTCTTCCAGGCCGCGTCGATCGCGCACGAGCAGGCCGTTCCGTGCGCCAATCGTGGTCGAGATGGCGGTCACCAGCGGGATGGCCAAACCCAGCGCATGGGGACAGGCGATCACGAGCACGGTCACTACGCGCTCGATCGTGAAGCTCCACGGTCGACCGAGGAGTGGCCAGACAATGGCGGTAACCGCGGCGGAGACGATGGCGATGATCGTGAGGTAGAACGCCGCCCGGTCCGCCAGGGCCTGGGCGCGCGAGCGCGACGTCTGGGCCTGCTCGACGAGCCGCATGATACCCGCGAGCGCGGTCTCGTCGCCGGTTCCCGTCACCTCGACACGCAACGAGCCCTGTCCGTTGACGGTGCCGGCGATCACCCGGTCGCCCGTCGACTTGTCCATCGGCTTGGACTCGCCGGTGATCATCGCTTCGTTGACGGCGCTGGTCCCTTCCTTCACGACGCCGTCGGCGGGAATGCTCGCGCCGGGCCTGATGAGCAGCAGGTCGCCGCGCTTCAGTTCCGCGACAGGGACTTCCTTCGCGGTACCGGCCTCATCCAACCGCACCGCCATATCAGGCAGCAGCTTCGCGAGTTCCTTGAGAGCGCCCTGTGCCTGGTTGATCGAACGCATCTCGATCCAGTGGCCGAGCAACATGATCGCCACCAGCGTCGCCAGCTCCCACCACAGGTCCAAGCCCTCGACAACGCCGAGCGTGACCAACGCGCTGTAAAGGAAGGCGACGGTGATCGCAAGCGAGATCAGCGTCATCATGCCCGGCAGGCGATTTCTCAGCTCGTGGTATCCGCCGCGGAGGAACGGCGAGCCGCCGTAGAAGTACACGATCGTGCCGAACACCGCCGGGATGTACGCCGACCCCGGGAACTGTGGTGCGGTGTAGTCGAACCAATGCTGGATCATCCCGCTCCAGATCAGAGTGGGGATGGTCAGCAGCAGCGTGAGCCAGAACTTGTCGCGGAAGCTCGCCACGCTGTGGCCGGCATGCTTGTCGTGCCCGGCATGGACGTCACCTTCAGCACCCGTGCGGGGATGCGGCGGTTGCTCGCCGTGCGCCTGATGATCTTGATGATGATGATTGTGTTGCGTCATGGGTCTGCCTTCCTGGATGCACTGATGCGCCGGGCACCAGCGGGGAGATAGATCAGTGTTCTGTTACAAGTGTCCCGATCTGGCGATGGCCATCACCAGCCGCAGTGAGAGCAATCCCGCAGCAGCGAAAGCCACCATAGCCAGGAAAGGCATGTGACCGAACACTTGCGGGCCGTCGGAATGCAGGCTCAACAGCGCACCGCTTACGTACAGGCCCAAGGTGACCAGGGCCAACGCCAGCCGGTTGCCCGTGCGCGCGATTGCCTCCTGCGTGGAACTCAGGCCATGGTGGTGTACGGAGAAGGCGGGTCGTCCGTCGCTCAGTTGCGCCTGCCGCAACAGGTCGGTGGCGATCTGTGGCAGTTGGCGCGCAGTGCGGGCCAGCCGCATGGCAAGCGGCCTGTTGCCGCTGGGGCGGCTGGCTTCGGCAATGTCGGCGATCGCGGCCGCCTGCGCGGACAGCGTCCCCAGCAGGTCCAGATTCGGATCCAGCGCCCGCAGCGTGTTCTCGACCAGGAACAGCGTCCGGATCAGGGACAGCAGGTGGGCCGGAAGCCGGAAGCCAGCGCCCTGCCCAATGCGTGCCACGCGCCAGATTGCCTCGGCAATGGACCACTGCGCCAGCGGACGGCTGGCCATCTCGGCCAGGATCAGGTGGATCTCGCGCACATGCGAGCGGCGGTCGACCTGCGACGGGAAGAAGCCCATGGCGATCGCTGCATCCAGCACGCCCTCGGCGTCGTCGGCCGCAATGGCCTCGACCATGCCGCCGAGCGCGAGCCGGGATGCAGGGTCGAGCACGCCGATCGATCCAAAGTCATGCAGGCACAGGCGACCGTCGTCAAAGAAGAACAGATTCCCCGGGTGCGGGTCGGCATGGAAGACGCCGGCGCCGAAGAGCTGATGCACGTAGGCACCGAGCAGCGCCCTTGCCAGTGCGGGAGCGGCCGCTGTGCCGTACGCGGCCTCCAGACGGGTCCCGTGGCTTCGATCCTGCACAAGCACGTTGCGGGTGGCATACGGCTCGACGACGTGCGGCTGGGTGATGCCGGGCAGGGCATCCAGCACCTTGGCCATGCGCCGCATGTTCTGCGCCTCGTGACGCATGTCGATCTCGTCACGCAGGAATGCGCCTAGTTCGTCCACCAGTTCGAGCGGCCGGTGGCGTTTCAGTGGCGGCCAGATCCACTGGGCGACGCGCATCGTGCGCCGCAGGAGCAGCAGATCCGCCTGCACCTGGGCATGGATCCCGGGGCGGGTGATCTTGACGACCACATCGCGACCATCATGCATGCGCGCTGGATGGATCTGGGCCACTGAAGCCGCGGCCAGGGGCTTGTCATCGAAGCTGGCGAAAAGTTCGCCGACCGGCGCGCCAAACGCCTGTTCGACGATACGCATGGCCTCCTCCGCCGGGAAGGGGGGCACATCGCTGTGCAATCGCGACAGCGCCTCGCGATAGGGCGCCGGCAGCAGGTCCCAGCGCAGGCTCAAGCCCTGGCCCAGCTTGACGAAGGTGGTGCCCAACCCCACCAGTGTGGTGCTGACGTATGCCGGAAGCAGGTCGGGTGCACGTCGGCGCAGGCGCAGCACGGCGACGCCGAGCTTGAGTCCCGCCCAGGCAATCTGGCCTCCGCGCCGCACCGTGCCCGCCATCAACGCGCGCTCCCGGTTGGACAACTCATGGCGTCGACCCACTTGCAGGACGCAGGATCGTGGCCGGATCGCCCCGACCATCCACTGCCGCCAGCTCCGCTTCCGACAACAGGCCGCCCCGGGACTGGCCGAGGACGCCCGCGGCCGCATCGACCACGTGCGCCCAGGTGCTGCGGTTGGCGAACAGCAGTCCCGGCACGTCCAGCGTGCCGCCGCGGTTGACGAAGCCGAGCGCCGCGGTCGTGGCCGGGCCAGTGTCGAGCCGGCGCAGCGCGCCCAGGAAGGGCTCGGGCCGCGTATGCGTGACGAATATGCGCGGCCGTTCCGCCGGGAACAGTGCATGGACCTCGCTGTCGGAGTGCACGTACCGCGCCTCGTCCGGATCGCGCGGCGTGCGGAACCGGCCGGGCTCGCCGAGATAGACGATCGCGGCCGACACGCCACGTTCAACGAGGCGCACCTGCGCGTGGCGCACTTCCTGCAATTGGTAAGCACCGGTGGCGACCAGCAGGATCGCCGCTGTCGCCGGGTTGCCGGCCAGGCACAGCGCACCTTGGGTGGCCAGCGCCTGCGCCTGCGTCGGTGTCAGCTCGTGCGGCACCGGTCGCTTGGGGACGACCAGGGTGGTGACCGTGCCGCGTTGCGCGTAGGCGTGGGCGAGGGCCGCGGCGGCGCCGTTGGCGTCCGGGGGAAACACCACGCGCGATATGTCGGCCATTTCGCCCAGGAGCGCCTCGGCCATGGTCGGATCCTGATGGGACTGCTCGTTCTTCGCGTTCTCCCACGTGTGCGAGGTCAGCACGAGAGGCACGCCCAGCCAGCCGGGCGGTCGCCCCGCCTGTGCCTGGTGACGCGCGAAGATCAATTCCTGGCGCACGGCGCCAAGCATCTTCGGTGCGAACGCCTCGTAGGTGACCACCAGGTTCAGCCCGCCCTTGTTGCCGAGCGCGGCGCATACCACGGCTTCCTCATTAAGCGCGGTGATGACCGCGCCAGTGGTCGATTCCGCGACACCGGGCTCGGGCTCGTGCACCCGGTGCTTCATTGCGTCCAGGGTGCGATCGAGCTTGTTGCTGCGCAGCTCGTCAGGATTGCCCACGCGCACGCGCAGCCCCGGGTTCGCTTCGGCGATGGCGACGAACTGCTCGTCGAGCGCGGTCATCGGCGAGCTCTCGCCGCCGGCGCCGCGGTCGGCGATCGCCGGGACGCGGGGCGGTTCCACCTGGCGATCGGCCAGCGCATGGTCGCGCTCGCGCACGCGCTGCTGGAGGTCGTGGCTGTTGAGTGCGGCAACAGCCTCCTCGAGCTCGGACGCGGCCACGAACAGCGCCGCGGCGCCTTGATTGAAGAGCGCGCGTGCCTCGGCCTCCTTCGACGGATTCCCGGGCAGGGGCAGGTTGTGCGAGGCGTTGGTCCCGGCGCCGGGGAATCCGAAGCCCTTCACGGTTTCGGCAATGCCATAGGGCAGCCGCACGTCGGCATCGGGAACGGCGGCGCCCGCTTGCAGGCGCGACTCCATCACATGGATACCCCACGCGATGCTGGCCGGATCGCGCCCGTCCAGCGCGATCGGATCAAAGCCGTTCAATCGCAGGTGCCGGTCCAGCCACCGCTCGCCGCCCTGCTGGGCGATCTGGCTGCGCTGTTCGATGCGCCGCCCGTTGAGGATGATGATCGGGCTGACCAGCCCGCTGTCCTCGGCACGCCACCAGCGCGGCGCCCAGTCGCTGCCGCGCTGTTCCTCGAACGCACCGTCGCTGAGGAACGCCACCAGGCGTTCGTCCTTGAGCGGTGCATGCACGTACTGCAGTTCGGCAAAGCCGAGATAGCCGCCTTCCATCACGCCCCCGGCGGTGTGCGCATTGACGTGGGAGCCCAGGGGCGACGCCGGTGTTCCGTCCGGATTGAGGGTGTAGGCATAGAAGTCGCCGACGAACCGGCTCAGCCCCGCGTCGGAGCGGTCGTAACGTTCGGCGTGCCGGGCGGTCATGTTGCCAACCAGCACGTTCAGCGCGTCGATGGCGGCCACGCAGTGCCCCTGGCCCATCATCCATGCGCGGGTGACGCCATCCAGGGCGTCCATCAGCAGGTAGCCGGCGTAGGCCGGCACCATGTTGAGGGACCCGCCAGTGTGGCCTTCGGGCGTGGCCTTGAAGTCATCGGCCTCGAGGGCCGCGCCGTCGGTGCGGACCCGCTGGCTGTAGGTCATGTGGGCCACCAGCCACATGCCGGCGCTGGTGACGCGATCGGCCGCGGCGAGCCGCTGCCAGGCGGTGCCGGCATCGGGCGTGCGGCCCAAGGCCACCAGCTCGTGCACCATCTGGCGGACCCGGAGCTGGGTGAGCGGGTCATGTCGGATCACGCCGTAGCCGGCCGCCCAATGGTCAAACGCGGGATCGGCCCGCCGGTGGGCGTCGGCGAGTTCAAGGGTCCGCTGGCGCTCGGCGGCCGACAGCTGGTCGGCGGTGCAGCAGTTGAGATGCAGGTTCATGGGTCCTCCGGGGAGTCGGCCGAAGCGGACATCAGGGTCGATGCCGCGTCAGCGAGGTCCGCGCCGAGCGCGATCGCGTTCGACGGGTGGGCAATGGTGTCGGTACTGACGATGCGGGCCAGACCTGCTTCCTGCAGGCGGGCATAGGCATCGCCGGCGAACACCGGATGGATGGCGACCAGCAGTGGCGGCGGCAACGACAACCGGCGCAGGTGTGCGAGGGTCTCCAGGATGGTGTGGCCGGACGACACGATGTCGTCGATCAGGACCGGGGTCCGGCCCGCCACGGCCTGCGGGTCGGGCAGGCTGACGCGCACGTCGTAGTCGCCGTGCCGCTCCTTGGCCAGCACCTGGTAGGGCATGCCGGACAGGGCGGCGATGTCCGCTACCCACTGCTCGCTCTCGCTGTCAGGGCCGATCAGCACAGCGTCGGGGACGGTCTCAGCGATCCAGCGGGCCACGGCCGGCGTCGCCGATACGTGGACCGTCGGAATGCGGTAGAGCGACTGCAGGCGCTCGACGCGGTGCAGGTGCGGGTCCACGGTCACCAGCCAGTCGAAAGCCTCTTCGAGGAATTGCGCAAACAGCGGTGTACTGACCGCCTCGCCGCGATGGAAGCGGGTGTCCTGGCGCATATACCCCAGGTAGGGTGCGATGAGGCCGACCGAACGAGCCCCGAACTCGCGCGCGGTCCGGGCGGCGAAGCGCAGCGGGAGGGCCAGGGCATCGGCGTTGCGCAGGCTGGCCAGGATCGCCACATCGGCGCCGTCCAGTGCGTCGTCCAGGGTGACCAGCGACTCGCCATCGGGGAAGTGCCGCCAGGCCACGGGTGCAATGCGCGCCTGCAGGGGCTGGTTGATGGTGCCGGCCAACACTGCATCGGCCGGGAAGGGCATCAGCACACGGGTCATGGAACCTCTCCAAGCACAAAGGGTTGCAGCGTCGCGGCGTGCTCCAGGGCGTAGGCCAGTTCTCCCGGCGACTCCGCATGCAGGGTCATCATGGGCTGTCCGCGCTCGACCGTATCGCCGATCCGCAGACCGGTTTCGAGGCCGGCGGTGGGGGATGTCGGGGCGCCGGCCAGCTTGGCCAGTTTGGCCAGCCTGCGGTTGTCGATCGCCGCGATGCGGCCCGATGCAGGCGCCGGGACGTCGGCGGTGAACGCCGCCCGTGGCGGTTCGCGGAAGCCTCCCTGGGCCTCGCAGATCGCCAGGAACTTGGCCAGCGCCGCCCCGGAATCCAGCACGCCGCGCGCGCGCTCCAGTCCGGTGCCGGCGTTGCTGCCCGCTGCCATGTCCAGCAGCGCCGCGGACAGCGCAAGTGCGCGTTCGCGAAGGTCGGCGGGTGCATCGGCCGCGTTGCGCAGCACCTTGAGCACGTCGTGCGCCTCGAGCGCCGGGCCGATTCCCCGACCCACCGGCTGGGTGCCGTCGGAGCGATGGATGCCCAACTGCAATCCCAGCGCGCCCGCGGTGTGGGCAAGCCGCGTGCCGAGGCTGTGGGCCGCGGCCTCACCTCGCACCTTGGCCGTCGGACCCACCGGCATGTCGATCAGGACGTGGGTGGAGCCCGCGGCTATCTTCTTCGACAGCACGCTGGCGACCAGTTGGCCGTCGCTGTCGAAATCCAGCGGGCGCTGGACCCGGATCAGGATGTCGTCGGCCGGGCTCAGGCGCACGTTGCCACCCCACACGATGCAGCCGCCCTCGCGCTCCACCACCCGGCGCATCGCCGCCAGGTCGAGCGCCACCGGCGCCATCACTTCCATGGTGTCGGCGGTGCCCGCGGGCGACGTGATCGCGCGCGACGAGGTCTTCGGGATGCGGTAGCCCAGCGCAGCCACGATGGCCACCACGATCGGGGTGGTGCGATTGCCCGGCAGGCCACCTACGCAGTGTTTGTCCAGCACCGGCCCTTCGCCCCAGTCCAGGCGCTGGCCCACGGAGATCATGGCTCGCGTCAGCGCGGTCGTCTCCGCATGGTCCAGGCGGTCACCCGCGCTGGCAGTGACGAAAGCTGCAAGCTCCAGGTCCGACAACCTGCTTTCCATCACGTCCTGCACCAGGGCGAAGTACTGCGCGTCGTCCAACCGGGCGCCGAACACCTTGGCACGGAGCGCGCCCGCCGACGCCGCGGGTTCCGCGTGCCTGACGCCGGCGAGGGCGTCGGGCGCGGGATCGAGGAGCGTCCACGCGGCCTCCGACAACGCCACCTCGTCCAGGCCGAGCCGATCGTCGATGACCACGTTCAGCGTCGCCACCAGCGTGCGGGCGTCCACGTCCAGCCTGACGCGCGTCATCGCGGCAAAGCCTTCCGAGCGACAGACCTCGCAGTCGCGGTGCATATAGACCACCGGCTGCTGGTAGGTGTCGATGCCGGCACGGGTGACGCGCAGGCGGGTGTGGCCCGGGGCCTGCGTGGTCATCTCGCATCCTCCAATCCGACTTGCTCCAGGTGCCCCGGCACGCGCGCACGCCAGCCCAGTTCACGCTGCACGCGCCCGCGCAGCGTGTCTGCAGCGTCGGGCTCGCCGTGGGTGAGGTAGACCATGCGCGGCGCGGACGGCGCGGTGCGCATCCAGTCCAGCAGCTCCCCGGCGTCGGCGTGGCCGGAGAAGCCCTCCAGCTGCACCACCTCGGCGCGGATGGGGACCTCGCGGCCGAACATGCGCAACGTGCGCTTGCCTGCCGCCAGCGCGGCACCGCGTGTTCCTCCGGCCTGGTAGCCCGCGAGCAGGATCGCGTTGCGGTCATCGGGGCCGAACGCCTCGATGTGGTGCAGCACGCGCCCGCCGGTGATCATGCCGCTGGCCGAGATGATGATCATCGGCCCGCGCTGGCGGTTGAGTGCCTTCGACTCTTCTACAGTGTTGACGAAGGTGGCCACGTCGAACATCCGCTGGCAGTCCTCGTCGGACACGTGGTGCTCGGAGTGGTGGTCGTGGTAGTGCCGGGTCGCGTTGATCGCCATCGGGCTGTTGAGGTAGACCGGCACGCGAGGGATGTCCTTGCGCTCACGCAGCCGGGCGATATGCAGCATGAGCGCCTGGGCGCGGCCGATGGCAAAGGCGGGAATGACGATCACGCCCCCGCGGGCGGCAACGCGGCGGATGATCGGTGCCAGCTCGGCTTCTTGGTCGATCGGAATGTGTTCCCGATTGCCATATGTGGATTCGCAGACCAGGACGTCACAGGCGGGCAGGGGCGTCGGCGGATTCATCAGCGACTCCTGCTGCCGTCCCAGGTCGCCACTGAAGTGCAGGCGCTGGCCCTGGACGTCAAGGCTGACATGGGCAGCGCCCAGGATGTGGCCGGCAGGATGGAAGCGGATCGTGACGCCTGATGCGACCTCGATGTCGCGACCATAGTCATGCCCCTTGAGCTGCTTCAGGCTGCGGCGGGCGTCATCCTCGGTATAAAGCGGCCGTGGTTCCTTGTGCTTGGAGTACCCCTTGCGGGCCGCGTACTTGGCCTCCTCTTCGAGCAGGTGTCCGCTGTCGGGAAGCAGCAGGCCGCACAGGGCCACGCTGCCATGGGTGCAGTGGATCCGGCCGCGGAACCCTTGTTTGACCAGTGCGGGCAAGTAGCCCGAATGGTCCAGGTGGGCGTGGGTCAGGACCACCGCGTCGATTGATGACGCCTCGACGGGAAACGGAGCCCAGTTGCGCTCGCGCAATTGCTTGTAGCCCTGGAACAGGCCGCAGTCCACGAGCACGCGCTGACCGTTGGCCTCGACCAGGTAGCGCGAGCCGGTCACGGTGCCCGCGGCACCGAGGAATTGCAGGGTGGGGTTGGAAGACGCTGTCATGGTGTGGCTCCTGTCCTGGAAGGGAAGTGATTGCGGAGGGCATGGCGAGGGCCGAGGCGCATCTGCATCGCCCGCGCGCCTGTCAGGGGCGGATCAGCTCCACTGTGTCGTTGACCTTGGGGCTCCCGGAGATCACTTCAGCCTCCGCGTAGTGGCTGTCGAACAGTTCGACGATGCGCACTTGGCCAACGTTCTCGCGGCGGTAGCGTGGACCGCCGGCCCGCGAATGCCGGATACGGCGCTTGTGCCGGATCACGTCCAGCACCTGCCCGACCTGGGCACCGTCGGCCTGCCCGACACAGACCACAAGCGTTCCGTCCTGCTTTTCCAGCACCTGGCCGCGCATCAACACGTTGTGGCGGAACCCACCCTCGTTCGCGGAGACGACCCCCGGCAATGCGAACGCGAGCGCGAGGGCCAGTGCGGCGACCCAATGGCTGCGATTGGTACCTCGGGGTCTGGAATGGGCGACGTGTGTGACCGTATTCATGGTGTGGACTCCTTAGATGGGCTGCGAGGGGTGGCGGCATCCGCCAGTGGAAGGCGTTTGAGCAGCAACGCGTTGAGGGCGACGATCACCGAACTGCCCGACATCGACAGCGCGGCGATTTCTGGCGACAGCACGAACGGATAGAGCACACCGGCCGCCAGCGGAAAGGCCAGCACGTTGTAGCCCACGGCCCAGCCCAGATTCTGATGCATCTTGCGCAGAGTGGCGTGGGCGATGGTGGTCGCGCGAACGACGTCATAAGGGTCGCTGTGCATGAGCACGATGTCGGCACTCTCGATGGCGACGTCGGTGCCGGCGCCGATCGCGAACCCAACGTCGGCTTGGGTGAGCGCCGGTGCGTCGTTGATGCCGTCGCCCACCATGCCGACCTTGAGGCCCTGCGACTGCAGCTTGATGACCTCATCGGCCTTGCCGCCCGGCAGCACGTCGGCCAGCACGATGTCGATTCCCAGGTCCTGTGCCACGCGCTCGGCCGTGGGGCGGTTGTCGCCGGTGATCATCGCCACCTTGATGTTGCGCCGGTGCAATTCGTCGATGGCCGCGCGCGAGGTCTCCCGGATCGCGTCGGCAATCGCGAAGAAGCCTGCGAGCCGGTCACCCACCCCGGCATAGATCACCGTGCGACCGGCACCGGTGAGGCGCGCAGCCTCCGCTTCCAATACCGAGAGGTCGATGCCGTGCTCGACCATCAGGATCCGGTTGCCCAGCACCACCTGCACCCCGTCAACCACGCCGGTAGCGCCCTGGCCATCGATGTTGGTGAACGCGGTAGCGCGCTCGGCTACCGGACCGGCACGCTTCAGGATGGCCTGCGCCAGCGGGTGCTCGGAGTGCGCCTCGACCGCGGCGGCCGCGGCCAGCAACCGCTCCTGCGTCCAGCCCGGCGCGACCGCCATGTCGACCACCTCGGGGGCGCCGACCGTCAGGGTGCCGGTCTTGTCGAAGATCACCACGTCCAGGCGTGCGCTCTTCTCAATCGATTCGGCATGCTTGAAGAGGATGCCGTGTCGTGCCCCCAGGCCAGTGCCGATCATGATCGCCATCGGCGTGGCCAAACCGAGTGCATCGGGGCAGGCGATGACGAAGACGGTGATCGTCAGCGTGAGCGCGAACAGCAGCGGCTGTCCCAGCCACCAGAACCAGACCGCGAAGGTCAGCAGCCCGATCACGATCGCAGCCAGCACCAGCCATTGCGAGGCGCGGTCGGCGAGCAGCTGCGCGGGCGCCTTGGAGTTCTGCGCGGTCTGGACCAGCTTGATGATCTGCGCCAGTGCCGTGTCGCTGCCGATCTTGGTGGCGGTGTAGGCGAATGCGCCGCTCTTGTTGATCGATCCGCCGACGACGGACTCTCCGGGATCCTTGCGCACCGGCATCGACTCGCCGGTCAGCATGGATTCGTCGACCTGAGAGCTGCCTTCCGTCACGATGCCATCGACCGGGATCTTCGCCCCGGGCCGCACGATCACGGTCTCGCCGACCAGCACTTCAGCGGTGGGAATGTCGAGCTCCTGCCCCTCGCGCCGGACGACCGCGCGGGGTGGGGACAGCTTCAGCAGCGCTTTCATGGCGTCCGAGGCGCCGGCGCGAGCCCGCATCTCGAGCCAGTGGCCAAGCAGGACGAAGGTCAGCAGGACGGCCGAGGCCTCGTAGAAGTTCGGCCCGTCGAAGAAGAACGTCGACGCGATGCTGAAACCGTAACCTGTGCCCACGCTCAGGAGCACCAGGACCGCCATGTCCAGCACACCCCGTCGCAGGGACCGGATCGCGGCGCTGAAGAATGGCCAGCCCGGATACAGCACGGCGCCGGTCGCCAGCAGGAACAACCAGACGTTCTCGCGCAGTCCGAACGGCACCGGCGGCGGCTCTATCAGCCCGCCCATGGGCGACCACACGAATACCGGGATCGCGAAGGCGAGGGCGACCAGGAAGCGGCGGCCCATGTCGCGCGCCGCGGCGTGCAGATCGCTGCCGTGGTTCATGCCCGCATGGGCGTCGTGGCCCCCGGCATCCGTGGCGTCATCGCCGTGGCCGGCGTGGGCGTCAGCGGGGCGCTCTGCGGCCAATTCCTGTCCGTGCCCGGCATGCGCAGCATGGGCGTGCGCGCCTGCGGCGGGGTCGGCATCGGGCATCGGCGCGTTGCATTGGAAGCCGCAGTCGCGGATCGCGGTGGCGACCGCGCCCGCCGACAGGCGGGCCGGGTCGTAGGACACCTGCAGGGTCGCGGTAGCGAAATTCGCGCTGGTGGCGTTGACTCCAGGCAGCGCGGCCACGGCCTTCTCCAGCGTGCGCGCGCAGCCGGCACTCACCATGTCGCCGATGGGCCAGGTGCGCGTGCGCACAGTGGGTTTGTGGACGTGCGTCATCGGGTTTCTCCTTGGGATGGAGCGGGGCCGCGCCGGCGTCGCGGGATGAAGGCCGGCACTTCCTGCATGTAGCGGACGTAGTCGTCGCCGAAGCGGCTCAAGCAGTCTTTTTCCTCACGACGCGCCAGGCGGGCATAGGCCCACACGAGCACTGGATAGCTGGCGAGCGTGAGCAGCGTGGGCCACTGCAGCAGGAAACCGGTCAGCACGAGCAGGAAGGCGACGTACTGCGGGTGACGCATGCGCGCATACACGCCCTCGCGGGCGAGCCGGCCTTCACGCTGTGCCCGATACAGCACCGGCCAGGCGGCCGACAGCAGCCAGAAGCCGCCGCCGATCAGGACGAAGCTTGCGATGTGGAATGGGCCGAAATGCGGGTTGGCGCGCCAGCCGAACCACATCTCGAGCAGATGGCCCGCGTCATGGCTCAGCCAGTCCACCTGCGGATAGTTGGCGCTGAGCCAGCCGCCCAGGACGTACAGCGTCAGCGGGAAGCCATACATTTCCGCGAACAGGGCCACGACGAAGGCGGAGAACATACCGAACCCACGCCAGTCCCAACGGGTCAGCGGTTTGTAGAAGCTCCAGGCGAAGAAGATGAAGAACGCGGCGTTGATGGCGGCGAGGAGCCAAAGACCGTAGCCGGAGTCGGGTGCCTGCATGTCAGTGCCCTCCGTTCGAGGTGTCGGACGTTTCGTCGTTCAGTGCCCGCTTGCTACGGCTCTCATGCTGGCCATGGGGTGTGTCGTCGGCATTGCCGTCGCGCCCATGACTTCCGGAACCTCCATGACCGCCATGCCCCTTGTGCATGAACACATGCATCAAGGGACATAGCAGCAGGATGGCCAGGGGCAACCAGCGAAGCGTCCCCCCAAGGTGGGCGCCGTGCTCGACGGCGAGATAGAACACGGCCAGCGCCAGGAAGATCCAGAAGACCCAGCGTCGGGAGCCTGAGGGGGCAGGACTGGAGGCTGTCATGGCAAATTCTCCTCTGTGGGGCGGCGTCCAAGAAGTCGCCGGGGGGTGGACTTGACGAACCCGCCGCCTTCAGCAGCGGCAACAGATTCGATCAATGCGCAGACGTCATCGCCAGTCGGAATGGAGTCCGGAAGCTCCGCCCAGGCGTGGATGGCACGCTCCATTCGTCCGTGCATGGCGAGCAGCCTGTCCAGTTGTTGGCGGGTGTCGTCGAGCCTGCGCCGAATGATGTCCCGCACAAGCGGACAGGGACTATGTCGCAGCAGGCTGTGGTGGATGATTTCCTCGATTTCCCCCAGCGTGAAGCCAAGGTGTTGCGCCGTGCGAATGAAGTGCAGGCGAAGGAGCTCCGAGGTGGAGAACAACTGGTAGCCGCCCTCGGTATGCGTGGCCGCTTGCAACAGACCGCGCCGCAGGTAGTTGCGCACCACATGCACCGTGACATCGCCCTGCCGTGCCAGCTGGCGGACCGTCATCAGCGGCAGCGTCACTTCTTCCTTGGTCGTCATCGGCTTGCTCCCGGCGAGGTGTTGATCAGGCTAGACCTGTGTCTCGCACACAGGTCAACCGGCCTTGCGGTGGGCGAAGCCAGTAACGCGCGAATTGGCCGTGGACGGACGGATGTTCGCGGCCACAGTTGCATGAGCCGTCGGTCCCTGCCTGCGTTGAACGGCCCCATCACTACTTCTCCTTGGGTAGTGCGGAGGAGGGGTGCGGCTTCCTGGCCAGCTGCCGCTGCTTGATCAGCGAGTACAGCGCCGGGATCACGACCAGGGTGAGGATGGTCGAAGACACCATGCCACCTACCATCGGCGCAGCGATTCGGCGCATGACTTCCGAGCCAGTACCGCTGCTCCACATGATGGGCAGCAGGCCCGCCATGATCGCGACCACGGTCATCATCTTCGGGCGCACGCGGTCGACCGCGCCTTCGATGATGGCCTCGCGCAGGTCCCGTGAATCCAGTGCCCGGCCTTCGGCCTGCCTCTGCGCGGCACGCGCTTCAAGTGCGTGGTCGAGGTAGATCAGCATCACCACGCCGGTTTCCGCGGCGACGCCGGCCAGCGCGATGAAGCCCACGATCACCGCGACGCTGGTGTTGTAGTCGAGCATCCACATCAGCCAGATGCCACCGACCAGTGCGAAGGGCACCGACAGCATCACGATCAGCGACTCGGTGACACGGCGGAAGTTGAGGTACAGCAGCAGGAAAATCAGCGCCAGCGTCACCGGAACGACGACACGCATCTTCTCCGCGGCACGTTGCATGTATTCGTACTGTCCACTCCAGGTCACGTAGTAGCCAGGCGGGAACTGCACCTGCTCGGTGACCGCTTCCTGCGCAGCCTTCACGTAGCGGCCGAGATCGCTCTCTCGGGTGTCGACGTAGATGTACGCCGCCAGCATCGCGTTCTCGGTGCGGATGCTCGGCGCACCCTTCCTGACCTCAATCCGCGCCAGTTCGCCCAGCGGCACCTGGGCGCCGCCGGGCACCGGCACAAGGACTTGGCTGCCTATCCGGTGCGGATCGTCGCGGAGTTCGCGGGGATAGCGCACGATCGCGCTGAAGCGTTCGCGGCCCTGGAGGATGGTGGTGACGATCTCGCCGCCCAGCGCGGCGGCCACCACGTTCTGCACCTCGCCCAGGGTGACGCCGTACTGGGCCAGGCTGCCAAGGTCGGGGGTGATGTCGAGGTAGTAGGCGCCGGTCAGGCGTTCGGCGAACGCGCTGGTCGTGCCCGGCACTTCGCGCACCACGGCTTCGATCTCGGTGGCCAGCGCGTCGAGTTGCTCAAGGTCCGTGCCGAAGAGTTTGATGCCCACGGGCGTGCGGATGCCGGTGGCCAGCATGTCGGTGCGCGCCTTGATCGGCATCGTCCAGGAGTTGGCGACGCCCGGGAACTTCAGCGCCGCGTCCATCTCGGCGATGAGCTTGTCGGTGGTCATGCCGTCCCGCCATTCGTCCTCGGGCTTGAGGTTGATGACGGTCTCGAACATCTCCAGCGGTGCGGGATCGGTGGCCGTCAGGGCACGGCCCGCCTTGCCGAACACCGACTCCACTTCCGGGAAGCCCTTGATGATCCGGTCCTGCTGCTGCAGCAGCTCCGAGGCCTTGGTCACCGACATGCCCGGAAGCGACGCGGGCATGTACAGCAGCGTGCCTTCGTTGAGGGTTGGCATGAACTCGCTGCCCAGCCGCGATGCAGGCCACAGGCTTGCAAACAGGGCGGCCAACGCAAACATGATTGTGGCCATGCGATGCCGCAGAACGACGTTGATCACCGGCCGATAGGCCGCAACCAGGAACCGGTTCACCGGATTCTTGTGCTCGGGCACGATCTTGCCGCGCACGAACAGCAGCATGAGTACCGGTACCAGCGTGATCGACAACAGCGCGCCACCGGCCATCGCGAAGGTCTTGGTGAAGGCCAGCGGCTTGAACAGGCGACCTTCCTGAGCCTCCAGGGCGAACACGGGCAGGAACGAGACGGTGATGATCATCAGGCTGAAGAACAGCGCCGGCCCGACCTCGCGACAGGCATCGATGATCAGCTGGGTCCGGCTGCGGGAGCCGTCGGAGCGCTCGATGTGCTTGTGCGCGTTCTCGATCATCACGATCGCCGCGTCGACCATCACGCCAATCGAGATCGCGATGCCGCCCAGGCTCATGATGTTGGAGTTCATGCCCAGCATGCGCATCGCGATCACCGCGATCAGCACGCCGACGGGCAGCATGACGATCGCGACCAGCGCGCTGCGCGCATGGAACAGGAATACCAGGCACACCAGTGCGACGATCAGGCTCTCCTCGAGCAGCGTCGTGCGTAGCGTCTTGATCGCGCGCACGATGAGATCGGAGCGGTCGTAGACCGCCTGGACGCTGACGCCCTCGGGGAGTCCACTCGCAAGCTGGGCGATCTTGTCCTTCACCCCCCCGATCACGGCCAGGGCGTTTTCGCCGAAGCGCGCAATGACGATCCCGCCCACAACGTCGCCTTCGCCGTCCAGGTCGACGATGCCACGGCGCTCATCGGGTACCAGTTCGACCCGGGCGACGTCGCCGATCAGCACCGGTGCGCCCCCTTCGGCGCGCAGAACCAGGCTCTCGATATCCTCGATACCGCGCAGGTAGCCGCGGCCCCGCACCATGTACTCGGTCTCGGCCATCTCGATCACGCGGCCGCCGACGTCGCGGTTGCTCTCGGCGATCACCTCGGACACGCGTGAAATCGGGATGTCGAACTCGCGCAGCCGGACCGGATCGACGGTGATCGAGTACTGGCGCACGAAGCCGCCGACGCTGGCGACCTCGGCCACGCCGGGCGCGGTGGTGAGCTGGTAACGCAGGTACCAGTCCTGCATCGCGCGCAGCTCGTCCAGCGAGTGGCGGTCGCTCTGCAGCACGTACTGGTAGACCCAGCCCACGCCGGACGCGTCGGGTCCCAGTGCCGGTGCCACGCCAGCCGGCAGGTTTTTCGACGCGACGTTGAGGTTCTCGAGCACGCGCGAGCGCGCCCAGTACAGGTCCGTGCCTTCTTCGAAGATGACGTAGATGAAGGAGGCGCCGAAGAACGAGAAGCCGCGGACGTCCTTCGACTTCGGCGTCGCGAGCAGGGCGCTGGTCAGCGGATAGGTGACCTGGTCCTCGACCACCTGGGGCGCCTGCCCCGGGTACTCCGTGAACACGATCACCTGCACGTCCGACAGATCCGGTTGTGCGTCCAGCGGCGTGTTCATCAGTGCGTAGATGCCACCGGCGACAATCGCCAGCGCCATCAGCAGCACCAGGAAGACGTTGCGCACCGACCATTCAACGAGACGGCCAAGCATGTCAGTGCCCCTCGTGGCCGGTGGGGGCGGGCGGAGTCTCTTCCGGGGTAGCCGGCATGGAATGACCGGCGTGCGGATCAGAGGCCTCGTCACCATGACCTGCGTGCGGGTCGGCGGCGTCCTCGCCGTGCCCGGCGTGTGGATCCTCAGCGGTGCCCGAAGGCGCGCCGTGTCCTGTGTGACCCTCAAGACCCTGGAGTGCCGACTGCAGGTTGCTTTCGGCGTCGATCAGGAAGTTGGCGGAGACCACGACCTGCTCGCCCTCGGTCAGGCCGTCGAGGATCTCGATGCGATCGCCGCCGCGCCGCCCCAGGCTGACATCGCGCGGTGCGAAGCGGCCAGGGCCGGTCTCGACCAGCACCACCTGGCGCGTGCCGCTGTCGAGCACGGCCGAGCGCGGAACGGTCAGGACCGGTCCAGCCCCCGGCTCCTCCAGCACCACCGTCCCATACAGCCCGGGCCGCAGGTCGCCAGCGGGGTTGGGCAGGGCGATGCGCACATCCACGGTGCGCGTCATCGCATCGATGACGGGCTGCACGAAGGTGACCTCGCCCTCGGCCACCTGGCCCGGCAGGGCCACGGTTTCAAAGCGGGCCGTTTGGCCGGGCTGGATACCCGCGGCCTGCGCCGCCGGCACCTTGGCGATCACCCACACCTTCGACAGGTCCGCCAGGCGCAGGATGGTTTCGCCGGGCTCGAAACGCGCGCCCTGGACCACCGGCTTCTCGATCACGACCGCGTCCGCGGGCGCGGTGAGCACCAGGCCCGTCTTGCCCATCTGCGCGTCACTGATTTCCCAGTTGCGCAGGCGGGTGCGGGCGGCATCGCGCAGGCGGACCATCGACGCCGCGCTCGCGGGATCGGACCCGGCCAGCCTGCGGGCGGTCTCGTCGGCCAGCCGGTATTCCTGCTGCGCCGCGGCCAGCTGCGGGCTGTAGACGGAGAGCAGCGGCTGCCCGGCGCTGACCCGCATGCCGGTCTGGTTCGCGTACAGCCGCTCCACCCAGCCTTCGAAGCGCGGGGCGATCGCGTACTGCCGGGTCTCGTCGACCTCGACCGTGCCGCTGGTGCGCACGGTAGCGGACAGGGCTCCGCGCTTGACCGCTTCGGTGCGCACGCCCAGCGCCTGCACCTTGTCCGGCGGCAGCACCACCGTGCCCGGTGCCGCCGGCGGTGCGTCGTCGGCATAGACCGGGACGTAGTCCATACCCATCGAATCCTTCTTCGGCACCGGCGACGTGTCCGCCAAGCCCATGGGATTGCGGTAATAGAGCACCTTGCGTTCTGCGGCCGGGCCGTCGATCGACGTGCCCGCGGTCGGGGAGTCGTTCGTGGCGCGGCCGGCAATCCAGCCGACGGCGAGGGCGGCGAGTGCAACGCCGATGGCGAGCGACAGGGTCTGGACACGGGTCATCGGATCTCTCCTTCGATGGCGCGCACGGCGGCGGCGCCCAACAGTTCGTCACGCAGTGCATCGACCCGTGCGAGGTCGGCGCCCTGCCATTCATTGAGTGCTTCCAGCAGCGTCCCGAAGTCGACTTCACCGACCTGGTAGCTGGCCAGGGCGGACTGCCAGGTGGCGTCGGCCTGCGGCAGCAGCGTGTTCTCGATCAGTCCGCGACGCTCGCGCGCGTTGGTCCACTGCGACCAGGCGGAAGCGCCGCGTTCCTCGACGGCCCGCAGCGTGGCGTCCCTGCGGGCAAGCGCTGCGTCTTCGAGCAGGCGCGATTCGCGCTCGCGCTCGCGGCGGGCACGCTGCTGGAACGGGATCTCGACCTCGAACATCAGCTCGGTGCTCTCGATGCCGTTGCCGAACTGCATCGCACCCACGCCCAGGGTGATGTCGGGAAAGCGGTTGCGACGCTGCAGTACCACGTTCGTGCGCGCCGCCTCGGCGCGAGCCTGCTGCGAGCGCACCGCGGGATGCGCATCGGCGTCATCCAGTGCCTCGGCAAGCGAGGCGCTGTGGACGGCGAGGCGCGGCGCCTCGTCGGGAGTCGCCAGCGGTGCATCGGACCGGCGCCCCAGCACCGCGTTCAAGGTGGCGGCCGCCTCCTGCTTGGTCGCGAGGCGTTCGATCCGCTCGCGCTGGAGGCTGGTCTGCTCGACCTGGGCGCGGATGGCATCCTGCTGCGCCGCGCGACCCAGGGCGTAGCGCACGCCGGCCATCTCTTCCACCTGGCGGAGCAGGGCGATGCGGCGATCAAGCACGGCCACGGCCTGGTCGGCATGCCAGTAGCGTGCGTAGGCCGCCTCGGCGTCGGCCAGCAAGTCGCGCGCAGTGGTGAGGCGATCGAGTCCGACCGCGACCGCGTCCTGGCTGGCCGCGGTCCGCGCCAGGGCGCGCTTGCCCCAAAGCGGGAGGCGCTGGCGCAGCGCGTAGTTGACCTCGCGCTCGGCACCGGCGGAGCGCCAGGGCTTGTCCGGATCGAGGCCGCGGAATCCAAGGGAAGCCGTCGGGTCGGGTAGGGCGCCCGCTGGCTGGATCCGTGCTTCGGCGGCCTGGGCCTCGAAGTCCATGGCCCGCAATTCCGGGTTGTGTTCCAGAACCCAGGCGCGGATCGACTCGAGGCTGTGCCCCGGGACGGGTTCGGTGGCGGTCACCGGCAGCGCCAGGGCCCACAAGGCGCCGGCAAGCACGCCGGCAAGAAGGTGCCGGAGCGGTGGCAGACGGCGGGACAGAGGGCGAGGGTGCAGGCGCCTGGCCGGCAGTCGGTCGAACGGGGATGCCATATCAGTGTCCTTGGGCCGACGCGACGCAGGTCGCTCGGACGAGGGCAGGAACACATGCCGTGACGCAGCCACGGCGCGAACGCACAGGACTGCGCCGCACAGACGTGCGGAGCAGTCAGCGTCCAGGCATCAGATCAGCAGGAGTGCCGCTGGATGGGCGGTAGGTCGGTGCCAGGCGGGTCTGGGCGGCGAATCCACCCATGTAGCCGTGACACCTGGCGCAGCATCCGCAATCGCGGCGATCGCAAGCCAGGAGAACCAGGCTTCGGCCAGCAGCGGCGGAATCGAAGGGATGCGCCCACTGTCCGCCGAGATGTCACCCTCGGTGCAGTGCGCGTCGCACACTGCCTTGCTCGCTGAGGGGAGCTCGGCATCGCAGCCGTGGCCATGGTCGTGTCGGGTGTCGGTGGCGGCAGCGACAAACGCCGCCGGCGTGACTGGGAGATCCAGGCAATCGCCATGGCCTGCGAGCGCGAACTGGGACCAGAGCAGGGCCACCATCGCGAGGAGGGCGGTGCGCTGGAACAAGTTCCGATGGCGGATGTGGACCATGGCGTGAGCTTACCTCTTACTGGAACCGATGCAATTGATCCAAGTCAATCCTTGGCCAGGCCCAGGGGCTGGCGCGGCACAGATGTGGTCGGCGAGGACGGTACGGCGGCCGACTTGGCAAGGCGAAGGGCGTTGGCCACCACCGACACCGAGCTCAAGCTCATCGCAAGCGCCGCGACCATCGGGCTCAGCAAGATCCCGAATGCGGGGTAGAGCACCCCGGCCGCGACCGGCACCCCCAGCGCGTTGTAGAGGAACGCGAAGGTGAGGTTCTGCTTCATGTTGGCCACGGTGGCCTGGGAGATCTTCCGGGCGCGCAGGATGCCCCGCAGGTCGCCCTTGACCAGGGTGATCTGGGCACTGGACATCGCGACGTCGGTGCCCGTGCCCATGGCGATGCCGACGTCGGCCGCGGCGAGCGCCGGGGCGTCGTTGATGCCGTCGCCCGCCATCGCCACCCGCCGGCCTTCGCGCTTGAGGCGCTGCACCAGCTCGGCCTTGTCCTCGGGGCGGACTTCGCCATGCACCTCGTCCAGGCCCAGCTCGGTGGCCACGGCCCGTGCGGTGGTGAGCCCGTCGCCGGTGGCCATGATGATGCGCAGCCCGGCGGCGTGGAGCTCGTTGATGGCCGCCGCGGCCGACGCCTTGATCGGGTCGGCAACCGCGACCAGCCCCGCCAGGCGCCCGTCCACGGCCAGGAACATGGCGCTCGCGCCCTCGCGGCGCATCCGCTCGGCCACGTCGACGTGCGCAGCGGGATTGGCGCCCAGGTCGTCCATGAGCGCGGTATTGCCCAGCGCAAGCGCATGGCCGGCCACGGACCCGCGCACACCCATGCCGGTCACCGAGTCGAAGTCCTCCACGCGGTCGAACTCGAAGTTCCGGCGTCGAGCCTCGGCGACGATGGCGTCGGCCAGCGGGTGCTCGCTGCCCTGGTCCAGGCTGGCGGCCAGGTGCAAGACCCGGTCGGCGTCGAAGCCCTCGAAGGCCACGACTTCCTTGAAGGCGGGGCGCCCCTCGGTGAGGGTGCCGGTCTTGTCGACGATCAGGGTGTCGATGCGGCGCATGTGCTCGATGGCCTCGGCGTCGCGGAACAGCACGCCCACCTGCGCCGCCTTGCCCGTGGCGACCATGATCGACATCGGCGTCGCCAGGCCCAGCGCGCAGGGGCAGGCGATGATCAGTACCGAGACCGCGTTGAGCACCGCAAAGGTCCAGGCCGGCTCCGGACCGAAGGAGCCCCAGATAAAGAAGGTGGCCACCGCGATCGCCAGCACCGCGAGCACGAACCAGTAGGCCGCGATATCGGCCATCCGCTGCATCGGCGCGCGGGAGCGCTGCGCCTGCGCGACCAGCTGCACGATCTGCGACAGCACGGTGTCGGAGCCCACCTTGGCGGCGCGGATCACCAGCGCGCCGGTGCCGTTCTGGGTCGCGCCGATGACCTGGTCGCCTGCGGTCTTCTCGACCGGAATCGGTTCACCCGTGAGCATCGACTCGTCGACGCTGGAGCGGCCTTCCACCACTTCGCCATCCACCGGCACCTTCTCGCCGGGACGCACGCGCAGGTGGTCGCCGACGTGGACGTGGGTCAGCGGGATGTCTTCCTCGGTGCCGTCGGCGTTGACCCGCCGGGCTTCCTTCGGCGCCAGGCCAAGCAGGCCCTTGATCGCCGCGGACGTTTTCGAGCGCGCCCGCAGTTCCAGCATCTGGCCGAGCAGGGTCAGCGAAACGATCACCGCCGCCGCCTCGTAGTACACCCCGACGCGCCCATGTTCGGTAAACGACGGTGGGAACAAGCCGGGTGCCAGCGTGGCGACCAGGCTGTAGCCAAAGGCGGCCGCAACGCCAATCCCGATGAGGGTGAACATGTTCGGGCTGCGGTTGCGGATCGACTGCACGCAGCGCTCGAAGAACGGCCAGCCGGCCCACAGCACGACTGGTGTGGTCAAGACCAGCTCGACCCAGGTCTGCACGTCGATCGACAACGGCAGGATCTGCACGTCGCCCAGCACGACACGCGGGAGGTACTGGCCGAACATGGCCAGCACGAGCGTCACCACAGTCAGCGGAAGCGTCCACCAGAACCGGCGCGAGAAGTCGCGAAGTTCCGGATTGTCATCGTCCTCCAGGCTCGGCATTTCCGGCTCCAGCGCCATGCCGCAGAAGGGACAGTTGCCTGGACCTTGTTGCCGGACTTCCGGGTGCATCGGGCAGGTGTAGATGGCGCCGGGCTGTGCCACCTCGGGTTCGTCCTGGGGCGTCAGATAGCGCTCCGGATCGGCCACGAACTTCGCGCGGCATCGCTCCGAGCAGAAGTGGAAAGGTGTGTCGGCGTGGGTCGCATGATGCTGCGTCGTGGCGGGATCGACCTGCATGCCACAGACCGGATCGGTGACCCGTCCATCCGCAGCCTCGACAGGGGCTGCGCCTGCAGAATGGTGATGGTCATGGGACGACGGTGAGTTCATGCCGATGCTCGCTTTAGTGGGGATGGACTGCCAAGGCAGTGTGCCATTGCGGGTTACACAGCTATTCGGGGCTGAGCGTCCCGAGCACTGAAACAACAATCAGGATCAAGATGGCCAGCGCGGCCTCAGCCGTAACACTCTGCCGCAAAGCCCGCACCTCCTGCGCGGGATCTCCGCTGGTCAGCGCTCGTTCCAAGCGCGGCACCAGCGTCCATCGGTGCAGCGCTCCCAAACCCAGCATTCCAGCGAACAGGGCCAGTTTGAACAGCAGCAACTTCCCGTAGGTGCTCTGGAACAGGGCCGAAAACGACCACGCGGTGAGATCCCCGTAGTGCGCGATGCCGGACACGATGAGCGCACCAACGAAGATCGTTCCCAGCGTCGAAAAACCATGCAGAAAGTCATGCGTTGATCGCAGACGCCCGCTGCCGTTCGTCTCTTTGCCGCGCAGCAGCATGGCAAGGAACATCAGGACCGCTGCGATCCAGCCGCCTGCCGCGAGAAGATGGACGATGCCTGCAGCAAGCCGGACCGCGCCTGCCAAGCCCTCGCCAGCGGCGGCGTGGCCGTTCCATGCCAGCGAAGCGAGTGCGCCGCCCGCCAGCATCGCCCCCAGCGGGAAGGCGGTCTCCACCTTCCCGCGGCGACGATGCCATCCGAGCACGAACATCAGGGCGACCAGCAGCGCGCCTCTCGCCATGGCTGCCCGGCCCGCGGACGTCTCGAGCAGATACCAGCCAAGCGATGCGCGATCAACCTCGGCAAGCGGCATTCCCATGATGCCCGCGGTCTTGAAGACGACATCGAGCCCGGTGAGCACGAGACCGGCTACGGCACCCGCCAATAGAACGCCCATGAGTGACCACCCGGCCAAGGCGTCGGCGAGTGCCGATCGACGCGACCCGTACCAACCGAAGAGTGGAACCCCGAAAAGAACCATGATGACAAGGTATTCCAGGAATCTCAGTGCATAAGCCGACAGGTCGAACATTCGCGACTCCTCAGCGCACCGTGAAGCTGAAGCTGCCCGGCATGGGGTGGTTGTCACCACCGACGGCGCGGTATTCCACGGTATAGACGCCCGGAGTCAGCGGCTGGGGCAACTTGGCACGCAGGGTCTTACCGTTGTTGACGATCTCGGTCGTGAAATTCTCGATCGGCATGGTGGAACTGCCGTGCTTCATGAGCAACTTGAGACGCGACGCCCGCGGAATCAATGTTTCGTTGAACACGAGATCGATCTGGCCCGGCGAAGCCACCACCGCATTTGCCGCCGGTGTGGACTGCTGCAGCGCGGCGTGGGCGTGCGCGATCTGCAGGGAGAACTGCCCAGCCGCAATCGCGAGGACGAGCGCGAAGGAGCGAAGGACGTTTGATGATTTCATAGGGATAAATCCTCATTGCGAATGTGATGCAAAGCCCCGTTCGGCGCCGTGCTGTGTTGGATCCGACAAGCGTTAGGTGTCGGGCTGTCACCGAAACCACGGTTGGTCGGCTTTTGATATTTGAGATGAGGATCCCGCCGCTCAGGCGGGATCCTCGACGCGTCAAGCCGCCATGGCGCTGCAGCTTTCCGCGCAACGGCGACAAACTTCGGCGCAGCGCGCCATCTCCGGGTCGTTCATGGCGTCGCATGCTTCGGCGCACTGGCGGCAGATCTCCGCGCAGGCACTGCAAACCACCGAGTGAGCGCTGGCGCCACGCAACATGGCGTCGGCGCTGGTGGCGCAGATATCGGCACACGTCGCCAGCAGGGCGATGTGCTCCGGGGCTGCGTGGGCACCTCCTTTGCTCAGGCAATAGTTGATGGTCTCAAGGCAAATCGCGTGGCATTGCGTGCAGTTGTCGATGCACTCGTTCATGGCCTGAGACCGGTGGTCTTCGGAATGGTGAGTCATGTGGATCTCCTGCTTCATCGCGGACGAGAATCGGCGCGCCCGCAACACCGCCCCCTGTTGCTCTTGCGGATCAATGCTGTGCGAAGGGTTCGGTGGTTCCGTCGTGATGGACCAGCTCGACCGTATACGGCTGCTGGCGTCCTTCCGGGACCTCCATGCCCGGCGAACCGAGCGGCATTCCGGGCAGGACCAGGCCGCGTGCGTCCGGCTTTTCTTCGAGGAGGCGCTTGATGTCCTCGGCCGGGACATGGCCTTCGATGACGTATCCGTCGACCTCGGCCGTGTGGCAGGAGCCCTTTGCATAGGGGACACCCAGGCGCTCCTTGACCGGACCCAGGTCATCCATGTCATGCACATCCACGGTGAACCCCGCCTTCTTCACGTGGTCGATCCAGCTACCGCAGCACCCGCAGGTCGGGGTCTTGTGGACGGTCATGCGTGGCAGGGCGGCTGGAGTCGCGTCGGCTGTTTCCGGGACGACCTGTGCAGTGGGCGCGATGGTGGATTGCGCGGGTGTAGCCGCTTGGGTGCAGGCACCCAGGCCGGCGACCGCAAAAGCCGCCCACGCCAGTCGGTTCAATCTGCAGGTTTTCATTTCTGGTTCTCCGCTTAGCGCTTGGTCCGCGAAGACCAGTGGATGTGGGCGATCCGCCAACCGTCGGTGGTCTGCTTCAGCACCATGGTCTCGGTGCTCTGGACGGTCAGTGGCTTACCGTCTTTCTGGGCGTGCAGCTCGCTTTCGGTTCCGACCCATGCGAACTCACCAGCGGTGCGTGCACGCTGACGGAGCAGCTGGCGATGGGCGCCCTTGAGGAATGCCGCATCGCTGACTGCGTGATGACCCAGATATTCCTCGCGGCTGCGCTCGGCACCCCCGGACTCGAGGATGAGGACGTCGGCAGCGAGCAGGGCTTCGACCGTGGCCAGATCGCCGCTAGACAGGGCCCTGTTGAAACGCTCCGCTACGGCGACCGCGGCCTCTGCAGTGACTGGGACGTCGACGTCCGCAGATGCCGCGGCAGCGGGGTGATGTGCGTGCGGCTGTGTCGCCTGCGCCATTGCGGGGGACACGACGGCCAGTGCCAGTGCGAGGGTGAACGAGATTGCTGTTGCGTTCATTGCGTGGGCTCCAAGGAGATCAATGGGTGTGCGCATGGCCGTCATCGGCCACGGGCGTGTGTGGTGCAGGGTGCGACTCCACCTTGCCGTCGGGATGGCCGTGGCTCACCAACCCGACTTCCGTGTCGCTGGGTGTCGGGCCGTGGTGATCGTCGTCCACGCCCGGCGGGTGCGCATGCGGCATGGAGTTGTTGCCCGGCTCGAATAGGGCAGGGTGATCCTCGGCCTTTTCGTCGTCATGGTGGCCTTGCGTCTCGCCGCCGCCATGCGAATGACCATCACTGCTGGCCACCAACGCCTGGTAACCGGCCTTGTCCAGCGTGGGCAGCTTCTGCAGGAAGGCCGACATGTTCCAGATGAACTCATCGTCCATGCTGCCGCCCCACGCGGGCATGCCGCTGGCCTTGATGCCGTGCTTGATCACCCAGAACGCCTCAGCTGGAGCGACCGACTGTTTGCTTAGGTTCGGTGGCGCGGGGTACAGGCCCTTGCTCATCTCGGTGGCCGCCGCCTCTGGCGAAAGATGGCAGGTCACGCACATGGCGTTGTAGTTGCCCGCACCCTGGCGGATACGCTCAGGATCATCCAGGTTCGTGGGCACCTGAAGCTTGGCGGCGCGCACCTCAATGGAACGCTCGCGCGCCGTTTCAAGTAGCGCATACACCGGGCGACTATGCGGATCGTCGGCGGCCACGTTGTACACGCCCAGAGAGACCGTGGCAGTTGCCGCGACCGCAACCAATCCCACGCCGGCACCGAGCCATACCCACATCCTTTTGTTGGATTTCATTGTCAGTTCCCCTTAGAACCAGGTACGAAGGCCGATGACCAAGCGCGTGTCTTCAAAGGACTCGCCATGCTCGCGTCGCATGTCTGCGGTATTGCCAAACGCGCGCTCGTACACCACGCCGATGTAGGGAGCGAACTTTCGGGTGAACTCATAACGAAGTCGTAGCCCCGCCTCAGCGGTACTCAGACCCGAACCTATCCCGCGCAATGGATCGTTCTTGCCATAGGCGGTGACTTCCACCAGCGGCTGCAAGATCAGCCGGTTGGTTAGCAGCAATTCGTACTCGGCCTCGACATTGGCGGCAGTCTGGCCCCCTTCGCCGAGATAGGCTGTGGCGGACACTTCGAACTTCATCGGCGCCAAGCCCTGTACACCGATAGCGGCGAAGTTTTGAGATGCCCCAGGCTTGAAGTCATGACGCACACCGGCCACCACATCCCACCACGTGGAGATACTGCGGCCGTAGAGCACTTCCAGATCAGCCGACTCGGTCTGACCATCCGTGCGTTCGCCTTCACTGCGGAGCCAGACGCGATTGAGGTCCGTACCGATCCAAGCCTGGCCCTCCCAGCCCAGCCCGGTGCCCGGATCGGCATCCCAGGCTTCCAGGCGATTGAGCAGCACGTAGCTCTTGATCGAGTTGTCATGCACCGGATGCGCGTGTTCCGGCGCGATGGCCGCCTTGCGATCCGCGTCCGTCACCGCGGGTATCGGGGTGCGCGGCTGCGTTGGCACTGCAGGCCCGTGTCCCATCTGACTGTGGTCCATGCCCTGCATCGACTGTGTCTGCGCTTTGGGCGTTGCGGGCGTGCTCGGAGGCGCGCCGTGCCCCATCTTGGAATGGTCCATCCCCTGCATCGCAGGCGTGGCCGTACTAGAGGTGTCGGCTGCAGCGGGTTGTGCCATCTGACTGTGATCCATGCCCTGCATCGACTGCGCCTGTGCTGTGGGCGCCGCAGGTGTGCTCGCGGGCGAGACGTGCCCCATTTGCGAATGGTCCATGCCCTGCATGGCAGGCTCGGCTGCTTTAGCCTGCGGCGCGGCGTGGCCCATCGTCGCATGATCGATCGTCGCTTCGCTCGGCTTGGCCGGTGTTGCAGGCTTTTGGGCTGGCGCAGGTTTTGATGTCGGCGCCTGTTGTGCAGAGTGATCCTGAGTCTGGGTCTGCGCGCCCTGCTCCATCGGCATGGAGCCGTGCTGCATGGATTGGGCGCTGGCCGCATTGGCCAGGGCCAGCGAGATAGCCAGCGTCAGCGCAGTCAGGGTGGTATCGCGTCTATTGATGTTCATTCGTCGACCCTCACCGTGCGCATCATTCCGGCTTCCATGTGATAAAGCAGGTGGCAATGGAACGCCCAGCTGCCCAACGCATCGGCACGCACGCGATACGTGCGTCGGCTACCCGGCGGCATATCCACCGTGTGCTTGCGCACCATGAAGTTGCCGTTGTCGTCCTCCACGTCACTCCACATGCCGTGCAAATGGATGGGATGGGTCATCATCGTGTCGTTAACCAATACGATGCGCATACGCTCGCCGTAGTTCAGCCGCAGCGGCTTGACATCGGAGAACTTCTGACCGTTGAAGCCCCAGGAGAATTTCTCCATATGTCCGGTCAGATGCAGCTCGATCTCGCGACCGGGGTCGCGTCCGTCAGGGTCTTCAAAGGTGCTCTTGAGCATGGAATACGTCAGTACATGACGGCCGTTATCGCGCAGGCCATTACCCGGATCATCCAAGCGCGAACTCACGCTCATGGCCTGGTTGTCCAACAGGGGATTGTTGGTCTCGCTGGCAGGGTGTGATTGCATGCCCCCGTGCTGCATGCCTGCCATGGCACCATCGCCGGCGGCGGGCATCGCATGGCCTGCATGGGCCGAGGTCGCGTTACCGCTGGCAGGTGGGGTCATGCCAGGCATGCCCATGGCCGCACCACAGCCGCCTTCCATGCCCTTGCTGCCGCCAGACATATCCATCGATCCATGATCCATGCCCATGTCTGCCATCGTCAGCAGCGGCCGGGGATCCACAGACGGAACGGGCGCGCGTAATCCTTCGCGCACGGCGAGCGTGCCGCTGACGTAGCCGGTGCGACCGGAGTCTTGGGCAAAGATGGTGAATGCGTCCTGCCCGGAGGGCTCCACGATCACATCGAAGGTTTCTGCTACCGCGATGCGGAACTCGTCGACGGAAACCGGATGGACATACAAGCCATCTGCTGCCACCACGGTCATCTTTAGCCCCGGAATACGCACATCGAAGTACGTCATGGCAGAGCCATTGATGAAACGCAGGCGCACCTTCTCGCCACTGCGGAACAAACCGGTCCAGTTGCCCAGCGAGGTCGTGCCGTTCATCAGGTAGGTGTAGGTGTTGGCGTTGACGTCGGACAGATCCGTGGGCGTCATCCGCATCACGCCCCACATCTTGCGATCTTCCAACGTGGCCGACAGGCCGTTGCGCTTCACATCGCGCGCAAAATCGCCGACCGTGCGCTTGTAGTAATTGTCATGGCCCGGCATCTTCTTCAAACGATCGAACAGGGCCGTCGGGTCCAGGTCTGTCCAATCGCTCAGCATCACGACGTAGTCGCGATCGAAGCTGAAGGGCTCCGGCTCCAATGGGTCGATGATGATCGGGCCATAGAGCCCGGCTTGTTCCTGGAACCCCGAGTGGCTGTGGTACCAGTAGGTGCCGCCCTGATGCAGGGTGAACCGGTAGTGGTAGGTCTCACCACGTCCGATACCGTCAAAGCTCAGGCCCGGCACGCCGTCCATGTTGGCCGGCAAAATGATGCCGTGCCAATGGATGGAGGTGTCCGCGCCATGGAGGGAGTTAGCGGGCAATGCATTGGAGACACGCAGGTTGACCGTGGTGCCTTCCCGCCAACGCAGCAACGGCGCCGGAACGGACCCATTGACGGTGATCGCGGTGCGGGTCTTGCCGGTGAAGTTCATCGGCGTCTCGCCGATGGTTAGGTCAAACTCGGTGCCCGATAGTACGTTGGGTTGTCCCGGGCCCTTGAGCGCCCAACTGGCTTTGGGCCAGAAACCTAATCCTGCGACTGCGCCTCCCAAGGCCAAGCCCTGGACAAATCGCCGCCGCGAAGGTAGCAGCGGCGGTCCACCGTGTGGACCACGAAAATCATCATGCGACATGAAAATGCTCCAAGCGTCGTGTTGCCACCGGCGGGCGGTGGTACAGAGCGGGCGGCTGGCCTATAAATAGGCATGCAAGCCACACCAACGGCGCCATTGCGGCGCTTAGGGACGCTTAGCCGATCGGTGGTCGGATCAGATGAGGCAAGGCAGGTGCCGCATGCCCTAGGGGCAGCGGCATGACATCCAGGCCCAAGGCCAGTTGCACCGAAACATGCAGGCGCGCCGGAAGTGCGCTCGCGCACGCGTGTACGCAGGCGCACCGGCACGCAGAAGACTTGCAACAGTCGGGACCGGCATGGTCGCCATGCCCAGTGCCAGCCCTTTCAATCGAGGTGGCATCGGGATGATTCTCAGCACTGTGATGGGCGACGCAGTCTTCGTCGCCTTGCACCGCGGCAGCCACTTCGCTGGCCTGCGCTTCCATGGCCGGGTTCATACTGATCGACGCAAATGCCGACCACGCGCCGTTAAGCACGAGCATGACGATCAGGAGCAGTCGCAGTAGAAGTGAGGAGGCTGACACGGGCGACATTGTAAATCACTTTAGACAAGGCGCGTGTGTATCGGTCGTGAACAAAATCTCAAGTAGGCCTGAGATGCCGCCACTTGTCAGTCGCACTAGTCACGGCCACTGCAGCTCCCTCCAGGAGCGCCCAATGGGCGGGTTGAGGCGAAGGGTTGCCCATAGGGCTAGCGCTTGTTCGGTTTACTTCTCGGGTGTGGCCTCGATCAGCTTCACCAACTCCCGCTTCTGCTGCTTGCTTAGCGAGCCCCAGCGCAGGAGCAACTTGGCCAGCAGATCATCGTCGGTGTAAAGGAAGGCGGCGGGGATCCCCAACGCTTGGGCCAACCGCTTAGCAGTCTCCAGCTTGGGCTCGTGCTTGCCACGTTCGTACTGGTTGACTCGGGGGCTGGCCACGTAAGGATCCAGACCGGCCCGGATGCCCAACTCCTTCTGCGACAAACCCGTGTGCAGGCGGGCTTGTTGGAGGCGTCGAGCGAAGGTCGGTGTTGAGTCGACGGACAAAGTCACGCGCACCCCCCATGGAAACCCCATAAGGATGGCGGATGTGGGGTTAAGCCGAGATACGTGCAAAAATGCCCCCCAGAATTTTTTTTTCTTCCGTGAAATCATTTGGTTGCCGGATTTTTGTTGGTACCTGAACTGTCGGCGCGATCGGGCCGCAACTGCGCCAGCAACTGCTCCAAGGTGTCCTGGCGCACACCGGCACGCAACGCTTCGGCCTCGGCTTGTTCACGCCGTTCTCGCTCCTTGGCCAAGTCGGCGTGAGCATTGGCCAGCTTGACCCGTGCGCTCTCCAACGCTTGGGCGTCCTGGGTCCAGCGTGCCAGCAAGGCCTGGTACTCCGCAGCCGTAAGCCGCAGCGCGTCCAGCTCCTTCCGCTGGTCGTCCGCAGCTTGCCGCACCTGCGCCAGTTCCCTCTCTAGGCGGCTGTGGCGTTCCAGCCACTGCCCGTTGTCGCGGTTGAGCTGAACCAGTTCGTGGTTCTTGGCGGTCAGCGCCTCGTTGGCCTGGCGCAGCGCGACCTGCAGTTCCTGCACCTGGTGCTCGTGGCGGCGCTGTTCCTGTTCGCGTTGGTCCTTGACCGAGGTGCGGTAGTGCTCCAACGCCTCGCGAGCATGCTGGTGCTTCTGCTCCAGCGACTGGGCATGCGCCTCGTGCTCCGCCAGCCGCGCGGTCAGTCCCGCGATCCGTTCGCCGAGCTGCGCGACCTCGGTGACCCGTTCGGCCAAGGCCTGCTGGGCTGCGGCGTGGGTCGTCTTTTCTTCGCGTAAGGCAGTTTCAATGCGCTGAAGCTGCGCGCTCAGCGTGGACGCCTCCTGCTGGGTGCGTTCCAGCGCCTCGCTACGCTCCTGCAAGTGCGCTTCGAAGCGCTGCCGGGCCTCGGCGATTACAGCCTCGGCCTCCTCGTGTAGGCGACCGGCAAGCCGACCGACCAGGTCCTGTAGCGCGTCGCTGACCGCGACCTTGGCGCCAAGGCCTTGCCCTTCATCTTCTTCCAGCTCCTTCAGGTAGCGGTGAATGGTTGTCTTGGAGCCGGTGTTGCCCAGCGCCACCCGCACCGCGTCCACCGACGGGTGTTTGCCCTGTGCCCGCAGCGCATCGCGGGCCTTCTGGATGTCGCTCTTGTACAAGCCGCCGCGTGCCATCGCACTCTCCGACTATTTCGTAATGTATTACATACCACGTAATTACATACCAATCAAGTTACACTACTCGCCGAGTACGGGTCGTATCTAAAGGCGGGATAATGTGGAATTATCCCGCGTAACCAGCGTTTCGGCCATTTCAAGTCGTCAAAACAGTACGAAACCGCCCAAGGCTGGCGATCCCTGGGTAGTATGGCCCAGAGCGGAAAGGAGGCCAGCCGGGGTGCAAGCAGGCGCCGCCACCGAACTCGTTGGCCATCAAAGGACTGTGCATGCCGATCGAACGTATCGTCATCGACAATTTCAAGTCGTTTCGCCATCTGGACCTGCCCCTCAACGCCCACATGAACCTGGTGGTGGGCGACAACGAGGTCGGTAAGTCCACCCTGCTGGAGGCCATCCACGTGGTGGTCACCGGGCAACTGCATGGGCGCAATCTCGCCTACGAGCTCACGCCCTACCTGTTCCACCAGCCCGCGGTGCAGGAATATCTGGCGACCCTTGCTGCAGGCACGCCGGCTTCGCCGCCACGGATCTCCATCGAAGCCTATCTGGGCGCAGATGTCGCGCTGGCGTCGTTGCGCGGCACCAACAACTCCCTGCGCTTGGATACCGCCGGCATCCGGCTGCTGGTCGAGCTCAACGACGACTACCGCGAGGAGTTCAACGCCTACCTGCAGCAGCACCAGGGTGCGGTCAGCCTGCCGGTGGAGTACTACACGGTGCGCTGGTATTCCTTCGCCAACAATGGCGTCACCGCTCGCAGCATTCCGTTCGATTCGACCATCATCGACACTCACGGCATCAAGACCTTGTCCGGAGCCGATCGCTATATCGCCGGCATCATCGATCAGGCACTGACGCCTGCGCAGCGCGTCTCGCTGTCGTTGAGCTTCCGCCGCATGCGGCAGAGTTTTTCCGAAGAGGCGGACGTGGCGGCCATCAATGCGTACCTGACCGAGCACACCGGGGACATCAGCCACCGGGCGCTGACGGTGGGTGTGGACACATCGCCGCGCTCAACATGGGAAACCAGCTTGTCACCTTACCTGGATGAGCTCCCGTTCACCCAGGCCGGCAAGGGTGAGCAAAGCGCGGTGAAGATGAAGCTGGCGATGCACGCGGCCGGCGCTGCCCACGTGCTGCTGATCGAGGAGCCGGAGAACCATCTGTCCTATTCCAGCATGACCCAGCTGATCGACAAGATTGCGGCCCTCTCCACCGCCCAGCAGGTGATCATCGCCACCCACAGCAGCTTCGTGTTGAATAAGCTGGGCGTGGACAACGTGATCCTGTTCAGCGCGCAGGGCCAGATGAAGCTGGACCAGCTGCCGAGCGATACCCATGACTATTTCATGAAGCTGCCGGGCCACGACACGCTGCGATTGATCCTGGCCAAGCAGGCGATCCTGGTGGAAGGCCCTTCCGACGAGCTGATCGTGCAGCGCGCCTACAGCGACCACCATGGCGTGGCGCCGATGGCTCGCGGCGTAGACATCATTTCGGTCAAGTCGCTGGCATTCAAGCGCTTCTTGCAGATTGCAGATCGGCTGAAAATCCAGGCCAAGGTGATCACCGACAATGATGGCGATATCGCCGTTGTGCAGGAGCGCTATGCCGAACACATCAACGCGATCTATTACGATTCCGACGAAAGCGCCCCATCGCTGGAAGAGCAGCTGATCAAAGCCAACTCGCTGGCCGAACTCAATACCGTGCTGGGCAAGACGTTTGCCGATGAGGTGGCGCTGCTCAAGTACATGAAGGGCCATAAGACCGATACGGCCCTGGCGATCTTCAACAGCCCGCACTCGATCAGGTTCCCGGACTATGTCCAGCGCGCCATCACCTAACCGGGTCCTGCTTTCGGCGGCCGGCTCGGGCAAGACCACCTTGCTGGTCCGGCAGGCCCTGGAGCGGCCTGGGCGTCGCATCGCGATTGTCACCTACACGCTGGAGAATCTAGAAGAGATCCGGCGCTCGTTTGAGGTCCACGCCGGTGCGGTCCCCGTGCATGTCACTTTGCACAGCTGGTATGGCTTCCTGCTGTGCCAGTGCATCCGCCCGTACCAGGCAGCGCTTTGCCCTGAGCCTCGCATCGAGACCATCCTGTTCGTAGAAGGTGTCACCAATAACAGGGCCCCACGCACCCAGGTGGCGCGCCACTACTTGGCAGGCAACCGGATGTATTCGGACCGGGCGGCCGATTTCGCTGTGCGCTGCGATGAGCTCACCCAAGGTCAGGTCATGGCACGCCTGGCGGCCATGTACGACGAGCTCTACATCGACGAAGTTCAGGACCTCGCCGGCTTTGATCTGGATCTGGTCGAGCGGCTGTTGAAGAGCGGCATTGCCATCACGTTGGTGGGTGATACGCGGCAGGCGACGTATGCCACCAACTATGCTCAAAGGCACAGCCAGTATCGTGGACCCAATCTGGCAGCGCTGTTTCAGATTTGGGAGGCGGACGGCTTATGCCAGCTGGATCACCGCCTCATCAGCCTTCGCTGCGTCCAGGCCCTGTGCGATATGGCGGACACGCTCTATCCGCAGATGCCGCGAACCCAATCAGGCAATGGCGAGGTCACCGGGCACGATGGCATCTACCTCGTCGCTCCAGCGGATGTTGAAGCGTACATGCAGGAGTTTGCGCCCACCGTGCTCCGGCATGACCGGCGGCAAGCGTGCGACGGACTACCGGCCGTGAACTTTGGGCAGTGCAAGGGCCGCACCTACAGCCGGGTCCTCATCTTTCCGAACGGCCCGCTGACACAGTACCTGCGCACGGCAGATGCAGCGCGTATCACCGCCCCACCAAAGTACTACGTGGCCTTCACCCGGGCGCGGCAAAGCGTGGCCTTTGTGTATGCCGGCGCGTGCGCGTTGCCGGGTTATCAGCTCTATGCGCCCGCCAACGCAGACGCATAGAGCCACGGGCGATCACATTTTCTTCAAGGGCGCCGCGGTGGGCTGTGGTGGCACCGGACCCGGGTCGTTGAAGCACAGCATGACCTGATCGATGTCAAATTGATCGGCCAGCACGCGGGCGATCACCGCATGCACCAGGTCCAGGTCGACCGAGGGCGCAGCGACGGTGATGGTGGCCGCGATCGCACGACCGCGCTCTTTGGCGGGGACTAGGCGCAGGTCATCCACCGCTTTCACGCCGGGGTCGGTAAACATCGCCGTACGCACTTGTTCCAGCTCGGCTTCATTCATGTTGGCGGTGACTCCAGGGAATGTGATTGTCAGGCGGGATAGGTCTGAATCTTGCAATCAAAAAACACCGGCCTTGCCAGCAAGGTTGGTAGGCGGGGGACAGGCTCCGGCCGATGACGACTGTCGCCAGCGACCGCTGCAACCCTGAGCGCGCATCTTTGAGGCTCCGGTGGGCTTCGGGCGCATTGAAACCAGAAGTCGCCACCACGGACCTACCTCGGGGTATTGCTTCCGGCCGGTAGAAGACCTCCACAAACGTGATCTCGATGCGCCACCTCTCACAGAGCGAGACTGACGACGGGTGGTCCCATCCGCCCTTGCGTCATATTTGTCGCGCTCGCAGTTGTCAAGAATTAGCCTCCATGATTTGGATTGGTTGATCGGATCCTATTTCCTGCGAGGCTTGGACCGAAGCCCCGGTGGTCTGCGTTGCTTAATAGGTTGCTTCAATCTCCACCGGCTCCATTCACTAGTAGATCCTTCAGCTATGAAGGTGACCAGAACCCACTTCAGTAAGGGAGAGAACCCCACCTCAGCATCACGAAGCAGGTTGGCCCAATACCTTCCGACTAGGAAGGAGAATAGACTCATGGCAGTGACAGACGATGCGAACCACGGCCAACTGATGTCACTGACGTTCGCTTGGATGCCTTTCTTGTACATGTAAACTGCAAACACCAGAGCAGCGCACTGCATCGAGATCACAACCGCGGTCGGCGTCGCCCGGGCTCTGTGGAGGGCGGCGGCGAAGAGAGTCTCCGCAAACGAGAAGCCGATCAGCAATAGAGCTGCACTCAGCATCGCTGGACCGAACTCCGCAATTCCGGCGAGTGACAGCACGATTGGAAGGAATGCAAAGGGGAGTGGCTCCAAGCAGAGGGTTGGATAGAATTTCACGAACAGTGGCCATCTCTTTACCGCGACCAGAATGATGTCTTGCATCATCGCAACTACCAATGCAGCAGCCGCACTCGTTAGCGCAATCGACACCGGTATCCAAAACATCATCTCTTCTGATGCCGGCGCGAAGGGCACCATGGCCGCTGCGCCCCAAATCGCTGCGGCCAAGAACGCGCCAATTGGGAGTGCGGCTGGCTTCCACATGGTCATACTCTGATCAGAATACGTGGCCAAATAGTCAGGCGCTCAAGGTCTGCACTGACGGCTCTGCAGCCATGTCTACGCCTCACCGTCATAGGGCCTCCCTTCCCCGGGGGGGGGGCATAGGCCTTGATGGCGGTATCAGTCGATACCCAACCCGCGGCAGCGTCTGGATCATCTTTTCCTCAAACGGACCATCAATGCTTCGCCGCAGGCTGGACATCTGTGATCGCAGAAGATCCCCGTCGGGCAGGTCGTCACCCCAGAGAGTGTGCTCAAGCTGCCGCCTGGTCACAGCGGCAGGACTTGCCCGCATCAGCGCTTCAAGGAGCTTCCTGCAAGCTGGGTACAGATGCAGTCGTTTTCCAGCCCGTGTGGCCTCCAACGTTCTCAGGTCCAACGTGAGCTCTCCGATCAGCAGCCGCCTCCTTGTTACGCGTCCCTCCGTACGGGAAACCAACGCCTCTAGGCGAACTTCGAGCTCCGGGAGCTCAAAAGGCTTGGTCACATAGTCATCTGCACCGGAGCGGAAAGCGATGATTTTGTCCGAGAGCGCAACCTTTGCAGCCAACATCACAACAGGAACTGAAACACCGTGATTCAACCGCAGCCTTCTCAGAACCTCCGGGCCTTCCATGCGAGGAAGCATCCAATCAAGAATGACTGCGTCGTAACCATTGGACGCCGCAAAGTGAAGGCCGGCGATGCCGTCCCCGATGGTATCAAGCTGATGCCCTCGGGCCTCGAAGTAGGCCAGAATCTTCAAAGCGACTTCTCGATCGCGCTCAATCACTAGAATTCGCATGTCACGACTGACGGAAGCCAAGGAGCCTCAGCGCATTGAATACAACCAACAAGGTTGAACCTTCATGCACTGCCACAGCCGGTCCAATGCCAAGACCTAGGATGGTCGCAGGAACCAACAACGCTACGACGCCCAGGCTCACATACACGTTCTGACGGATCACCCGTTTCGTGCGTCGACTAAGCGCTACAGAGAATGCAACCTGTCTCAAATCCTCAGACATAAGCGCGACGTCGGCAGTCTCCAGCGCTACGTCCGAAGAGGCGGCACCCATTGCAATTCCGACGCTGGCACTAGCCATTGCGGGTGCGTCATTCACACCGTCGCCGACCATTGCCACTCGCTCCGTCTCCTTCAACTGACGTATTGCCTTCACCTTGTCGTCAGGCATGAGATTTCCCCATGCCTCGTTTAGACCCACGTCCGTTGCCACGGCTTGAGCTACAGTCTGGTGGTCGCCAGAGATCATGATCATTCGTTGGATGCCCAAGCGCCTTAGCTTGTCCAGGGCTTCACGCGCCTCTGGCCGGGGCGTATCCATAAGGCCGATGACACCTAGGTCGCGATCACCTAGGCGAACGGCCATCGTGGTTCTGCCGGCGTTACGGAGCTCCTCAATGGCAGACTCCGCACCCGCGGATAGAGCGCCAATGCCGTCGTTACCGAACATTTCTGCCTTTCCTATCCACACGTCAATGCCGTTCACCTTCGCCTGAACGCCTCTTCCAGCGAAGTTAGCGAGGTCTGTCGCTACCATGACCGGTCCATCGCCCAGGCGAGTATTACCATCTCGAACGATAGCTGCGGCCAAAGGGTGGTCACTTAAAGCCTCGACGGCGACGGCAACGTGAAGCAGTTCCTGCTCTGTCGTTCCCTGCATCACTTTGATGTCGGTAATTCGCGGCTTGCCTTCAGTGAGCGTTCCAGTCTTGTCGAACGCGATGGCGCGGATCATTCCTAGCTCTTCGAGTGGCGCCCCACCTTTGATGAGCACACCACCACGTGCCGCTCTTGCGATGCCCGCCAGAACAGCACTTGGCGTGGCTATGGCCAGTGCACAGGGGCTCGCTGCCACCAAAACTGCCATAGCACGATAGAAGCTGTCACGGAATGGCTCATCAACCACAACCCAGGAGAAAAGGAGGAGCACAGCCAGAATCAACACCGCGGGAACGAATACTCTCTCGAACTTGTCCGTGAAGCGCTGCGTGGGCGACTTCCTAGTCTCAGCCTCACTTACCATCTTGACGACGCGGGCCAGTGCCGATTCGCCTGATCGACGCGTGACTTCAACCTCCAGGGCGCCGGAGCCATTGATAGTGCCGGCGAAAACACGTGACTCCATTACCACCGAATCAGGTCGATCCCGTGCTAGAGCAGCGTCATTGACTGCCAGCTTATCAACCGGGATGCTTTCCCCGGTGACAGGGGCTTGGTCAACGCTGCTAGCCCCTTTGATAACGAATCCGTCCGCCGGCATCCGGTCATTGGGACGTACGACCACCACATCTCCAGGTATCAACGATTCAACCTGGACTTCCACGACCTGCCCATTCCTCAGCACCCTGGCAGTTTCTGGGGCAAGCTTGGCGAGAGCTTCTATCGCACGTTTAGCCCGGCCCATCGCGTAGTGTTCAAGGGCGTGACCGAGACTGAAGAGGAACAGAAGCAAGGCGCCTTCGGCCCATGCGCCGAGCGCGGCTGCGCCTGCCGCTGCAACCAGCATCAGCGTATCGATCTCAAAGCGCTTCAGCTTGATGTTCCCGATCGCCTCGCCAAGCGTGAACCAGCCGCCAAAGACGTAGGCTGCTACGTAAAACGCTGTGGGGATCCAGGGCGTTTGGGTCAACCCAAGCTTTTCAATCGCAAATCCCACGATCAGGAGCAGGCCGCAAGCAAGTGAGAAGATCAGCTCACTATTGCCACCTAGCGTGCCCCCGTGGGAATGACCGGGGTCCTGTCGGTCCTTGTGATCGTGTCCTTCGTGCTGATCCTTCAAATCTCCCCTCGGACTCGGTGGCTCTTGCGCTACACCCAGCGCCTCAAGCTTCGCTCTCAGCTCCGCCTCGCCTGTCTTGGCTCTCTCGTACTCGATGCTTATGCCACCAGCTGGGCTGGTGGTGGCTTCAATGACGCCTGGTACGGCCTGCACTTGCGCCGCAATTGTCCTTGCCTTTCGTGCGTGAACGGCCGAACCAAGCTCCAAGAAAAGGTGGCCATACCGATCACCCAACTCAATGCCCACGGATGCCGCCACCTCTCGCACTCGCTGAAGCGAGACGATCTCGGGGTCGTAATGAATGCAGAGCGTTCCGAGAGCTTCGTCGCTACCCTCGCGAATGTGCACGCGCGATACTCCCTCCATGTCCTGAAGACCAGCGACCAGCCTCTGGACGCAGCTGTCGTCCCGAGAGACACCTGGGAGTATTACTGGCAGTTCGAGTTCTGTGGTCAGGTTCATTTGTTCCCTCCAACGTCATAAAAATGGAACGGGAAGTCCGGCAGGCAGATGCTCTGCCGGGCCCAAACACTCCATCATTCAGTGGACAGTTTCCGGTTGCCCTTTCGGGCCTGCCTTGGCCAAGCGCCCCGCAAATGTCGGCAGCACAAGAAGTGTCAGTACTGTTGCGGTCAACAGGCCGCCAATGACCACCGTGGCGAGAGGCTTCTGCACCTCAGCACCAGATCCACTCGCAATAGCCATTGGAATGAAGCCAACGATCGCCACCAGCGCGGTGGTCACCACCGCGCGAATTCGGCTGCCGGCACCGTTCATTGCAGCGATCAATGGACTGTCACCTGCATCAAGCCTCTCTCTGATGGCTTGCATGAGCACCAATCCATTCAGGGTCGCAACACCCGATACCGCGATGAATCCGACGGCGGCAGATACCGAGAACGGCATACCACGCACCAGCAACGCGAGAATTCCGCCAACCAGGGCCAGTGGGACGCAGGTGAACACCAGGCCCGCCTCCTTTGCGCTGCCCAATGCCATGAACAGCAGGCTGCCGATCAATAGGAAGACAATCGGAACAACTGTCATGAGTCGCTTTTCAGCCCGCTGCAAGTTCTCGAACTGACCTCCCCACGTCATGTGGGCGCCCGGCGGAAGCTGTACGTCCTTCACCGCCGCCTGGGCCTCTCCAACAAACCCGCCCAAGTCACGACCGCGAACATTTGCCTGCACCACCACACGACGGCTTCCATTGTTTCGACTGATCTGGTTCGGCCCCTCGCTGATCTCAATGCGTGCGACAGAGGAGAGCGGCACGATGCCCCCAGTTGGAGTTGCAATCGGCAGTGACGCGAGCTGATCGGGGTCATTGCGTGCATCGTCGCCGAGGCGCACAACAACATCGAACCGGCGGTCGCCCTCGAAGATCTTGCCTGCCGCAGCGCCGCCAATACCGGTTGAAAGCGCGTCGCTCACGTCCGCTGCCGTGAGGCCATACTGCGCAGCTGCAAGATGATCGATTGCCACATTGAGCGTGGGCAGGCCGGAAATCTGTTCAACACGGACATCCGCTGAGCCCTGGACATTCCTCAGCTTCAGCGCGACCTGATCGGCAACAGCTTGCAGTTGCTCGAAGTTGTCGCCGTAGATCATGACGGCCAGGTCCGTACGCACGCCTGAGATCAGCTCATTGAAGCGCAGCTCGATGGGCTGGCTGAATTCAAAGCTGTTGCCTATCTGCGAGGCGGCGATCTTCTCAAACCTTGCAATCAGATCCTCCTTGCTCAGGGAAGAGTCTGGCCACTCCTTTCTCGGTTTAAGTACGATCACACTGTCGGAGATGTTGGTCGGCATGGGGTCGATAGCTGCTTCTGCAGTACCGGTCCGCGAGAAGACCGTCACAACCTCTGGTTCAGCAGCAATGGCCTTCTCCAGCGCCAATTGCATAGCCAACGATTGCTCAAGCGACGTAGATGGCACACGCAACGCTTGCATAGCGAGATTTCCCTCATCAAGCGTTGGCATGAACTCTCGACCCAGCATCGTAAAGCCGACCACGCCCATTGCGAGCATCACGAGGGCGCCAGCGAACACTGCCTTGGGCCTACGAATCGCCGCTTGGATCACCGGTTCGATGCGGCCGCGCAGGACGCGGATGATGGCTGTCTCATGTTCTTCGTCCTGGTCGCCCTCGTGTCCTTCCTTCTTCGCGTGGAGCTTGGGCTCCCTGACCAGCAGGGCAGCCATCGCCGGTACGAAGGTAAAGGAGAAGATGAATGCGCCAACGAGGGCGAGCATGAAGGTGGCGGCCATCGGGTGGAACGTCTTGCCTTCCACACCTTCCAAGGTAAGGATCGGTGCGAACACCAACAGGATGATCACCTGACCGAAGGCTGCAGGACGCGCCATCTTCCTCGCCGAGTCGGCGGCTACACGCAGTCGCTCCATGGCATTGAGGGGTCGGCCAAGTTCGGCACGCCGCTTGCCAAGCATCAGCAGGGTGGACTCGATCACAATTACCGCGCCATCTACAAGGATTCCGAAGTCCAGCGCACCCAAGCTCATCAGGTTGCCGCTGATACCGAACTTGTTCATGCCGATAACAGCGAACAGGAACGACAGCGGAATGACCAATGCGGTGATGGCTGCCGCACGCAGGTTGCCCAGGAGCAGGAACAGCACAACTACGACCAGCAGGGCACCTTCGGTCAGGTTCTTGGCGACAGTCTTGACAGTGGAGTTAACCAGCACACTACGGTCCAGCACTGGCTCTGCGAAGATATCGGCGGGCAGAGATTCATTGACCTGTGCCAGGCGCTCAGCTGCAGCTTGAGCGACGGTGCGGCTGTTGCCGCCGGCGATCATGAGCGCCGTGCCCAGTACCGCCTCATGACCATTTCGGCTAGCTGCACCAAGCCGTGGGGCGCGCCCCATACCGACCTCGGCAACATCGGCCACCCGGATGACCACACCGTCCTTGGTGGCAACGGGCGACTGAGCCAAGTCGTCGGTCGTAAGGGCAAGGCCGTCGGCCCGAACGACCAGGCCTTCGCCCGCACGCTGGACGAATCCGGCGCCAGCCTGGACGTTGGAGCGTTCCAGTGCTTGGACCAGATCGGCCAGACCCAAGTTGTATGCCGCCAGTCGAGCGCTGTCGGGGTAGATGCCGTATTCCTTGACGTACCCACCCACCGTATCAACACCGGCCAGGCCGGGGCTGGAGCGCATCTGTGGTGCGATGATCCAGTCCTGGACAGTACGCAGGTACGTTGCGCGCTCCTGGGCGGTTCCAAGACGATCGCCCTCTGGTGTCAGGTAGACCTCACCCTCTTGCCAGCCAGCCTGGCCGGGCTTGGCCAGCTTCTTGGGGTCGAATGGCTTGAAGTCCACCGTCCACATGAGAACCTCGCCCAGCCCGGTTGTAACCGGGGAGAGCATGGGGGACACGCCCTCGGGCAGATCTCCGGCAGCCTCCCGCATCCGCTCTGCCACCTGCTGGCGGGCGAAATAGATGTCGGTCTGATCAGTGAAGATCGCGGTGACCTGAGAGAAGCCATTGCGTGATAGGGAGCGAGTGGTGTTCAGACCTGGGATGCCGGCCAAGGCCGTCTCCAGAGGATAGGTGACCTGGCGTTCAATCTGCTCCGGAGTAAGGGCAGGTGCGATGGTATTGATCTGAACCTGGCGGTTGGTGATATCTGGTACAGCATCGACTGGCAGCTTGCTCAGTTGGAACAAGCCAAAGCAGGCAATCGAAGCAGCCAGAAACACCACGAGCCAACGGAACTTGACCGCTGCTTCAATGATGATCTTGAACATGGTGTATGAGTTCCCTTAGTGGCCGTGCTCGGCTTCGCCCTTGGCCAGTTCGGCCTTGAGCAGGAAGGCATTGGCGCCTACGAGGCGCTCACTACCTGTCAGACCGTTAAGGATTTCGATTCGATTACCTGCACGACGGCCAGCGAGTACCGGCGTTGCCTTAAAGCCTCCCTCGACAGCAACGAACACAACACTTCTGCCATCAACGCTTTGGACCGCATCCGCCGGGACGCTCATGCCTTCAGCTGCGCCATCGGCGATGATGACGGCCGAAACGGGGGAGCCGGCCGGTGGCAACTTCTCCGAAATTGGTTTGGCGCGAATGGTCGCGGTGCCTCCCTGCTGCATCACATTCGCAGCGGCGGCAATCACCTCAGCTTCGAAGCTTCCGCCCGGGCCAGTCACTTCCAGCTTCATTCCGGGCACCGCGAGAGTGGCCAGTGCTGGCGGTGCAGTGAATACGAGTTCATTCATGTCCGGATTGGAAACCTCCGCAACAAGCGTTCCAGCTGAGACGACACCACCGGGCGTCACTTGGACGTTGCCAACCACGCCAGCGACAGGACTGGAGATTGTCACCCGGCCGGAACTGTCCGGAGATCCACTGGCCGCTACCTGTGCACGTGCAGCACTAGCGGCGGCATCAGCGGCCAAAGAGCGCGCGCGCGAGGCCTCCAGCTCCTGGCGAGCCACTACGCCCTGCTCGACAAGAGACTTGTCGCGGCCGTAGGCCAGGCGGATGGCTTCGGCCTCCGCCGCAGCGGCAGTGGCGGCGGCTTTGAAGGTCGCAGCTTCTCCACTGACAATGATCACCAGGGGCTGGTTGCTCTTGACGGCTGTACCCGGCGCAACAAGCACGCGCTCAACGCGGCCGGTGACCGTTGAGGCGATGGCAGCACGCCCCCCGATGGCCGGCTCGACGCGACCTGCAAGGCGGGTCGATGCGCCACCGCCGCGGCCGACAGCCACCACGCCGATGCCAGATGCCTTGATCTGGTCAGGCGTCAGCTTGACTACACCTTCCTCGGACTCCTCTTCGCCATGTTCGCCATCACCATCACCTTCACTGTGCGCCTCGGCGGAGCCCGGCTTTGCGTCAGCTGCGTGATCGTCGTGACCATCATCCTTTCCAGCCGGCTTTTCTGCCTCCGTACCGGTGGATTTGGCATCCTCCTGCGCCCCGCCACTGCATGAGGTCAGCGCGCCGGTCATCATCAAGGTAGCCAGCAGCGTCGCTCCGATGAGCGTCTTGTTTCCGTACTTGTTCATTTTGCCTCCACAAACGGTGCGCGCCCTTCAAGGCGGGCGAGGTCGATTTCTGCTGCCACCCGGCTAAGACGGGCATCCACAGCACTGCCACGCGCAGCGATCAGGGTTGATCGCGTGCTGCGCAGCTCCAATTGCGATATACGACCTGCCTCGAATCCGATGCGGGCCAGCCGATAGGCTTCATCTGCGGCCTGTACGCTTTCATCCGCTGCTCGTACGCGGCTGTTGGATGCCTTGAGACTCGCTACCGCTCCCAAACGGGCCGCCTCACTGTCACGCCTCTGAGCCTCCAGAACCGCTTCGGCAGCACGTTGTTCCGCATAGGCCGCCTGGATCGCACCGCGGTTACGATCGAATAGGGGGATCGAAAGGCTGATGCCCACGTTGTAAGCTTGGTCGCCCGCTTGGCGGAAGCGCGTCTGAGCCACGGATGCACTCAGTTGTGGCAACGCACGCTTGCGCTCGACATCGATAAGGCGGCCGGAGGCTTCCGCTTCAGCTTGGGCAATGCGAACGGCAAGCGGGGCGACCTCAATAGCGACTGGGTGAGAGGGCACGCGGTCAAGCAGGCTTTCACCGATGTCGGTCAGGGGGCTGTCCACCAAGGACACGCCGGCCAGGCGAGCAAGCGCCGCATCCCGGTAGGCCTCGGCCTCATCCAGGCTTGCCTTTGCATTGGCGACCTCGCTCCGTGCCTGCACACCGCGCAGGTTGGGCTCACGTCCCTCGCTGACCATCGCAGCTACCGCCTTGGCGTCCTGTTCAATCAAGGCCAATGCCTCGCTGGCCAACTCATATCGGCGCAGCGCAGCCTCTGCTTCGGCGTATGTCGCCGCCAGGCGACCCGCTGCGTCACTGCGCATCAGATCACCCCGCAAGCCTGCAGCCCCAGCCTCCGCACGCGCGGCGCGCACTCGGGCCCCTCGTTGACCCCAAATCTCCAGCGGCTGGGAGAGGGTGACAATGCTGTCAGCGTTTGAGAAACCTTTGTAGGGACCAGTGCCGTAGGCGTTCTCCGCTTCGATGGAGACCGTCGGATTGGGCAGTGCCCGAGCCTGTTGTACCCGCGCCTCGGCTGCCTCAGCCAGCGCGACGCCTTGGACCGTCGCAGGCATCTGGTTCAAGCGAGAAAGCAACGATTCGTAAGATGGTGCAGTTTGAGCAGCTACATGTCCGATTGGCACCAACGCCAACAGAATAGCGACAGTCAACCCGGTCGCTGAAAGCGACCGGCCTGGCAAAATCGACATAAAAACTCCCGTAAATTATCTGAGCGAACGACCCGCAAGTGCGAGGCAGAGCCAGATCAGATACGGGGGGGGCGCATGGGACCGTCGAGTCGTAGCGCGTAGACGTCCACGTGCTCGGTACTGTGCAGCGAGATCCGGCCATCGGCGAACAGATCGTCGTGACCGGCAGCTGGGAGGCTTGCCGTTGAATGGTGGCAATGCCCATGGCCACAGGCATCGGCACTGGACGAATCCTTGCTCTTGCTCGACTCGGAGTCTGAATCACTTTGCAAGGCGTGCACATCGCCCACGCTGACCGTCGCTTCTTGCGCGCACGCCAATGCCTCGGCCACAGGCACGACCACGAACGCCGCCAAAAGCAGCAGCATCAGGTATATACGAATAGCAGGCAGAGAGCGACGCATTGGGAAAGGTTAGCAACCTCTTTTGGACGGATACAATTACATAAAAACACTACGGTGGCTGTGCTTGAACGCACCCTAGCCCCGTTCAGGTCGGGACCCAGGGAATCAACCCACAAGGATAACGGCCCATGTGAGGGCGACATTGCAAAGAGCCACGAACACAGCGGCCGAACCCATATCTTTAGCGCGACCCGCCAGCTCATGGATCTCTGGGCCATACCGTTCGATAACCGCTTCGATGGCGGAGTTCAGCAGCTCCAAGGCCAGAACAGCCAGCACGCTCCCCATTAGAAGTGCTCGCTCAACCGCTGAGTGGCCCAGCAGAATCGCTGCCGGTAGTGCCACCACGGCCGCGACAACCTCGAGTCGAAACGAGGATTCATGCAGCCAAGCTGATCGTAGTCCTTGGAGGGACCAGCGGAGCGCCTTGAAAACGCGGGCAATGCTCCGCGGACGATGACCGTACATATCTGCCACTGTGTTGCTTCCTTAATTTAGGACCCCAAGAGCCGCTGCTGGGCGCTTCCAGCAGCGTGCTCGTTGTCGCCCGTTATGAAGTGGACCCGGCGTTGATGGAACAACCGGAGAAAAGATTCAGGCTTTCGTCCAACGACTTCGTCCGGACGTTCATGAGGCCGAGTACAGAATGGAAGAGGTTGTCGTGGCTGGCCGGGCGGTTTGATCGGTCCCGGACACATTGAAGGTCCAGGTTGTTGCTGCTCTTCATGCCCTCGGACATCCACATGACCATGGGCACTTTGATCTGAGTGTCGGGAGCAATGGCATAGGGGAGACCGTGGAGATAGACGTTCGCCTCTCCCAGTGACTCACCGTGGTCGGAAACGTAGATCAATCCAGTGTCATGGCTCTGATCCTGCTCAAGCATCCGGATGGTCTTTCCAAGGAAGTCATCTGTCGCAAGGACTGCGTTGTCATACGCATTGACGATCTGCTGGCGCGTGCACTTGCCCAGATCTGCATTGCGGCAGTCAGGCGTGAACTTCCTCAGATCCTCGGGATATCGCTTGTAGTAGCTCGGCCCGTGGTTCCCCAGCTGATGCAGAACGACCACAACATCACCCGGATTGTCATCGATAGCGTCATGCAATCCCCGCAACATGATCTCATCGCGACACGCTTGGTCATCGCACAACCCATCCTTGGTAGGCACGCGGAAGGACTCAAACGCCAGGTCCGCGCAAACCCCCTTGCAACCTGTCTGGTTGTCCCGCCATAACGTCTTGATGCCAGCTCGCTCAAGCACATGGAGCAGCGACTCTGAGCCCCTGATCTTGTCTCGATCGTAGTCTCGCCTTCCATACACCGAGAACATACAAGGCACGGAAACTTCAGTATTTGACCCGCAGGCAGTCACGTCCGAGAAGTTGACGACGTCCAACGCTGCCAACTGTGGCGTTGTCTGTCTGCCGTATCCATTCAAACCCCAGTTCTGCGCACGAACCGTCTCACCTACAACGATGACCAAGAAGTGGGGCTTCGCGCCTGGCGGATGAGGCGTCATCATGGCATCGGGGCCAACCACTTGGATCGGACCGCGCTCCGCACGGGTGTCTTCTCGCACAACCTTCGCAATGGAAGCGATGTAGTTTCCAGGGTTTGCAAGGTATCTGACTTGCTTGTGATTGCGTATGAGTGATGAGAGGTCGTCGAATGACGCAATTGCCGCGCCAACGATTACAACAACCGCCATGCCAAGTAGAAGCACTCTTGCAAGTATCGCCCGCGTCACATTGGAAGAACGTTGGAGCCTTACCATGCATACCGCGATAGCTGGCACGACGCCTTTAATTAGTACCGCAAGAAAGAAGCCCCAGGTCAGCAACTCTCCGGCTTCAGCGCCGTCGGTCTTCAGCACATTTCGTACCATGCTGGCGTCGAAGTAGACGCTGTAATTGTCTGAATAGTAGGCAGCAGTAGCGGACACGACGAGAAGCAATGCAAGAACCGGCTTCACCGTCCATCGAACGCATAGCAATCCGAGAATGAGCACATTCAAGGCAGTGAGGATCGCTCCCGTAGAGATAACAAGTAGCGCACGAGCTGCTCCGTCCGCACCACTCTTCGCAATTACTTCTGCGAAGAACGCGCTGTTGAGAAAGAACGTGAAGTACATCGCCACGATGATAATCAACGTGTTGACGCCCAGCTGCGGGCCGCAGATGGGCTTGCCAAGACGGCCCAGTGGATCTGAGCCTAGGCCCCCGCGCGAACTGCCTCGGTTGAATTCTGTTTTCACGTAATGCATTGGTGATTCCTTTTTATTGACCACCGCGCGCGCCCCTAGCGCACACGGCCGCCATTGCGCGTTCCTAGATGGAAAGCCATCCACACATATGCAACGCCTGACACCAGCGAAGGGGCCAGGACCGCGGTCCGCAGGTTTTGGGTCAGTGACAGCAGTGCAGCCGAGATCCACATGAAGAGACGCTTGTCTGGGTGCAGCTCCGCTCCCCGACGCGGGAACAGCGAGCTTCCGGTTGCCACCATTTGGGTGGCAACCAAGGCAAATCTCGGTTCGTCGACAGGCCCAAAATCGCGCACACCAAGAGATGCGCCGATGGCAAGCACGGAGGTTGCCATCAGTAGTGCCGCTCGATCGCGTGCAGTTCGGAGATTGGTAGATGTTGAGAAGGGCATTCAGGTCGCCTTCTTCAAGGCGGCGCAGTACTGGCCGGCGACTGCACGTGCAGCCACGCGTCGGCCGAGCGCACGGAGCGCCCAGCAACAAGATGTGTTCATGGAAAGACCTACACAAAGGTGATCGCAGAAGGACTGACAGGCGCGTTGCGCCTTTTATGCGATCAAAGCCTGGGAGGTCTAATCAGCGTGTCCGGGATGTGGGACGTCATGGGCTGTTCGTAGAACGTGTGCCCGCCTTCATTTCTTGCGGCTTCGGCACTGGTGAAACCGTTGGACGCCACAAAAGTGCTGCTGTGGTGGCAGTGACCGTGACCACAAGCGGCATGCGCCTTATCGGGGTGGCCATCGCCTGGCCCTGCCACTTCCTGGTGTGACTGCTCCTCAGAGAAGCAGACCGAAGCATCAACGACAGGCACGATGATCATCACTGCGAGCAGCAGTGCCAGAGCGTAGCGCTTGGCATGGATGACAATGGAAGGCACGTGTGGCTAGGACTGATACATTTGAGGCCGGAAAGATACCTTGGGTACCGCTCATCAGCAAGCTGACGCTTATTCATCAATCTCGCGGGCTCGAGTGGCCTCTGCGAGTCAGGTGGCCAGGCAAAAGCTGGCGCGGGAAATTGACGGAATCCGGCATCCGAAGAACAGAAAGTTAACGTTTTGCCTGAGCTTCCGCACGGTCACGCAGATTGAGCTGCGACGGATTAGGTCGGGGGCCAGCTGCGCCACGTGACAGTGCCGGGTTCAAGCGCAGCCGCCAGAGTCCGAGCTCAGTCGGCCAAGCCTGGTCATGCAGCCGTCTTGCGCGCGTCGGCACCTGCCCGGCGGGCATCACCTAAAATCTCGAAGGCTTCCTTGATCACATACAGGCCGATCAGGGCGCCGATCACGAAATCCGGGTACGGGCTGGCCAGCCACCACACCAACAGACCGGCCAGGATCACCCCAACATTGGCGACCACATCGGCCCGCGTGAACAGCCACGTCGCTCGCAGATGCACTTCGCCGGACTTTAGCGGTGCCAGCATGCGCAGCACCGCCATATTGACCGCCAGCGACAGCAGGGCGGTGCCAATCATCCAGCCGCTGACCGGCTCGGCGCCGTACATCACCCGGCGGCCCACCTCAACCAACACGCCCACACCCAGCACAAGCAGCACGCTGCCGCTGACCCAAGCGGCATTGGCCTTGAAGCGCGCCGTGCGCCCGATAGCGACCAGGCCAATGGCATAGGCGGTGGCATCGGACAGCATGTCCAGAGCGTCGGCCAGCAGGCCAGTGGAATGGGCAATCCAGCCGGCGATGCCGCCGATCACGGCCATCGCCGCGTTCAACGCTAGGGCGATCCAGAGGACGCGCCGCTCCTGCGCATTCTTGGCCTCGTGGTGGCAGCCGCAATCACTCATCGGAACATCTCCAGTCGCAGGGAAGCCGGGCCCGGGCGGGTCGCTGGCATGACACAGCAGGTGAGTGTAAAGTCCGTAGCTACTACGGAGTCAAGCGTACTACGAATGAAAATCAGTGAGGCTGCCGACGCCAGTGGATGCCACCTGGAGACGATCCGCTATTACGAGCGGATCGGCCTGTTGCCGCGCCCGGGGCGCTCGGGCAATGGCTACCGGGTCTATGGCCCGGCCGACATCGAGCGGCTGCGCTTCATTGCGCGCGGCCGGGACCTAGGCTTCAGCCTGGAGGAGGTCCGCAGCCTGCTGCAGCTGGCCGGCGATGAGGAGCTTTCGTGCGGGGACGTGGACCGGCTGGCACGCAGCCATCTGACCGACGTGCGGGCGCGCATGGCCGACCTGGAGCGCATGGCCACCGAGTTGGAACGGGTGATTGCCAGTTGCCACGGTGGGCAGCGGGCTGAATGCACCATCCTGTCGACCCTGCGGCAGCCGGTCGCTGTGGAGGCCACGCGCCAGTGACCGAACTGGACCGCTACCTCGATGCAGCCACGCGCCAGAACACGGTGCGCAGCTATGCGTCGGCGCTGCGGCACTTCGAGGTTGAATGGCAAGGCCACCTCCCAGCGACACCGGACAGCGTGGCGCGGTACCTGGCCGCGTATGCGCAGACCCTAGCCGCCAGCACGCTTCGCCACCGGCTGGCCGCCATTGCCTCTTGGCACCGCGACCACGGCTTTGTCGACCCGACCCGGTCGCCGCTGGTGCGCAAGGTGCTCAAAGGCATCCAGACCCTGCACCCGGGCCAGGTCAAGCAAGCCGCGCCGCTGCAGATTCGGCGGCTGGTCGAGCTCGATGACTGGTTGGCTGCCGCGATCGCGGCGGCGCATGCCCGGGGCGACGGAGCGGCGGCGCTGCGCCATCAACGCGACCGAGCGTTGGTGCTGCTCGGATTCTGGCGGGGCTTCCGTGGCGATGAACTGCTGCGTCTGGACGTGGCCCATCTCACGCTGGTGCCGGGACAGGGGATGACCTGTTTCCTGCCGCGCAGCAAGGGCGACCGCCAGGCCGCCGGCGTCACCTACAAGGTGCCGGCGTTGTCGCGGTTGTGCCCGGTGGAGGCGACCCAGGTGTGGCTGCAGGCGGCCGACCTGCACGAAGGGCCGGTGTTTCGGGCGGTTAACCAATGGGGCCAGGTGAGCGCCGAGGGCCTGCATCCCAACAGCTTGGTGCGCCTGCTACGCGAGTTGCTGACCAGTGCCGGCTTTGCCGATGCGGGGCTCCACAGCAGCCATTCGTTGCGCCGCGGCTTTGCCAGCTGGGCCAACGACCAAGGCTGGGACATGAAGGCGCTGATGGAGTACGTGGGCTGGCGCGATGTGCAGTCGGCCATGCGCTATCTCGACGGGCGTGACCCCTTTGCCCGTGACCGCATTGAAGCAAGCCTGCCCAGTCCAACCGCGCCGGTACCGGCGATGGCACTGCCGGCGCCCGAGGGCAAACCGGCCTTGCAGCTGCGCCTGCGCATGGTGCTGACCCCGTTTGCCCGCACGGGCCGCGGCGCGGCCAAGGCCCGAGGCCGGATCGAAGAGATCTGCTTGGCCCCGTTCCAGGCTGTGCGCCTGAACACTGCCAGCAGCGAGTACCAGTTGACTGTTCCCACCGATCCCGACCGGGATCTGGATGAAATCCTGGCCACGTTGCTCGATGACATGCACCGCATGGCCGATACGCACCAGTGTTTCCTGGAAGCGTCTCTCAATACAGACGACGGCCGGCACTGGGATTGATCCCCTCATAACCTCCGGATCCAATGGCTACCCTTCACGAGACCGCCTACCCGCGACTGAAGCCTGATCCCACCGCCAAGGAACTGGAGGAGATCTATACCCCCACCGCCGCTGAGATTGCATTCGCCAAGCAGCTGACCACCCAGCCGGGACCGCAGCTGGCGGTACTGATTCATCTCAAGCTCTTCCAGCGCCTGGGTTACTTCACGGTGTTAGCCGAAGTGCCCGAGCGGATCCGGAAGCACATCGCCAAGGCCGCCCGACTCGGGCGCGTATTGGACACCGACCAGCTCGAACGTTACGACGCTTCCGGTAGCCAGCGCCGCCATATGCCGCAGCTTCGGCAGTTCATCGGGGTACATCCCCTGGACAAATCAGGCTTGGCCTGGCTGGACACGGTGGCCACCGGAGCAGCCCAGACCAAGCACACCATCCCGGACATCGTGAACGTCCTGCTCGAAGAGCTGGTGCACCACCGCTACGAACTGCCAGGCTTCCGCACCCTGGAGCTGGCCGCCATCGGCGCACGTGAGCGGGTCAATCTGGGCTACTACCGCAGCATCAGTCACGCGCTGACGCCTGCCACGCGCACGCTCATTGACGAATTGCTGCGCGCACCGGAAGGCTCCAGATTTACTGGCTGGCAATCGCTCAAGCGCGAGCCTGGCCGACCGACCAACAAGGAGGTCCGGTTCTATCTGCAGCACATCCGCATGCTGCAGCAGTTGGCCGAGCAGCTGCCTCCCATCGATGTGCCGGTGCCCAAGCTCAAGCAATTCCGTGCAATGGCTCGCGCCTATGACGCCAGCGAGTTAGCCGAACTGGCTCCGGACAAGCGCTATGCGTTGGCCACCATCTTCATTCGCGCCCAGCATGCCAAGACGCTGGATGACGCAGCCGAGCTGTTCATCAAGCAGGTGCGCGGGCTGGAGAACACGGCCCAGCAAAAGCTGCTGGCCTACCAGCTCGAACATGCCAAGCGGGCCGACTTCCTGATCGGCCAGCTCAAGGAAATCCTGCAGGCCTATCAGCTCGACGGCAGCGATAGTCAGCGCGTGGATGCCATCGATAACAGTCTGGAAGCGGAAGTGTCGACCTTGTTGGCCGAATGCGAAGAACATATGGCATACGCAGGAAAGAACTATCTGCCTTTCATGCTGCAACCCTACGGCGCGGTCAGGCCGCTGCTGTTCAATGGGCTGGAGCTGATGAACTTGCGGGCAACCAGCCACGATGCCGGCATGGAGCCGTTGATTGCAGCGGTGCTGTCGCTGCGCAACCAACGCCGTGAGCTGATCGAGGTCGCATCCCTCGGCCTGGACCCGGAAAAGGACTTCGATTGGATGTCCAAGCTCTGGCGTCAGCACGTGTTTGGCAAGCGGGCCAGCGCGGCAGGCGCCGGCTGGATGCACCGTAAGTACTTCGAGCTGGCCGTGCTGGTGCAGGTCAAGGACGAACTGAAGTCGGGAGATCTCTTCATCCCGAGCAGCGAACGATTTGACGACTACCGCGAGCAGCTGGTCGATGAAGCCACCTTGGCCCAGGAACTGGAAGCCTATGGCCAGGTGTCAGGCTTGCCCACCGACGCTGCGACTTTCGTGGCCGGGTTGCGCGCACAACTGACCGACTTGGCCGACGAAGTTGACGAGCGTTTCCCCGAGAATGTTCATGCGGACATTCTGGAAGGACGCCTGGTACTGCGGAAGGGGCAACGCGCCGAGGTCTCAAGCGCCATTGCCACCGTGGACCGCCTCATCGCCGAACGGCTCCCGGAGTCCAGCATCGTCGATGTCCTGATCGACGCCAGCCAATGGCTGGATCTGCACCGATTCTTCCGTCCGATCGCCGGCACCGAGAGCCAGGTTGAAGATCTCCCTCGACGGGTGATCACCACGCTGTTTTGCTATGGCTGCAACTTGGGTCCGACGCAGACGGCGCGGTCGATCAAGGGCTTCAGCCGTCGCCAGGTCGCTTGGCTCAACCTCAAATACGTGACCGAAGATGTCCTTGAGAAGGCCATCGTGGAGGTCATCAATACCTACAACAAATTTGACCTGCCGGGCTATTGGGGCAGCGGCAAGAGCGCGTCAGCAGATGGCACCAAGTGGAGCGTGTACGAGGACAACCTGCTGTCGGAGTACCACATCCGCTACGGCGGCTACGGCGGCATCGGCTACTACCATGTGTCCGACAAATACGTGGCGCTGTTCAGCCACTTCATTCCCTGTGGCGTGCACGAGGGCATCTACATCCTCGATGGCCTGCTGGCCAACACGTCCGACATCCAGCCCGAGATCGTCCATGGCGACACGCAGGCCCAAAGCTATCCGGTCTTCGGTTTGGCCCACATGCTGGGCATCCAGCTGATGCCCAGGATACGAAACATCAAGGATCTGACATTCTTCCGGCCCGAACCTGGTAGGACCTATAAGAACATCCAGGCACTGTTCGGAGACAGCATCGACTGGCAACTGATCGCGACCCATCTCCACGACATGCTGCGGGTGGTGATCTCAATCCGATTGGGGAAGATCACCGCGTCCTCGATCCTGCGCCGGCTGGGCACCTACAGCCGGAAGAACAAGCTGTACTTCGCCTTCCGGGAAGTTGGCAAGGCCGTCCGAACGCTGTTCTTGCTGCGCTACATCGACGACAACGAGATTCGGAAAACGATCCATGCTGCGACCAACAAGAGCGAGGAGTACAACGGCTTCGTAAAATGGGTGTTCTTTGGCAGCCAGGGGATCATTGCTGAGAACGTCCAACACGAGCAGCGCAAGATCATCAAGTACAGCCAGCTGGTCGCCAACATGATCATCCTCCACAACGTAGAAGGCATGAGCCGGACCTTGGCTGAGATGCGGAAGGAGGGGATTGAACTGACCCCCGAGATCCTGGCCGGCCTGTCGCCGTATCGGACCAGCCACATCAATCGCTTCGGCGACTACCATCTCGACCTTGATAGGGAAGTGGCGCCGCTGAGCTATACAGCGAAAGTCCTTGAACAGGCCCCATAGACGGGGAGATCCGCTATCGGGATAAGGCAATTATCATTTCGTTTCAATTGCTTAGGCAGCTTTTGGCCCTGTACGTAACGATTCCCTGCCGACCCTCATGCCCGCCAAAATCGCCCTCCAGTCCGGCCAAGCGAGCCCGCCGCTGGACAATCTCACCCACAGCCGCCGGGGACAAAGCAGGGCCGACCCGCTGTTTCCAGAGCCGCCGGAAGATCGCCCCTTCGGTGATCCCGGCTGCGTCCAGCCAGTCCTGCAGGGCGAGGGCGGCCCGATCGAGCACCGGCTTGTCCGGGGTCGAGGTGGCCGTAACCCCGGCCTGCTGGGTCTTACTGTGCTCCAGCCGGTAGATATAGCCCGCCTCGCCAATCCGGCGCAGGTCGCGCAGGTCGGCAGCGGCGATCTCGCTGCGCCGGCGGCCGCCACTAGCGAACCCGAAGCAGAGTAGGGCGCGATCCCGAATTCCTTCTAGGCTGTCGTCGCAAATGGCCAACATGGCCTCCAGCTCGGCCAGGGTGATCGCAGTCTTCTTGCGTGGGCGCTCGCCGCGTTTAACCGCGGCCCGCGCCGCGCGGCTGAGCACGGTGCGAATTGCAGGCTGCTCGCAGGGATTGGCCACGTGCTTGAGCCGGTGCGCAGTGGACAGCACGGCAACGCGATGGCGCACCGTGGCCAAGGTCCACGGGCCGACCTTGGCTTTGAGGCCAGCGGCCACCAAGGCCTGGTCGACGGCTGGTGGAAGCTCCCAGGCCAATTCGCCGTCAGCCGACCGGCGCTGCACATGGTCGACCACGAACTGCAGCACCGTGGCGTCGGGCACCGGCAAGGCCAGTTCGATGCCGTAGCGCGCCGCATGCCAGCCGGCCCAGTAACGCAGAGCGCTGCTGTAGCTGCGGGTGGTGTTCTCGGCCGCGGCTTCGGCCAGCAACTCGCGGACCGCATCGGCAGCCTGCTCGGCCAATTGTTCGGGCAGCGCCAAGCTGGTGGCCGTCGCGGCGGACATGGCAATTGTAGAAATATCTTTCATACTATGTAATGTACGCTACAGACATACGACTATACCCGCGATAATCATCACTTATCGCCAGTACGTTACCAGCAGAGTAGGGCGCCAGTACAGGAGACTTAGCATGGCCCGCGGCATCACCGAATCTGACGTCCACACCGCCGCCGACGAACTGGTGGCCAAGGGTGAGCGCCCAACCGTTGAGCGAATCCGTGCTCACCTGGGGACCGGCTCTCCGAACACGGTCACTCGCTGGCTGGAGACTTGGTGGATTCGACTCGGCACGCGCCTGCAGCCACGACGTCCGGACTTTGAAGACGCCCCGGCGGTGTTGGCGGAACTAGCCGGGCAATGGTGGGAGCTGGCGCTGACGCACGCTAGGGAGGCGGCCCTTCGAGAGTTCGCAGAGACTGAGCGGTCACTGGCTACCCAGCGTGAAGCGCTGGATGCCAGGTCACGGCTCGTGGCTGACGAACTGAGTCAAATGCGCTCAGAGCGCGCCTCGGCTATCGCCGGCGAACGCATAGCTAGTACGCAAGCGGCCGAACTGGAGCGGTTGGTCGATCAGCTACACCTGCAGATCTCAGAGCTAACGGAGCAGCGGGATCTTGGGCTTCGGAGAGCCGATCGAGCTGAGGCAGCAAGACAAAATCTTGATGCCCGGCTTCATGAAACGCTGGAAACGGCAAAATCTGAGCGAGAGGACTGGACCGAGTACGTCAGATCTGTCGAGAATCGAACGCTCGGCGACGTGGATCGATCTCGGCAGGAGGCGAAAGATCTCCAGGCTCAACTCAACAATCAGGCCAAAGCCCAGAGGGCAATCGAGGATCAGCTACGCCAGGAGCTGCATGCAGCCCAATCTGCAGCCATCTCGGCCGGTCAAGCTGCCGATGTTCTCCGGGGCAGGTGCGAGGGACTTGAGAAGCAACTCAGCAGTCTACGAGAACTTCCGGCGCAACTGGAGGCAGCCTTCAAGCGGAACACACCGAAGCAAGCGATCCCAAGGTTGCGCCCACGACGCCAGAGCCCGAAGTCGACATGAGCGTAACCGCCGAAGGGTCCCCGAACAGATGAATCGATCTTCTGCGGCTTTCCGACGCATGCTGGCTGCATCGATTGTCGCTTGCACGCGCGCCACAACCTGACCGTGATGAATCGCCGGTCGCGCATCGGCAATGGCGCGCTCAATTTTTGCTCGGAACCACTGGTTGTAGCTCTCGGCCACAGCTGACTCAGATTTGGAACTGCTGAAATTGAACCTGACCATGGAGGAACCGTACGCCAACCGTCTTACGAACAGGGTAGAAGGCAGCTACAGCCGACACTTCCTTATTTAGGATGATGTCCCTGAATGCCTCAAAATTCCCAATGAAATCAAGAAGGGGCACGATCCTAAGCAAAAGGACAAGAATCAGGAAAACTGACACACGGACAGCTACTCCTGAAAAGCACAACAAAACGGCGCATTTCGTCATTTCGCATAATGTATATTATGTAAGACCCTGGCGGCCGCAGCTAGGTACCACGCGGGCCTCCTCAAGCTATCGCTTGCCGTGCTCTAAATTGATGTCCTTTTGTTCCCACATAGTCCCCCTAATTGAATTCAGAGGCTTTTGCTCCCCAAAACGTTACCAGTTCCAACGCACGCCCACCTTGCCGTCCCAAGCAACAAACGCACGGTCGAAGCTGCGCTGGTAGCCGATGTTCGCGTAGAGGCTGGTCGAAGCGCCCAACTGCCAGCTCGCCCCGGCGTTGAGCTGCCACCACGTGCCTTTCAGATTGGCTTCGAATGGCACGTAGCCCTCCGCCGAGGAGAACTCGGTCACCGGTTGGCCACGGAACTCATGCCAGCCATTGAGCCGCAGCCATCCGGTGAATAACCGCCGGATGCCGTCATGCGTGGGCTCCAGGGTCCAGGTGTTGGCCCACCGCAGGCCCAGGCGGGCAGCGAGCGAGTCCATGTTGCTGAACCGGATCAGCGCGGCGGGGTCGCGGTGGTGGTCCCGGTCGATCCGCTGATAGATCACCTGCAGCTGTGGCTCGAGGATTTCATCCTCATCCTCCTCATCGATCTGGAACGGATAGCCTCCTTCCAGCGATGCCCCCCAGCCGAAACTGTCTCGCTCCAGCAGAATGCCGTTGCTCGACCTGGATTTGCCTTTGCCCCACGTTCCCTGCCAGACCGCATCCAGATACTGGCCTTCGTCCCAGTAGCGAGTCCAATAAAGGCCAAGTGAAGTGCCCTTGACTTGGTTGCGGCCGGCCAGCGTGCCATCGAAATGCGTCACATCGCTGCGCATCCTGCCCTGCCCCAGATACAGGCCAGCGTGGTCGCGCTTTCCGTCGTCATGCTCCACCGCATAAACATCCGCGCCGGCCTGGATGGCCAGAATGTCGTAGTCGTAGCGCGGGCTGCCACCGTAGATGCCGCGTCGGCTGCCTTCCACGTCACCGTTCTCGCCGATCACGCGCACCCAGGCGCCGTTGAAATACGCATCCCCGCGCAGGTCGGCGCGTTGGCGCAGCTGCTCCTGCTCCCCTACTCGCTCGTGCAGGTTGCCGAGCGTGGCCCAGCCGTAACGCAATCCCATGGCCGGCAACGCGCTGTAGAGCGACACCTCGCTGCGGTACTCCGGCACGGGCACCGGCTGGGGTGCATACGGGTCCGGCTCTGGTGGCGCCGGTGACGGCGGCGGCAGCGGAGGTGGCTCGGGCGGTGTCGGATCCGGATCCGGCGGGGTCGGTCCCGGTGGCGGATCCGGGGGTGGAGGTTGCTG
>NZ_NIVS01000017.1 GCF_002205165.1 Stenotrophomonas maltophilia | reverse complement strand
CACCCACGCCCACCCTCTGACAGTGTGTCGGCTTGCATGGGACAGCTATGTGCCCGGGGCGGCATTGAGTCCGCCCTGCCCTCCGGCGAGGAAAATCTGTCGGGGGCGAGCGCTGCAATGCCCAGCCGGGACCGTCGGGCGCCATGGATGGCGCACGTCGAGCCCCCACGGACGGGTTTACGGCGCGTCCCGGCTGGGCATGGCGGCGCTTGCCCAACACGGGGCAGCGAATAGCCGACTGCAGCCGGGCCAACATTGTCTGGAGCCGGCCAGTGGCCGGCACTACGCAGAACGAAGAAGGCCGCCTTTCGGCGGCCTTCGTGGCTTACTTCAGCTTGATCTCGCGCAGGCGCTCTTCCAGGAAGCCGTGGGCGGTGATCGGCTCCGGGTAGCGGCTCGGGTTTTCCGGGGTGATGCAGGTCGGCAGCACGTCGATCAGGAAATCCGGGTTCGGGTGCAGGAAGAACGGCACCGAGTAGCGTGGCTGGCGCGCCTGTTCGCCCGGGGGATTGACCACGCGGTGGATGGTGGACGGGTACACGTGGTTGGTCAGGCGCTGCAGCATGTCGCCGATGTTGACCACGATGGTGTCCGCGTCCGAGGTGAACGGCACCCACTTGCCCTCGTGCGACTGCACTTCCAGGCCGGCGGCGCTGGCGCCGACCAGCAGGGTGATGAAGTTGATGTCGCCATGGGCACCGGCGCGCACGTTCGGGATGTTTTCGGCGGTGATCGGCGGGTAATGGATCGGGCGCAGGATCGAATTGCCGTTGTTGGTCTTGTCCGCGAAGAAGTCTTCGGGCAGGCCGATGTGCAGGGCCAGCGCCGACAGCACCCGCGAGCCCAGCGCGTCCAGGGCCTGGTAGATCCCGTAGCCGCGCTCGCGGAAGCCCGGGACCTCGCTCGGCCACAGGTTGGGGGCCATCACGTCACGGTACGGGGAGTCGTCCGGGATTTCCCGGCCGATGTGCCAGAACTCTTTCAGATCGAAGTGCTGCGAGCCCTTGGCGGTCTCCACGCCGAAGGCCGTGTAGCCGCGCGCGCCACCGCTGCCCGGCACGTGGTACTGGCGCTTGGTCTCTTCGGGCAGCGCGAAGAAGGCCTTGAAGACCTCGTAGGCGGCGTCGATATCGGCCTGCGGAATGCCGTGGTTGCGGATGCCAGCAAAGCCCCATTCGCGGTAGGCCGCACCCAGTTCGGCCACGAACGCGTCGCGGTCGGTGTCAAAACGGGTGATGTCGAGGGTGGGGATCTGGCTCACAGCGATTCCTGCTTGTTCATGGTGGTCGGTGGGCCAGCTGTGGCCCGGCTGAACATTGTGCCAGATCGGGCCAACCCCGCCACCGATACATTGATACAAACCGATACAATGCGCGCGCCCAGACGACCAGAACGGGCCAACGGCGACGCTCACGCGCCGCCCCCTTTACTCCTTGCGTCGCCCGGTCCGCCTGATGGTTGCCCTGCCCTCCCCCTCATCGCCGATGGCGTTGCGCTGGCTCACGCCGGCAGGGCCGACCCCATGGCCGGTGTGCCCGCACGACCTCCTACCCACGGCACCGCACAGCGCATGGGATGCGTTGGCGCGATCCCGCAGGCAATGACGATGGCCGCCCGCGTCTGCCGCGGGCGCTTTTCCACACATGGACTGTCCACCGATGAACGCTCCTCTGAAAATTCTCCATACCGAGGCTGCCAAAGGATTTGGCGGGCAGGAGATCTACATCTACCGCCACATGCTGGCCATGCGCGACCGCGGCCATGACGTCTCGCTGCTGTGCCAGCCCGGTGCCCGCCTGGGCGAGATGGCGCGCGAAGCCGGCTTTACCGTTCACGCGCTCAAGATGGGCGGCCTGCTGCGGATGCTGCGCGGGATCTGGTCGGTCTCACGCCTGGTGCGCCGCCAAGGCTACGACGTGGTCAACACGACCAGCCGCCGCGACAGCCTGATCGCCGCCGCCGGCGCCCGGCTGGGCGGCACCCCGCTGGTGGTGCGCTCGCGCCACCTGATGAGCCCGATCAACTCGCTGCTGACCTACACCGGCCTGCCCCATCGGGTGATGACCGTGAGCAGCTTCGTCAAGAAGCTGATGGTCAGCCGCGGCATCACCGATGCGCACGTCGGTATCGTCCCGCCGATCGCGGTGCCGCCGCAGTGGTCGCAGATCGCCAAGCGCGATCCGTGGCAGTGCCTGCAGGATACCCGCGCCGAAGTGCGCGCCGAGCTCGGCTTCAGCGACGAGCAGATCGTGGTGGGGTGTGTGGCGGTGCTGCGCCAGCCCAAGGGCCACCTGGAACTGCTGCAGGCCATGGCACCGCTGTGCCGCGCCGATCCGCGCGTGCAACTGGTGATCGTCGGTGACGGCCAGCCAGTGATGGACCGCCTGACCGCCCTGCGCGAGCAGCTCGGTATCGCCGCGCAGGTCCATCTGCTCGGCTACCGCCAGGGTGCTTGCCGGCTGATGACCGGCTTCGATATCTTCGCGCTCGCTACGCACAAGGAAGCGGCCGGCACGGTCTTCCTCGAGGCGGCCTACGTTGGCGTGCCGATCGTGGCCACGCGGGTGGGCGGCGTGCCGGAAATGGTGGTGGAAGGCAGCAATGCCCTGCTCGCGCCACTGGGCGACCAGGCTGCGTTGACCCACGCACTGCGCACCTTGATCGAGCAGCCCGACCGCCGCCAGCAGATGGGCCTGGCGGGCTGGGAATGGATGCGCAGTGCCCACCGTTTCACCCCGACCGGTCACACTGAAGCGACCGAACACTATTACCACCAGTGGTTGAAGGAACTGGGCCATGGCCAACGCTAGATCCGTCCCGGTGCTGATGCACCACCATGTCTCCCCGTCCCCGGGGATGATCACGGTCTCGCCGGAGAATTTCGAAAGCCAGATCGCCTGGCTGGCGGCCAACGGCTGGACCTCGCTGACGCTGGACCAGTACGCCGATTTCCTCGCCGGCAAGCCGACGCCCGCCAAGTCGATCGTGATCACCTTCGATGACGGCTACCTGGACAACTGGGTGTACGCGCACCCGATCCTGGCCAAGTACGGCATGCATGCGGTGGTGTTCGTGGTGACCGGCTGGATGGGCGAAGGCGATGTCCGCCCGCATGCGGGCCAGGCCGGTGCCACCCTGCCCGCGACACCGGACCATCGTGGTTGCGAGGCGGCGATCCTGCGCGAGAACCGCCCGGACGAGGTGATGATGCGCTGGAGCGAGGCGCGCGAGATGATCGCCGCCGGTACCTTCGAGGTGCACTGCCACACCCATACCCATACCCGCTGGCTCAAGCAGGACATCTCCCGCGAGCACAAGCGCCAGGGCATCAGCGGCGACCTCTCGGTGGCCCGCGAGGTGCTGCAGCAGCAGCTGGGCGAGGTCTCGGACACCCTGTGCTGGCCCTATGGCGACTTCGACGAAGACTACGTGCAGATCGCGCGGGCGCAGGGCTTCAAGTACCTGCATACCACCCATCCGTTCGGCCGCAATGTGGTGGGCGGCGATCCGGAGCACATCTACCGGTTCGCGATCCGCAACCGGCCGGCGAGCTGGCTGCGCAAGCGCATCGCCTACAGCTACCACCCGCTGATCGCGCCGCTGTTCAACCGCTTCAAGGCGAAGAAAAAGAAAATGGTGCCGGGGCCGTAACGCGCCGGCCTGCTGCAACGAAAACGCCCCGGTTTCCCGGGGCGTTTTCAGTTTCCGGCCTCACTGCCCGGCTCAGGCCGCGGCGGCCGCCTTCACCGCCGCCGAGAGGCTGTCCAGCGTGGACTGCATCAGCTCGGCGCTGTCCGCCTCGACAGTGACACGCACCACCGGCTCGGTGCCGGAGGGCCGCAGGAACGCGCGACCGCGCCCTTTCACCGCCTGCTGCGCAGCTGCCAGCGCGGCCTGCACGCTCTCGGCCTGCACGGTCGCCTTGGCCGCGCCCTGCAGACGCACGTTGACGGTCTTCTGCGGCACCTTGTTGAGCACCGACAGCACCTGGCGCAGCGAGGTGCCGTCACGGCGCAGCACTTCCAGCACCTGCAGCGCACTGACGATCGCATCACCGGTGGTGGCGCGATCCAGGCACAGCAGGTGACCGGAGGCTTCGCCACCGAGCACACCGTTGTTTTCGACCAGTGCCTGATGCACGTACCGGTCACCGACGTTGCTGCGCTGGAACGGGATGTTCAAGCGTTCCAGGGCCTGCTCCAGGCCGAAGTTGGTCATCAGCGTGCCGACCACCGGGCCATGCAGGCGACCGCTGCGCTGCCAGGCCTGGGCCAGCACGAACAGCAGGTCATCGCCATCGACCGGGTTGCCCTGGTCATCGGCCATCAACACGCGGTCGCCATCGCCATCGAAGGCGATGCCGAAATCGGCGCCGACCTCGCGCACTTTCGCGGCCAGGTTGTCGATGTGCATCGAGCCGACGCCATCGTTGATGTTCAGGCCGTTGGGCGCATCGCCGATGCTGACCACCTCGGCGCCCATCTCGCGGAACAGCAGCGGGGCAACGTGGTAGGTGGCACCGTGCGCGCAGTCGAGCACGATCTTCAGCCCACGCAGGTCGAAACCGCGCGGCACGCTGGCCTTGCAGAATTCGATGTAGCGACCGACCGCATCGCGCGCACGCATGGCCTTGCCCAGCCGCTCGGACTCGACCGTGGTGAACGGCGCATCGAGCGCGGCTTCCAGCGCCAGCTCGGTGGCGTCATCGAGCTTCTCGCCATCGGCGGAGAAGAACTTGATGCCGTTGTCGTAGTGCGGGTTGTGCGAGGCGCTGATGACGATGCCTGCATCCGCACCGAGGGTGCGGGTGAGGAAGGCCACGGCGGGCGTCGGCATCGGGCCGAGCAGCTGCACGTCCGCACCGGCGGCGACCAGCCCGGCCTCCAGCGCGGCTTCGAACATGTAGCCGGAGATGCGCGTGTCCTTGCCGATCACCACCACCGGGCGGTGCCCGTTGCGTTCGGTCAGCGCGCGCCCGAGCGCATTGCCCAGGCGCAGCACGAAATCGGCGGAGATGACGCCCTCACCGACCTTGCCGCGGATGCCGTCGGTGCCGAAATACTTGCGCGACGCCATCAGGCCGCCGCGTCCGGTGCGGGCGCCGGCTGGCGTGCCAGCATGGCCAGGATCTCCGACAGGCGATCGCGCATCTCGCGACGGTCGCAGATCTGATCGATCGCACCGTGCTCGAGCAGGAACTCCGAGCGCTGGAACCCTTCCGGCAGCTTCTCGCGCACGGTCTGCTCGATCACACGCGGGCCGGCGAAGCCGATCAGTGCCTGCGGCTCGGCGATGTTGATGTCGCCCAGCATTGCGAACGACGCCGACACGCCACCGGTGGTCGGATGGGTCAACACCGAGATGTACGGCAGGCCGGCGTCGCGCAGGCGACCCAGCGCGGCCGAGGTCTTGGCCATCTGCATCAGCGAGAACAGGCCTTCCTGCATGCGCGCGCCGCCGCTGGCGGAGAAGCACACGTAGGGCGCGCCGATCTCCAGCGCCTTTTCCGCGGCCAGCGAGAAACGTTCACCGACCACCGAGCCCATCGAGCCGCCCATGAAGGCGAAATCGAAGGCCGAGGCGACCAGCGGGCGGCCCTTCATCAGGCCCTGCATGGCGATCAGTGCGTCGTACTCGCCGGTGTTCTTCTGCGAGGCCTTGATGCGCTCGCTGTACTTCTTCTGGTCCTTGAACTTGAGCAGGTCCGTCGGCCCCAGGCGCGCACCGATCTCGGTGGTGCTGTCCGCATCGAACAGCGCGGCCAGGCGCGCACGCGCGCGGATGGCCATGTGGTGGCCACACTTGGGGCAGACTTCCAGGTTCTCTTCCAGCTCAGGACGGTAGAGCGCGCTGCCGCAGCTGCTGCACTTCTCCCACAGGCCCTCGGGGACGCTGCGCTTCTTGCTGGGGACGTTGTCGGTGCGGATGCCAGACGGCATCAACTTGCTGAGCCAACTCATGCGGGATGCTACTTCCGTTCAGGGCGGCCCGGGGGCCGCAAAGGCGGACAGTCTAGCTCACCGTTTCCATGCTCGGGCACCCCCCGGCGGTTGCCGGGGGGCTGACGTAAACCATTCTGGTACGTACGTTTACGTGCTTCCGGCGGCGTCGAGGGCGCGTCGCAGCGGCGTGAGGAATGCCTGCGCGGTCTGTGCCGCGGCCGTGGCATCGGGCGCCTGGCCCAATGCAGCCACCAGCGCGCTGCCCACCACCACGCCATCGGCCTCCACGGCCATGGCCGCGGCACTGGCCGCATCCTTGATGCCGAAGCCCGCCACCACCGGCACGCTGGAGCGGCGGCGCAGATCACGCAGGCGGGCACTGGCAGCGCTGCTGTCCAAGCGCTCGGACGCCCCGGTCACGCCGGCGAAGCTGACGTAGTACAGATAGCCCTGGGCCATCGCGGACAGGGTATCCAGTCGGGTATCGGCGGTCGTCGGCGAGGCCAGCAGGATCAGCGCCAGGCCCGCCGCGGTGAAGATCTCGCGGGTTTCGGCCGCTTCTTCCGGCGGCAGATCGACCAGCAGGATGCCGTCCACGCCCGCGGCGATGGCGGACTGCGCGAAGCGGGCCGTGCCGTGGATCTCGATCGGATTGAGGTAGCCCATCAGCACCACCGGCGTGGTGGCGTCGTCCTTGCGGAACGCAGCGACGGTTTCCAGCACATAGCGCAGCCCTGCCCCCCGCGCCAGCGCACGCTCGGAGCTGCGCTGGATGGTCGGGCCATCGGCCATCGGGTCGGAGAACGGCACCCCCAGTTCGATGACGTCCGCACCGGCGGCGGCCAGCGCATGCATCACCGGCACGGTGGCGTCCAGGCCCGGATCGCCGGCCGTGATGAAGGGAATCAGCGCCTTGCGACGTTCATCGCGCAGGCGGGCAAAACAGGCATCGATACGGTCCACGGACATCTCAGGCACATCCTTCAATCAGTTCAACGGCGCCACTGGCGCCCCAGTACAGCTTCGATATCACCCCGTCGAAGATCTCCAGCCGGATCGCCAGATCCGAGCCGGGGTCCTGCCAGGTCAGGTACTCGCCCGTTTCCGGGTCATAGGCATGCGGCGCGCGGGTGCTGCCGGGCGGCAGGCGCTTGAGCGCTTCATCCAACGTCATGCCCAGGCGCAGGCCGAACGGCCCCGGCTGTGTGATGGCCTCGTAGGACTCCTCGATCGGGGCCAGCTCGAAGCGCTGCACGTGGTCATCCTCGACCATCATCGAGACGCCTTCGGGCAGATTGCCCCGCTCGTAGTATTCGCAGGCACCGCCGGGCTCGCCTTCGCTCAGGCCGGCCGAATGCCACGGGCCATCGGCAGCGAGCTCGGTGAAGCGCTGCCCGATCAGCACATCGCCGGCGTGATCCAGCGCGACCGAGACCACCGACGGCGCGGCCTCGTCCACAACGGCAGCCTCCGCTGCGGCCGGCGGCGGCGGCTCATCCTCGATCGGGCGGTGGGCGATGTCATCGTCATTGCTGGCCAGTTGCCGCGCCGGCGCAACCGCGCCCACCGCTGCAGCAGGCGCCGGCAATACCGGCGGATCCGGCGGCGTACATCCGGTCAGGCCGACCACCATCAGCAGCGCACTTCCCTGGCGCAGCAGCGGATTCACAGGACCAGACCCTCGCGTGCGGCGATGGTATGCACGTCCTTGTCGCCACGGCCGGACAGGTTGCACAGCACCAGCTTGTCGCGCGGCAGATCGCGCGCGATCTTGATCGCCTGGGCCACCGCATGGCTGGATTCCAGCGCCGCCAGGATGCCTTCGCTGTGCGCCAGCTGGTGGAACGCGGCGAGCGCTTCGTCATCGGTGATGCCGACGTACTCGGCGCGCCCGGCATCGGCCAGGAAGGCGTGCTCCGGGCCGACGCCCGGATAGTCCAGACCGGCCGAGACCGAATGGGTTTCGGTGATCTGGCCGTCGTCGTCGCAGATCACATAGGTGCGGTTGCCATGCAGCACGCCCGGGCGGCCGGCCGCGATGGAGGCGGCATGGCGGCCGGTCTGGATGCCATCGCCAGCCGCTTCGGCGCCGACGATGCGCACGTCGCGATCGTTGAGGAACGCATGGAACAGGCCGATCGCATTGCTGCCGCCGCCGACGCAGGCAGTGATCGCATCGGGCAGTCTGCCGTGATCGGTGAGCATCTGCGCGCGCGCCTCGCGGCCGACGATGGCGTTGAAATCGCGCACCATGCGCGGGTACGGATCCGGGCCGGCCACCGTGCCGATGATGTAGAAGGTGTCGCGCACATTGGTGACCCAGTCGCGCATGGCTTCGTTGAGCGCGTCCTTGAGCGTGGCCGAGCCGGAGGTGACCGGCACCACCGTCGCGCCGAGCAGCTTCATGCGGTAGACGTTGATCTTCTGCCGCTCGATGTCGGTGGCGCCCATGTACACCACGCACTCCAGGCCCAGGCGGGCGGCCACGGTGGCACTGGCCACACCGTGCTGGCCGGCCCCGGTCTCGGCGATGATGCGCTTCTTGCCCATCCGCGCGGCGAGCAGCGCCTGGCCGATGGTGTTGTTGATCTTGTGCGCGCCGGTGTGGTTCAGATCCTCACGCTTGAGCAGGATCTGCGCGCCGCCCACCTGCTGGCTGAGCCGCTCGGCGTGGTAGATCGGGCTGGGCCGGCCCACGTAATGGGTGAGGTCCTTGTCGTAGGCGGCGATGAAGGCCGGATCGCGGCGCGCCTGGTCATAGGCGGCGGCCAGTTCCTGCAGCGGCCCGATCAGGGTCTCGGCGACGAAACTCCCGCCGTAGCGGCCGAAATGGCCGTTGGCATCGGGGTAGGCATGGAAATCGACGATGGGGGAGACGGGGGAGGCAGACATAGCGAGACAGCCGGTGGAGACAGGCTGCCAATTTAACGCACCTGTCATGACAGGAATATCGATAATATCTGTCACGACCTGTCAGGAAAACTCACATGACCGACGGACCGTTGCCCCCGCTCAATGCCCTGCGCAGCTTCGAGGCCGCTGCTCGTCTGGGCGGGGTCGGCCGGGCGGCCGAGGCCCTGCATGTCACCCATGGCGCGATCAGCCGCCAGCTGCGCCTGCTGGAGGAACATCTGGGTGTCGCGTTGTTCCAGCGCGAGGGACGTGGGCTGCGCCTGACCCGCGCCGGTGAGGACCTGCAGGCGGCTTGCGAGGGTGCCTTCGAACAGATCCGCGACGCGGTGGTGGCGCTCAAGCGCCAGCAGCGGCCCGACGCGCTGGTGCTCGGCTGCAGTGGCAGCATCCTGGCGCGCTGGATGATTCCGCGCCTGCAAACTCTGCAGAGCGCCCTGCCCCAGCTGCCGCTGCACTGGTCCGCCCAGGACGGCAGCTTCACCGCCGACCAGCAAAGCCTGGATGCGGTGCTGCTGCTGGCCCAGCCGCCGTGGCCGCGTGGCTGGCAGGTGCGGGAGCTGGCGCCGGAGCGCGTGGGCGTGGTGATCAGCCCCCACCACCCGGCAGCGGCACGGTTGCGCCATCAGCCACCGTCAGCGTTGCTGGCCGAGCCCCTGCTGCACACCACGTCGCGCCCGCAAGCATGGCCGGCATGGGCGCTGTCGCATGGGCTGGACCCGGCGCGGCTGCAGCTGGGCAGCGGCTTCGAGCATCTCTACTACCTGCTGGAAGCCGCGGTTGCCGGGCTGGGCGTGGCGATCGCGCCGGAGCCGCTGGTGACCGATGAGCTCGCGGCCGGCCGGCTGCTGGCGCCGTGGGGATTCGGCGCGACCGGCGGATTCTGGGTCCTGGCGACGCCGGAGGGCGTTGCGGATGCCCGGGTGGATGCCTTGGCCGGGTGGCTGCGGGAGCAGCTGGACGGATGAGTGCACGGGTGTATCAGGGGGCCGGCCAACGGCCGGCACTACCGGGGCTGGGCGCAAGGCCCAAGGTGGGCGGATCAATCCGCTTCGTGGCAATCCGCGCGGCGCACTTCTTCCACGAACTTGCGCATCTTGTAGCCGTCCTTGATACCCGGCTCGGACTCGATACCGCTGGAGACATCCACGCCCCACGGCAGGGTCGCGACGATCGCATCGAACACGTTGTCCGGGGTGATCCCGCCGGCCAGCAGGAACGGACGATGCAGGCCGGTCGGCAGGCGGGTCCAGTCGAAGGCCACGCCGGTCCCGCCGCCGCCACCGGGGGCGTGGCTGTCGAACAGGAACCCGGCCGCACTGGGGTAGCGCAACTGCAGCTGACGGGCGTTGACCTCGTCTTTGCCGCCCATCGCCACGGCCTTCAGGTACGGCATGTTGAAGCTGCGGCAGAACGACTCGTCTTCATCGCCATGGAACTGCAGCAGGGTCGGCCGCACGGTACGCAGCACTTCGCGCACCTCTTCCTTGGTGTTGTCGCGGAACAAGGCCACCACATCCACCATCGGTGCGATCGCCTGACGCATGGCGCGTGCCTCGGCCGGCGCGACCCGGCGCTTGCTCTCGCGGGCGAAGATGAAACCCACCGCGTCCACGCCGAGCTCGCCGGCCAGGCGCACATCGCCGGCACGGGTCATGCCGCAGAACTTGATACGGGTGCGGTAGAAGGAGCGGCTCATAAGGTGACCTCGGCAGGCAGCTGCCAGTTGTCGGGGTACAGGGGACCAACGAAGACCAATCCCTGCGGCGGAGCGGTCGGGCCGGCCACGGTGCGGTCGCGCCCGGCCAGCAGCTGCTCCATCCACGAGACCGGTTGCTCACCACAACCGACCAGGATCAATGAACCGACGATATTGCGCACCATGTGATGAAGGAATGCATTGGCCTGAACGGCGACCTCCACCACCTCCCCCTGGCGGGTCACCGAGAGCGACTGCATGTTCCGGCGCGCGTGCAGGGCCTCGCATTGCACGCTGCGGAAGGCACTGAAGTCGTTCTCGCCCAGCAGGGCCTGCCCTGCCGCATGCATCAGCCCGGCATCCAGCGGCCGGCGCTCCCAGCTCAGGGTCTGCCGATACAGCGCCGGGCGGACCTGGCGGTTGAGCAGGCGATAGCGGTAGCGGCGCGCGCGCGCGGCGAAGCGCGCATGGAACTCATCGGCCACCGGAACGCACCAGCGCACGGCGATCGAGCGCGGCAGGCGGGTGGTGGTGCCCAGCATCCAGCTGCGCGGATCGCGCACGACCTCGGTATCGAAATGCACGACCTGGCATTCGCCATGCACGCCCGCATCGGTACGCCCGGCACACACGACCTGGATCGGTGCATTGGCCACCGAGGACAGCGCCTCCTGCAGGCTGGCCTGCACGCTCGGGCAGCCGCTCTCACCGAGCTGCTGCCAGCCTTTGAATTCGCTGCCGTCGTATTCCACGCCCAGTGCGTAGCGCATGGTGAACCTCTGTGTTTTGGGGGACCGGCGCAGTCGCCGGGGGTGCATCAGGTCGCGTTGCGCTCGGACCACACGGCCAGCTCGTTGCCACCGGGTTCCAGGAACTGGAACCGGCTCCCGCCCGGGAAGGCGAACACCGGTTTGATGATCTGCCCGCCCTGGGCCAGCACGGCCTCCAGCATCGGCTGCAGATCATCGGCGTAGATCACCAGCAACGGCGCCCCACCCGAGGCGGTCTGCGGCGCGCCGCGGAAGAAGCCGCCCTGGAGGCGGCCATCATCGAAGGCGGTGTAGTCCGGGCCGTAATCCACGAACGACCAGCCGAACACCTGCTCGAAGAACCGGCGGCTGGCGGCCGGATCGCGCGAGGCGAACTCGACGTAATCAAGGCGGCGTTCGCGGGTTGCCAACGGGCGGACGTCGCTCATCCCAGTCGCGCCAGCAGTTCGCGCGCTTCGGCCTGGCTGTGCGGGTCGGCACCGACGGCCACTTCGTGCAGCAGGGTGCGCGCGGTCTCGGCGTCGCCAAGGTCCAGATAGGCAATGGCCAGTTCCAGGCGGTCGCGGCCAGGGCTGCCGACCGGGGCGATGGGGGCCTCGTCGACCGGCGGAGCAGCGGCATCGGCATCGGCAATGTCATCCGCGCGGTCCGTGTCGTCCGCACTGGCGATGACCGGCGCAGCGCCGAGGCCAGCGCGATCATCGCTCGCATCCAGACGATGTTCTTCACCGGTCACCGATTCGTCCGGGAATTCGAAGACGCCACGGAACGAAGGCTGTGCGGCGGCTTCCAGCGCGTGGGCCGGCGGCTCGATCAGCGGCACCGGTTCACGCAACAGCGCATCATCCACCGTCACATGCTGCGCGTCGGCGTCGATGCCGTAGGCCGACGCAGCGGTGGCCTCGACCTCGGGCAACACCGGCGCCTCGTCCGTCACGTCAGCACTCCACTGCGGCGCGTCCAGGCGATCGTGCGGCTGCGCATCGTGCGTGGAGGGTGCCAGCGAGAACACCGGCTCGCGGCGGAGCCCGGCGTACACATCGTTCTCTGCAACGGCTTCTTCGTCGGGCACGCGCTGTGCGTCATCGTGCTGCGCCGCCAATTCGTCCACCTGATCAGCAGCAGGCACGGCGGCGGCCAGCGACGCAGCCTCAAGCCCATCGTTCGCCAGCGGCGGCAGCGGCGACGGCTTGCGACGGCGCACCAGCGCCCAGCCCCCGACCACCAGCAGCAGCACGATCAGGCCCAGCCAGTACCAGCCACCGCCCGCGCTGTCGCGCGTACCGGGTGCCTGCTCCAGACGCTGTTGTGCGGCGGCCAGGTCGGTGTCCTTCATCGCGATCAGCGACTGCTGCTGCGCCTTGAGCTTTTCCAGCTCGGCTACGCGCTGACGCAGTTCCTGGATCTCGGCATCGCGCGTGGCAACGTCTTCTTTGGCCTGTCGCAGTTGTTCGTTCGCCAGCATGTCGCCCTCGGTGCCGGCAGCGGTGCCGGTGGTTGTACCTGCGGTGGTGCCCGCGGCGGCAACGGCCGGCGCGATTTCAAGGCGAGCGCCCTGGTTGGCGGCCGGGGCCGCGGTTGCCGGTGCCGGTGCAGTGGCGACGCCACTGTCGGCCGGTTGCGGGATCGCCGCCCGCGATTGCCGCCACTGCGCGGTGTGTTCGCGCACGATCGCCGCGGCCTGCTGCGCATCGATCTGCGCCAGCGCATCGGCGCCTGGCGTGCGCAGCACCGCGCCCTGTTTGAGCAGGTTCACGTTGCCACGGATGAAGGCTTCGGGGTTGGCCCGCAGCAGCGCGATCATCGCCTGGTCGCGGTTGATGCCCTGCTCCCGGGCCAGCGAGCCCGCGATCTGCGACAGCGTCTGTCCGCGCTGGACGGTGACGCTGCCATCGGCCGCAGCAACCGGCGCGGCAGGTGCAGCGCGTGGCGCGGCCGGGCGCGACGGGGCCGCCGGTTCTGCACGGCGCGGTGGCGTGGCGGCGACAGGTGCCGCCGGCGCTGCCGGCTCACGAATGATGGCATTGGACATCGCGCCCGCCGGGGCGACGATCTCCGGCTCGGCCACGGCGGCGGCGCTGTTGGGCGCATCCACCAGGGCGGAATATTCACGGACCAGACGGCCCTGCCCCCAATCGGCTTCGATCAGGAAATTCAACGAGGGGGTGGCCACCGGCGCATGGCTGCTGACGCGCACCACGGCTCGGCCCTGCGCATTGCGGGTCAACTCGAACTGCAGTTCGCTGACCAGCCCGGACGGCGGCTCCAGCCCGACCCGGGCAAACGTCGCCGGCGAGGCCAGCGCGACGCGGAGGTTTTCCAGCTCGGACGGATCGGCGGAAATGACGGGGATTTCGGCCAGCAACGGCTGGCCCGGCTTGGACAGCACCCGGATATCGCCCAGGCCCAGGGCCATGGCGGAACTGCTGGCCAAGGCCAGCAGCAGCGTCGACACATACTTGAGCGGACGCACTGCGCCCGGAGCCCGGTTCTTCATGGCGGCCAATATAACGGCTCCCCCCGTGATCGGCGATGTTTCAATGCGGGTGGTCGGCGGCAGCCCCATGCCCCCCACCACCGCGCGATCAGCCTTCGGCCGCGACCAGCTCGGCTAGCTGCACCGCATTGAGGGCAGCGCCCTTGCGGATGTTGTCCGAGACGATCCACAGGTTCAGGCCACGCGGGTGCGACAGATCCTCGCGGATGCGGCCGACATACACCGCATCGGTGCCCGAGGCATGGGTGACCGGGGTCGGATAGCCACCGGCCTCGTGCTTGTCGACCACTTCCACGCCCGGCGAACGCGCCAGCAGCTCGCGCGCCGCGTCCGGGGTGACCTTGTCGCGGGTTTCGATGGTGACCGCTTCGGAGTGACCATAGAACACGGGCACGCGCACGGCGGTCGGGTTCACCAGGATGCTGTCATCACCAAGGATCTTGCGGGTTTCCCAGACCAGCTTCATTTCTTCCTTGGTGAAGCCGTTGTCCTGGAAGTCATCGATGTGCGGAATCAGGTTGAAGGCGATCTGCACCGGGAAGCGCTGCGGGTCGATGTCCTGGAAGCTGAGCAACTGGCCGGTCTGCTTGCCAAGCTCTTCCAGTGCCGAACGGCCACCGCCGGAAACGGACTGGTAGGTCGCCACGTTGATGCGCTCGATGCCGTACTGGCGGTGCAGCGGGGCGAGTGCGACCAGCATCTGCATGGTCGAGCAGTTCGGGTTGGCGATGATGCCGCGCGGCCGGTGCTTCAGCGCCTCCGGGTTCACTTCAGAGACGACCAGCGGGACGTCATCGTCGTAACGGAAGGCCGAGGAGTTGTCGATCACCACCGCACCGGCGGCCGCGAACTTGGGACCGAACTCCTTGGAGACGCTACCACCGGCGGAGAACAGCGCGATATCCACGCCGTTCGGATCGAAGGTGCTCAGGTCCTGGACCTTGATCTTCTCGCCCTGGAACTCGATCTCGCCACCGGCCGAACGCGAGGACGCGAGCAGGCTCAGCGTGGCGATCGGGAAGTTGCGCTCGGCCAGGATGGCCAGCATGGTTTCGCCGACAGCACCGGTGGCACCGACGACGGCGACGTGGAAACGACGATCTGTATTGCTCATGGGGGAACCTCGTGTTGGGTGTACCGACCTGTGGCCGATACGTAACGTGCGTTGGGGATATGTACCGACCAACGATCGGTACCTGCCGTGCCTTGGAGATATGTGCCGACCATCGGTCGGTACCTACCGGTTCGGGAACCTCGCCTGTTGGCCAGCGCGGTTCCCTATCGTTTTGCGTCGTCGATTTTTTTGCCGCCCACGGTCGCGCCGCCGGTTTTCACGGCAGCGACCGCGTCGGCGTTGATCGCACTCGGCGGATGGCCGGCATCCGGGCCCTGCCCCAGTGCGGCGGTGAGGTTGTCCACGGCCAGTTGCACCATCGCCCGGCGCGTGGCCTGGCTGGCACTGCCGATATGCGGCGTCAGCACGATGTTGTGCAGGGCGAGCAGTTCCGGGCGCACCGTGGGCTCACCTTCGAACACGTCCAGCCCGGCCGCGGCCAGGCGACCGTTGGCCAGGGCATCGGCGAGCGCCAGCTCATCCACGATGCCGCCACGGGCGATGTTGATCAGCGTGGCGGTCGGCTTCATCTTCGCCAGCGCGGCAGCATCGATGATGTGATGGGAGGAGGCGTTGTACGGCAGCACCAGAACGAGGTGATCAACCTGCGCCAGCAGCGTATCCAGGTCCACATACTGCGCGCCGACCTCGGCCTCGGTGGCCTCGGGCAGCCGCGAGCGGTTGTGGTACAGCACGCGCATGCCGAAGCCGTGCGCACCGCGGCGGGCGATGCCCTGGCCAATGCGGCCCATGCCGAGGATGCCCAGCGTGCTGCCGTGGATGTCCGCACCGAGCATGGTCTGGAACGACCACTGGCCCCAGTGACCATCCCGCAGCCAGCGCTCGGATTCGGTGATGCGGCGTGCGGTGGCCATCAGCAGCGCGAAGCCGAGATCGGCCGTGGTTTCGGTCAGGACATCCGGGGTGTTGCTGGCCAGGATGCCGGCGGCGCTGAGCGCGTCGATATCCAGGTTGTTGTAGCCCACCCCGACGTTGGCGATCGCGCGCAGTTGGGGCGCGTTGGCGATTTCCGCCGCACCGATGCGCTCATTGAGGGTGATCAGCGCGCCATCGACGCCAGCCAACTGCTCGGCCAGCCTCTGCGGCGTATAGCGGGTGACATCGCCGGTCATGGTCAGGTCGAAATGCTGCCCGAGCTGTTCGACGACATCGTCGAACAGGGGCTGGCTGACCCAGACCTTGGGGCGCGGGTCAGCCATCGATCGTGCCGGGGATGCGCGGGGTGATCTCGCCGACATCGCCACACTGCGCGCGGTGGCGCAGCGCCTGGTCCATCAGCACCAGCGCCATCATCGCCTCGGCGATCGGCGTGGCGCGGATGCCCACGCACGGATCGTGGCGACCGGTGGTGATCACCTCAACCGAGGCACCGCTGGCATCCACCGTGGCACCGGGCAGGCGCAGGCTGGAGGTCGGCTTGAGCACGATCGAGGCGGTGACCTGCTGGCCGGTGGAGATGCCCCCGAGGATGCCGCCGGCATGGTTGCTGGCAAAGCCCTGCGGGGTGAGCAGGTCACGGTGCTCGGTGCCCTTCTGCGCGGCGCTGGCAAAGCCATCGCCGATCTCCACGCCCTTGACCGCGTTGATGCTCATCAGCGCGGCTGCCAGATCGCCATCGAGCTTGCCGTAGATCGGCTCGCCCCAGCCCGGCGGCACGCCGTCAGCGACCACGTTGACGCGCGCACCGACCGAATCACCGGACTTGCGCAGCGCATCCATGTAGCTCTCCAGCGCAGGCACCTGATCGGCGACCGGCCAGAAGAACGGATTGTCTTCCACCGCCGACCAGTCAAAACCGGTCGGGGTGATCTCGCCCAGCTGCGATAGATAGCCACGCACCGTGACGCCATGGCGCTGCAGCAGCCACTTCTTGGCGATGACGCCGGCGGCCACGCGCATGGTGGTTTCGCGCGCGGACGAGCGACCGCCACCGCGCGGGTCGCGGATGCCGTACTTCTGCCAGTAGCTGTAGTCGGCATGGCCCGGGCGGAACTGCTGGGCGATGTTGGTGTAATCCTTGCTGCGCTGGTCGGTATTGCGGATCAGCAGCCCGATCGGGGTACCGGTGGTACGGCCTTCGTAGACACCGGACAGGATCTCGATCTCATCGGCTTCGCGCCGCGCGGAGGTGTGCCGGCTCTTGCCGGTCGCCCGCCGCTGCAGGTCGTGGGCGAATTCGTCGGCGCTGATCTCCAGCCCCGGCGGACAGCCGTCCACCACGCAGCCGATCGCCGGACCGTGCGATTCGCCGAAGGTGGTGACGGTCAGCAGTTTGCCGAAGCTGTTGGAACTCACGGCCGCTGCGCTGCCAGTTCGGTGATGCGGGCGCTGTGCGCGATCAGTTCGCGGCACTCGACGGCGAAGATGCCCATCTGGCCGACCTTGAACTCGACCCAGCGGAAATCCACTTCCGGCAGCAGCTTGTACAGGTGCTGTTCGGACTCGCCCACTTCACAGATCAGCAGGCCGTCCTCGCTCAGGTGCAGCGGAGCGTCGCGCAGGATCTTCAGCACCAGGTCCAGACCGTCGTCGCCGGCACGCAGGCCCATTTCCGGCTCGTAGGAGTATTCCTGCGGCAGGGCATCGGTCTCATCGTTGGTGACGTACGGGGGATTGGTGACGATCAGGTCGTAATGACGGCCGGTCAGGCCGTTGAACAGGTCGGACTTGAGCAGGGTGACGTTGTGCGTCTGCAGCCGTTCCTTGTTCTCTTCGGCCAGCGACAGGGCTTCGTCGCTGAGGTCGACGCCGTCCACTTCCCAGTTCGGGTAGTAGTGGCCCATGGCGATGGCGATGCAGCCCGAGCCGGTGCACAGGTCGAGGGCACGATGGACATCGCGGCCGGCCAGCCACGGCTCGAAGCCGCACTCGATCAGTTCGGCGATCGGCGAGCGCGGCACCAGGGCGCGCTTGTCGCTCTTGAAGCTCAGGCCGGCGAACCAGGCCTCACCGGTGAGGTACGCGGCCGGGATGCGCTCGTCGATGCGGCGCTGGAAAAGCTCGAGCACGCGGACCTTTTCGTCCTGCAGCAGGCGCGCCTGGCCATAAGCGGGGCCGAGATCGTGCGGGAGGTGCAGGCTGTGCAGGACGAGCTGGGTCGCTTCGTCCAGGGCGTTGTCGTAGCTGTGCCCGAAGGTCAGCCCGGCGGCGTTGAAACGGCTGGTGCCGTAGCGGATCAGGTCGATGATCGTGTGAAGTTCGGCGGCCGTTTCGGCGGTCATGGCGGGGCAACAGGCAATGTGGCCCCCGATTATAGGCGCTGGGGCGAGCCGGGGCATCCGTTGCAGTCGAAACGGGTGCGGCTGCCGCATGGGACGCCACCGCCCGCATCCCTCTATCATGGTGGCCACTTCCGGGACGGGGCCCTTATGTTCAATCGCAATGTCGGCATCATCCTGCTGATCGCCCTGGCCGCCGGGCTGGGCCTGGTCGTGGCGCAGAAGGTCTTTGCGCCCAAACCGGGCGGTGACCGCCCTGCCACCGAGTCGATCACGTTCTATCCGCAGCCGCGTCCGCTGCCGGATTTCAATCTGAGCCAGTCCGACGGCACCCGCCTGATCCCCGGCGAGCTGAAGGGCCATTGGACCCTGGTGTTCCTGGGCTTCACCTTCTGCCCGGACGTCTGCCCGACCACGCTGGCCGATCTGGCCCAGGCCCAGAAACAGTGGGAAGCCCTGCCCGAGACGCTGCGCCCGCGGCTGGTCTTCATTTCGGTCGATCCCGAGCGCGACACCCCGGCGCGGCTGGGCGAGTACGTGCATGCGTTCCACAAGGACACGCTGGCGGCGACGGCCGACGTGCCCTCGCTGGAACGGTTCGCCACCTCGCTGGGCTTCGTGTTCCAGAAGGTGCCGGGCAAGCAGTTCGATGAAAATCCCGAGGATTACACCCTCGAACACTCGGCCAGCCTGGCCGTGCTGGACCCGGAAGGCCGCCTGGCCGGCCTGATCCGCCCTCCTTTCCAAGCGCAGGCGATCGCCCGCGACCTGCACCTGCTGACCGAGAAATCCGCCCCATGAGTTTGATGACCACGCTGAGCTACGCCCTGCCCCACCGCCTGCTGTCGTCCCTGGCGCGCAGACTGGCGTACTCCAGCAACCCGCGGGTCTCGCGCTGGCTGATCGATACCGTGACCGCCAAGTTCGGCGTGAATCTGGCCGAAGCCGCCAACCCGGACCCGCGCAGCTACCCGACCTTCAACCAGTTCTTCACCCGCGCGTTGAAGCCGGGCGCGCGCGTGGCAGATGCCGATCCGCGCACGCTGGTGATGCCGGCCGATGGCCGGATCAGCCAGCTGGGCAAGATCGAAGACGGCCGCATCTTCCAGGCCAAGGGGCAGTCCTTCACCGCCGCCGAGCTGCTGGGTGATGCCAAGGATGCGGAGGTGTTCCACCACGGCCTGTTCGCCACCGTGTATCTCTCGCCGAAGGATTACCACCGCGTGCACATGCCGTGGACCGGCACGCTGCGCGAGACCGTGCATGTGCCGGGGCGGTTGTTCAGTGTTGGCCCGGCCGCGGTGAACAAGGTGCCGGGGCTGTTCGCCCGCAACGAGCGCCTGGTCTGCCACTTCGATACCGATTTCGGCCCGATGGTCTCGGTGATGGTCGGGGCGCTGCTGGTCTCCGGTGTGGAGACGGTGTGGGGCGGCGAGGAGATTCCGGCCTACGGCGATACGATCACGCGCAAGGATTACCGCGGCAAGGGCATCACCCTGGAACGCTTCGCGGAGATGGCGCGCTTCAATTACGGCTCGACCGTGATCGTACTGCTGCCGCCGGGTGTGGCCGAGTTCGCGCCGCATCTGGATGCCGAGCATGCGGTGCAGCTGGGCCAGGCGCTGGCCACCCTGAAGTAACCGCAGTGGGTTCGACCCCGTGATCGCCGCCCACAAAAAAAACGCCCCGGCTTCCCGGGGCGTTTCTTTGTTCTGCTCGGACCGATCAGGTCCGGCCGATCAGATCTCGACCGGGCCGACGTCCATGCCGTCGTAGTCTTCCACGCCGTTCGCTTCGGCCAGCGCCTGCAGCTCATGGTTGCGGGCATCCAGCGAGGCTTCGGTGTGGACCTCGGCGCGCTCCACGTGCAGCACGTGGTACGGGGCCTCGCCTTCTTCCAGGTCCGGCTCGAACACTTCCACCAGGGTGTACCCCCGTTCGACCAGCTTATCGCCCAGGCCGTGCAGCGGCTCCGGGGTCGTGTTGACGAAGAAGTAGCCCCACAGCATCGGGCCGTTGAGGTCCCAATCGGTGTTTTCACGGATGTTGGCGAACATCTCGTTGATCGCGGTGATATCCATCTGGCTGTCCTGTATGCGTGTTGCGGTGAGCGCCGGCACCTGGCCGACGCTGCGATGGATGTGCTGGGCCGGGCGGCCGCAGGCGTGATGCCGGCGAGCCTACCCGGTTATGGCTTACTTGTCGCAGCCCTGCAGCTTGATGCTCTGGCCCTGCCTGAGCGAATACGCCGGCGCCTTGAGGCCGTTGGCCCGGGCCAGGGTCGGCACGTCGCACTGGAACCGGGCGGCGATCTTGCCGAGGGTCTCGCCCTTGCCGACCTTGTAACTGCGGGCCGGCTTGGCCTTGGGCTTGGCGGCCGGGACGGCGACGGGCGCGGCCGGAGTCACCGCCGGCATGGCCTGGGCCTGGGCAACCGGGACCACGCTGCCCACCGCCACGTTGCCGGTATAGCTGACCGTCGTAGGCCGCACGATCGCCGCATTGAGGTCGGCGGTGATCAGGGTGCGGGCCAGATCGGCGCGCGGGCCGCTGACACAGAAGCGGTTGTACAGCCCGGCAATGCGGGTGGTCGCGTTGATGAGGGTGCCGGCCGGAATCCAGCCGTCGGCCTCATAGCGCGGGTTGAGGTTGCGCAGCGCGCGCATGTAGCCGTCACGGGTGCCGGCGCTGCCCAGGCAGATGGTCAGCTCGTAGATCGTGGTCGACTTGGCCAGGCGGATGGTGGCCGGCTGCGCGCTGATCTTCGGGAACTCCACGCCGTACTGCTGCGGGTGCAGATAGATCCACGCCGCGGCGATCACCATCGGCACGTAGTCCTTGGTTTCGCCCGGGAACTGGTTGTAGACGCTGTCGGTCCAGAAGCTCTGGTCCGGGTATTGGCGGAACACGCGGATCGCCCGGCCCTCACCGCCGTTGTAACCGGCCAGCGACAGCTCGACGCTGTTGTTGAGCTCGCGCATGCGTTCGTTGAGGTAGGTCGCGCTGGCTTCGGCGGCACTGCGTGCATCGAAACGCGTGTCGAACCCGGTGCCATCCGGGCCGAGCCCGAAACGGCGGCCGGTGGCCGGCATGAACTGCATCAGCCCGGCGGCGCCGGCGCGCGAGGAGGCATGGACGCGCCCGTTGGATTCCTTGGCCATGATGCCGAACAGCAGTGCTTCGGGCAGGCCGCGTTTTTCCCACTCCGGCCACATCACCGCCCGCAGGTTCTGGTAGTTCTCGTAGCTGGTGAGCAGCGCCGGGCGCATGTCGGTCAGCCAGCGGCGGATGCCCGCCTGCACGGCCGGGTTGTACTCGACCATGGTGTCGAAGGCGTGCCGCTTGTCATTGAGCAGCGCCGCGGCGCGGGCCGCTTCGGGCACGTCGGCAGCCAATGGGCCGACGTGGTCCGGGTCGGCTTCCAGCAGCGTGCCATCGGCGATGGCCGTGCCGTCCTCGCTGTCCTGCTGGCTGTCGGCATTGCTCTTGAGCAGGCGCTTGTAGGTCGGCAGCAGGTTGCTGACCTGGCAGCCCTTCTGGGCCACACAGGCGCTGATCACATCTTCCATGTCCTCCAGCGCGGCGTCGGCCTCGCTGGTGCCCTTGGGGTCGGCGTTGTTCACCAGCACCAGCGCCGCGTTGTAGCGCTTCTCGGCCGCTGTCATGCGCTGATCGAGCGCTTCCACCTTGGCCTTGTCGCGGGCGGAGACGCGCTGGGCATGGGCCTCGGGGACGAACGACAGCATCGCGGCGACCGCCAGCAACGGCCAACCACGGACAAGCAAGACAGGAACGGGCATTTTTGGCACTGTGTGCGAACGATGGGGCAGAGTAGCCGCGCCGCTTGCATCGGGGCAACCCGTCAGCCGGCCGGCCAGTGCCGACGTTTAGAATCCCGCCTATTCACACTGCGAGTTGACCATGGATCCGATTCTGCTCGGCAAAGGCATCACCGACGCTATCCCCGTCACCCTGTTGCCGCGGCTGGGCAACCGCCACGGCCTGGTGGCCGGCGCGACCGGCACCGGCAAGACCGTCACCCTGATGACACTGGCCGAGGGCTTCTCGCGGATCGGCGTACCGGTGTTCCTGGCCGATGTGAAGGGTGACGTGTCCGGCCTGGCTGTGCCCGGTGCGGGCACCGACGCGCTGCTGCAGCGCGCGACCGACATCGGCGTGACCGACTACGCCCCCGCTGCCAGCCCGACCGTTTTCTGGGATCTGTACGGCAAGCTCGGCCACCCGGTACGCACCACGGTCAGTGAGATGGGCCCGACCCTGCTGGCCCGCATTCTGGAACTCAACGACACCCAGGCCGGTGTGCTGGACATCGTGTTCAAGCTCGCCGACGACCGCGGCCTGCTGCTGCTCGACCTGGATGATCTGCGCGCCCTGCTCGCCCTGGTCGCCGAAGAGCGCAAGGACATCTCCACCGAGTACGGCCTGGTCAGCGCACAGACGGTCGCCGCGATCCAGCGCTCACTGCTGCGCCTGTCGCAGGACGGCGGCGAAGCGTTCTTCGGCGAGCCTGCGCTGGACCTGGCCGACATCATGCGGGTCAACCACGATGGCCGTGGCGTGATCGGCATCCTCGCCGCCGACCAGCTGGTGCTCAAGCCGCGCCTGTATTCGACCTTCCTGCTGTGGCTGCTCTCGGAGCTGTTCGAAACGCTGCCGGAAGTGGGCGACCTGGAGAAGCCCAAGCTGGTCTTCATCTTCGACGAGGCGCACCTGCTGTTCGATGACGCACCGCCCGCGTTGGCGCAGCGCATCGAGCAGGTGGTCCGGCTGATCCGCTCCAAGGGCGTAGGCGTGTACTTCTGCTCGCAGTTCCCGGATGACGTACCGGCCAACATCCTCGGCCAGCTTGGCAACCGCGTGCAGCACGCGCTGCGCGCTTTCACCCCGCGCGACCAGAAGGCCGTGAAGGTCGCCGCCGAAACCTTCGTGCCCAATCCGAAACTGGATGTGGCTGCCACGCTGGCCAAGCTGGGTACCGGTGAAGCGCTGGTCTCCACGCTGCAGGACAAGGGGATCCCCTCGCCCGTGCAGCAGACCCTGATCGCACCGCCGCGCTGCCGGATGGGCGCCATCACCGAGGCCGAACGTGCGCAGGTGCGCGCCGGCAGCCCGGTCGGCACCCGCTACGACACCGCGATCAACCGCGAATCCGCTGCGGAACTGCTGGCGCAGCGCGCACAGAAAACGGTCGAGCAGGCCGATGCACCGAAAGCGCGCACCCGCCAGCAGGATGAGGCGCAGGAGGGCGGCTTCGGCCAGAGCATCAAGGACGCGATCTTCGGCACCAAGCGCCGCCAGGGCATGATTGAAACCATGGCCAAGCAGACCACGCGCACCGTCGGCACCAAGCTGGGCAACCAGATCGTACGTGGCCTGCTCGGCGGCATTTTCGGCGGAAAGCGCTGATACTTCGTGTCGCGCCGTGTGGCGCGGCACCTTTTGACGAGCACAAGCAGACCTGATGTCGCGTTGGCGTCCCCCCGCGGAAAAAAGCACGGCCCTGATCACCGCACAGGGCCACCAGCGGCTGAAGACCGAACTGGACGAGTTGTGGCGGCACAAGCGCCCGGAGGTAGTGAAGGCCCTGGCCGCAGCCGCGGCGGAAGGCGACCGCTCCGAGAATGCCGAATACACCTACCGCAAGAAGCAGCTGGGCGAGATCGACCGGCGCGTGCGCTACCTGACCAAGCGCCTGGAGGCGCTGCGCATCGTCGACACCGCCCCCACTGATCCGAACGCGGTGTTCTTCGGCGCGACAGTCGAGTTGGAGAACGTCGACTCGGGCGATATCCATGTGTATCGCATCGTCGGCCCGGACGAGACCGACGCCGGTGCCGGCTGGATCAGCATCGACTCGCCCCTGGCCCGCGCGTTGCTGAAGAAGCGCGTGGACGATGAGTTCGAGGTGGAGCTGCCCAGTGGCCGGCATGGGTTCGCGATCCTGTCGGTGGCGTATCCAGGCTGACGGCCAGTGCATCCACGCGTGACGTGGGTCTGTACGTGACGCTGGTAACCAGCGGGAGCAGCGCCACGCCATGCGTGCATTGCGCACAGCATGGCCACCCGGCGTACTACCAGATGCACGTCATCACTGCAGCCGCCGAATCACTCCAGCGCTGAGGGATAGACGCGCCCCGGGCGCAACGGGCGGAAGTATTCGGCTCGCGCATAGAAGGCCTGCTCCTGCCGCGCGTGCCAGCCGGGAATCCCCGCCAATGGCAACGGCCGCAGCTCCAGGGGGTCATCAAGCAGACCACCGTCCGAGATGGCCTGCGCCACCGCCGCGACCGCTCTGGCATCGTCATCGCCCTGCACCAGCACGCACTTGCCGACCAGCAGGCGGTCCGGCAGCAGTGCCTGCTCCAGCAGGGCATGCCCAATCACCGCCGCGACGCCGATATCCCCGTTGCACCAGTGCCCCGCCCCGCCCACGAACAGCGCCGGCCAGTCGTGCCGGTCCCATGCGCCCAGTAGCGCTGGATCACGCACCCGCACGATCACGCCGGTCTCGTCGAACTGGGTCAGCGCGGCCTGCGCACGGTTGCGCTGCCCCGGCGCCATCGTCGCGATGTGCCGGCATTGCTGCCGGTTGAGCGCGCGTTTGATGGCCGGGTAACGCGCCCAGATCAGGGCGTTGAACAGGTCATGCCAGTTGTCCGCACGCGTGGCGATCCGGCCGCGCTCGGCGATGCGCGTTTCATAGTGCAGGCCGTCGGCCAGCAACGCCTCGTTCTGCTCGGCCAGATGCTTGCCTGGCAACGCCAGGCGCGCGTCGAGCGCTGCGATGCTGGGCCAGTCGGGTGCCACCATCAGGTCCTGGAACCTGCTCAACCCCGCATAGATCGGCTGTGCGAAGCAGGCCGCCTCCACTGCGTTGCGCGGCGGTGCGATGAAGCGGCGTCGACCGCCAGTATCGGCAGTCGACGCCGATACGATCACAGCACCTGCAGATCGAACGGTTTGCGCGCTTCGGCGGCGAGGATCGCGTCGCCGAACAGATCGTGATCATCGCTCTCGGTGATCTCCACATCGACGAACTGCCCCACGCGCAGCTTGGCTTCCTCGGCGTTCTGGATATGCACCAGACCGTCGATCTCCGGCGCATCGGCCTTCGAACGGGCCACCGCGATACCGTCTTCGATGGCATCGACCAGGCACTGCTGCACGGTGCCGATCTTAGCCTCCAGACGCGCGGCGGAAATCTCCGCCTGGCGCTCCATGAAGCGGGCCAGGCGCTCCTGCTTCACTTCTTCGGGCACTGCACCGGGCAGATCGTTGGCGGTCGCGCCAGTGACCGGCGAGTAGGCGAACGCGCCCACGCGATCCAGTTGCGCCTCGTCCAGGAAACTGAGCAGTTCCTCGAACTCGGCATCGGTCTCGCCCGGGAAGCCGACGATGAAGGTCGAGCGTACGGTGATGTCCGGGCAGAGCTGACGCCAGCGCTGGACGCGCTCCAGGGTCTTGTCGACCGCGCCCGGGCGCTTCATCAGCTTGAGGATGCGCGGGCTGGCGTGCTGGAACGGGATATCCAGGTACGGCAGGATCCGGTTCTCGGCCATCAGCGGCACGATCTCGTCCACGTGCGGGTACGGGTAGACGTAATGCATGCGGGTCCACGCGTCCAGCTCGGAGAGGCCTTCGCACAGCGCTTTCAGGCGGGTCTGGTAGGCCTTGTCGCGCCACATGCGCTCGGCGTACTTCACATCCACGCCATAGGCCGAGGTGTCCTGGGACACCACCAGCAGCTCCTTCACCCCACCGCGGACCAGCCGCTCGGCTTCGCGCAGCACCTCATCGACCGGGCGCGAGACCAGCTTGCCGCGCATCGAGGGGATGATGCAGAAGCTGCACGTGTGGTTGCAGCCTTCGGAAATCTTCAGATAGGCGTAATGGCGCGGGGTCAGCTTGATGCCGTAATCGGGCACCAGGTCCACGAAGGGATCGTGCTTGGGCGGCAGTGCGGCGTGCACGGCCTCCATCACGCTCATGTAGTCCTGCGGGCCGGAGACCGCCAACACGTTCGGGTAGGCCTCGCGGATCTGCTCCGGGCGCTTGCCCAGACAGCCGGTGACGATCACCTTGCCGTTGGCGTTCATCGCCTCGCCGATCGCATCCAGCGACTCGGTCACGGCCGAATCGATGAAGCCGCAGGTGTTGACCACCACCACGTCGGCCGAGTCGTAGGAGGGAACGATGTCGTAGCCCTCGGACCGCAACTGGGTGAGGATGCGCTCGGAATCGACAAGGGCCTTCGGGCAGCCAAGGCTGACGAAGCCGACTTTGGGGTTCAGCTGGGACATGGATCGCAAGGACTCTGGGGGCCTGGGCCCATGCCGGAATGGCGTGGGGACCTGGGGCCGGAAACGGCGGCAAGTATACCGGCGTTCAGCCCGCGCCCCTGAACCGGATCGGGCCGATCCCGCCAGATACGGCACGTCCGCTGACATCGCGCTAACCCGCGCGAGGCCGATAATGAATGCCTGAACCAACTGGAGTCTCGCACCATGGGTGAGTGGGTCACGCTCGATACGCATTACGGACCGGTCCGCGCCTGGCAGGCAACGCCGGAAGGCAAGCCGCGCGGGGGCCTGGTGGTGATCCAGGAGATCTTCGGCGCCAACCCGCACATCCGCGCGGTGGCCGATGACTACGCCGCCAAGGGCTATGGGGTGCTGGCCCCCTCGTTCTTCGACCTGGCCGACTCGGCCCCGGACGGGAGCGAACCGCCGGAACTGCCCTACGACAGCGATGGCGTGGCCGCCGGCCTGCAGATGGTCGACGAGCTCGGCGTGGAAAAGGCGCTGGAGATCGTCCGCGCCGCCGCATCGCGACTGGCCCCGGCCGGCAAGGTCGGCACGGTGGGCTACTGCTGGGGCGGCAGCATCGCCCTGCTCTGCGCACTGCGCCTGGGCCTGCCCTCGGTCAGCTATTACGGCGCCCGCAACGTGAAGTACCTGGACGAGACGCCCAAGGCCCCGGTCATGTTCCACTTCGGCGCACAGGACAAGAGCATCCCAGCGGAGGCCATCAAGGCCCACCGCGAGAAGCTGCCGCAGATGGCCACGTTCGTCTACCCCGCCGATCACGCCTTCAACCGCAGCGTCGGACATGCGTATGATCCAGACAGCGCCCACCTGGCGCTGGAACGCACCCTGGACTTCTTTGCGGAGCATCTTGGATGAGCGAGTTCGAACTGGATTCACGCCTGGCCACCGATAGCGTACTGGTAGCAGAAGGGCCGTTGTCGCAAGTGCGATTGATGAACGATGAAAGGTATCCCTGGCTGATCCTGGTCCCGCGCCTGAGTGGCGTGACCGAATGGATCGACCTGGACGGCGAGCAGCAGGACAAGCTGCGCACCGAATTGAACCGGGCATGCAAGGCGCTCAAAGGCACCGATGGGGTCGAGAAGATCAACATCGGCTCGCTGGGCAATATCGTGCGCCAGCTGCATTTCCATGTGATCGGCCGCCATGTCGGCGATCCGGCATGGCCGGGCCCGGTATGGGGCCAGGGGCAGGCGCACCGTTTTGATCCGCAGGTGCTGGCCGAGCGTGTCGCACTCTGGAAGGAACGGCTAGGATATTCGCCCCAGCCCTAGCGGACCCTGCCCCTGATGCGTTCCAACCTTGTCGCCGCCATCGTCCTGATCCTCGTCGGCCTGTTCCTGCTGGCCAGCAATCTGGGCTGGACCAACATGAACATGGGGAAGCTGATCCTCACCTGGTGGCCGGTCGTGCTGGTGGCCGTTGGTATCGGCCTGCTGTTCGGCCGCGGCAAGTAGAGCGGACCGTTGGTCCGCTGCTTTTCGGTCCGCTGCTTTTGGTCACCACCCCGCACGTCGGACCAAGCCACAAAAAAAAAGCGCGGAGTACTCCGCGCTTTTTTGTGGTCGCCCCTTGATGGGTAACGGTAACCGCAGAAGCAGCCGACCAACGGTCGGCTCTACCGGGCGCGGACGCGGCAGCACGCCCGGGGATCGATCAGGTGCGCCGCGCCACCCGCGTGATCATCAGGTGCGCGGCAGTGTGACGCCGGTCTGGCCCTGGTACTTGCCGCCGCGATCCTTGTACGAGGTTTCGCAGATATCGTCCTTGTCAGCCTGGAAGAACAGCATCTGCGCCACGCCTTCATTGGCGTAGATGCGCGCCGGCAGCGGCGTGGTGTTGCTGAATTCCAGGGTGACGTGGCCTTCCCACTCCGGCTCCAGCGGGGTCACGTTGACGATGATGCCGCAGCGCGCGTAGGTGCTTTTGCCCAGGCACACCACCAGCGTGTCGCGCGGGATGCGGAAGTACTCCACGGTGCGCGCCAGCGCGAAGCTGTTGGGCGGGATGATGCACTCGTCGCCGACGATGTCCACGAAGCTGCCCGGGTCGAAGTGCTTCGGGTCCACGATGGTGGAGTTGATGTTGGTGAACACCTTGAACTCGCGCGAGCAACGGACGTCGTAGCCGTAGCTGGAGGTGCCGTAGCTGACGATGCGCTGGCCGTTGGCCTGCTTGACCTGGCCGGCTTCGAACGGCTCGATCATGCCCTGCTGCTCGGCCATCTGACGGATCCAGCGGTCACTCTTGATGCTCATGTAAGGGGGTCCTGGGCTGCGCCGGTTCGGGCCCGCCATTATGCCGCAGCCCCCCTGCCCCGGCACGCGTAGGCGGAGCCGCGGCGGCGACCGCCCCGGCTCAGATCAGCGAGGACAGGATCGGAATGCTGGCCCGCGGCCGCTTGGCCACTTCCTCGATCAGCCGCTCGGCCGCGCGCAGATAGGCCTGGGCGGCCGAAGATTCCGGCGCGGCGGCCGTGATCGGCGTGCCGGCATCGCCCTGCTCGCGAATGCCGATCTCCAGCGGCAGCGACCCCAGCAGCGGCACCCCGTACTGGGCGGCCATGCGCTCGCCACCTCCCTCGCCGAACAGGTGTTCCACCTGGCCGCAGTTGCTGCAGGTATGCACGGCCATGTTCTCGACGATGCCCAGCACCGGCACCTCGACCTTCTCGAACATCTTCAGCGCCTTCTTCGCATCCAGCGTGGCGATGTCCTGCGGCGTGGTGACGATCACCGCGCCGGCCAGCGGAATCTTCTGGGTCAGCGTCAACTGGATGTCGCCGGTACCCGGCGGCAGATCGATCAGCAGGTAATCCAGGTCGTCCCACAGCGTGTCATTGAAGAACTGCGTCATCGCCGAGGTTGCCATCGGGCCGCGCCAGATCATCGGCGTCTCGTCCTCGATCAGGTAACCGATCGACATGGTCTCCACCCCGAACGCGCGCATCGGCTCGATCGACTTGTTGTCCGGGCTCTCCGGGCGGCCGCTCAGGCCGAGCATGGCGGGCACGCTGGGGCCGTAGATATCGGCATCCAGCAGGCCCACGCGCGCGCCCAGCCTGGCCAGCGCGACCGCCAGGTTGACCGCCGTGGTGGACTTGCCGACACCCCCTTTTCCCGAGCCCACGGCAATCACGTTGCGGACGCGCGGATGGGGCGAGAGCCCCTTCTGCACCTGGCTGGCGTGGGGACGACGGGGCTGGCTGGTACTCACTGCGGGGGGCTCCGGAAATGGGATCTGGGAACAGATCACTATACAAGCTACGACACGGTCCAACAGCGCATACAGTCAGGAGGCCGGTCCGGACGGATAGCAGTCAAATTTCACGCACTTCTGAACAAAACGGCCATTCACATTCCGCTCAGAGAAACAAAGTCCGCAAAGCCAAATGTGAGTAAGTGCCTGTAATCAATGAGATGTTGCGCGACAACATGTCTCATTTCCATTGAGGTTGTGACGAAAACATGTGCAATTCGTTAACGCTGTGTTACGTTCGAGTGAGAGCACGGAATGCTCATGAACGTCACCGTAACGGACTCAGGGAAGAGGGACATGTACATTATTCAGTGGGGATCCAAAAGATGAATCAACGTTTTGCGCCTTCGCGCCATCCGCTCACCTGCGCCTTGATGGCTGGCCTGATGGCCGTCGGCGCCGCTCCTGTCATGGCACAGGAAGCAGGCAGCGCTACGACCGAGCTGGATAAAGTCACCGTTACCGGCTCGCGCATCGCACGTACCGGCTTCGTCACGCCGTCGCCGGTCACCGCGATCACTGCCGAAGAAATCCGCACCACGGGCGCGCTGAACATCGGCGACCTGATGACCAAGATGCCGCAGTTGACCCCGACGTACACGCTCGGCAACTCGACCCGCTTCATCGGCACCGCGGGTCTGGGCCAGCTCGACCTTCGCGGCATGGGCCCGTCCCGCACCCTCGTGCTGGTCAATGGCCGCCGTCACGTTGGCTCAAGCCCGGGCTCGACCTCGGTCGATGTCAATACCATCCCGGTCGAATGGATCGAACGCGTTGAAGTAATCACCGGTGGCGCCTCGGCCGTTTACGGTGCCGATGCCGTCGCCGGCGTGGTCAACTTCATCATGAAGAAGAAGTTCGACGGCTTCGAGCTGCGCGGCCAGACCGGCATGGCCGACGAAGGCAGCTTCGGCCGCTCGTTCGTCAGCTTCTCCGGCGGCAGCGACTTCGCCGACGGCCGCGGCAGCGCTGCCATTGCCATGGAATACAGCACCCAGGATCGCTTTGGTCGCGGTGACCGTGCCATCGGCCGCGAATACCTGACCTCGATTCCCAACCCGAACTACGACAAGAGCCAGCCGTCGAGCGAGCGCAATCCGGAAACCATCCTCAGTGGTCCGGGTGGCAATCATGCTCTGTCCTATGGCGGCACATTCACGCTGGGCGCGTTCAACGGCAATAACCGTTACGTGTTCAATCCGGATGGCACCTTCCGCAAGAACCGCTACGACGGTGTGATCGTCAGCGCCAACACCTGTACGGATTGCGATTTCGCCGACCTCAACGCCGTGGCGGACCTGGAGCCGGCGTTTGATCGCTTCAGCTTCAACACCGTCGTCAACTTCGACCTGAACGATAATCACCGTCTGTTCTTCGAAGGCAAATACAGCAAAACGGAGTCGGAGTTCTTCGGTCAGCCGACCTTCGACCAGGTGGGCACCGCCCGCGCGTTGCGCATCCGTCGGGACAATGCCTATGTGACGCCGGAACTGGGCGCCCTCATGGACGCCAACGGCCTGAGCACCCTGCAGCTTTCGCGCTTCAACGTGGATGCAGGCCGTCGTGGCGAGCAGGTTGAACGTGCTACTTCGCGTGCCGTGATCGGCTTGGAAGGCATGTTTGGCGACAACTGGACCTACGAGGCCTCGGCCAACTACGGCCAGACTGTCATCGACCGCATCAACCTGAACAACCGCATCGAAGAGCGCTGGCAGGCGGGCCTGGACGCTGTGATCGATCCGTCCACCGGTCAGGTCACCTGCCGCACCACGCTGAACCCGCTGGCTATCAACCCGTACACTGGCAAACCCTATTCGGCCTCGCTGGTTGCCGGCTGCATTCCCTTCAACGTGATGGGCAATGGCCAGATCAGCCCGGAAGCTGCAGCGTGGTTCAATACCAACTCGCTCAATCAGTCCAAGCTGAAGCAGCAGGTGCTGAGCGCGTCCGTCGCCAATGGTTCGCTGTTCTCGCTGCCGGCCGGTGATGTAGGCATCGCCGCAGGCGTGGAGTACCGCAAGGAACAGAGCCAGGAAAACACCGACCCGATGTCGGCGGCCGGCCTGACCTTCCTCAACGCGATCCCGAGCCGCGGTGGTGAGTACGACGTCAAGGAAGTATTCGTGGAAACCACCGTGCCGCTGCTGGCCGACCTGCCGGGCATCAACCGGCTGAGCATGGACTTGGCCGGTCGCTTCTCGGACTACAGCACCATCGGCTCGACCAAGACCTGGAACGTGGGCCTGGACTGGGAAATCCTGTCTTCGCTGCGCTTCCGTGGCACCTTGGCCAAGGCTGTGCGCGCGCCGAGCATCGGCGAACTGTTCAATCCGCAGTCTGAAAACTTTGCAACGGTCAATGATCCCTGCAACACGCTGAGCACCAACAGCAACCGTCCGAGCACCGCCAAGGATCCGGCCCTGCGCGCCGCCAACTGCGCCGCTCTGGGCATTCCGGCCAACTGGATCGACACCTACACGGCAACCCGTCCAGGTGTCAGCGGTGGCAATCCGGACCTGAAGCCGGAACGCTCCAAGTCGGTCTCAATGGGCTTCGTGTGGCAGCCGGAATTCATCGAAGGCTTCGGCATGTCGATCGATTACTGGCGCATCACGCTGGAAGACGCGATCGGCTCGGTCACCGCGCAGACCAATGCAACCCGCTGCGTTGACTCCCCCGGCGGAATCCAGAACAACTCGTTCTGCGACATGATCACCCGCGCGGACGGCAACGCAGGAACCCCGTATAGCATCATTCGTTGGGTTGCACTGCAGGAGAACCTGGCCAAGTCGCGCCGTGTCGGCGTCGACCTGGAAATGGACTACCGCTTCAGCCTGCTCGGTGGCCAGACCACCATGCGCCTGGTTGGTACCCGCCTGATCCAGTCGCGCGAGTGGGCCTTCCAGGCCTTCCCGAACGAGTACAGCGAATACGTGACCTCCTTCACCGATCCGCGCTGGCGCGGTCAGTTCAACACGACCTGGAAGCGTGATGCATTCCGCGCGTCGTGGGACATGAGCTATGTGGACGGCAACCTTCGCGTTACCCCGGACAGCTACAACTCCAACCCCGGCTCGCAGAGCCCGATCCGCAACCCGTCGTACACGTACCATAACTTCCAGTTCGGCTACACGATTCCGGACACCGGCCTGGACGTGTATGTGGGCTTGAACAACGCGTTTGACAAGGATCCGCCGGCGAACTACTTCGGCGCTGATCTGGGCACCGCCTACTACGATTCGATCGGTCGTTACATGTACATGGGCCTCACCTACAAGTTCTGATCCATCCAGAACGCAAGACCAACAAGCCCGGCAATTGCCGGGCTTGTTTCGTTTCAGCCCCCGCCGCCAGGCCCTCTCCCTCCCGGACCCGACGCAGGGTTCAAGGAACCCCAGTTGCATGCAAGAACCCAAAATTAGAAATCGTTTTCACACCCAAGGATTCAGCTAAACCTCATTGTTGCTTGCGATACACGCTGATACAAGAAGCTACATGACTGATTTAATAGACTTTTTATGGATATCCCCAGCGTCATTCCTGATCGTCATGTGACCAGCACGTGTATGCCTCGTTAAGGCTGTGTTACGTTCGATGACGAAGTACGGAAAGCTTCAACACTGAATGTAATCGTTCCCATGGACGGCCCCACCCACGTCGACACCGCACTCGGGGATGCCCATGTCTCGCTATCGCTCCACCCTTTCTCGCCACCCGCTGACCGCCGCCGTACTGAGCGGCATGCTGCTGACCAGCGCCGTCACTGCCTTCGCCCAGGACAGCGGCACCACCAACCTGGACAAGGTCACCGTCACCGGCTCGCTGATCCCGCAGACCGAGATCGAAACCCACACACCCGTGGTGACCATCACCGCAGAAGACATCCAGACCCGCGGCTTCACCAGCGTGGCCGATGTGCTGCAGCAGTCTTCACTGACCACCGGTGGCCTGCAGGGCGGCCAGACCTCCGCTTCGTTCACCCAGGGTGCTGAAGCGGCTGGCATGTTCGGCCTGAGCCCGAGCTACACCAAGTACCTGATCAACGGCCGCCCGATGCTGTCCTACCCTGCCCTGTACAACGGCGGGGACACGTTCAACAACATCAGCGGCATTCCGATCGACATCGTCGAGCGCATCGAGATCCTGCCGGGCGGCCAGTCCTCCCTGTACGGCTCGGACGCGATCGCCGGCGTGGTGAACATCATCCTGAAAGAGCGGATGGACGGCAGCGTGCTCAACGTGCGCGGCGGCACCTACACCGAAGGCGGCGGCAGCACCTTCCGCGTGAGCGGGGCAACCGGCTTCAACAGTGCCGATGACCGCCTCAACGTGCTCGTCAATGCCCAGTTCGAATCGAGCAACCCGATCTGGGGCTACCAGCGCGACGTCACCAGGACCACCAATGGCAAGGGCTATACCGCCCAGGTGCCGACCAACGATTTCCTGGTCGTCAATCCGGCCGCCGGCAACGCCTACCTGATGATGGATCCGAACCTGTGCGCCAACGTCGCCGGGCAGTTCGGCGGTACCACCGTGCTAGGCACGCGTGCGGCCGGCCAGTCCTGCGGCTCGATCTACAGCCCGGGCTACAAGACCGTCAAGAACGGCAAGGACAGCGCGCAGGTCTACAGCTCGTTCACCTTCGACGTCAACGACCGCCTGCAGCTGTTCGGCGACGTGCTGTACAGCTACGAGGACGTCAAGTACGTCACCGGCTCCAACTACACCTGGTGGGGCACAGCCTCCGGTTACGGTCGCTTCTGGGATCAGACCAGCGGCCAGTGGATGAACCTGCAGCGCGCCTTCGCACCGGAAGACATCAGTGCCAACGGCTACAAGGACATCCTCAACACCGACCGCAACAAGGCCTACCAGGTGACCCTGGGTGGCCGCGGCACGTTGGGCAACTGGGATTACAGCGCCAGTTTCACCCGCGGCGAGTACAAGCTGACCGAGCGCAACTTCGTGCGCTGGGCCGACCCGATCAACAACTACTTTGAAGAACACGTGCTGGGCCCGCAGCTCGGCACCCGCAGCGGCTACGCCGTGTTTGCACCGAACTGGGAGGCTTTCTATGCGCCGATCCCCGCCGGTGATTTCGCCACCTTCACCGGTTATACCGAGAGCCAGAGCCGTACCTGGCAGAACCTGGGGCGCTTCCAGATCACCAACGGCTCGCTGTTCTCGCTGCCGGGCGGTGATGCCGGTTTCGCCGTCGTCGCCGAAGCCGGTAGCGAAGGCTGGGACTACACCCCGGATGAGCGCCTGATGGATGGCAGCGTGTGGGGCACCACCGCAGTGGCCGGTGCCGGCCACCGCAGCAATTACTCGCTGACCTCCGAACTGCGCCTGCCGCTGCTCGATTCGCTGACCGTCACCGGCTCGGGCCGCTATGACGCGTTCAAGATCGGTGACAGCACCGTCGACAAGGCCACCTACAGCGTCGGCGTCGAGTTCCGCCCGATCGAGAGCCTGCTGTTCCGTGGCAAGTACGGCACCGCATTCCGCGCGCCCAGCCTCTCCGATGCCTTCCAGGGCCTGAGCGGCTACTACGCCAACGGCGCCACCGACTATTACCGTTGCGGCCAGGCAGGCTACGCTCCGACCGACACCACCGGTTGTGCGTATGACAGCGTCTCGGTGTTCGGCCAGCGTGCCGGCAACCCGGACCTGGAGCCGATCACCGCCGATGTATGGAATGCCGGCGTGGTCTGGGCACCGCTGAACAATCTGTCCTTCTCGGTCGATTACTACAACTGGAAGATCAAGAACGAAGTCGACACGCTGAGCTCTGACCAGCTGCTGCTGGCCGAGTACTACTGCCGCAATGGTCTGGTCAACAACACCTCGGCCAGCTGCGACAACGTCAACGAATGGATCACCCGTGATGCGTCCGGCGTGCTGGATGAGATCTATACCCCGAAGATGAACGTGGCCAGCCAGAACCTGCAGGCCATCACCGCCAGTGCCAAGTACGTGCAGGAACTGGGTCGTTTCGGTGCGCTGCAGTTCTCCACCAACTACACCAACATGATCAAGCGCGAGCTGCAGCCGCAGCCGGGCGATGAGTATCTGGACCTGCTGCGCGATCCGTACAACATGTGGATCTACGATTCCTACGCGAAGGTGCGCGCGGACGGGTCGCTGGCCTGGGCCTTGGACAAGTGGACCACCACGCTGTACTTCAATTACGTCGGCAAGACCCCGAACTACCTGGCCTATGCCGGCAACGGCTATGACTACGTGCATCCCTCGGGCGCCAAGGCCGGCAAGTGGGGTTCCTACACCACCTATAACCTGAGCGTGAATTACCGCGCGGCGGAGAACATGACCTTCTCGGTCATGGTCAACAACGTGTTCAACAAGATGCCCGACAACCAGGCGAGCAACTACCCGGGCACCTCGGGTACGCCTTACAACAATTACTTCTACAACATCTACGGTCGTGCGGTGTATGTGCAGGCCAAGTACGAGTTCGGCGCCAAGTAATTCCTGCCGGTGAAATGACACACAGAGCCCCGCCGCAAGGCGGGGCTTTTTCATGTCGGGCCACCTTCATCCGGAATGCGGCAGGCGATTTAATCTCACTTGTTAATGACCGGCGTATTCAGCGTTTGCTCATGATTCAAACATGAATAAATTTTCATGGTTCGGCAGATGACTGTTTTTCAACACCTTTCACACCAAGTTGTTTTTTCACGCGCATCGCGGATGACCATTCAGCGTATTTCACGTTAAGCGTGTGTTACGTTCGCCGCACACCGGCTCCAACTGAACGAAAAATAAAACGTCCAAGGATGGTCACACAGCCATGGGACCGGTCACCGTTGAACGCCATCAAGACGTCCCACGGAAGGGAAAGCCACGACATCACCACTACACGGGGTTACACATGTCTCGCCAAGGTAATTCGATCTCGCGCCATCCGCTTGCCGCCGCCGTCCTCACCGGCCTGCTGCTCACCAGCGCCACCGTCTTCGCGCAGGACAACGCCGCCACCAATCTCGACCGCGTCACCGTCACCGGGTCCCTGATCCCGCAGACCGAGATCGAGAACCACACACCGGTGCTGACCGTCACCGCCGAAGACATCCAGACCCGCGGCTTCACCAGCATTTCCGAGGTGCTGCAGCAGTCCTCGCTGACCACCGGTGGCCTGCAGGGCGGCCAGACTGCCGCCTCGTTCACCCAGGGCGCTGAAGCGGCCGGCATGTTCGGTCTGGACCCGGGCTACACCAAGTACCTGATCAACGGCCGGCCGATGCTGCAGTATCCGGCGCTTTATAACGGCAGCGACGCCTTCAACAACCTCAGCGGCATTCCGATCGACATCGTCGAGCGCATCGAAATCCTGCCCGGCGGCCAGTCCTCGCTGTACGGCTCGGACGCCATTGCCGGCGTGGTCAACATCATCCTGAAAGAACGCATGGAAGGCGGCGTACTGAACGTCCGCGGCGGCGCCACCACCGAAGGCGGCGGGAACAACATCCGCGTCAGCGGCGCCAAGGGCTTCAACAGCGCCGATGACCGCTTCAATGCACTGGTCAACGTGCAGTACGAAAAGAGCAATCCGATCTGGGGCTACCAGCGCGATCTGACCCGCACCAACAACCGCGTCGGTTACAGCGCGCAGGTGCCGGCCAATGATTTCCTGGTCTATCTGCCCGCCGATAACAATGCGTTCGTGATGATGGATCCGACCCGTTGCGCCAGCGTCGCCGGCCAGTTCGGCGGCACCACCGTGCTGGGCACCCGCGCGGCCGGCGAGTCCTGCGGTTCGGCCTACGGCGCCGGCTACCGCACGCTGAAGAACGACAAGGAGAGCAGCCAGTTCTATAGCTCGATGACGTTCGATGTGAACGACAACTTCACCCTGTTCGCCGATGCGCTGTACAGCTTGGAAGAGGTCAAGTACACGCCGGGTTCGGGTTACACGTTCTGGGGCAGCGACCTGAGTTTCGGCGCGTTCTATGACCAGGACACCGATCAGTACATGAACCTGCAGCGCGCGTTCGCGCCTGAGGACATCGGGCCGAACGGCTACAAGGACATCCTCAACACCGACCGCAACAAGGCCTACCAGGTCACGCTGGGCGGACGCGGCACTTTCGGCAACTGGGATTACAGCGCCAGCTTCAGCCGTGGCGAATACAAGCTCACCGAGCGCGGCTTCGTGCGCTGGGCCGATGACATTGACAGCTACTTCGAAAACCGCGTGCTCGGCCCCGTGCTGGGCACCACCGATGACGGCTACAACATCTACAGCCCGAACTGGGGCGCGTTCTATTCGCAGCTGCCGGCCGGCGATTTCCAGAGCTTCACCGGCTATACCTACAACCAGAGCAAGACCTGGCAGAACCTGGGCCGCTTCCAGATCACCAACGGCTCGCTGTTCACCCTGCCCGGTGGCGATGCAGGCTTCGCCGTGGTGGCTGAAGCCGGCAGCGAAGGCTGGGACTACCGTCCGGACGAACGCTTGATGGACGGCAGCGTGTGGGGCACCACCTCGGTGGCCGGTAATGGCCATCGCAGCAACTACGCGGTGACCTCCGAACTGCGCCTGCCGCTGATCGACTCGCTGACCGTTACCGGCTCGGGTCGCTACGACGCCTACAAGATCGCCGACAACACCGTCGACAAGGCCACCTACAGCGTCGGCGTGGAGTTCCGTCCGATCGAAAGCCTGCTGTTCCGTGGCAAGTACGGCACCGCGTTCCGTGCGCCGACCCTGCCCGACGCCTTCCAGGGCGAGAGCGGTTACTACGCCAACGGCGCGGTCGATTACTACCGTTGCGGCCAGCTCGGCTACGCCCCGGCCGATACCCTCGCCTGCCCGTACGGCAACGAGTCGGTGTTCGGCGTGCAGGCCGGCAATACGGAACTGGAACCGATCACCGCCGATGTCTGGAATGCCGGTGTGGTCTGGGCACCGATGAACAACCTCTCGGTCTCGGTGGACTACTACAACTGGAAGATCGACAACGAAGTCGACACCCTGAGCTCGGACCAGCTGCTGCGCGCGGAATACTACTGCCGCAATGGCCAGGGCAACCCGACCTCGGCCAGCTGCGAGAACGTCGCCGACTGGATCACCCGCGATGCCGCCGGCAACATCGAGCAGATCTTCACGCCCAAGCTCAACGTCGCGCGCCAGAACCTGCAGGCCCTGACGGCCAGCTTCAAGTACGTGCAGGACATCGGCCGCTTCGGCTCGCTGCAGTTCGCCAGCAACTACACCAACATCCTCAAGCGCGAGCTGCAGCCGCAGCCGGGCGACGACTATCTGGATCTGCTGCGCGACCCGTATGCGATGTGGTACTACGACGCCTACGCCAAGGTCCGTACCGACGGTTCGGTGGGCTGGGCCAAGGACCGATGGACCACCACGCTGTACTTCAACTACATCGGCAAGACGCCGAACTACATGTCCTACCTGGGCGAGAGCTTCGACTACGTCCACCCGTCCGGTTACAAAGCCGGCAAGTGGGGCTCGTACACCACCTACAACCTGAGCGTGAACTACCGGGCACTGGACAACCTGACCCTGTCGCTGATGGTCAACAACGTGTTCAACAAGATGCCCGACGGCCAGGCCCACAGCTACGCCGGCAACATCGCCTCGCCGTACAACAGCAGCATCTACAACCCGTACGGTCGGGCGGTGTATGTGCAGGCCAAGTACGATTTCGGCACCAAGACCAACTAAGCCGAACCCGGGATGACACCCCCAGGCCCCGCCGCAAGGCGGGGCTTTTCCTTGGCCATTCCGGGCCGGGGCCACGTCCGCAGTTGACCGGATCAGGCCTCTTGCCATCGGCCATGACCTTCGACACCCTTGCAGGCCGGGCCGGCGGCGTATCGTCTGGCCCACAGGCCCTTCGGGGCCATTCCTGCATGACTTTCCGGCCTGGAGGCCAATCACGTGATCGCTCGTACACCCAAACTGGTACTGCTGACCCTGGCCGTTTCGGCCGCGCTGGTCGGCTGCGGCAAGAACGAAACCCCGGCGACGGACAGCGCAGCCTCCACCGCCGCGCCGGCGGCCACGGCCGCCACCGAGTACAAGCTCGACGAGAGCAAGCTGCCGGCCTACAACGCCTTCCACCCGTCCGATCTGGACACCAGCATGGACGCCTGCGGTGCGTTCGGCGACTACGTCAACAGCAAGTGGCTGGCCGCCAATGAGATTCCGGCCGACCGCACCAGCTGGGGCGCCTTCACCATCCTGGACGAGCGTTCGGTCGCCGTGCAGCACCAGCTCGCCGAGCAGGTCGCGGCGGTCAAGAACCCGGCCGGCATCGAGAAGATCGTCGGCGACTTCTGGGCCACCGGCATGGACGAAGCCAAGATCAACGCCCAGGGCATCGAGCCGATCAAGGCCGACCTGGCCGCCATCGACGGCCTGCAGGACAAGGATGCGATCGCCAACTACCTGCGCACCAGCGCAGCCAAGGGCGAGAACGTGCTGTTCGGCTTCGGTCCGGAAGCGGACTTCAAGAATTCCAGCATGAACCTGGCCTACGCCAGCCAGGGCGGCCTGGGCCTGCCGGACACCACCTATTACACCGACGCCAAGAACGCCGACAAGCTCAAGGCTTACCAGGCCCACGTGGCCAAGGTGCTGGAACTGGCCGGCGTGGCGACCGCCGATGCGGAGAAGCAGGCCGCCGACGTGGTCAAGTTCGAAACCCGCCTGGCCAAGGCGTCCAAGTCCAGCGTCGAGCTCTCGCGTGACGTCTCGCTGTTCTACAACCCGGTCACTGTGGCCGACGCGGACAAGCTGACCCCGAACTTCAGCTGGACCGAATTCTTCAAGGCCCAGGGCATCGCCGCGCCGGAGAAGTTCTCGCTGGCCATGCCCAGCTTCCACCAGGAAGTGAGCAAGGCACTGGGCGACACCGATCCGTCGGTGTGGCGCGCCTACCTGCGCTTCCACACCGTCGATGGCGCCTCGCCGTACCTGGCCGATGCCTTCGTCAACGAGAACTACAACTTCTACGGCAAGACCCTCAACGGCCAGAAGGAACAGAAGCCGCGTTGGAAGCGCGTGCTGGGCACGATCGAAAACGATGCCGGCGATGCGTTCGGCCAGCTGTACGTCAAGGTCGCCTTCTCGCCCGAAGCCAAGGCCAAGATGGAAGAACTGGTCAAGAACCTGGCCGCCGCCCTCAAGGAGCGCATCCAGGGCCTGACCTGGATGAGCGACGAAACCAAGGCCAAGGCGATCGCCAAGTGGGAAACCTTCACCCCGAAGATCGGCTACCCGGACAAGTGGCGCGACTGGAGCGGCCTGACCACCGGCCGCGACAGCTACCTGGGCAACGTACGTGCCGCCAACGCGTTCAACTACAAGTTCGCCCTGTCCAAGATCGGCCAGCCGGTGGACAAGACCGAGTGGGGCATGACCCCGCAGACGGTCAATGCCTACTACAACCCGCTGCAGAACGAGATCGTGTTCCCGGCCGCCATCCTGCAGCCGCCGTTCTTCGATCCGAAGGCCGATGACGCGCTGAACTATGGCGGCATCGGTGCGGTGATCGGCCACGAAATGACCCACGGTTATGACGACCAGGGCAGCCGCTTCGGGCCGACCGGCAACTTCGAAAACTGGTGGACCGAGGCCGACACCAAGAACTTCAGCGGCCTGACCGGCAAGCTGATCAAGCAGTTCGACGGCTACAAGGTGGACGGCCAGCCGGTCAACGGCAAGCTGACCCTGGGCGAGAACATCGCCGACCTGGGTGGCCTGGCCACTGCCTACGATGCCCTGCAGAAGGCCTCGGCCGGCAAGGAAGATCCGAAGGTCGACGGCTTCACCCGCGACCAGCGCTTCTTCTTCAACTGGGCCACCGTGTGGCGCACCAAGTACACCCCGGAGAACATGAAGGTCCGTCTGGCGACCGACCCGCATGCCCCGGCGCAGTTCCGCGCGATGGGTGCCCCGTCGAACCTGCCGACCTTCGCCGCTGCGTTCCAGTGCAAGGCCGGTTCGCCGATGGTGCGTGCCGGCGACCAGCAGGTCGTGATTTGGTAACGCCTGCCATTCATTGAGCGTCTGACCAGTCGAAGGCCCGGGGAAACCCGGGCCTTCGTCGTTCAGCATCCTTCTCTTTTCATTAGGGAAACAACTGGATCACTGTGTCTCTGATGTAAAAACGAAATGACGGAATTATTGCAATGGCCGTATTTATTTGATATTCAGCTATCGGGGCTTCATTAAGCACCCGTTAATTCTTTCAATTGAATGGGGGAAGTTGATGATCAAGCAAACCATGCCGCTTCGCCGGGCCACCCTGACCATCGCGCTGGGCCTGTGCCTGGCCGGGGCAGCGCACGCGCAGTCCGTTACCGGCAACATCTACGGTACCGGCGAACCTGGCAGCACCATCAGCGTGCAGAACCTGGACACCGGTACCAGCCGCACCGTGACCGTCGACCGCAATGGTCGCTACCGTGCCAGCGATCTGCCGAACGGCAATTACAAGGTGACCGTCGAGAAAGATGGCCAGGTGATCGCAGTCCGCGAACGGGTGCAGGTCGTGATCGCCAGTGGCACCGAGGTTTCCTTTTCCGGCACCGGAGTCCAGGAGCTGGACCGCATCGAGGTCAGGGCGACGGCCGTGCCCAAGATCGACGTCAGCCAGACCGACACCCGCACGGTATTCACCTCGGAACAGCTGCAGGAGATCGCGGTCGGCCGTGACATCGCCAGCGTGGCGCTGCTGGCGCCCAGCGTGATTTCCAACGCGAGCTACACCTCCGGTGGCGTCACGGTCCCCAGCTTCGGCGGTGCCGCATCGTCCGAAAACGCGTTCTACATCAATGGCTTCGCGGTGACCAACCCGCTGTCGTCGATCGGCTTCACCACGCTTCCCTTCGATGCGATCTCGCAGCAGCAGGTCCTGACCGGTGGCTACGGCGCCGAATTCGGTCGTGCCACTGGTGGTGTCGTCAACATCGTCACCAAGCGCGGCACGAATGAATGGAGTGGCGGCGGCTACGCCTACTGGAGCCCGGAAACCCTGCGTGCAAGCCCGCGCAACAGCAACTTCGCCGATACTGGTTTCTACGGTGCGGACAATCCGGATCCGACCAAGCGCACGGATGGCCAGCTGTACCAGCTGCGGAACAAGAACCAGAGCTGGACCCAGACCACCGGCGCGTACGTCGGCGGCCCGATCGTCAAGGACAAACTGTTCATCTACGCCAATGTCGAGGTGACCAAGCGTGAGGGTGCCGGCGTGGCATCGACGAGCCAGGCCGCTGCAACGACCACCAACGCATGGCAGGAATACTCCTACGAGTATCCGCGTTGGGCAGCGAAGATCGATTGGAACATCACTGACAATCACCTGCTTGAGTTCACCGGCATCTCCGACGTCACCAAGTACGACAGCGCCGGCTATACCTTCAACTACGCCGATTTCACCCACGGCAACGAGCAGAACGCGGGCACGAGCAACGAGGACAAGTCCAAACTGTACATCGGCAAGTACACCGGCTATCTGACCGATGACCTCACGGTGTCGGCGCTGTACGGCACCCAGAAGATCGATCACAGCCAGAGTCCGTGGGGCTACGATCCGGCCTGCCCGCGCACGTCCGCCGTGGCCACCGCACGCGCACCCGGCATTCCGGCCGCAAACTATGCCGGCTGCTGGACGGCCGCCACGGTCAACGTCCCCGGTGCTTACGATGAAACCAAGGGCTGGCGCCTGGACGTGGGCTATCGCCTGGGCAACCATGACCTGCGCGCCGGCCTGGATGTCATGGAAGCAGAGTCGTACACCGGCAGCGAGTACGGCGGCGGGTTCATCTGGGTGTACAGCCGTTCCAACAACCCCAATGCCGCCATCGATGCTTCCCATGGCGTCGGTTCGCCGGCCTCGGCCGGTGGCCTGGGCAGCCAGGGGTACTACGTTCGCCAGCAGTACTACACTCAGATCGCCAAGGTAAGAACCGAACAGTCCGCGCAGTTCCTCGAGGACCGTTGGCAGGTCAGCGACAACGTCCTGCTGACGCTGGGCCTGCGCAACGAGACCTTCAAGAACTTCACCAGCGCCGATGAGGTGTACGTCAAGCAGGACAACCAGTGGGCACCGCGCCTGGGTGGCGTCTGGGATGTCCATGGCGATGCTTCGTTGAAGCTGTTCGCCAATGCGGGCCGTTATCACCTGGCCCTGCCCAACAACGTTGCGGTCCGCGCGGCCTCCGGCTCGCTGTATACGATGGAGTACTTCACCTATACCGGCGTTGCTGCCGATGGTACGCCGACCGGACTGGTCAACGTTCCCGTCGATCCGAGCCTGGGCTATACCTGCCCCGGCAACCCGAACGCCATCTCCTCCAACCTGGAATGCGGCGATGCACCCGATCCGCGCACGGTTGCCGCGGTCGACCTGAAATCGCATTACCAGGACGAATTCATCGTCGGCATGGAACAGGCCTGGGGCGAGAACGCCGTATGGGGTGCCAAGGTGACCTACCGTGACCTGAAAAGTGCGATCGATGACACCTGCACCCCGGCACTGGGAGGCGGCTGCTTCATCTTCAACCCGGGGGTAGGCAACACGTTCTGGGAAGAGCAGGCCGACGGTACGCTGGCAAAGCACACCTACTCCGCCGCCGAACTCGATCTGCCCAAGCTCAAGCGCCGGTACTACGCGGTTGACCTGTTCCTGGAAGGCTCGATCGGTGACAGGTTCTACGGCAAGGTGAACTACACCTTCGCCCGCAACTACGGCAATACCGAAGGCCAGCTGGCATCGGATCTCGATACCGGCGCGGGCGGTCAGACCGACGTCTCGGTGACCCAGGACTGGGATCTGCCGCAGCTGATGGTCGGCGCCAATGGCCCGCTGCCGAACCACCGTGCGCACCAGATCAAGGCCTACGGTTCCTACCGGATCACGCCCGAGTGGCGCGTCGGTGGCTCCCTGCTGATCGACTCCGGCCGCCCGCGTTCGTGCACCAGCTATTACCCGACTGCGGACCAGGGCCTGTACAACGGCGCGTACTACCACTTCTGTGGCCTGGCCGGCAGCGGCACCGCCCCGGGGAGTGCCGGCTACATTCCGCCTTCGGCTGACTACCGGTTCTCGCCACGCGGCGACAACGGCACCACGCCGTGGGGCTTCAACCTCAACCTGTCGCTGGCCTACACGCCGAACTGGGCGGACAACAAGTTGAGCCTGCAGGCGGACGTTCTGAACGTGCTCAATCGCCAGGTTGCCGGGTCGTACTACAGCAATTACGCGACCGACCGGGTGACCCCGGATCCGCGTTACAACCAGCCACTGAACTACAACTCCCCGCGCCAGGTCCGCCTGAGCGCTCGATACGACTTCTGATCCACCCTGCAGGGCCCGGCCACCTGGCCGGGCCCTGGTTGGCCGGCCGTGCTCTCTCCTGCCCCGCTCCGGCGGGGCTTTTTTGTGCCGCAGCCCCGCCTGGCCCACGGTGCCCCTTACCTCCCCTTCCTTGCATGCCGCCATGCGTCGCGGCTTGATACACTCGCGCGATCTTCAATCCTCGATGGATTTGCTTTACATGCCCAACTTCCGTCCGCTTGCCATTGCCCTGGGCATCAGCCTGGTCACCCTTGTCGCTGCTCCCGATGCGCACGCCGCGCCGAAGAAGAAGGCCGCCGCCCGCGCGCCGGCCGTCAGCGCCCAGTGCAGCGACTTCTACGAGGCCACCAACGCGACCTGGCTGAAAGCCAATCCGGTGCCGCAGACCGGTGCCACCACCGCACTGGGCCAGCTGGCCGACCGCGCACGCCAGCAGCAGCGTGAACTGCTGGATGGCGCGATGACCGCCCCGCAGGGCAACGTGCAGAAGCTGCTCGGCGACTTCTGGGCCAGCGGCCTGGACGAGGCCGCGGTGGAAGCCGACGGCTCCAACCCGATCGCCCCGTTGCTGACCCGCATCAATGCGATCAAGAAGGCCAAGGACGTGCCGGCCTCGATCGCCGCGCTGCACCAGGTCGGCATCCCGGTGGCCTTCAACTTCGCCCCGGACGTGGATCTGAAGGCGCTGGACCGCCACATCGGCTACTTCATGCAGGGCGGCATGGGCCTGCCGGACCCGGCGTTCTACACCCGTACCGATGCCGACACCGTCGCGCTGATGGCGCGCTACCGCACCTACGTCAAGCAGGTGCTGGCGCTGACCGGCACCCCGGCGGACAAGCTTGATGCCGAATCGCAGTCGGTGATCGCGCTGGAAACCGAACTGGCGCGCAATGCGCAGTCGCTGGCTGGCATCAACAACCCGTTCAACAACTACGCGCCGATCTCCACCAAGGAGCTCAACAGCCGTTACCGCAACCTGCAGCTGGAGGCCTTCCTGAAGGCGCAGGGCGTCAATGACGACCTGGTCTCGCTGTCCGATCCGGCGCTGTTCAAGCAGCTCGACGGCATGGTTACCCGGCTCAAGCCGGAGCAGTGGAAGGTCTACTTGCGCTGGCGCGTGGGTGATGCGATGGCCCCGTACCTGTCCAAGGCCTACCGCGATGCCGAATTCGAATTCCGTGGCCGTGTGATGCGTGGCCAGACCCTGCCGCCGGCACGCTGGGAGCAGGTGCTGGATGCGATCAACGTCGCCGCCGGCCCGATGGTCGGCCGCGAGTATGCCGCCAAGCACTTGTCGGCCGACGACCGTCGCAAGGCGGCGCTGGTGGTGGACAAGATCCGCGAAGTGCAGATCGATGCGGTCAAGCGCAGCACCTGGATGAGCGATGAGGCCAAGACCGAAGCACAGGCCAAGCTGGCCGCGCTGAAGATCGAGATCGGCACCCCGCTGCGCGATCTGGACTACACCGTGCAGCCGATGGGCCGTGGCAGCTTCGGCGGCAACATGCTGATCGCCTCGACCTGGCGCCACCGCGAAGAGATGAAGCGTATCGGCAAGGGCAACGCCGACCGCCGCTGGGATGTGCTGCCGCAGCAGCCGGCCCTGGCCTACGACATCGCGCAGAACCGCCTGATCGTCACCGCCGCCGTGCTGCAGGGCCCGGTGTTCAATGCCAAGGGCGATACCGCCGACCTGTTCGGCAGCTACGGCGCGCTGGTCGCGCACGAGCTGACCCGTGCGATCGATGCCAAGGGCGCGCTGGTGGATGCCAAGGGCGAACTGCGCAGCTGGTGGACCCCGGCCGACAAGACCGCCTGGACCCTGTTCGGCAACCGCGTGGCCGCCCAGTACAGCGGCTACGACTACCCGGGCGTGAAGGGTGCCAAGGTCAACGGTGAACTCACCCGCGAAGAGAACCTGGCCGACCTGGCCGGCCTCGAGCTGGCGTGGGAGGCCTACAAGGCCGTTGAGCCGGCGGCCAAGCCTGCCGCACAGCAGGGCTTCTTCCGTGCCTGGGCGAGCCTGTGGCCGCAGCAGCTCTCGCCGAACGTCGCCGCCCAGCGCCTGAGCTCGGACATCCTGGCCCCGGGCCGCTGGCGCACCAACGGCCCGCTGTCCAACCTGCCGGCCTTCGGTGCCACCTTCACCTGCAAGCCCGGCCAGCCGATGCAACGCGTGGACAACGACCAGATCAAGGTCTGGCGCTGAGCCCCGCTGCACAGCAGAAACGACAAGGGCGCCCACTGGGCGCCCTTTTTATTTAACGGGGACGGAGGGGATTATTAATCCCCTCCGTCCCTCTTATTTGCTGTTATTTGATGCTGCGCAGGTGATTGGGGCGCTTCGGCGGGCCCGGCGGTCGCCGGTTGTTGAACGGCGGTTGGCCACGCCAGTAGCGGATCAGCAGCCAGCCGAACAGCATGCCGCCCAGATGCGCGAAATGGGCCACGCCCGGCTGCCAGCCGGTGGCGCCCAGCATCAGTTCCATCGCGCCGAACACGATCACGAAGGTACGGGCCTTCATGGGGATCGGCGGGAACAGCAGCATCACCCGCTGGTTCGGGAACAGCATGCCGTAGGCCAGCAGCAGACCGAACACACCGCCGGAGGCACCCAGCACCGTGGCCGGGTCGGCCAGCATCATGCCGACCAGCAGCTGGCACAGGCCGGCACCGGCGACACACACCAGGTAATAGGTCAGGAAACGCTTCTCGCCCCAGGTCTGTTCCAACGGCGCGCCGAACATGAAGAGCGCGAGCATGTTGAAGAACAGATGGCCGAAGCTGCCATGCAGGAAGCCATAGGTCAGCAGCTGCCAGGGCTGGAAGTTGCCGCCGGGCGAGAACGGATCGAAGCCGCCGCCCAGGGGCTGCAGCATGAAGGGCTCGAACGTGGCATTGCCGAGCAGGAACGGCTGCTGCAGCAGGAACAGCACGGCGTTGGCGATCAACAACGCTTTGGTGACGGTAGGCAGGCGGGGAAACATGGGGGCATCCTTTGGAACTACCTCCATCATAGCCGCAGCACCGGGCTGCGATCTGCGCGCCAGCGCCCGCGTTCAACCCGCAGGCAGCGTCAGCCCGGTCCCCACAGGGCGGCATCCAGATCATTGGTACCGGCCACCGGCATTCCTTTGACCCGCCCGCGCTCGATCACCACGCCCTCGGCGCGCAGCCGCTGGCTCTGCTCCTTCCAGCCAGCCGAGCCTTCCGGCATCGCGATGCGGCCATCCGAGCGCAGCACGCGGTGCCACGGCAGATCGGGATCGTCATTCATGCCGAGCACGCGTGCGGTCAGCCGCGCCCTGCCCGGCAGCCCGGCCTTGGCGGCGACCTGGCCGTAGCCCATCACCTGGCCGGGCGGGATGGCATGGATCACCGCCAGAATACGTGCACGCGCCTGCGCCGCCGGGTCATCGCCCACGGCAGCGGCGTTCACGCGCGCACCCGGCTGACCAGCAGCACGCCGAGCAGGACCAGGGCCGTGCCGAGGATCTGCCACGGCCCCATGGGTTCGTCGAGCAGCCATAGACTCATCACGATGGTGGAGACCGGACCGAGCATACCGACCTGCGCGGCCAGCGACGAGCCGATCCGCTTCACCGCCAGCATGATCGCCATCACGGGCAGCACTGTGCAGACCGTCGCATTGATCAGCGACAGCCAATACACCGGCGGGGAGGCCTGGCCCAGGGCGGACATCGGGTGCAGCACCCCGAAGTGCAGCACGCACAGCACGCAGGCCACGCAGCTGGCATAGGCGGTCAGGCGGATCGCACCGATCCGCGCCACCACCTGGCCACTGCCGAACAGATACAGCGCGTAGCTCAGCGCACTGGCGAACACCAGCGCGCTGCCCAGCACGATGCGCCCGCCTTCCAGCTGCAGGTCATGGCCAAAGGCCAGCAGGACGCCCAGATAGCTGAGCACCAGCGCGGCCACCTGCCAGCGACCGGGGCGCTTTTTCAGCAGGACCAGGCTGATCAGCAGCACCAGCGTCGGGTTCAGATACAGGATCAGCCGTTCCAGGGTGACGCTGATGTACTGGAGGCCCTGGAAGTCCAGCAGGCTGGACAGGTAGTAGCCGGTGAAGCCCAGCCACAGCACGCGCCCGCGGTCGCCCCAGGACAACGCCGGCGCGCGCCGCGCCGACCATACCGCCAGCACCGCGAACAACGGAAAGGCCATCAGCATCCGCAGTGCGAGCAGCGTGGTGGCATCCACGCCGTGCCGATACGCGAGTTTGACGATGACCGCCTTGCCCGAGGCGGCAATCGCCCCGATCGCGGCCAAGGCGATGCCGCCGGCGGCGATGCGGCTGGAGGACGTGGGGAGCGAGGAAGCGGGTGACGACATCAGGACGGCGGACAGCCGCACGGAGGCGGCTGGGCAGCAGGTGGGGCGGCCATTGTCGCATGCGTGGCGGCGGTGTTTTGCGCCGGCAGACACGGGAGGAACGGCGCTCCGAGCCTGTTTCAACGGCGGAAAGAGCTCGGCCGACCGACAGACCCGGCGCCTGCGTAAGGCTGTGCCGCTTCGTGCGCGGTCGCCACGCATGGCGTGGCACTACCGGATTCCTGCTGCGGCTTCGGCGGGTGCACGCCGCTGATGCGCTTTCAGCGCATCAAGACGACTTCTTCTGCCGAGGTCGGATGGATCGCCACGGTGTCGTCGAACTGGGCCTTGGTCACGCCCATCTTCACCGCCAGTGCGAAGCCCTGCAGGATTTCATCGGCCGCCTCGCCCAGCAGGTGCACGCCGACCACACGCTCTTCCTCCCCGACACAGACCAGCTTGAACAGGCTGCGCTGGGTGCCGTCGGCCAACGCCTGCAGCATCGGGCGGAAGTTGCTGCGGTACACGCGTACGTCGCCGTGTTTCGCGCACGCCTCTTCTTCGCTCAAGCCCACTGCGCCCAGCGCCGGGTGCGAGAACACCACGCTGGCCACGTTCTCATAGTCCATCTTCGCCTGCGGCTGGCCACCGAACAGGCGGTCCATCAGCTTGCGCGCCGCGGCGATCGCCACCGGGGTCAGGCCGACCTTGCCGGCGATATCGCCCACCGCGTGCACGCTGGGTACGGCCGTGGTCTGCCACTCGTCGACCTCCACCTCGCCCTTTTCCCCGACCACCACGCCCACGGCGTCCAGCCCGAGGTCGGCACTGTTGCCGCGTCGCCCCGTGGCGAAGAACACGGCATCGAAGCGACCATCGGCCGGCCCATCGTGCCCGAGCGCCACCACGCCGTCGCCGTCGCGCTGCAGCTCGCGCAGGCGATAACCGAAGTGGACCTGCACGCCTTGATGGCGCAGATTCTCGGCAAGTTGTCCGGTGAGCTCCGCATCGAAGCGCTCCAGCAGGCGCTCGCCACGGACCAGCAGGGTCACGCGGCTGCCGAGGGCCTGCAGCAGCCCGGCAAGTTCCACCGCGATGTAGCCGCCCCCCACGATCGCGACCCGCTCCGGCGCGCTGCACAGGTTGAAGAAATCATCGGAGACCAGGCCAAGCTCGGCGCCGGGAATATCCGGGCGCTGCGGATGGGCGCCGGTCGCGATCAGGATGTGCGCGGCGCTGATGCGTACACCATCGCTGCATTCCACCGTGTGCGCGTCGACCAGCCGACCACGGCGCGGCACGCGCACCACGTTGTTTTCATCCAGGCGCTTGAGATAGCTGGCATGGATGTTGGCGATATAGGCCTGCCGGTGGACCACCAGTTCTTTCCAATCCAGCGAAGGGCGGACCGGCACATCGAAGCCCATCGCCGCGGCAAGGCCAATGCGGCCGGAGAGATCGGCGGCCAGCCACATCGCTTTCTTCGGTACGCAGCCGACATTGACGCAGGTCCCGCCGAGTTCACCCGGCTCCAGCATCGCCACCCGCTGCCCATGCTGCGCGGCGCGGAAGGCCGCGGCCAAGCCGCCGGAACCACCGCCCAGCACGATCAGGTCATAGTCGTATTGCGTCGTCATTGGCATTGCTCAACTCGGTAAGGGGCAGGATCGATCGCCGGCGCGCGGGCCGTTGATCAGGTCTGCCATCAACTGGCCGGTGCCGACGCTCATGCGCATCGCCAGCATGCCATGGCCGGCCGCGATCCAGACGTGACGGTGCGCGGCACCCTGTGTCAGGTCCGCCGCAGCGGCGGCCACTGCAGATAGGTCATCGCGCGCCAGATCCACTCCAGCGGCCCGAAGCGGAAGCAGCGCAGCCACACATGGCTGATGCCGACCTGCAGCGCGAACAGCGCCAGCGCGAAGGGGATCTGCCACAGCCGCGGCATCGTCTCGAACGCGCCCAGCCCGTAGCCATAGAACACCCAGGTGCACACCAGCGACTGGCCGATGTAGTGGGTCAACGCCATCCGCCCCATCGGCGCCAGCAGCTGCAGGCGCGCGCGCCCGTGCACGATCCAGGCAAGATAGCCGAGGCACATCAGCAGCCCGGCCAGTGCACTCACGGCATAGGCCACGCCACCGGCAAGATCCAGCGTGCCAGGGGCCTGGTACGGGTGCCAGATCGCACTGCCCAGCATCAACACCAGGCCAACCGGCAGGGCGATCCAGCGCAGCCGTGCATACAGCCGCGCGAAGCGTTCCGGCTCGGCCAGCGCGCCGCTGCGGGCGAACCAGCTGCCGATCAGGAACATGCCCAGCACTTCCGGACCAATCACGAAGATGCCCGAGAGCATCGCACCGAGGTCGCGCAGGCGCTGGCCGACGGCCTCGCCCCACGTGCCGTGCGCGTACGCCTGCCGCTGCAGTTCGATCGTCCGCTGGGCCTCGGCGATGGCCTCGCGCAGCGGCTCCTGCGTGTGCTCCATGCTGGCCATCCAGCTCATCAGTGCGCCCAGCACCAGCACCAGTCCGGCCGCGCCCAGATAGCTGATCGCGCCCATCGCGGGCAACCAGCTGCGCGGCGCTTCGCGGCAGGCGAGCAAGAGCAGCGAGATCAAGGCGTAGATCACCAGGATGTCGCCGGACCACACCAGCAGCGCATGGCACAGGCCGATCAGCAGCAGGGCCGCGCTGCGGCGCAGATAGAACGGTGCGAACGCGCGGCCGGCCGCATCGGCGCGCTGCGCCATGACCGAGAACCCCGCGCCGAACAGCAGCGAGAACAGGGTGAAGAACTTGCCCTGGACCAGCACGTAGATCGCCGCGTCGGCCCAGTAGTCGGCGCCCTGCCAGTGCGGATCGATGCCGGTGAAGGACAGATCCAGCGGACCGCTGAACGCCTCCATGTTCATCAGCAGGATGCCCAGCAACGCGAACCCGCGCAGGATATCGATGACGGCGATGCGCTCGTGCGCGCCCACCGGCTGCAAAGGAGAAGAAGCTGCGTTCACAGGCAATCCGCTGACCAGGTCCGCCATTATGCCGTGCACACGGCGGCCTGCCGCACAAACGAAAACGGCCCGCCGAAGCGGGCCGTTGGATCAACGATGGGGCGCAGCACTCAGTGCTGGTGGCCGCCGTCGCCGTGCACGTGGCCGTGCTCGATTTCTTCCTTGCTGGCTTCGCGCACGTCGACGATCTCGACGTTGAAGTGCAGGTCCTTGCCGGCCATCGGGTGGTTCAGGTCGACGTCGACCACGCTCATGCCGACCTTCTCCACGGTCACCGCGCGCGGGCCGAAGTTGGTCTGCAGCACGACCTGCTGGCCCGGTACCAGCTTGCTGGTACCGAAGTGCTTCTTGGGCACGCGCTGGGTCAGGCCTTCGCGGCGCTCGCCGTAGGCGTCGGTCGCCTTGACGTCCACCTCGAAGGTGGCGCCGGCTTCCTTGTCCATCATGGCGTTTTCCAGGCCCGGGATGATGTTGCCGTGGCCGATCAGGATCGCCAGCGGATCACGGTCCTTGGAGCTCTCGATCGGCTCCTGGCCCTGCTCGGCGACGGTGTAATGGAAACGGACGACGCGGTCTTTTTCGATCTTCATGCGCAACTCTGGTCTGGAGACTGCCGAGGGCAGACGGGTGAGGCGGGTTGTGGCCTGCCGGATACGCCGCCATCATGACGGCCTTCTAAGGTCGCGCATTATCCGGACAACATGCACATGACGCCAGTTTCGCGCCTGACCCGCCTGACCGGCCACCTGGCCCTGCTGGCGATCATCGCCCTGCTGAGCGCCTGCGGTGGCGGCAAGACTACCCGCCCGGCCCCGCCGCCTGCCTCGACCCAGGTCTGGCCCAGCGTCACCCCGAACGATCCGCAGGCCGCCAATGCGGTGCTGATGCGCGCCATCGGTCTGGTCGGCACGCCCTACCGCTACGGTGGCAATACCCCCGAATCGGGTTTCGACTGCAGCGGGCTGGTCGCGTATGTGTACCGCGAAATGCTCGACCTGCGCCTGCCGCGGACCTCGCGCGATCTGGCCGCGGTGCAGGGGCCGAAGATCGATCCCAAGCGCCTGGCGCCGGGCGATCTGGTGTTTTTCGGCGACAAGGGCAACGTCTTCCATGTCGGCATCTATGTGGGTGAGGGCCGCTTCGTGCATGCCCCCAGCACCGGTGGCACGGTCCGGCTGGACTCGCTGGGGGGCCCGTACTGGAAGGACCACTACACGGGGGCGAAACGCGTCCTTTACTAAGCTGAACAGGGCTAAGGTACAAATTTGTGACTCACATCACACAGTTGTAAACGAAAAATTAACGGAATTTGTACCTAATCACTGCGCTTACACGGCATCATCACCCATCGTTTTTATTCAGTGACCGCCGCGTGACGACAGACGACCTGACTTGCAAAGGCCAGACCGCCGCAACCCGGCGACGCGCCCGACCCGCTTTCCTCGCTGCAGCACTCTGCCTGGCCAGCCTTCCGGCCTGGGCGCAGTCCGCACCGACGATCGCCCCCGACGCTTCTGCAACCCCTGTCACTGTTGCCCCCGATTCCTCCGCGCCGGCCAAGCCCAAGGCTGATGCGCCGGCCCGCAGCAAGGCCGATGCCGCTGCCAGCGCCACCCTCGCCGCCCTGCTTCCGCACCTGGCGGCCAACGACACCATCCCCCTCATGGACCGTTCGGCGATGTTCGCCGGCGATCTGAGCCGCCTGCTCGCCAATTACGATGCCAGCACCGGCGCGATTACCGTGGCCGGCGACGCCGCCGAAAACGGCAAGGTCCAGTCTCTGCTGCGCCGGGCGATGACCCTGCTGGGCACCCCGTACCGTTGGGGCGGCACCTCGCCGGACAGCGGTTTCGACTGCAGTGGCCTGGTCGGCTATGTGTTCCGTACCGCGCTGGGCGTCGAGCTGCCGCGTGTCTCGCGCGAAATGGCCCATGACGGCGCCGCCCAGCTGATCAACGATCGCAACGCCTTGGCCGCTGGCGACCTGGTGTTCTTCGGCCGCAAGGGCCGTGTGGACCATGTCGGCATCTATGTGGGTGAAGGCCGCTTCCTGCACGCCCCGAGCACTGGCAAGGACGTCCGTGTGGACAGCCTGGTCAGCGGCTACTGGGGTGGCAAGTTCATGCAGGCCCGCCGCGTCGACCTCTGACGCGCCCTGCTGAGCCCCTCGATGAAAGGCCGCTGCCCTGCAGCGGCCTTTTTCGTTGGGCCGCGGCGATGGCCGCTGGCCGCCCCAATCCGCGTTCCCTTCTCTGTCACCGTCTTTTTCCCGGCGGAGGACGCGCCCAGCGCACACGCGCCGCGGCGGGGGATGGACCCGGACGTGGGGCGGCACGTCCGTGGCAGCCGATCAGGCAGCAGACACCGCCCGAGATTCTCGTCGACAAGGTGACGCATGGCGGCTGTCCCGGATTTTCCTGCCCGGTGTGTGATCTGGTTTGGGCAACCTCTCGCGCTTGAACGGGCGACGCTGGCCGCGGCCGGCTGGCAGGTCCGCAGCGTGGCCCCCGAACAATGCGCCGGCATCGGCATGCGCGGCAGCGACCAGGTCGTGGGGCTGCTGGACCTGCGCTCGGTGGTGCCGGCCAATCTGGCTCATCTGCAGCAGCTGCTGGTCGACCACCGCCACATGAGCCTGCTGGCGTTGCTGCCGGCCGCGCCGTTGCGGGCCTCGCCGGTCCTGGATGCCTTGCTGGCAGCCTGCGTGGACACCTACGCCGCCCCGATCGACCTGCCGCGCGTGGTGCAGCGGCTGCAGCAGTTGGCCGGTGCCGTCCCCCTGCCCGCCACGCATGGCCCGCAGTCCCTGATCGGGGACAGCGCGGTGCTGCAGGTCACCCGCGCGGCGATACGCAAGTACGCGCCGGTGGACCTGCCGGTGCTGATCACCGGCGAGACCGGTACCGGCAAGGAACTGGCCGCCCAGGCCCTGCATGCCCTGTCAGCACGGCATGCGCGCCCCTTCCTGGCGGTGAACTGCGGCGCCATTCCGGCCGCGCTGGTCCAGTCCGAACTGTTCGGCCATGAGCGCGGCGCCTTCACCGGCGCGGCGGCACGGCGCCTGGGCCTGTTCGAGTCAGCCAGTGGCGGCACCGTCTTCCTAGACGAGATCGGCGACCTGCCACTGGATGCGCAGACCAACCTGCTGCGCGTGCTGCAGGAAGGCACGGTCGAGCGCGTTGGCAGCAACCGGCCGCTGGCGGTGGACGTGCGTGTGCTGGCCGCGACCCACGTCGATCTCGAAGCCGCGGTCGAGCGGGGTCACTTCCGCCGCGATCTTTTCTATCGGCTCAATGTCCTGCGCCTGCCGCTGCCGCCGCTGCGCGAGCGTGGCAGCGATATCGCGATGCTCGCCCACCACTTTCTCGCCAGCTTCCGGCATCGCCACGTCACCCGGGCGCGCGGCTTCACTGCCGATGCGGTGCAGGCGCTGGAGCGCTTCGCATGGCCAGGCAACGTGCGTGAGCTGCTCAACCGGGTCCAGCGTGCGGCGATCGTCAGCGATGCCGAACTCATCACCGCGGCGGATCTGGAATTGAACCAGCCGCTGGTGGCCAGCGCCGAGCGCGGCCTGCACGGCGCCAAGCAGATCGCCGAACGCGAGACCCTGCTGCATGCGTTGCGCCAGGCCGATTTCAACGTTACCGCCTGCGCGCGCCACATGCAGGTCTCGCGCGTGACCGTCTACCGCCTCTGCCGCAAGCACCAGCTCGCGCTGCCCGAACTGCGCTGACCCGGCGCTTACCGCGTGTGAGCGCAATCGCTCACAGGCTGTATGGCACCTTGAAGGCCAAAGTGAAGTCCGGTGCATCCGGGGTCAGGCCGATGCCCAGCAGGCTGACCAGGGTGGTCTTCTGGTTGAGCGCATAGGTGATGCCCAGGTTGAGCGTGCCCGCGTTCGCGTCACTGCCGATCACCTTGAGCCATTGGCCGTTCTTGTAGCGGGTGGAGGCGCGCGCACTCAGCTTGTCGCTGAAGGAGATGCTCAGGCTGGTACGCTCGTTGAACGCAAACGCCACGCCCGCACCGAAGTAATAGGAGCCGCCCAGCTTCACGTCACCCGGGTTGGTGGTGTCCGGATTCGCATCGATGTCATCGAAGCTGCGCGGGAAAGAATGGATGTAGCCGATGTTGGCGAACAGGATCGCCGGGTCGGCGGTTTTCACGGCGGACAGGCCGATGTTCGCCTGCCAGACGCCATTGCCGGTCGGTTGCTGCTCGGGTACGGCAAAGCGGATGAAGTCATCGTCATCGCGCTCGAGCACCTTCCAGTCCAGCCCATACGGCGCCCGCCCGGTCGGCGCGGTCGCGCCCACGGTCAGCACGGTTTCCGGCAACCGCCCACGCTCGGCGAACAACCGGTAGTTGGCGCTCACGCCAACGTCGCCGATGCCGTTGCCGGTCGTTTCTTCCTGCGCGATGGCCGCCGCGGAACCGCCGGCACCGCCCTTCTGGAATACCGTCTTGCGGGCCAGGTAGGGCACATCCAGGTTCAGGGTCAGGCGTGGGCTGACCCCCCAGCGTGCGGCCAGGTTGTAGGTCAGCGTGTCCGACTCCACATTCTCGATGGCGATGTTGCCCAGGAAGATCGCATCCAGCGCCAGGAAGCCGTTGAGGCTGAGCTGTTTGCGGTCATAGCGCGCGTAGGACAGGCTGTTTTCGATGGTGAAGCGGCGGCTGAACAGCGCCGCCTGCTGCTGTTTGACGTCGTCCACGCTGCGCCGGGATTCCTGCTTGGCCTGTTGAGCCTCGGCGGCGGAGCTGGCGTAGCCCTCGGCACTGGCCGGTGCTGCCGGGGTCCCCGCCGGCAGTGCCTGCTGCGGGGGCGGCGCGCTGGAGGCAACCGGCGCGGTCTTGCCGGTCAGCCGCGCCTGCATGGCCTGCACCTGCATGTCCAGCTCGCGCAGGCGCCGTACTTCCTGCGCGTAGTTGGCCTTGAGGCTTTCCAGCTGCGCCATCAGCGCCTTGACGTCGGCCTCGTCATTGGGCGCAGGCTGTTGGGCCTGCGCCTGGGCGGACGCAGCCGCCATCAGTGCCAGCGCCGCCAGCGCCAGCGGTGTTGCGCGGATCATCGTGTGCATTGCCTTGGCCCACTGTTGTGTTGACGCTCCCCCTGCCGTGCCGATGGATCACTGGCCCGGCCCCATGCCTACTCCGCGTACCAGCGTCATCGCCTGCGCCACGTTCTGATTGAGCGGCACGTTGTTGGCCATCGACTGCCTGACGAGATCGATCTGCAGCCGATTGGTGACCGACTGTCCATCACTGCCCAGCGCGATGCTCTGGCCGACGCTGCCATTGCGGATCCATTGCTGGACCGCGCCGACACCCTCGATCTGCAACTGCACCTTGGCCGTGTTGCCTTCCAGCTGGGCCAGCGCACTGACGCCGCCCTGATGCACGCTGGCCAGGTTCACGCCTTCGCCGGTGGGGGTGGGCGCGGTGCCATCGCGCACGGTCAACTGGGTCGCGTTGCTGGCCAGGTTGCCGTCACCGGCCACCTGGATGCTCTGGCTCAGGCCGGCCACGTTCTGCAGGCCGCTGGAATCGACGCTGCGCCCGGGGGTCACCGGCAGCGGTGCATCGGCCGCGGTCACGCTCACACTGGGCGCAAAGCTGATCCTGGGTGTGCTGCCGCCGTGGCTGAAGTCCATGCCCAGCTTCAGCGCGCTCTGCGCCGATTGCCCGCCGGCGGTCTGCCACTGCGAGACCATCGTGACGCCGAACCACGCCACGGTGTTGCCACCGACGGTGTAGCGGCCACGCATGAGGTTCAATTCCGGATCGGGGATTTCGCTCAATCCCTTGCCGGGCCGGCTTTCGTCGGCATGCGCCGGCACGATGCCCAGCAGGGCAAGCAGCACGATGCCGGGCGTCCAGGTTGCGATGTTCATGTTGCCTCCTTAAAACAGATCGGCATGGGTGAATCCGAAGTCGACCAGTTCGGCGTCGGTGATCGGTCCCTGCCTGGCGTACAGCGAACGGGCACTCGGCCGTTCACCGGGCTGCAGCAGCACCGTGTTGCGATCAAAGTCACTGCCGATCACGACAAACACGGCGCGCGACGGCCACGCCTGGAGAAATTCGCTGACGGGAATGCTGCGGTTGCCCAGGATCGGGTCGGCGACATCCACCAGATCGCCACGGACCTGTTTGAGGACCACGAAGTGGCGGAAGCCCCGCACATCCATCAGCACCAGCCCGGGCACGCGCAGTGAGCGCAGGCGCTCTTCATTGACGCGGTAGCCGCGTCCACGCATGCCCATCGATTCGACATAACGCTTGATGTCCAGCAGCGAAAACCCACGCTGGTGCACCAGTTGTGGATCCGAGACCCCCATCATCCCTTCGATCACCGTGCCCTCATCCGCCTCCAGGTGGTAGGCGTAGCGCAGGATCGTGGCCAGCGCAGCTGCGCCACAGCTGTAATCGGTGTGTTGCCGTACGACATTGCGGAAGCGCCGTTCCTGCATGCTTTCCACGCGCTGGGTGAGCACTGCCCCGTTGGGCAGCACACCACTGAAGCCGACATCGCCGGCACGCACGATCCCCATCGGCATCATCAGCACCGACAAGGCCCACACCAGCATCCACGTGCGCATACGACTGGACATGCGTGACTCCGGCTCAGGAAGGAGCCCCTGCCCCAAGGGGGAGAAGGGACAGGGGCTCCCGGGGAGCCCGGTCATTGGCGGATGACCGGGTTTGTTGCGCTCAACGCGTACTGCTTGCGAAAACGGACAACCTTACTGTTCCGGACCGCCGCCACCGCCGCCGGTGGAGGGCTGCGCAACCGCCAGGGCCAGACTGTTGGCCTGCAGGTTGCCGGTACCGGAGGCCACGTTCACCCCGATGTTGCCGGAGGCGCCGGAGAACGCACTGCCGGACAACGCCGCGGTGTTGGTCGCATCCACGTTCACCCAGCGGGTGGTGGACACGGTCCCGCTCAGGCTCGCGTAGAGGTCGGCCACGCCCAGTTCAACGAACTGGCTGGTGCCGCGCTCATCGGTGTCAAACGCAATGCCACCCACGCCCGGACGATTCGGGTTGGCGGTGGCATTCTGGATATCGCTATCCAGGTCGATGTGACCGGTTTCGCTGCCGCTCGGGTGATCCAGCGCGCCACTCCAGGTATCCAGGTAGTAGTTGTCTTTCTGGTAGGCACTCCCCGTGCCGCTGTAACGGCCCGCACCGACCGCCAACGTGGCACCGGCAACGCGACCACTCAGGTTCACGTCCACGGTGTCGGTCATCGACTGCAGGTAGCCGGCGTTGCTGACGGTGTTGCCGGAGGACACCTGGTTGGAACTGATGCTCGAGGTCGCATAGGCGCTGGTGGCCACCGACGCGGCGAGCGCGTTCTTCTGCTCGTTGTTGTTGCCGGACGCGACGTTGGCGCCGATGTTGCCGGACGCACCGCTGAAGGCATTGCCACCCAGGCCTGCGGCGTTGGTCACGCCGGAGTTGATGGTGGTGTTGCCACCGCCGAACTGGTTGACGAAGACTTCCGCATCGGCCATGCCGAAGCTGAAGGACGCATCGGCCGCGGACAGCGAAGCGGCGTTGTCCTGCGCGTTGTTGTCACCGGCGGCGACGTTGAAGCCCAGGTTGCCGGAGGCATCGGCACCGACGTCGTCGGCGATCGAGGCGCTGTTGGTCACCAGGCTGTTGCCGGCCAGGTTGTTGGTGACCGACTGGCGGTTGTCGATGACGGCGATGGCGGCCGAATCGATGTCGATCGAGCCGGTGATTTCCGGATCACCCGAGAAGCTGATGTCCGAGCTCAGGCGCAGGTCCTTTTCGATGTTGACGTCCACGCCGTGGTTGTTCTTTTCCTGGCGTTCGTCGGCCTGGATGTTGCTGGTCTTGTTGACGTTCTCGGTGACGTTGCGGTTGCTGGTCACGTTGCGGTTGCTGGTGACGTTGGTGTTGCTCGTCACGTTGTCGTTGATGGTGGTGTTGGTGGTGCTGTTGTTGTTGCGGGTGTTGTTCCAGGTCCGGTTCCAGGTACGCGAATCGGTATCGGTGTTGGTGGTGGTATTGGTTTCGGTGTTGGTATCGGTGTTCGTGTTGGTGCGCGTCTCAGCCACGTTGTGCAGGTGGTTGATGTTGGCGCTCTGGTTCTGGTTGTCGCGATCGTTGCCCCAGCCGCTGGCGCCCGCGGAGGCGGATGCAGCGGCGACGGCGATGGCCAGTACGGTCCGTTTCATGTTGGTGTTCATGGTGCCCTCTCTCTCATCACAGACAATCGGGTGGATGTGACTACTCACGGGGTGGACTGCACCGAAATGCTCAGTTGGTTTGCGGTGGCGTTGCCGGATCCCGCGATCTGATTGAGTTGCAGGACGCCGTCGAATCCCTGCAGCGCGGAGGCTTCGACCGCCACCCTGCGAGTTCCGGCCGACCGACCGCTGTTGACGGCCCCCTGCCCCCCTGCTGACGCGAGCGCGCCCGACGCGGCCAAGGCCTCGTCGTTCGTTTCGCGTATGCCCTGTTGCGCCAGCGTGGCGGTGACGACGTTGAGCGTCGCGTTGCCATTGCCGCTGGCTTGATTGATCGATGCGACGCCACTGGCGCCGTTCAGTGCCTGGCCGCCGAGCGTGGCGCTGGCATCCATGGCGGTGTCGCTGAGGCTGAGGTTGTTGGACTGCTGCTGGCGCGCATCCACGGTGATGTGGGCGTTGCGGCCGTTGGCGATGCCCATCAGGTTGGCCTGCTGGTTGAGGTCACCGGCGGCCATGTTGACGGTGATCGCGCCGTCGGCGCCGGCCAGCGTGCGGCCGTCGATGCGGCTCTGATTGAGGTAGGAGAGCATCGCGGCGTAATCGTTGCTCTGCTGGGCATGCGCGGCCAGAGGCGCGAGCATCAGGCCCGTGAGCAGGGCGGTGCGCAGGACGATGTTCATTTGCCGGGCCCGCCTGCGGGCTGGCCGAGCGGGAACTGGGCAAGCGCGCCGCGGACCTGGTCGCCGATGCCGCGCGTGGCGTTGCCGACCGCGCCCATGGGCCCGCCGATGGTGTTGCTGAACTGGCCGCTGGACAGCATGCCGCTGTCGGTGACTTTGCCGAGCGTGCCGTTGACGGTGTGGCCGGTGACGCGTTCGATGGTGGTGGAACTGCGGGGAACACCGGCGCCGGTGTTGGAGCCGAGCGAGGCGTAATCGTCGTCGCTGAGTTCATCCATGCCGGTGGAGGTGCCGAGGGCGTGGCCGATTTCGCGACGCGGTGAAGGGTCGGCGATGAGCGCCATGCCCGGGGGTGCGGGGCGGTAGGCCGGGCGTGCGGAGACGTCACGCAGGAGGACGATTTCGCCGGGCTGGGCTTTGACGCCCTGGCGGGCGCCGGAGGCGTTGGCGGCGGCCGGCACGGCAAGTGCGGCGGCGAGCAGCCAGAGCGTGGTGTGTCGAGTGCGGTGTGCGGCAACGCTGTCCATGGCGACCTCCGATGACATGCGGAGGGGTGGAGCAGCATTCGTGCCAAGTTCCGAAGGCCCGCGTTTCATGGGTTTCTGCGCGGTTCGGGTTATCCGCACGCAACATTGCTGTTACAGGGGCGTTAGCGTTTGGACGAATGAATGGGTTGGTGCGGTGATCACGTGGCGCTGACAGGTAGGCACGGTGCGGGTGTATCACGGGTGTTACACCGGGTGATACAGGGGTTTACGGTGCGGATTCAGGCTTGCTGCGGGTTTGCTTGTACAGCGTCAGCCAGTCGCTTTGTCGTGAGGGCTGGCGGTGCCAAGCCCCACACAAGCAAAAAAAGACCGGCTCTCGCCGGTCTTTGGGTGGTGCATGGGTCCCTGCGTCAGGACGTTCGTTCTTCGCCTTCATCCACGCCCAGGTTGGTGGAGGGATTGTCGTAGACCGCGCGGTCGAGCAGACCGGTTTCCTTGGCGACGATCACCGGGACCAGCATCTGGCCGGTGACGTTGGTCATGGTGCGCATCATGTCCAGGATGCGGTCGATCGCGTAGAGGTAGCCGATGGTTTCCAGTGGCAGGTTGGCGGCACTGAGCACGACGGTGGCCATGACCACCGCGGTGCCGGGGACGCCGGCCGTGCCGAAGCTGCCCAGGACCGAGGCGATCAGCACGACGATGTACTGCTCGGGGGTGAGCGGGACGCCGGTGTACTGGGCGATGAAGACGGCGCACAGGGCGGGATAGATCGCGCCGCAGCCGTCCATCTTGATGCTGGCCCCCAGGGGGACGGCGAAGGAGGCGTAGTCCTTGTTGACGCCGAGGTTGTGGGTGATCGAGCGCATCGCCGCAGGCATGGCCGCGAAGCTGGAGGAGCTGACGAAAGCGACCTGCATGCCCGGGGCGGCGCCGCGGAAGAACTTGAGCGGGTTCAGGCCATGCATCAGCAGCAGGCTGCCGTAGACCACCACGATATGCAGGGCGCAGGCGATGTACAGGGCGAGCACGAAATTGCCCAGCGGCAGCAGCTTTTCAAAGCCGTAGCTGCCGACCAGACCGGCGATCAGGCCGAAGGTGCCGAGCGGGGTGATCTCCAGCACGAAGCGGGTCACCTGGATCATGATGTCGCTCATCTGCCCGGTCAGCTTGCGCGCTTCGCTGACCTTGTCGCCCAGCTTGACCATCGCAAAGCCGAGCAGGCCAGCGAAGAAGATCACCGGCAGGATCGAGCCGCGGCCGGCGGCGAGGACGGTTTCACCGGCGGCATTGACCCGCGTACCGATGCCGGTCAACGCGTAGAACACGTTGGAAGGCACCACATCCATCAGCACCTTGATCACGCTGGGCACTTCGCGCGGGGTGTAGCTGTGATCCATGCTCAGGCTGAGTGCACCGCTGCCGGGCTGCATGACCGTGCCGACGGCCAGGCCCACGCAGACCGCCAGGGCGGCGGTGATGATGAACCACAGGAAGGTGCGCCCGCCCAGGGCCGCCACGGACTTTTGCCCGTGCAGCGAGGAGATGGCGTTGATCACCGCAAAGAACACCAGCGGGACCGCGATCATCTTGATCAGGGTGACGTAGAGATCGCCGAGCGGGCCGAACCAGGTTTCGGCGGCCGGCCCAAGCAGCCAGCCGGCCAGTGCGCCAAGGACGAAGCCGCCGAGGACCCGTTGCCAGAAGGGGATCCGCAGCCAGGCAGAGACCAGCTTCATGCGCGTTCCAGAGGTAATTTGACAGCTAGGCACCTTAGCCCAAGCCGGGCCGTGGAACGAGGCGTGCACGGAAAATCAGCGTGTCATCGGCGTGCCTTGCGGCGTTCTGCATAATGAACGCCCGTTTCACATGTGAGATGCATTCATCCATGTCCCGTTTCACGCCTCTGGTGGCTGCCGTCACCACCCTGCTGCTCGGCGCCTGCGCCAGTACCGCTCCCACCTCCAGCGCCGCTGCCGGCGCGGTCCAGGTCGATGTGCCGGCCATTGCCCACCCCGCCGGGGAAACCCCGCAGTGGTGGTACCGCAGCGGTGCGGCACGCGCGGCCAGCACCGGGGCGATGGACGGCAAGGCCAAAAACGTCATCCTGTTCCTCGGTGACGGCATGAGCCTGACCACAGTGGCCGCGGCGCGCATCTTCGAGGGGCAGCGCAACGGGCATCCGGGCGAGGAGAACCTGCTGTCCTGGGAGCGCTTCCCGGCCACGGCGTTCAGCAAGACCTACAACACTGATTCGCAGACGCCGGATTCGGCCGGCACCATGACCGCGATCACCACCGGCGTGAAGACCCACATGGGCGCGATCGGCGTCAGCGCGGGCACCCGCAATGACTGCGCCGACAGCCTGAACAAGGGGCTGCTGACCTGGCTGCAGCTGGCCGACAGCGCCGGCATGGCGACCGGCGTGGTCTCCACCGCGCGCCTGACCCATGCCACCCCGGCAGCGACCTACGCCCACTCCCCGGAGCGCAACTGGGAAAACGACACCGACGTACCGGAAGAAGCCAAGGCCGCCGGCTGCCGCGATATTGCCCAGCAGCTGCTGTCGACCTCGCGCTTCGGGCGCGGCCCGCTGGTCGCCCTCGGCGGCGGCCGCGGTGAGTTCACCACGGTGGAAGAGCGCGATCCGGAATACGACGACAAGGTCGGCCAGCGCCTGGACGGGCGCAGCCTGGTGACCGAATGGCAGCAGGCGAATCCGCAGGGTGCGTATGTGTGGAACGCCAAGCAGCTGCAGGCGGCGGCCAATGCGCCGGCCATCCTGGGCCTGTTCGAACCGGACCACATGCGGTACGAAGCCGAGCGCAAGGACGATCCGGCCGGTGAGCCGAGCCTGGCCGAACTGACCAAGGCGGCGATCGCCAATCTGTCGCGTCATCAGGAAGGCTACGTGCTGATGATCGAGGGTGCGCGCATCGATCACGCCAACCACAGCGGCAATGCCTACCGGGCGCTGACCGATACGGTGGCGCTGTCCGATGCGGTGCGCGCCGCGGTCGAGGCGACCTCCGACCAGGACACCCTGATCATCGTCACCGCCGATCACTCGCACACGCTGAACTTCGTAGGCTACCCGGCCCGTGGCAACCCGATCCTGGGCAAGGTCAAGGACAAGGGCGGCGAAGACGGTGCCGGCAAGCTGGACCTGGCCCGCGATGGCCTGGGCCTGCCCTACACCACGCTGACCTACGCCAATGGCCCGGGCTACACCGGTGCCAGCAACCAGCAGCCGGTCGGCCCGAAGCGGTACCCGCACAACCCGAGCAGCTTCGATCCGACCACCGGCCGGCCGGACCTGACCGCGGTCGACACCGAGCACCCGGATTACATGCAGGAAGCGCTGGTCCCGGCCAAGAGCGAATCGCATGGTGGTGAAGACGTCGGTATCTGGGCGCGGGGCCCAGGCAGCAAGGCCGTGCGCGGCACCATGGAGCAGAACGCGATCTACCACATGATCGTGCAGGCCACCCCGCGCCTGCGCCAGCGCCTGTGCGACGCCGGTACCTGCGATGCCAAGGGCGTGCCGGTCGAGCTGCCCAAGCCGACCGCGTTCGAGCGCCAGGCCGGCGACAGCAAGTAATGCATCGACTGCTTCGCACTGCCGCGACCAGGGGCCGCCTCGCGCGGCCCCTGCTGCTGGTGGCGGGCCTGCTCGCATCGCCGCTGGCCTTGGCCGCCGACACCGGCTGCGCCGCCCTGACCCAGGAGGATGGGCTGCAGCCGCTGTCCGGGTGCCGGTGGATCGATGGGCATCTTGAACTCGACGCGACGTCCCTGGCGTCGCTGTCCTACGACCAGCATGGTCTGGCGCCGATCCATGCGGGCGGCGGGTACCACTACGTCCGTGCCGATGGCCGTCAGTTGCCGGTGATCACCGTCGACAATGGCCCGGACGACGTTGTGGACGGGTTGGTCCGTGGGCGGGTCGGGCAGCGCATCGGCTACTTCGATACCCAGCTGCGCCAGGCATTTCCGGGCACGTTCGATTTTGGCTGGGCGTTCGATGACGGGGTGGCCCGCGTCTGCGAAGGCTGCCGTCCGGGCACGCCGGACGACCACGGGCACATCGCCATGGTCGGCGGCACCTGGTATCGCATCGACCGCCAGGGCCGTTCTGCGATGGGTGCCCAAACCCCGTGATCGCCCCGCGTGGCATCGTCGCCACGCAGCACCGATACTGCCGGTTCGCCTGAGATCGCGCCTCCCATGACACCCCCGCTT
>NZ_NIVS01000037.1 GCF_002205165.1 Stenotrophomonas maltophilia | reverse complement strand
TTCGTGCTCATAACCACCTCCGCCTAAGCCATAGTTTATGGCTGCGAGGTGTCTACGGAACCCTGGGCGATTCAGCCCTGAAGAATCAACGTTTCGCACTTGTCATGGCCCCATTCTTCATAGCATTCGGGATTTACCGGTGGCGGATATTGGACAACGCCGCGCTCCACTACATCGGTCGAGTCAGCTTCTCGGCGTACTTGATCCACTTCCTTATGATTACGACCATGAACGGCCTGGTTCCAGCCCACCTACCTGCAAGCACGCGATTTGTTCTGGTCGGATCACTTACGCTCGCCTCGACATTGGCCCTTGCCGGACTGTCCTATCGCTACTACGAGCAAATGTTCGTTAAGTTGACACCAGCTATTCTCGCCACCGTCCGCCGATTGCTTACGAAGAATCCGCGTAACGCTCTGCCAGAGTAGATGTTACTCAGGAGGCGGGCACACCCGCCTCCGAACTACATGCCACCAAATCTGAGCATCCAGACTTCAATTCAAGAAACCAAACCCGGACTGGTGAAGGTGTCGCCACAATACTCGCCACCTTCGTTAAACCCGCGCCCCATCAGCGCCAAACCTTCAGCGCTACTTTGGGCATACGTCCGGCCGCTAGCCGTGAGGTCTTCTATCCACAGCGTGTAAAGCATATGCGAGGGCCAACCAACTCGAAGGCCGGACTAAGTCAGGGAAGTGGCGGGAAGTGCCCCTAAACCGCTACGCAAGATGGGCGCTTCGCCACCTACCAGATCCAGTGGTCTCGGTGCACAAGGACACTGTCTCGGATTGGTTCGCCAAGGGCTCGGCGAACGCCGAGATCGGTGGCCATCTGCATCGCCTGAGACACACCTTCTGCGCGCACATGGTAATGGGCGGAGTGCCGCTTCGACGAGTTCAGCTGTTGGCCGGTCATGCAGACTATTCAACGACTGAGAAGTACTACGCCCATCTCACCCCAGACGGCGACGATAGCGCTGTTGCGGCGTTGCGTTACTAGGCGGAGGCTTAGTGACGCCACCTCCGCGTTAACGTCGTCTAAGCAAGCGGAGGTCTTCGACCAGTGTGTGCATGCGTGTTAGAGGGTTGACTGAGCCATTCCGAATGGCAGCAGCCTCAACTCTCTTCGCATTTCTAATTGCAGTGTCAGTAAAATCTTTGAGTGACGCATACAAACGGCCAGCACCCTTCTCATAGGCCGCGAATCCGTCAATCTTCTTCAGTCTCGGCAGCAGTTCTGCAAACGTATTCATGGGTGGCGCAGCCTCAGAATAGTGCAACATAATCCAATACTCAAAGCACGGCGCTGAAGTAATTGCCAAAAACTTGGCAACCGAGACAACTCGGCGGCGCTCCATCTTCTCAAGCTTTGCCTCCGCCACCTTTCTCACCGCCTGGTCAAAGCTGACGTGTCGATCCCTATCAAATACGCAGTAGACAAAGTCATAGGAGCCGCGCTCCTTAAATAACTCGATAGCTTTGTCGACGACAGAGATTGGCGCCGACCCGCAGTTTCCGGTAATCTCAACGTCACCATGAATACCATAGTCCTGGACGAGATCCTGTAGATAGCCAGGCTCGGTCTTCGTTCCTTCACACACGATTAGTACAGTTCGATTGACTACTTTCGATGGACCCCTGCGCCTCAGATCCCTTGAACTAGCAGGTTTCACAAATCACCCCTTGAAGGAAAAGAGCGGCCTACCGGTAATGGGAACACCTCCGTAGCGCCCTTCAAGATAGCCTTTCTCGAGATTCTCATTCTTTCGCGGACTGAAATCGGAGAAAGGAACCAGCTGACTGCTGAGCTCGCCATCCTTTTCCATGACCCATAACTGATCACGCCTAAACGAGTCCATGACATTCGTATCATGCGTAGTGAAGACGAGTTGGGCGCCCTTTGTGTTGATGACAGGGTCGTGAAACATTTTGACCAGATAGCGGAGCATCAAAGGATGCAAGCTGGTATCTAGCTCATCGATCAGCAATAGATAGCCATTCTCCAGTGTGTCGACCCATGGGCCAGCCAGCTCGAAGAGCTTCTTAGTGCCACCCGACTCTTCCTCCAAGTCAAGAAGAGCTTCATAGCCGCTTTTGGTGCGATGGAGAAAGCTAATCTCTTGAAACTCTTTGTCGGTCATCGCATGGCGGAAAAACTGCCTGACGGGTTCCGGCGCATCCTCCGGAATGACCGAGAAATCGAATGGCCTTGACTTAACTATAAAGTCTCCGATACCGAGATCTGCTTGCGCCAAAAACTCCAGCACACGCAATTTCCTTTCGGAACTTTTTTGCGACGAGGTCGCCGTGTAGTCAGACCCGACCCGAGCAAACGGATGTATAGGCTGCACTCGATTGTCGAACCAGGAAAATACCCGCTCCAGCTGTTCCGAATTCAATTTCACCGCTGTCGTCAGGAAGAGAGCGTTTGGCCGCGTAGCCTCCTGCCATACCTTCTTCTGCCCCCTGAGCATCCCGCCGAATTCAAAGACATCCTCTCCGGTGTCTGGATCCAGAGACCTGCTGTACCAGCGTTGCGGCCTCCCTTCCGGATACGCGAACAGAGCTTCAGAAAGGATCCTTTCCGCGTTGTAGGTGACGCCAAATTGATACCGCACACCTTCCTCAATGAACGAAACTTCAAATGAAGTTGGCAGTGCAGCCGACCCGGCGTCTAGCATGAAGGGACTGTACGGAAGACTGGATTGCTTCGATGCTCGCGGCGGCTCTCTAACTAGGGAAGACATGGTGGCCAGGGCGCGCAGCAAATTGCTTTTACCTGCAGCGTTCGCCCCGTATACGATTGCGGACCTAAGCACGTCTGGAGTTGCCGGCGCATCTACAACGGCAACGTGCGTGTCGCGGCGATGTTTGTCCGGGCTAGCCACTAGCGAGAAGGACTGCTTCTCGCGGATGGAGCGGTAGTTCTCCACCGAGAATTCGATGAGCATGGGAGAGTGCCAATGTGCGTTAACGAGCCATATTTGCACAATTTGCGCAGAAATCCACGTGAAATCGACTCGGAAACGTTCTTTAGTCAACTTACAGACAGTAGGACAGCCGGTGAATTACGCAAATGGGACGTTCGTCACATCTTGCGACTGTGCCAACTGTGCCAAATCAGGTCTCAAGCAGAGCGGAATAGAGCATTTACCTTCGCGCGGCATGCCGTAAGTCATTGAATTTGGTGACCCCGGCCCGATTCGAACGGGCGACCTTCCCCTTAGGAGGGGGACGCTCTATCCAGCTGAGCTACGGGGCCACGGAGGGCGTAAAGGATACAGGTAAACGAGGGGCCTCATCCATGTCCGGCCGGTTGCCCGCCACTCATCCCCGGCAGCGGCAACTGCCCTATGCTCCTCCGTCCCCTGCGACGAGTGACATGGATGCATCCTCTTTGGGTCACCCTCTCCCAACTCGGTGACAGCCGCTGGCTGTTGCCACTGAGCCTGGTACTGATCCTCTTCGGCCCCAAAGAGAGCCGCACCCTTCGCATTCGCTGGGCGGCCGCCTTGGCTGGCGCTGGTGCCCTGACGCTGGCCACCAAGCTGGCGTTCTTGGGCTGGGGCATTGGCTGGGCCCGACTGGATTTCACCGGCTTCAGTGGCCACGCGACCATGACGGCAGCGGTGTATCCGGTCGCCCTGTATCTCGCCGCATTTGGTCGGTTCCCGAAACCCCTACTTTGGGCGCTGCTCGGGTCGCTACTTGCCGCCATGGTCGCCTATTCGCGCCTACCCCTTAACGCCCACTCCGCATCTGAGGTGGTGAGCGGGTGGGTGCTGGGCACGGCGGCGACGGTACTCGCCCTGTCCGCGCGCGCCACAGGCTGGACAACTCCCCTACCCACTCTCGCCGCGTCAGTCGTAGTGGGGCTGGCAATTCCAATGCTGATGCCGACGGTCCGCACCCACGATGTGGTCATACGCCTTGCGACCGAGCTGTCAGGCCGCGACCAAGTTTTCAATCGACATCATTTTGTGCGATAGGCGTCAAATATTGAACGCAATGAACCCAGCCCGGGTGCTCAAGCCTCCTTGACACTGAATAGCCTTCAACGCGAAGATGACGGCGAAAATTTACCTCACGGAGTAGGAAACCCCGTTATGAAGAAGATCTTTGCCGCTCTCGCCCTCGTGGCTTTTTCCCCGATGGCTCTGGCTCAGGAAGCCCAGGTTGAGCAGGCTGCTGGTGCTGAAGGCACCAGCGCTGCCACCAGTTCGGAAGTTGCTGGTACCGGCGCCGCTACCGGTGCCGCCAGCGGCGCTCTGACCACCGCTGCCGTGATCGGCGCGGGTATCGCCGTCGCTTCGGTTGCCTATGCCGTTGGCTCGGGCAGCAGCAGTGACGACGCCGGCAACAACAATGGCGGTGGCACCACCCCGCCGCCGACCGGCACCACCGGCACCACCGGTACGACGGGCACCACCGGCACCACCAACTGATCCGCTAGCCGGAATCAGGTCATTACGCCCTCGCCGGGCGCAGGTCCGGCGGGGGTTTTTGTTTTGCCCGACAGGGCCAGGAAGAATCATCGATGGACTGCAAACGTCTTGGCGCCACTCTGGCGTTCGCTCTTACCCTGTCTGGCTGCGTGTTCGCTCCCGGCCAACACATGCGCTCCAGCGCCTTGGCCCGCGATGATCAGCCGGTCGGCAACGACAATATCGAGCTTATCCAAATCACGCCCAAGCTGATTGCCATGGATCGCGCCTCGCGCGACGTTCCCTCCCTGCCGATCGCGCTCACCTCCTATCAGCCAGGTCCCTACCAGATCGGTGCCGGCGATGTTCTCTACATCACCGTATGGGACCACCCTGAGCTGACGGTGCCGGCAGGTCCGCAGCAGCAGCTCAATGCGGCCGGTCGCATGGTTCAGTCCGACGGCACGCTGTTTTACCCGTACATCGGCAAGATCGCAGCCGCCGGCAAGACGCCAGGCGCGCTCCGCGATGAGATCACCTCGAAGTTGGCGCGATACATCGAAGCACCCCAGGTCGATGTCTCCATGCTCACCTATGCCAGCCAGCGCGCTTGGGTCACCGGCGCATCCCGCCAGGCGGCCACCGTACCGCTGAGCGTGACCCCACTGACCCTCGGCGATGCCATTAGCCAATCCGGACTCGATCCCACGCAGGCCGATCTCTCGGGCGTGCGCCTCACCCGCGAAGGCGTGACCTACACCATCGACCTCGACCGTCTCGGCCGCCAGGGTGGAGGCGCCACAAACGTCTTCCTCAAGGCAAATGATCATATCTACGTTCCGTATCTGGACCGGAAGGAGATCTTCGTTGTCGGTGAAGTCAACCAACCTGGCGCCATGAGCTTCAAGACCAGCGACATTTCGTTGAGCCAAGCCCTTGGCCGTGCGCGCGGCCTGCAGCAGTCGACCTCCAACGGTAACGCGGTGTACGTCATCCGTGGCTCGAGCGATCTGCAGAGTGCCCCCTCCAGCGTGTTCCAGCTGGAAGCAAAATCCCCAGCCGCCTTTGCGGTTGCCAGCCAGTTCGAACTTCTGCCTGGCGACGTGGTCTTCGTTGGCGCAGCCGGCGTGACCCGCTGGAGTCGCTTCGTGAATCAGCTGCTGCCATTCACCTCGATCATCAGCAACGCCGCAAGCGCGCGTAACGACCTCGACAATTGACGGCGGGCCAAGGATGAGCAGGACCGCTCTCGTTGCGCCGCAACGGACTCAAGGAATGCGCGGCCTGGCCGCGCTCGTGCTGATGGCGATCGGCCTGTCAGGCTGCGGCGTGGTCGGGCGCACCAGCGTCAAGACCGTGCAACTGGCCATGCAGGGCAAGCCTGATGTTCAACCGACGGCTGCTGACGTCGCAGCAAACCGCTATCCCCAGATCAAGGTCAACGGGCCCAGAGGCGGCGCTATATTGATCCTGGGCAGCATTGATGGCGATCGTCAAGGCTGGTACAGCAACGACCGCAGCATCGTGTTCCTCGAAGATGGCCTGCTCGTGGGCACGCATGGCGGCACGCCCGAGTTACAGGACATGCGAATCGAGGGGGACAACCCTTTCCATGCCCTACACCGGGTTCAAGCCCCCGTCATTGTGCAGCGCCAGTACGACGTCATGCCTGGCTACCGATTTGGCATGCCGGTCAGCGGCACCCTTGAACGCGTTGGCATCGAAAGCGTCGAGATTCTTGGCAACACACACTCGCTGCTTCATGTCCGCGAGCGCCTGAAAGGCCAAGGTTGGAAGCGCGAGAATAATTACTGGGTAGACCCGGCCAATGGCTTCATCTGGAAGAGCGTGCAGGCCATCGCACCCGATGCCAGTCTGGAAATCATCCAGCTCAAACCCTATTCGCCGGATCTGAACCGTTGATCACCTTGCGCTTGGCCGCCCTTGCCTTGGGCGTGGCCGTTTCTGTCTCTACGCACGCCGCGCCGTCCATCACCGTAGAGGTGTTGGGCAGCGTCCGGAATCCGGGCATGCTGACACTCCCCGTAACCGGCCGCTTGTCTGATGCGGCCCTTGCGGGCGCGCCGGATGATCGTAGCTACATGCTGGGGGCCGCCCTGCTCAAGCGCAGCGAACTCGTTGCGCAGACCCGCCTTAAAGCAGGCCTGTTGTTCGATCTCGAGGCGATTGAAAGCCGGCAGAGCAGCGACCCTGACGGCTCCGTGGCAGCCACACATGTTGCGCGAGAAATTTCGGCGATGCCGGTGACCGGCCGCATTCGCCAGGGGCTCGCCCCCCGTGTGCTGGAGATGCAGCTGAGCAGCAATCGACCATTGGCCGATGGTGACAGGCTGTACTACCCAACCAGGCCAAGCACAGTGACCGTCCTTGGCGCGGTTGAGCAGCCCTGTTCGATCCCGCACAGCCCTCTTCAGCGCCCGGTGGACTATGCACGACAGTGCCCCGCCCTACTCGCCGCCAGCAAAGATGATCTGTTTGTCATCCAACCGGACGGCGAAACACAAAAGATCGGCATTGCACTCTGGAACCGCAGCAGTGAGACGACCCTGGCTCCCGGCGCAATCGTATTTGTTCCGCTCAATGCACGAACAACGCGCGACGTGAGCCCCGAATTCAACGAGGATGCTGCGCGCTTCCTCGCCACCCAGGTGCTGGATGCGCCCGGAGTACCGAAGTGACCCGTTCTACCAGCTCACGCGCCGCGCGCCTGAGCGTTGCACTGCTCAGCTTGAGCATCAGCACCGCCCTCCATGCTCAGAGTGCCCCGGCCCCCACCGCCAGCGATTGGGGCAGCATTGGCCTGCTACAGACTCCGACCGCGCGCATGGCCGATGAGGGCGAACTCGCCTTCACCGCCAGCCACACCTCGCCCTACAGCCGATACAACATGGTGCTGCAGCCACTGCCTTGGCTGGAGGGCGCTTTCCGCTACGTTTCAGTAGCCAATCGTCGTTACGGACCGGAATGGCTGAGCGGAAGCCAGAACTACAAGGACAAGTCGATCGATTTGAAGGTTCGTCTGCTGGAAGAGAGTCGCTGGGTTCCCGAAGTGGCGGCCGGATTCCGCGATCTTGGGGGCACCGGCCTGTTCTCCAGTGAGTATCTGGTCGCCAGCAAGCGCATCGGGTCTTTCGACGCCAGCCTCGGCTTGGCCACAGGCTATATCGGCAATCGAGGTGACTTCAGGAATCCGCTTACTTCCATTGACGACCGATTCGAGACGCGCCCGCGCGCGCAAGGCACCGGTAGCCTCAACAGCGATGGGATGTTCCGAGGTCCGGTGGGCGTCTTCGGTGGCGTCGCGTACCAGACGCCATGGGAACCGCTGCAGCTGAAGCTGGAGTACGACGGCAACGATTACAAGCACGAGCCACAGAGGAACAACCAGCGGCAGCACAGCCCATTCAACGTGGGCGCATCCTACGTAGTCAACAATAACGTGCATCTGCACCTCGGTTGGGAACGTGGCGATCTGGCCATGTTCGGCGTCACCCTGCGAACGAACCTCGCCCAGGCCAGCTCCATGGCGAAGGTGCTGGATCCGATCCCAATGCCATTGAAGCAGCGCACTGCGCGCGCCGTGGCAGAAGGGACGGACGACACAAATGTCACCATTGACTGGTCCGGCTTGGCCAATCAGCTGGAGCAGAATGCCGGGCTGCGCGTTCAGAGCATCAGCCGACGTGGTCCGGAACTCATCGTCATCGGAGAACAACGGCGCTTCTACTATCCGGCACAGGGCATTGGCAGAACGGGGCGCATTCTCGACGGCACGCTATCTGACGACATTAGTTGGTTCACCGTTCGCAACACCCGGCTGGGCGTGCCGATTGTGGAAACCAGCATCGAACGAAAAGCATTCGTCGACCACATCGAAAACAGAACCGACCTGGGCAACCTCGCTGGGCACATCGAGATGGCACCTCCCGCCGCTCAGCACAGAGAAACGCTTTACAAGGCACCACTGCACCGCTTCGACGGCGGCTTCAACATCGGCTACCAGCAATCGCTCGGCGGACCTGACGGCTTCGTACTCTTCCAAGTCGCAGGCACCTACAGTGCGAGCGCCTACCTGGCCAGGAATCTGTGGCTCAGTGGCACCGTCAGCTACAACGCCTACAACAACTACGACAAGTTCCGCTACGACGCACCTAGCCGATTGCCTCGCGTACGGACCAACATCCGCCGGTACATGACGACCGAGGACTTGACCCTACCCAACCTGCAACTGACCGGGACGCGCCAACTGGCGCAGGACACGTATGGCATGATCTATGCCGGACTGCTTGAATCGATGTACGCCGGCGCAGGCGGAGAACTGCTCTATCGCCCGCTGAACGAACGCTGGGCGGTCGGCGTGGAAGCCAATTGGGTCAAGCAACGCGATTTCGACCAGCGCTTCAGCTTCCGCGACTATAGTACTGCCACCGGCCATGCAAGCTTCTACTACACGTGGGGCAAGGAACGCCGCGTGGTGACCGCAGTGAGTGCCGGCCGCTACTTAGCCAAGGACTGGGGCGCCACAATGGCCGTCTCGCGAGCGTTCGACAACGGCGTGACGATGGGCGCCTATGCGACCAAGACAGACGTATCCTCGAAGGACTTCGGTGAAGGCAGCTTCGACAAGGGCATCTATGTTTCGGTTCCTTTCGACTTCCTGTTGCCGCGCTCCACGCGGGCGCGCGCCAACTTTGCTTGGAACCCGCTCTATCGTGATGGCGGCGCCCGCCTTGCACGTAGTTATGGACTGTATCAAATGACATCGGAGCGGGATCCGGAGTTCTTCTTCAGTAATCTCCCCGTCATAAGTGACTAACCCCGCCGCATCACGAATGCATAACCCCACCGCCTCACGCGCGCTATCCAACTGCAGCGCGTACCAGGATGTTGCGCGATAGCAACCTTCGCAAAAGTCGCAGGACAGCCAGCTGCCCCGCAGCCGACTGGCAAGTACTCACACAGTCTATATCTGGATGAGCTACTTGCCTGATGCGCATCGATTTTAGCGATTCTCAATCACAACTCGCTCTCGAAGCACCCAACGAACGTTCCCGTACGAAACCTGTAACCACGTGCACGACCAGATGGGATAGTCAGTAAGTTCACAGCGTACTGAATCCCATGGCGCCACCACATCAGCGCGAAGTTCCGTATTCTCTTCCGAGCGCGCGGCCCCAAGAGTACACCTGAGCCCGCAGCCGACACTGAACCACTTGGCCTTGGGCCGACAGCCAGCCCCTGCTGAGATCCATGCAGAACGATCTAAGGCGCTGATGCCTTGGTGGAGACTCCCCGACACCCTACGTCAGGCGTCGCCGGGCAATCAATCTACCCGAGCGACCACGTGGGTCTGGATCCAAACAAATTCGTACCCGGTGAAACAATCCGCGCGCTTCGTCGCAACGAGGACCGCCATGCGGCCCCCCTGCAACAAATTCAAAAACTGGAGGAAGGCACAAAGCTAAATCGTACGCCCTCGCAGGCACTGAGAAAACCAAGCCTATCAACCGCTCTTATCAGAGGCGTACTCGTAGTATCCATAGCTGTAGTACCCGGTAGCTCTCTTCTCAACAGCATTAAAGATAGCCCCCTTTACCTGCACACCGTTCTGCTCGAAACGCTGCATGGTAAGCAGTATCTCCTTAGCCTGATTGATACCAAACCTCGTGACGAGCAAGGTCGAGCCCGCGTGAGCGGAGACTAAAGCAGCGTCCGTAACTGCCAATATTGGAGGCGTGTCAACGATTACCAAATCGTACTGCTGAGAAAGTGTTTCGAGAAGCTGCTGGAATCGAGGATGCATAAGCAATTCCGCAGGATTAGGCGGAATGTCCCCGCGCACCATGTAATGCATGTTACCGAGGCCGGGCAACTCATGAATAGCCGACTCCAACGCCAGCTTGCCGCCAAGCACATCGGACAAGCCATTTTGATTAGACACGCCCAACAGCTTGTGAAGCGTGCCTTTGCGCATATCCGCATCGATCACCAACACACGTTGCCCGGCCTGAGCAATCACGCCAGCGAGGTTACTCGATACGAACGTCTTCCCGACGCCGGGACGCGGCCCTGAGATCGCCAAGATATTATTCTTAGCCTCCAACATGGCGAAGTGCAAACTCGTGCGCAAACTGCGCAATGCCTCCACAGCGGGATCAGCAGGATCAGTAACTGCAAGCAAATGCTGACGACCATCGGCGATCACACGAGTACCGTGCTTGCCCTTTCGCAGCTTTGGCATAGCGCTGGAAACGCTGAGCGGGATAGCGGCATAAATTGGCAAGCCCAGCTCTTCGATCTCCGAAGGATCCTCAATTCCCGGATGGAGCATGCGCTGGAGCAGGACAAAAGCAATGGAGCTGAGACCTCCGAGCAGCGTTGCAACAAGCACGATTAGGGCCTTGCGCGGCTTCACGGGATTTGCGATGTCCACCACTGCAGCATCAACAATGCGGACGTTTCCGACAGCTCCCGCCCGCGCTACATCCAGCTGCTGCGCCTGATTAAGCAGTGCAGTATAGAGTTCGTTACTAACCTGAAGATCCCGACTTAGACGAAGCAGTTCTTGCTGGGTCTCCGGCAGGTCACCAACCTGACGTTGGAAACGAGACTTCCTGCCCTCCAGGTCGGCAATCTGAGTAAGCAGCGCGCGGTAAGCTGGATGCTCCCGCGTAAAGCTCCGATCCATCTCAGCCTGCTTCAAACGCAACTGCTGGATACTCATTTCAACGGCCACTTCCTGGTCAAGCAGCCCCTTGGTTTGCATCGTAATATCTACAGAATTCGCCCGCGACTGATATGCCGCCATGACAGATTGGGCTCGCTCCACGTCTCGTCGAACAGCGGGCAGCTGATCCTTAACAAACTGGAGTTGTGCAGCGGCCTCTGCCGAGCTTCGGTCTACGTTCTGGCGGGCATAAGCCTCAGCAATTCGTTGAATCACCTCCTCAGCGCGACCAGGATCCTCGTTCTCATAGTTAAGCCGAAGAATGCCCGAGTCCTTGCCCTGCTCAAATGCACTCACAGCCTGCTGTAGCTCAGTAACTACATCCAATCGCCGGAGTTTAGTTAGTCTGAATCGAGCGCCCTTATTAGCCCTAAAGCCAGCGACCTCAATCACTAGGTCTCCGCTCTTGGCAGTCTCGCCGATCCTACCTCGCAAAATCTCGACCCCATCCTCATCAAGTAGCGCGTAGCTACCTTCTTCCGCCAAGACCTTCAAAACGATTGGCACATTGATCAGTGCGGATGGCACTTCCAACCGCTGAACATCAAGCTTTTCGCCACCCCACGCAAAGCTGGACGCACCGAAACGCACAGGAGCCACATCTCCCCGATCTTGATGCCCAAAATTTCTTGCAAACAAGCTCCCCAAAACCGGAAAGCGATACGGCTCGACAGAAATATCAAGTCGGAGCTGATCAACAGCCGTGCCAATTACAGAGCGAGAGGTCAACAGTGCAACTTCCGTGGTCGCCGCCGCACCTCCCCCTCCACCGAGCGAAGCAAGATCAGAGATGCCAGGGATCGCCGGTACCTTCGACTCTACCTGCACCATCGCCTGGGCCTGATAGACCGGCGGAGCCCAAACCACGTACACCAAGCCAATGACCATAAACAGCGCTGTCGTCACCGCAATCAGCCACTTGCGGTCCAACAGTGCGCCTAGCAACTCGCGCAGATCGATCTCATCATCCCTGACCACGCGTGATTCCGTTTGCTTTGTCATCGCTTCCAATTCAGTTCTGGAACAGCCCTGCCGTCGGACATCTGTTCATTCTTAATCAACAACGCAGCGTGCTGCGCGCAGTACCTCACTCGAGAAAGAGCCGCCTGAGCAACACTCAGGCCCAGATGGGCATGCTCCAACCTACGCCTACAGGCGCAGCGAGGCCGCACAGCATACCTGATCCGAACAAGTGCGCCTATCGGACTACCTAGCGGCGGAACAAGATCTAGACACGTGCCGCGTTGGCTGGCACAGCAATGCGCATTGCATCACAAAACAGCGGAAGTCGCCCGATAAAGGCCCAGGAAGCAACGGCCCAAGCGTGCCTCCAACAGCACTACCCCTTGACCCACCACCACAGCACGGCTCTCTGGGATCTGCAGGCGCTAACGCGGGCGGAGTACAGCATCGCCCGAACACCGATAACACTCTAACAAGCAACACAAGATAGAGCCTCGCCAGCTCCAGCGCTGCGCCACCGCTTCCTGTAGTATTGAGCGTTTGGACGCCGGGTACCGATTCCACTCCATGCGTGGCTACGGCGACCCGAACAACAATGCCCTAGGCGACAGGTGCACCGAGGAAGGGGTGCATGTGAAAGGCACACGCCTTTCCGATCCTCTAACGCACATAAAGGACTCCGCGATGAACACCCTAGTAACCGTTCCGGACAAACGTTGCCAGTCCGACGTGGCGCCGCGAGGCCATCCTGAACATGCGGTCGAATCAAGCGCCCTGTTAAACCGCGCGCCCCATGCACGGCCAAATGGAGACGAAGCTCTTTGGCTCCAAACCCCACCCTCGGATGCGCAGCTCTAGCTGCAACGAACCCTTGGCCACCATCATTGAAGAATTTACTCGCACGTGCGCCCGTTAAAAGTATTTAGAAAATGAAGTCCGAAAGCGCAAAGCCAGAGCTAACAAAAAAGGTAATTAGAGGCGGAGCCATTACAATGGCTGCGCAGCTGGTGATGGTTGCGATACAGCTTCTATCCATAGTTATCCTTTCCCGACTACTTGACCCCGAAGACTTCGGCGTTATAGCAATGATCACGGCGATCACCGCATTTATGGGACTTTTCCGTGATATGGGCCTCTCAACCGCATCAATTCAAAAGGGCGACCTCTCGCACGCGCAAACGTCAGCTCTTTTCTGGCTAAACGCACTTGCCGGATTCCTTCTGATGCTACTGGTGATGGCGCTATCGCCAGCGATTGCATGGTTCTATCACAACCCCGCGCTAGTACCGCTGACGGCAGCACTTTCAACAACCTTTCTTTTCTCTAGCTTAGGTGCGCAGCATTCTGCACTTATGCAACGCGAGCTTCGATTCAAACCCAAGGCAATCGCGGACGTGTCCGGCGCAGCAATCACTCTGATTATCTCAGTAACACTGGCCATGAACGAATGGCGTTATTGGGCGCTAGCAGCGGGAACCATAGTTGGAGCAATCACAACCACCATACTTTACTGCTCATTTTCCCGCTTCAAACCAGCACCACCCCGCATCGCTAGCGGCTTGAAAGAGCTCATAGGATTCGGCGCGAACGTTACAGCCTTTGAAATCGTAAACTATTTGCACCGGAATCTCGACAACATCTTAATTGGCAGGTTCTGGGGTGCGGCCGCACTGGGCATGTACTCCCGCGGATATCAAATGATGATGCTCCCCATCGTCAGTCTGCGCACCCCGATTAACTCGATTGCGTTTCCGGTTCTGAGTCGCCTGAGAAACGACCATGCGGAGTTCAGGCGTTACTACAGACGCATATCCTCGCTCCTGGCCCTTCTCTCAATGCCACTCATGACCTTCCTCGTCTTGAATGCAAGCGACGTCATCGAGGTTGCGCTAGGCAATCAATGGGCAGCAGTTGCGCCTATTTTCGTTTTCCTCGGACTGGCAGGTTTCATCCAGCCAGTCGCCAGTTTGCGAGGGTTAATCCTCCTAAGCTTAGGAAAGTCGCGCCGCTATCTCGCATGGGGGGTAATGAACACCGCCGCCGTTAGCGCCGCCTTTCTGATCGGCATAAAATGGGGAGGCGTGGGAGTGGCAGCCTCTTACGCCGCCGTTAATTACATCATCCTTTATCCCTCGCTTGTGTTCATATTTCGCGACACACCGTTGAGCGCGCGAGACTTCTTTGAACCCATACTCATGCCCGCGGCCACCTCAGTCTTTGCCGGATTCGGCACATCATTGGCGGTAAATACCATCGGGATTGACCATCCAACCGTATCGATCATCTTCGCAGCCATCACATTTGCACTTTTGTTCCTCCTCGGATATTTGTCTACGCCAGCAGGAAGAAAGAGCGCGCGTTCATATATCACACTCATAAAGAATCTAAAAAATTAAAACGAAAATATGTCCGACAGACTTAGACAACTAAAGAACGCTGTAAAATTCGCACTGAGTAGGCTGGATGGCATTTTCATGCCAGCTGCCGCGTCCTCCCGTCTCTCGTCCTCCATATACTATTTAATTAAAGGAACTTTCTCCCGAGAGCAGCATGCCGTCCTCTCAGGGCGTTTAGCGTACAAACGATCGAGCTCAACGCCGTCACTCAACTCCAGCCTCTTGAGGCGAAACATTCACCGCCTGGAGAAGGGGTTGATCATGCGTCCGCGGCGCTCGCCATTTGCGCTTGATTACATCGGCAAGACTGTTGATGCCTATGTAGCCGCATCTTCCTCAGTGATGGACCCTCAGGAGCTTACATGGGCGCACGATGTGATCGAAGAATACATGCGCATTACTCCGCCCCATCCTGTCGTCGATAACTACCGGAAGAGGTTTGTCGAGGCTTCCGCCGACCTCAAGAAGGCCACTTGCGAAATCACCGGAGGCAAGAGGATACCCTACGCCAGGTCCGTGTCCGATATACCCAAAGTAGACTACGACGATCTTTTGGCGCTTGCCCGCTATCGACGCTCCGTTCGTTGGTTTTTACCAGACACTGTTCCAAGAAGCGCGATTGATAGAGCCATTGAGGTTGCCGCATACAGCCCCACCGCATGCAATAGGCAGCCTTACGATTTTCGCATCTTTGACGAACCGGAGCTGGTATCAAAGGCAATTACAATTCCGATGGGAACGTCAGGATTTTCACACCAGGTGCCCGCGGTTGCCATCGTTGTCGGGAAGCAAAGAAACTACTTCAGTGAACGCGACAGGCACCTAATCTATGTCGACGGCGCCCTTGCTGCAATGAGCTTCGTCTATGCGCTAGAGTGCCAGGGAATAAGCTCCTGCTGCATCAATTGGCCAGATATCGAGAGCCTAGAGCGGAAGATGGCCAGGTTTCTGCGACTCGACAGTGATGAGCGGCCCATCATGCTGATTGCGTTCGGCTATGCGGATCCTGCCGGCATGGTGCCGAGCTCTGCGAAGAAGACCAACTCAACCATCTGCAAGTACAACTACGAATGCCAATGACAAAGCTTAGTATCGAGATTCACGGAACAGGGATCCATAATCGTGGCGCGGAGCTGATGGCGATCGCTGTGGCAGAGAAAGTCGCAGCTCGATACCCAGACGCCCAGATCATCGTGCCCCCTGAATTTGGAAGCGCAAGAGATCTGGAGCGTTACGGATTCATCTGCACTTGGGAGGCGGCTGGCCGCTACGGATGGGTGAGGACAATTCTAAATATGATTCGCTGGCTGCCCCGCCCTTACGTGGTCAACCCAGCGCAAACGGATGTAGTTCTTGACGCCTCAGGGTTTGCCTTCTCCGATCAATGGGGAGGTGCGCCCGCCAAAAACCTTTATCGGAAGATGCAGAGGTTCTACAGGAGGCGACAACTGCTTGTTTTACTTCCTCAGGCCTTGGGCCCGTTTGATGAGACAAACGTTGCACTTTGGTGCAAACGACTATTCTCGCGCGCGAGCTTGATCTGCGCCCGCGACTCGCAGTCAAAGCATTTCGCCGCTCCTCTCGCAGCGGAGAGCGCACTTCGGCAGTATCCCGATTTTACAATTGGGATCGCCCCACTGCTGCCAGCAGACGTTGAGCTGCCGCCAAGTTTTGCAGCGATAGTCCCAAATATGCGAATGCTCGACAAGTCACATGAAGGCGAACTCTACATACGCTTTCTGCGTCGAGCTGCCGATAGAATCAACGATCGAGGAGGCAATCCGATCTTCGTAATTCACGACGCGAAGGAGGACCGCCAGGTCATTCAACTTATGGGCGAAGATTATAAGGGTATCCGGGTGCTAACCCATTCTGATCCGAGAGTGCTGAAAGGAATTCTGGGGAGAGCAGACTTCGTTATCGGGTCGCGCTTCCACGCGCTCGTCAGCTCTCTCTCGCAAGGGGTACCTTGCATCGGCGCCGGCTGGTCCCACAAGTACCCCGAGCTTTTCGCAGACTTCCAGTGCCCCGAACTTCTCATCGCCGACCTGCAGCGCCTCGAAGCGCTGGATCACGCCATAGAAACTCTTACAACCGCACAGCTGCGGACGCAACTCTCGGAGAAGATTTCTACAGCCGCAACCGCACTCAAGGCGAGAGTTGATGTTATGTGGCAAGAAGTCTTTGCGCTCGTAGACCGCCATACTCGATAGTTTCACAGCCCACATGAAAATACTCTTTCTCAGCCATACCGCTATGGGAGGCCCCTTTGTGGTTGGCTCGCATCATCTCGCGAGGGAAATGGCCAGACAAGGGCATCAAGTCATTCACGTGAGCTCTCCCGTGTCGCCGGCCCATGTGACTCAGCTACGGACGGCGTTCAGCAGGTCAAAGTTCAGATGTTGTCTAGAAGGCGGACGGCTTAGCAATGGCGTAATCGATGTTGTTCCATTTTCCATGCTGCCGTGGGCTGCAGTACGGAACAGTTCAATATTGAGAAAGATATTTTACTCACCCCGCAGATATTTAAAATCCGTGCTGGCCAAACATGGGATGGATCGCGTTGATCTCATCATAATGGATGAGCCGAGACTGGCAGATCTTTGCGACACCCTCGGCCCTTGTACCAAGATATATAGGCCGACGGACCTGTATGCCGAAATGCGTGGAGACCCGACATTCACCAGCATAGAGAGAGATATTGTTGACTCGGGGAACTTCTCAATCGTAGCCATGTCGCAGCCCATAGCTGACCATCTGCGAAGGCTGGGCGCCGAACACGTCTCGGTAATGCAGAACGGAGTTGACTATACTTTCTTCTCAACACCGCAAGATCTCCCTGAGACGATAACACTACCCGGCAGACCACTTGCGGTATACGTGGGAGCCTTGGACGACAGATTTTCAATGGAACACGTCGTCGCGGCGGCAAAGCTGAATCCGGACATTGAATTCGTTCTATTCGGACCAACTAATCCGTCTATTTCCAATGGGATTCTTGACCTGCAGAACATAGCGCTAATGGGTGCCGCCAACTATGACCAGCTCCCATCCATACTACAGCGCGCACAAGTGGCGCTCCTGCCACTATCGAATCATCCCGCGAACGCTGGCCGAAGTCCGATGAAAATATACGAATATGCAGCAGCTGGGCTACCTGTTGTCGCAACCAAAACTCCGGAACTCGCTGCAAGGAATCTACCTTTCCTGAAACTAAGCAACAGCACTAGTGAGTTCGCAGAGATGGTGAGAAGTTGCGTTAGCGAAGGCGTGACCAGCGACTCATGTCAAGCGATCCAGCTTATCGCTGCAACTCAGTCATGGCCGGAGAAGGCGCGCCAGTTACTTCAGGCGGCAGCTACCAGGATCACAAAATGAGAATTCCCAACGGCAAGGACTTTCTGCTAAGGTCATTACCCCCATTTATCATTTGCGCGACGCTCATCTATGTTCCATATTTCTTTTTCAGCCAGTCCGAGCTATTTTCGATCTCTCTAAAATATGATGCGTTCGAGCATGCAGTCTACGGACTGCTGCCCGCATCTCTTGTATTGGCCGCTGCATGGATAGGGAGGAGCGGCCGACAGCGATATTTACCCCGTCCATACAATACCACTCCTTGGGTGAGACTGATTCTATGGACACTGCTACTGGTATCAATACTGGCGCAACTCACCCAACTCGTCTTCGCATCAATCGCTTTCTTAAGTGGAGGATACATGGCAGCGAGGAATGCCGCCATTGTAGAGGGAATTGGAGTGCTAATTCGCCTTGATATCATCTTATTGCCCGTAATCTGCATAGTAAGTCAGAGAAAGCGCAAATTATTATGGACACTTGCACTCCTCGCACTTCTTCACGCTGGGCGGGCGATTGTTATGAGCGAGCGAGTCGCCATTATTGAGATCATATGCGTCGCGTGGGTATGTCTTCCTTTAATGGGGATATATAGTATTTCCTTCAAGAAAGGCATCGTTGCTGCGATTTGCACGCTCCTTATGTTCTCGACGTTGCTCCACAGCCGTCTCGATCAGCAAAGCCAACTAGGCGGCAGGTTCGACTCCACGTCCACAAGCCTCATGAGCAGCCTGTCCGCTTACTATGCCGACACAATGAATAAGTACTATCAAGTCTCGGCCGGCGACTTCGACTATCCAGGCTTGTTTTTTATGGCCCCTATAGTGGCCATTACTGGTGGCGAGGCGGCGCGCGCGGGCGAGTACAAAGCGCTCCTTGAGCGACTAGAGAACTCCAGCAATCTTGTTGATAAGGGCCTTAACAACCCAGGGGGTCTTGCGCAGGACGTAAGCGACTTTGGTAAAATTGGCTATCTTGTAATATTTATGAAGTTTCTCATATTATCGTTCGCCTGGAGGAACCGATTCCGAGGTCCTGGGCTCGCCGCATGCGCACCGCTGGTTCTGATCACCGTGCTTGAGTATCCGCGATTCAACTATCTCTCATTGCCGTTCGCAGCATACCTGCTATTCATCTCATTAATTATAGGCTTTGTGGTTCAAAAGGCGTCTCGGCCAGCTGAACATTAGGGCATTAGGTTAGTCCGACAGAGACCCTCAGATCCAAGGAAGACGAATGAAGTTCATATTCAATATGGCGATGATTGGCGGAGAGCCCACGGGCCTTGGCGTGTACGCAATATCCTGCGCGCGCATCACTACGATGATAAAGTCGGTGGTTATCACTGCGAACAAGCGCGCCGACTTCCCAGCAAACACTATCTCTGCGCCGCAGTCCATCGGGATCGGAAAGGGGAAACTTGCCGCCATCAAGCGTCAACTTTGGCTACGCCGGCTTCGACTTCCGAAGGAAAGCCTAGTGTACTCGCCGACCCATCATGGGCTGCCGAATCATGACAATCAAATAATCACGCTACACGACATGATATGCCTGCGATTTCCAAGGCAGCACTTTCTACAATACCTTTACTTTAGATTTATGGTTCCACGACTTCTGAAGAGATGTCGGGCCGTATTCACCGTCTCCCAGACTTCTCGGCAGGATATTGTTAACCGCTACAACTTTCCAGCAGATCGTATTTATGTAGTCCCGAATTCAGTTGACCCGACTCGCTTTCGACCGTCTGCAAAGAAGCCCAGCTCCCGCTACCTGCTTATGGTTGGAGCACGGTATCGCCACAAGAACGTCGCTGAGGTGCTAGAAAATTGCGAATCCTGGCGGGACTCATATCGGCTTATTGTCACGTCTTGCGCTGGAGAATACAGAAACGAACTGGATGTGCTCATCCATCGCTTGGGGCTGGATGATAAAGTTGAATTCCGTAGCTATGTCAGTGCCGCCGAGCTCTTAGAGCTCTACCAAGGCTGCAGTGCCCTTGTTTATCCTTCACTGTGGGAGGGTTTTGGCATCCCCCCTCTCGAGGCGCTCGCATGTGGGCGCCCGGTGATCGCCTCGGATATCGAGATCCACAGGGAGGTTCTAGCTGACGCAGCCATATACGTTGAGCTAGGCAGCCCCGGCAGTTGGCAGAGCGCCCTTAGCTCACTTGATGATCCCGCGCTAATACAGGCCAAGAACCGCGCTGGCATGGTCAGGGTGCGCGCGTTCTCACCAGAGAACTCCCTAGCCTGCTTGGAAGCGAGCTTACTTGCAGTCGAGCCAGCCCTGGAGAGACTGTGAAGAAGATTCTCATCCTCATGGCGACTTACAATGGCGCAGCCTGGCTTCCGGAACAACTGGATAGCGTCTTGCGGCAGGCAGGGGTTGATCCTTGCATTGTGGTAAGTGACGACGGCTCTACGGACGGAACGGCAGATGTCCTGCGAGCTTATCTCTCTACAGGAGCGCTGAGGATCGTTGATTTCAATGCTGTCTCGGGAGGTGCCGGTCAGAATTTTCTTCGCCTGCTTCGAACTGTTAGTGTCGCCGACTTCGACTACGTCGCATTCTGCGACCAGGATGATGTCTGGCTTGAAGACAAACTCTCGCGCGCAGTCAGAATGCTCGGCGACGGCAATGCGAGCGGCTACTCCTCCTCCGTAACCGCGTTTTGGCCGAGCGGCAGCACGCGCCTGCTCTGTCAGCAATCTAAAGTGACCGACATTGACTATTTGTTCGAGGGAGCCGGGCAGGGATGCACGTTCGTTCTAACTGCCAAACTTGCGAGGCGTGTCCAGACGTTCTTGATCGAGAATCCAGCACTCACTTCAAAGATCCACTATCACGACTGGCTCATATACGCGCTAGCGCGCGCATTCAATCAGACCTGGGCTTTCGACCCTGATCCAAGCATGCAGTATCGGCAGCATCAACATAACGACACAGGAGCGCGCGGAGCGCCTGCCGCGGCCCTTAGACGACTCTCATTGATTCGCAGCGGATGGTATAGAACACAGGTCCAATTACTTCTTAGAGTAATTGATTCTACAGTCAGCGACAGGGAAGTTTTACCCGCAGATTTTAGCAGCATTTGGCACAAGAAGAGCGGACTCTGCCGCCGAGTGCAACTTGCGAGGATCTTATTTAGACGTGGCCGCAGACGTGCCGGCGATAGGGCAGTACTCGCGGTGAGCGCAATCATGGGCTGGATTTAGTAGGAGTTTACGGATGAGTTGCACGGTTATATTCGGCGGAAGTGGATTTATTGGTTGCTTCTTTGCAGACTTCCTTCTCTGCCACTCCATAAGCGACAAGATCTATCTATTCGATCTTGAATCTCTCAGCGAGAAACCATTTCCTTACAGGAAGAAGCTGCTAGACAAACATGGCGATCGCATATGTTTCATCAGAGGCGATGTGCGTAGCTGCATCGTTTGGGCACCACCCGAGCAGGTAACTCTAGTCGCAAATTTCGCTGCAATCCACCGGGAGCCCGGCCATGAGGATTGGGAGTACTTCCAGACCAACTTGTTGGGGGCAGAGAACGTCACGAACTGGACGAAGGAAATGGGCTGTCAACGCCTGATTTTCACATCTTCGATTTCTCCGTATGGTGTGGGCGAGTCATCCAAGGACGAGGGGACTTTGCCTGTTCCGGTAACGGCTTACGGCTCGTCAAAGCTCGCCGCAGAGAAGATACATCTTGCTTGGCAAGCGGGCGACAAGGACGGCCGAAAACTGACTATTGCCCGTCCCGGCGTTGTCTTCGGCCCCGGGGAGGGTGGTAACGTCACCCGATTGGTGAAGGCGGTAGAGGCTGGTTACTTCGCGTTTATGGGGAATAGGAAGACGCGAAAAGCTGGCATCTATGTGAAAGAACTGTGCCACGCATTCTGGTGGACTCATCGGCATCAAACCGAGCAGAATCTTGGTGTAGTTATGTTCAATGGCTCCATGAACCCAGGTCCTTCCATCGAAGAGTATGTGTCGGCGATTCAGTCTGTTTCTGGTAGGAAGCGATTCACGGCCAGCATCCCCTATCCGTTAATTCTCACTGCAGCTTACGTAATAGATACATTGGCAAGGCCATTGAGGCTGAGGCATCCATTTAGTCCAGTACGGATCCGAAAGCTGGTAAGGTCAAACAATGTTCAACCTTCCTTCTTGGTGCAGGCCAATTATCCGTACAAGTACAGCCTCCGATCAGCACTGAAGGACTGGAGGGACGACTGCCCCGCCGAGTGGAGTCAAGCGGGCCGTTAGCTTCATCTCCCGCGGAGTGATTTGGCGCCTCGGGCCTGCCCGAGGTGCAAGCCGATCTCCGCGGCCGAACGCACGAAAAAATATGAACTTTAAATTGCATGCGTACTTTGCCCTCCCCTCGGCAGCGGGAAGTGCATGTACCTTGCGCGTGATCTGCAATATATTCAGCCTGTTTCGCGGACAAATTGAGATTTTGGATCTACCGCACGTGGGCCTTATACGATTAACAAGACACTCATCTAGCGACATCAGCGAGCGAGACGCACTATCGCCGTGGACGGAATGCTCTTCACTTGATCGCGGGACCAAGGAAGAATGCAACCGAAACATTCTCGATGCATTTTTACTGGCGACAACCAAGCGTCATAGGTGGCGCGCCCAACTCTGCACACCTTCAGCCATTAGTCTATAGACGTGTTCAAATGCCGGCCGTTGTTGACGATAGGGATCCGGAATTTCACGCTCCTGCTGCCATTTCCCCAGAAGAAAGGTCTTTCCCGATGCCTCTGGCACAATCTCAGCAATGCGACGCACATGCTTGCGTTCCATTGCCAAGACAAGGTCAGACCGCGCCAAGATTGCCTTGGTTATCTGTCGAGCGCGATGGCCGCCTCCGTGCAAACCGTGCTCAACCAGCAATTCCTGGGCCGTCGCGTCGATACCATGGTCCACCAAAGCACCAAGCCCCGCCGACGAAACTTGAATATCTTTCCCTTCAATTTCTTGCCGTAACATTACTTCTGCCGATGGGCTACGGCAAATATTTCCAACACATACAAAAAGAATATTTTTGAACACAAACCGCTCCTAACTTTGCAACGATGCGACTGCTCAGTATGCCGACTTCTGCCCAAGCACCTTGAGTATCGTCAGCGCAATGATCCGCACATCCAGCAATGGACTCCACCGACGGATGTAGTCGATGTCGTACTGCACGCGCTTTTTCATCTGGCGCAGTTGAGGCGTCTCCCCTCGCAGCCCGTGGACCTGCGCCCAGCCAGTGATACCCGGCTTGACGTAGTGACGATGCATGTAGCGCTCAATCAGCCGCTCGTATTGATTGTTGTGCTGGACCGCATGCGGCCTCGGCCCAACGACCGACATGCTTCCACCCAGCACATTGAAGAACTGCGGCAGTTCATCAAGGCTGCTACGACGCAGGAAGGCACCAAAGCGGGTCACACGCGGATCGTTGCGAGTAGCCTGCGTCACTTTGTCCGGCGCCTCGGCATGCACACGCATCGAGCGGAACTTGAGCATCCAGAATTCCTTGCCATCCAGCCCATGGCGTCGCTGCCGGAACAATATCGGCCCGGGCGAGCTCAGCTTGACCCCAAGCGCCAGCACGCCCAACAGGGGCGACAACAGGACCACGGCAATGCCAGCAACCAGGAAGTCCTCGACACGTTTGATGATGAGGAAGCGCGGCTCCACCACGCCTTGGCGCACGCCGATCATCGGCACGCTACCGACCTGATGCACACCTGGATTAAGCGCCCCCAAGCCAGTGGTATCCGGCACGAGCCGCACCTGCACGGGGTAGCGCTCCAGCAACCGGAGAACGTCTTTCAACCGCGCACGTCCACCCAGCGGAAGCGACACCCATATCTGCTCGATCTGGCCGCGATGAGCGTCGAGATAGGCCTCAAGGCCATCCAGATCACCTAGACGCCGCGGCGCATCGGCCCCCTCTCTGCGCAGCGCAATGTCATCGGGACCTGCGAAGTAGCCGATGACCTCTTTGCCGATTTCCGGGCGACTGCGCAGCAACCGGTGCACCTTCAATGCCGGTGCACGCAGGCCGACCAGGAGCACACGCTGTCGATCCAGCCCGCGCTCCCGCAATCGGTGCAGGCGGAAGCGGATGCCGATGCGGGTGGCACTCATGGCGATCAGGCCTGACGAGTACCAGCCGACCAGCCATGAGGCTGGCACCGTATCGGCCATATCGATCAACACCGAGTACATGGAGAACAGGGCAAATACACCCGTCCAGCCCAGGAACAGCGTCCATAGATCGGAGAGAAGACCGCGGTTACGCCACTCGCGATAGACCGGGGCAAGACTGAAGCAGACCAGCGTGCACAGCAACACGGCCCCGAACACCACCCGCTGCGGGTGCGTCGGCGGAAGCCAGCCGTACGTGGCGATATGGGTCAACGCCGCGGTACTTGGCACCAGCAGCAGATCTCCCACCCGCAGCCACACATCCAGTGCAGCGCGCGCCTCGGCAGTCACACGCTGGCGTCCACGCCGCGCGGGCAACTGTTCTACGGATCCATGTAGCAAAAGCAACGTCTCCATCAGGGATGCCCGCTGGAACGGTCTCCCGTTCCCGCCTGCGCAAGCGACCTCCCCGTCGTTCCACAAGACTTGAGCAAATGTATGGTCACTAAACCGTCGGCAATCTTACAGAAATCTCACAAAGATGACCGTGCAACAAACTGAACCTGTTCACTTGATCAGTCAAATCAAGGAGATAGACAGGCATGTCGTCCTTGCCTCTTGCGCGTCAAAGTCCCGGGAGGCCCGATCGTGGCCTCTGTTACCATTCCGGGTTCAGCTTGCCGCCCCCCACCCTGCCAGCGGCCAGCGCCTTACAAACGCAACGCAACAGGAGTTTGCATGTCCTCTGACCTGCTCAAGGCCCTCGGCCTCGACGCGACCAACGCTGGCACCTACCTTGGCAACGGCGAGTGGTCCTCGGCCACCGATGCCGGTGTGATCACCCCGGTGAACCCGACCACCGGCGAAGCCATCGCCAAGGTCTACGCGACCACCGACGCCGACTACGAAACCATCGTGGCCCGCGCGCAGGAGGCCTTCAAGGTCTGGCGCACCACCCCGGCCCCGCGCCGCGGCGAAGCCGTGCGCCTGTGTGGCGAAGCCCTGCGCGCCAACAAGGACGCCCTGGGCTCCCTGGTCGCGCTGGAAATGGGCAAGAGCAAGCCCGAGGGCGATGGCGAAGTGCAGGAGATGATCGACATCGCCGACTTCGCCGTGGGCCAGAGCCGCATGCTCTATGGCTACACGATGCATTCCGAGCGCCCGGGCCACCGGATGTATGAGCAGTACCAGCCGCTGGGCCTGGTCGGCATCATCAGTGCGTTCAACTTCCCGGTTGCGGTGTGGGCCTGGAACTCGTTCCTGGCCACGATCTGCGGCGATATCTGCCTGTGGAAGCCGTCCAACAAGACGCCGCTGACCGCGATCGCGTCCATGCGCATCTGCAATGAAGCGCTGCGCGAGGGCGGGTTCCCGGACCTGTTCTTCCTGATCAACGATGCCGGCACCGAGCTGTCGCAGAAGATGGTGGCCGACAAGCGCGTGCCGCTGATCAGCTTCACCGGCTCGACCCAGGTCGGCCGCCAGGTCGCCGAGAAGGTCGCGCATCGCCTCGGCCGCTGCCTGCTGGAGCTGGGTGGCAACAACGCGATCATCCTGGATGAAACCGCCGACCTGAAGCTGGCGATCCCGGGCATCGTGTTCGGCGCCGTGGGCACCGCCGGCCAGCGCTGCACCACCACGCGCCGCCTGATCGTGCACGAATCCATCCATGACGACGTGCTGGCCACGCTGATCAAGGCGTACAAGCAGGTGGAAGGCAAGATCGGCGATCCGACCGACCCGGCCAACCTGATGGGCCCGCTCAACAGCGACGGTGCCGTGCAGCAGTTCCTGGCCTCGATCGAGAAGGCCAAGGCCAGCGGCGGCACCGTGCAGACCGGTGGTACCCGCATCGACCGCGCCGGCAACTTCGTGCTGCCGGCCATCGTGACCGGCCTGAAGAACAGCGATGAGGTCGTCCAGCACGAGACCTTCGCCCCGATCCTGTACGTGATGAAGTACAGCACGCTGGACGAAGCGATCGACATGCAGAACGGCGTGCCGCAGGGCCTGTCCTCCTCGATCTTCACCACCAATCTGAAAACCGCCGAGCGCTTCCTCTCGGCCGCCGGTTCGGATTGCGGCATCGCCAACGTCAACATCGGCACCTCGGGTGCGGAGATCGGCGGTGCGTTCGGCGGCGAGAAGGACACCGGCGGTGGCCGTGAGTCCGGCTCGGATGCCTGGAAGGTCTACATGCGCCGCCAGACCAACACCATCAACTACTCCGATTCGCTGCCGCTGGCCCAGGGCATCAAGTTCGACCTGTGATGGATCCCGCGCCCCACCTGCCCGCCGGCCCGCGCCTGGATTTCACCGGGCGCCGGGTACTGATTGCCGGCGGCAGCAAGGGCATCGGGCGCGCGATGGCGCTGGCGTTTGCTTCGGCAGGCGCCCGCGTCTCGGTCTGCGCACGCGGTGAGGCCGGCCTGGCCGCGCTGCGTGCGGATGCCGCAGCCCTCGGCCTGGCCGTGCACACGGCCAGTGCAGATCTCTCCCAACTGGACGACATCGCCCGTTGGCTGGGCGATGCCGCGCAGGCGCTGGGCGGTATCGACGTACTGGTCAACAACGCGACCGGCTACGGCATGGCCGACGATGAAGCCGGCTGGGAAGCCAGTTTGAATGTCGACCTGATGTCCGCCGTGCGGGCTTCGCGGCTGGCACTGCCCTGGCTGCATCAGTCCGCGGATGCCTGCATTCTCAACCTGGCCTCGATCGCTGCCCAGCAGCCGCGCCCGGGTGGCGCGCCATACGCGGCGGCCAAGGCCGCGCTGATGCACTACACCACCTCGCAGGCCCTGGCCTTGGCGCCGCAGCGGATCCGCGTCAATGCCATTGCCCCGGGCTCGATCGAGTTCGAGGATGGCTTGTGGGCACGCCGCCGCGAGCAGGACCCGGAGCTGTATCGGAACACCCTGGCGAAGATCCCGTTCGGCCGCTTCGGCGAGCCGGCCGCCATCGCCAACGCCGCGCTGTTCCTGTGCTCGCCGCTGGCGGGCTGGATCACCGGGCACACCTTGAATGTGGATGGTGGCCAGGTCCTGATGGGATAAACCCGCCGCTGGCCCTATCATCGAACCACCCCACCGCGACCAGGACCTGCATGAGCCTTCCGCCCCGACAAACTAGTGCCATGGCCGTGGTCAGCCTGATCATGGGCATCCTTGGCTGGACCGCCCTGCCCTTCATCGGCAGCATCGCGGCGATCGTCACCGGCCACCTGGCCCGCGCCGAGATCCGCCGCCGCCCGCTGGAACTGGAAGGCGATGGCATGGCGCTGGCCGGCCTGATCCTGGGCTGGATCATCGTGATCGGCAGCCTGCTGGCCCTGGTGGTGATTCTGTTGTTCTTCGGCGGACTGGCCTGGTTTGCCGCTACCCAATCGTGAGGTGCACATGAGCCGCTCGGATTCGACCGAACGCTTCAGCAGTCGGGTTGCCGACTACGTCCGCTACCGTCCCGACTATCCCCCGGCATTGCTGGACTGGCTGCACCAGGACATCGGTGTACCCACCGAGACCCTGGTCGCCGACATTGGCGCCGGCACCGGCATTTCCACCCGGCTGTTCCTGGCCGCCGGCCACCCGGTCATCGCGGTGGAGCCGAACGCAGCGATGCGCGAAGCGGCCGAGCAGCTGCTGGCACCGGACTATCTGCGCCTGAAGGTCGCCGACGGCACCGCCGAGGCGACCGGCCTGGCCGACAACAGCGTGGGTCTGGTCGCCGCCGCGCAGGCCTTCCACTGGTTCGATACCACCGCAGTGCGCCGCGAATGGGCGCGCATCCTGCAGCCCGAAGGCATGGCGCTGGTGTTCTGGAATTCGCGTCTGCTCGACGCCTCGCCGTTCCTGATCGGCTATGAGCAGCTGCTGCAGGAGTTCGGCACCGACTACGTGGAGGTGGCCGAGCGCTACCAGGATGATGACACCATGCGCGCGTGGTTCGGCGAGGGCCTGCGCGGCGTGGCCCGCCTGCCGAACGTGCAGCGGATGGACCTGGAGGGCCTGCGTGGTCGCCTGCTCTCCTCCTCGTATGCCCCGCAGGCCGGTCACCCGCGCCACGCGCCGATGCTGGAGGCACTGCAACAGCTGTTCGACGCCCACGCGGTGGACGGCCAGATCGCCTTTGAATACCAAACCCGTGCCTTTGTCGGCACGCTGGACTGATTGAACGCCATGTACTCGCTTGCCCGTCCCTTCCTGTTCGCCCTTGATGCAGAACGCGCCCACGGCCTTGGCCTGAGCGCGCTGGACCTGGCCTATCGCACCGGCACCACGCCGCTGATGGGCCGCCGCATCGAACCGCTGCCGACCAACGCGTTCGGACTGAGTTTCCCGAATCCGGTGGGCCTGGCTGCCGGCCTGGACAAGAACGGCGAGCACATCGATGCGCTGCTGGCACTGGGCTTCGGCTTCGTGGAGATCGGCACGATCACCCCGCGCCCGCAAGCGGGCAACCCGAAGCCGCGCCTGTTCCGGCTGCCGGACCACCAGGCCATCATCAACCGCATGGGCTTCAACAACCTGGGCGTGGATGCGCTGGTCCGCAATGTCGAACGCGCCAAGCGCCGCAGCGGGCTGCTCGGCATCAACATCGGCAAGAACAAGGACACCCCCAACGAGCAGGCGTTCGACGATTACCAGCACTGCCTGCAGAAGGTGTATCCGCTGGCCGACTACATCACCGTCAACATCTCTTCGCCGAACACCGCCGGCCTGCGCGAGCTGCAGGAAGAGACCGCGCTGCGCCAGCTGATTTCGCAGCTGCGCGAGAGCCAGGAAAGCCTGGCCGCCAAGCATGGCAAGCGGGTGCCGATGCTGGTCAAGGTCGCCCCGGATCTGAGCGACCGCGATATCGATGCTGCCGCGCGTGTGCTTGGTGAGCTCAAAGTGGACGGCGTGATTGCCACCAACACCACCATCGACCGCAGTGCGGTGGCCGGTGACCCGCGTGCGAACGAAGCCGGCGGCTTGTCCGGCGCGCCGTTGCTTGGCCAGTCGACCCTGGTGCTGCGCCGCCTGCGCGCGCGCCTGCCCGAGTCGTTGCCGTTGATCGGCGTGGGCGGCATCCAATCCGGCGCGGACGCGGTGGCAAAGATGGCCGCCGGCGCCGCGCTGGTGCAGTGCTACAGCGGCCTGATCTTCCGTGGCCCGGAGCTGGTGCACGAGTGCGTGGAGGCGATCCGCCGCCGCAGAGAGGCGCCCAGCCGCGGCGCGGTGGCACCGCTGTGAACGACGCCATGACTGCCTGGTCCATTACCGAGAACGCCTCGCTGAAGGCGCTCAACACCTTCCACGTCGACGCCACCGCCGCGCAGCTGCTGGAGGTGTTCGACCCCGCCGTGCTGCCGGAGGTGCTGGCGCTGCCGCGCGTCGCCGACCAGCCGCTGCTGGTGCTGGGTAGCGGCAGCAATGTGCTGATCGCCGACAACGTGGAAGGCACCGTGCTGGTGTTCGCCAATCGCGGCATCGAGATCCTGGAACACCGCGCCGACCACACCATCGTGCGCGCCGGTGCCGGCGTGAACTGGCATGGCCTGGTGATGTGGTCGCTGCAGAACGGCCTGTCCGGTCTGGAAAACCTGGCCTTGATTCCGGGTACCGCCGGCGCCTCGCCGATCCAGAACATCGGCGCGTACGGCGCGCAGGTCGGCGAGTTCATCCAGGCGGTGGATGCCTGGGACCGACACGAAAATGACTGGGTGCGCTTCGATGCCGAAGGCTGCCAGTTCGCGTACCGCGACAGCATCTTCAAGCACGATCCGGACCGTTACCTGATCACCGCGATCGAGCTGCGTCTGCCGCTGCTGCATGGCCTGCGCCTGGGCTATGCCGGGATCGCCGAGGAAATGGAGGCGATGGGGGTTGAACTGCCGGTGGCCGCCGACGTCGCCAACGCGGTGATCAACATCCGCCGCCGCAAGCTGCCCGATCCAGACGTGCTCGGCAATGCGGGCAGCTTCTTCAAGAACCCGATCCTGCCCTTGGAGCAGGTGGAGGTGCTGCTGCAGCACTTCCCCGAGCTGCCGGTGTTCCCGGCCGACGATGACAGTCGCCGCAAGATTTCCGCCGCCTGGATGATCGAGAGCTGCGGCTGGAAGGGCTACCGCGATGGCGACGCCGGCGTGGCCCCCAGCCACGCACTGGTGCTGGTCAACCATGGCCAGGCCACCGGAGAGGAACTGCTCGCGCTGGCGCGGCGGATCTCCGCCTCGGTCCTGGAGAAGTTCGGCGTGCCGATCGAACCAGAACCGAGGCTGATCGGCGCCCAGTGGTGAACCCCGCCCCCGCGTTACCGGTGGCCACGCCATTGCGGGCCGCCCTGCTGATGCTCGGCAGTACCCTGGCCTTCGGCCTGATGGCGATCGCGATCCGCTACGCCACCCGCTACGTGCCGACCCAGGAAGTGGCGTTCTTCCGCAACGCCTTCGGCCTGCTGGCGCTGCTGCCGATGCTGATCCGGCCGGGCAGCGCGCCGCTGAAGACGCAGCAGTTGCCGCGCTACTTCCTGCGCAGTGCGATCGGGCTGGCCTCGATGCTGTGTGCGTTCTGGGCGATCGGCCACCTGCCGATCTCACAAGCCATCTCGCTCTCCTACTCTACCCCGCTGTTCGTCACCATTGCCGCCGTGCTGTGGCTGGGCGAAACGGTGCGCATGCGCCGCTGGGCGGCGGTGATCATCGGCTTCATCGGCGTGCTGATCATCGTGCGCCCGGGCTCGACCAGCTTCACCCCCGGCACGCTGGTGGCGGTGGGCGCGGCGGTGCTCAGTTCGCTGGTGGCGATCCAGATCAAGCAGCTCACCCGCGTGGACAGCGCCGACACGGTGGTGTTCTACACCTATGTGTTCTGGGTGCCGCTGTCGCTGGTGCCGGCGCTGTTCGTGTGGGTCTGGCCGACCGGCCTGGCGTGGGTCTGGCTGGTGGCCACCGGTGTGCTCGGCACGCTGGGCCAGCTGCTGTGGACGCGCGCCCTGCGCCTGGGCGAGGTGTCCGCGCTGACCCCGATCAGCTTCATGCAGCTACCGCTGGTAAGCCTGCTGGGCTGGCTGCTGTTCAATGAAACGCTGGACCGCTGGACCGTGATCGGCGCCGGCATCATCCTCGGCGCGAATGCCTACATCGCCCACCGCGAAGCAGTGCTGGCACGGCGGGCGAAATCACAAGCCGCGACGGCGGCAGCCAAACCGGGGGAATAGCCCCCCCGGGAATCAATCCGAGCCGAACAGATCGCGGGTGTAGACCTTGTGCGCCACGCGCTCCAGCTCCGGCGTCAGCCGGTTGGCGACGATGATGTCCGCCTCGGCCAGGAACGCGGCGAAATCGTTCACCACGCGGGAGCGGTAGAACGTCGCCTCGGTGAGCACCGGCTCGTGCACGATGACCTCGATGCCCTTCGCCTTGATCCGCTTCATCACGCCCTGCACCGCCGAGGCACGGAAGTTGTCCGAGCCGGCCTTCATCACCAGCCGGTAGATGCCCACCACCTTCGGGTTGCGCGCCACGATGTCATCGGCGATGAAATCCTTGCGGGTGCGGTTGGACTCGACGATGGCGTGGATCAGGTTCTGCGGCACCTTGCTGTAGTTGGCCAGCAGCTGCTTCGTATCCTTGGGCAGGCAGTAGCCGCCATAGCCGAAGGACGGGTTGTTGTAATGGCCGCCGATGCGCGGGTCCAGGCTGACGCCTTCGATCATCTGCCGCGTGTCCAGCCCGTGCGAGCTGGCGTAGGTATCCAGTTCGTTGAAGTAGGCCACCCGCATCGCCAGGTAGGTGTTGGAGAACAGCTTGATCGCCTCGGCCTCGGTCGCGTCGGTGAACAGTACCGGCACGTCCTTCTTGATCGCGCCTTCTTTCAGCAGCGCGGCAAACACCGCCGCGCGCTCCGACCGCTCGCCGACGATGATCCGGCTCGGATGCAGGTTGTCATGCAGCGCGCGGCCTTCACGGAGGAATTCCGGCGAGAACAGCAGCGTGTCCGTCCCGAACTTGGCCCGCAGCGCCCGCGTGCAACCCACCGGCACGGTCGACTTGATGACGATGACGGCGGACGGGTTGATCCGCAGCACATCGGCGATCACCGCCTCCACCGAACCGGTGTTGAAGTAGTTCGACGTGGGATCGTAATCCGTCGGCGTGGCGACGATGACGAAGTCCGCGCCGTGATAGGCCTGCGCCGGATCCAGTGTGGCGGTGAGGTTCAGCGCGCGATTGGCGAGGAAATCCTCGATCTCGGCATCTTCGATGGGCGACTGGCGGGCATTGATCATCGCCACCTTGGCCGGGTCGATATCCAGTGCCACCACCTCGTGATGCTGCGCGAGCAGCACCGCGTTGGAGAGGCCCACGTAGCCGGTACCGGCAACGGCGATCTTCATGGAGGTCCTTCTTCTACAGCGTCCAGAGTGAGCCGGGAATTTTAGCAAACGCCGCGGAGTGGACGCCGGACCAGGTCAACGCCTTTGCGGAAGCGTCCTGGTAGCCCGCCGCAGCCTGTGCCCTGCGTCACTGTCTCACGCCCTCAAGGCCGCCCCGCCTGACGAACAGACGAATGTCGTTACGCGCCATTTATGACGCTTTATTGATCTAATTCCCTATAACGCGTCATATATGTCCAGCTAAATAACTTACATATGAACTTCATAAATAGCCACACTTGACGCTTTATCGCAATAATGCGATACAAAGCGTCAGGAGGGTCACCTTATGACGATCACACATCTGATGACGGACGACGCTGTCCTGGCGGAGCTGGGGCAACGTCTGGCCCGCCTGCGGCTCTCGCAAGGCATCACCCAGGAGCAGCTGGCCGATGCTGCGGGTGTCTCCAAGCGCACGGTGCAGCGGCTGGAAGACGGCACGCCCGCCCAGCTGGCCAACCTGATCCGATGCCTGCGTGCCCTCGGCAGGCTGGATGCGCTGGATGTGATGCTGCCCAGCGACGGCCCCAATCCGATCGATCTGCTGAAGCGCCGCGGCCACCAGCGCCAGCGTGCGCGACCGGGGGTGGCCGAGCCGGCACCCGCCAAGCCCTGGACCTGGGGCGATGAGCAATGAGCACCACGGCCGAGGTGCGCCTGTGGGGCAGCCGGATCGGCGCGGTGACGCTGGCAGACGGCGAGCGGACCGCGCAATTCGCCTACGACCCGGCATTCGCACGCTCCGGCATTGAGGTCGCCCCGCTGACCATGCCGCTCGCGGCGGATCCGATCTACGGTTTCCCTTCCCTCAACCCGGCCAGCTTCCATGGTTTGCCCGGCCTGCTCGCCGACGCCCTGCCGGACAAGTACGGCAATACCCTGATCAATGCGTGGCTGGCCACGCAGGGCCGCACGCCGGACAGCTTCAATGCGGTAGAGCGGCTCTGCTACACCGGCACGCGCGGCATGGGAGCGCTGGAGTTCTCGCCCGTGCATGGTCCGCGTGTGCGGACGGCCCACAAAATCCAGATCGATGCGCTGGTTGCGCTGGCTACCGAGGTGCTGAGCAACCGCGACAACCTGCGCACCTCGTTCGGCGATGAAGAACGTGCCGACGCGCTGCGGGACATTTTGCGCGTGGGCACTTCGGCCGGTGGCGCACGGGCCAAGGCCGTCATCGCCTGGAACGAAGGCACCGGCGAAGTCCGATCGGGCCAGGCCGCGGCAGCGCCGGGCTTCAGCTACTGGCTGCTCAAGTTCGATGGCGTGCAGAACAACCGCGACAAGGAAATGGCCGACCCCAAGGGCTACGGCGTGGTTGAGTACGCCTACGCGCTGATGGCGCGTGATGCAGGCATCCAGATCAGCGAGTGCCGACTGCTCGAAGAAGGTGGCCGGCGCCACTTCATGACCCAGCGCTTCGACCGGACCGATGCAGGAGGCAAACGCCACATGCAGTCGTTGGCGGCGATGGCCCACTTCGACTTCAATGATCCCACTGCCTACTCCTACGAGCAGGCCCTGCTGGTCATGCGCCAGTTGCGCCTGCCCATGGCGCAGCTGGAGGATCAGTTCCGGCGCATGGTGTTCAACGTGATCGCACGCAACCAGGACGACCACGTCAAGAACATCGCCTACCTGATGGACCGGCAGGGCCAGTGGTCGCTGTCCCCGGCGTTCGACATCACCTGGGCGTACAACCCGGACGGCGACTGGACCGCCCGGCACCAGATGTCGATCAACGCCAAGCGCGAAGGTTTCGACGTGGCCGACCTGGCCGCCTGTGCCGCGACGGCCTCGATCAATGCCCGCCGCGCCCGGGACATCATTGAGCAGGTCCGGCAAAGCGTGCTGCGCTGGCCGCACTTTGCCGACGAGGCCGGCGTCGCCGAGCGCTGGCGCGATCAGATCCGCGGCACGCTGCGTACGGACATTCGCTGAGTCGCGGCCTCAGCCCTGCGCGGCCTGCCAGGCACGGGTCGCGCAATCGGCCACGTTGCCGGGCGCGAACTGCCCGGCCATGTAGCGCAGCGCCTGGCGCCGCTGTGCAGGTGGGCGCGCCGTGGCGCCGGGCTCGAGCAGCAGGTCATGGAATTCCTGCAGATCCTGCAGGATCCGCCAGTGGCGGTAGTACGCCACCCGCAGCGGATCCACCGCGACCGGCCCATAGCCCTCGCCGAAGCCCGGCGGCTGCTCGCGCCCCCAGCGCCCGCCGATGCCCGCACCGATGAACATCAGATCGCGCTCGCGCGGCGCCAGCACCATCTCGTCCCAGTCGATCAGAAAGACGCTGGCCCCCGGCCCGACCAGCACATTGCCCGCGTGCAGATCGGCGTGACACAGCACGCGGACGCATCGTTCCTCACCAATCCCCGCACGCAGCTCGCGGCACCGTTGCCAGACCGTCTCGATCCGCTGGCGATGGCGACACCACAACGCCAGATACTCCTCGCCCAGGGCATCGCGCACCGGTATCCGCGCATCCGCCCGCTGCAGCCACGCGCCCACCCGCTCCACCGCGGTGTCGTCGTCGAAGCCAGGGCGGCGCAGGCCATCGGACAGGCTCGCCGGCAGACGGGTGTCGTGGATCTGGCGCAGCACCCGGCCGAGCCGTTCCCAATGGCCGCGCGAGAGCGCTTCCTCGAAACCGGAGAACGCCTCGACGTACGGAAACAGGGTCCACTGCAGACCGGCCCAGGTCGCTGCCGCCGACCCATCGCGCGTCGGCAGCGGTGCGATCACCTCGCGCAACCCGGCGTGCTCACGCAGGTGGTGCAGTACTTCCCACACCACCGGATCCACGGCATAGCGGCGGCATTTGAGCCACCAGCGCGCGCCGTCCGGGCCAGCCACCTGATACACCGTCGCGCCTGCATCCGCGCCGCCGGCACGCTGCAGCACCGTGCTGGCACGCACGCCGAACACCTCACCCAGCACTTGGCTGATCTGCGCCGCGGACAACTCTTGTGGATGGAGCATCAATCCAACGCGCGTGATGTATACATCGCGACTATCGCAGAACGATTCGGTACCGCCCAGCGCAGTCCATCACGAAATCCACAAATATATTCAACCCCAGGGAGATCTCGACATCGATTAAACCATTTTCCTAAATTTCGCCTGTAACTTGCCGATAGACATCGAACAAGTGCGACCTTGGGGCCATGACGGCCCTGATACTCAAGCCCGCCAGATGATGACCTGAATGGAGTGGACCTCTCACGATGGATAGTGAATCGGCTATCAGATGCCAAAGGATGTACTTGGAACTCGACGCCCGGATTGCGCGTTTAGAACAGCGCAGTGATATGGAGCGAGAGTGGCGGCTCGCTTCGGAACAGCGCAGAATTCGGCTATGGCAACCTGCTATCTGCGCAGTGCTTGCAATCTTCGCCGCTGCGACGCTGCTGCTGCTACTTTTCCAGGCTGCCGAGACAAAGCGTGCTCGCGCTGACCACGCGCCCAACGTTAGCTATTTCAACGCCCTGATCGACGCCCGGTTGGCGGAACGCCTCCCTCAGGCCAGCGGGCGGACGGTGTTAGCCCCGGCAGACGAAAGGAAGCTGGCGACACTGATCCTGTTCCAGACCTGGTTGGCGAATCAGCCGTCACCGCCACCTGCCCCTGCCCCATCAGCCAACGGTAAGTTGGTATCCCTCCCACTTGGGTCAGGGAGGACCATGGCATCACTGATCGACACCTTCGTAAAGGGCCTTACCGGCACTGGCATGGTACTGGCCGGAGAAGCCGACGAAGTCAAAAGCGCGCTTATCGATGCGCTGGGTGAGATCGGCGTCAATACGGCGGCCGATGCAACCGGCGCCATTCGCGATGTGGCGGTACATGGCACGAAGAGACTGATTGACAAGATGCTCGGAGCAGATGGCTCAGTCGCGGGTGCAGCAGGCGGCTATCAGACGACCGACTCATTGGGCGGCAGTGCCTTTGCAGCCGCGGGTGGATTCCCGGGCCAGCTCCACATCTACTGCTCACCACCGTCCCCTCCCCGAACAACGTCACCGCCACGCACGCAGCAACCTGTTGTCGGGAACCGCACGCCGCCGGTGTGTAAGCCGCCGAAACATCAAGACGCGAAACAAGAAGCCGAAGAGGGCTCTGACAGCCCTTGAGGCCCTGCCGAAAGGTGATCCATCAGCTTCTGGAGGACTCATTCGACGTTGCAGTCCTCTGGCTGGGCGATTGCGCCACTCTCACCGAAGCAGATGGATCACCGCACCGGTTTCGCCCGGCGCGAGCTCCGGCCGCAGCGTCAAGGCAGGGATCTCGTAGTCGCCGCCATTCTGGCGCCGGTAGGGAATCGGGGCATCGGTCGCCAGCCCGTCCAGCCGCTTGCCCAGCTCCTCCAGCAGCACCGGAAACGAGCTTTCATCGACGCGGCTGGTACGGTAGATCACGTGCGGCGGCAGCACCTCGAAACCAGGGTAGAACAGGATGCCGTGCTGGATCGGGAACAACACATCCTCGATCGAACCGTTGATGCCACGCGGTGCGTAGTGCGACGCCCAGCCACCGGTGGTGACGACCAGCATCGCGCGCTTGCCGCTCATCGCACCCTCGCCGTAGCGATCGCCCCAGTGGCGGTCTGAATGCTCGCCCACGCCATACGCGAACCCGTAGGCGTACACCCGATCCACCCAGCCCTTGAGGATGGCAGGCATTGAGAACCACCACAGCGGAAACTGCAGGATCAGCGCATCGGCCCAACGCAGCTTGTCCTGCTCGGCGGCGATATCGGCACTCTGCTGGCCGCTGGCGTAGGCCTGGCGAGAATCCAGCGAAGCATGGAACGGGACGGACGGATCACGGCCAACGTGGTCGGCCGCATCGACCTGCGCCTTCCACTGCATGGCATATAGATCGGAGACCTGCACGGTGTGACCAGCCTGCTGCAGGCGTTCAACGGCGAACGTGTTCAGCGCGCCGCTGAGCGAGGTCGGTTCGGGGTGGGCGTAGACGATCAGAACGTTCATGGCAGTTCCACGGAGGAGATCCTGCTACGGTAGAGAGGGCGACGGTATAGTAGAAATGAATTCCCGCAATCGCCGAAATTGCTATGGACAATACCCTGCGCCGCATCGATCTCAACCTGCTGGTCACCCTGCAGGCCCTGCTGGAAGAGCAAAACGTCACCCGCGCAGCGGCGCGCCTGCATCTGGCGCAGCCGACGGTAAGCGTGCAGTTGGGGCGTCTTCGCGACCTCTTCGATGATCCGCTGTTGCTGCCCGGCCCGCGCGGCATGCGGACCACCGCGCGTGCCGAGGGCCTGCGCGCGCCATTGGCCGAGGCCCTGGCCGCACTGGAACGTGCTGTGGCCCCGACCCAGGCCTTCGACCCGGCGCAGGCCAGCAACACCTGGCACGTAATGGCCTCCGATTACGGGGAGACCACCGCGCTGCTGCCGGCATTGCCCGGCCTGCGCCAGGCCGCCCCTGGCACCCGGCTGGCCGTGGTCGAACTGGCGCCACGGCGCATGGTCGAGCAGGCCGAGCGTGGCGAGATCGATCTGGCCTTCCACATTGCCTCCGATGCGCCGCCTGCCCTGCACCATCGCCCGTTGTTCACTGAGCGCTACGTGCTCGCCGGCCGCGCCGACCATCCCCGGTTGAAGCGTCGACCCACACTGGCCCAGTTCTGCGCATTGGACCATGTGATCGTCTCGCCGATGGGCGGCGGCTTCCACGGCGTTACCGATGTGGCGCTTGAGCGGGCAGGCGCGCAGCGCAGGGTGGCGCTGTCAGTGCCCCACTTCCTGTATCTGCGCAGTGTGATCAGCCGCACCGATATGGTCGCGATGGTGCCGGCCCGGTTGGTGGCCGACGATCCGTCACTGCGCGTGGTGGAGGCACCGATCGACGTGCCTGGCTACCAGATGGTGATGCTGTGGCATGAACGCGTGCACCGCGATCCGGCGCACCGCTGGCTGCGCGAACAGATCGCGGCGGCGGTGGCATGACGATCTGCTGTCAGGGGGATGCTGCGGTGCCCGCGGTACGCTCGAACAACCCTGCCAGCCACTGTGCGAATACGCGCACACGCGCGGACAGCTGCCGGTTCTGCGGATAGAGGACGGACACCGGCATCGGCGGTGGCGGGTGATCTGCCAGCACGATGCGCAGCTGATCCTCGGCAAGCGCCTGCGCGATGCGATAGCGCGGCACCTGGATCAGGCCCAGCCCCGAGAGCGCTGCGCCGGTATACAGGTCCGCGCCGGTCACCGAGATGCACGACTGCAGCTGCCGTTCCACCACCTCACCATCGCGCTGGAAATCCAGGCCTGCCGAGCGTGCGCCACCGGGGCCATAGTCGACCGCGTAATGCTGCGCCAGATCGTCCAGCCCGCCCGGCACGCCTGCGCGCTCCAGATACGCAGGGCTGGCGACAGTGACCTGCTCCAGCAGCGCGACCTGCCGGCCGATCAACGACGAATCCTGCAGAACGCCCGCGCGCAGCACGCAGTCCACGCCCTCGCGGACCAGGTCCACCAGGCGGTCGTCCTCGCCCACGTGCAGGGTGATGCCGGGATAGCGTGCAAGGAAGTCGCCCATGGCCGGCATCACCACGTGCCGGGCCAGCGTGCCCTGCAGATTGACCCGCAGCAGCCCCTTGGGCGGGGCATCGCGGAACGCGCTTTCGGTCTCTTCCAGATCGGTCAGCAGGCGCACGCAGCGGTGGTAGTAGGCCTCGCCATCGTGGGTCATGCGCACCTGCCGGGTGGTGCGTTCCAGCAGCCGCACCCCGATGCGCTGCTCCAGCCGCTTGATCAGGTTGGTCACCGTGGCGCGCGGAATCTGCAGGTCCTCGGCCGCCAGGGTGAAACTCTGGCGGTCGGCGATCCGGACGAAGACCTGCATTTCCTGGAAGCGGTCCATGGTTGACCTATTGTTGATGCAACTGGAATTGTGATCGCAATTTTAGCAGGATTATCCCTGCTTCCGAATGATCCATCCTTCCTTCCGTGCCCACCACTGAAGGAAACCCCGCCATGTCCACCTCCTCCCGCGTCGCTCTGATCACCGGCGCCTCCCGCGGCATCGGCGCCGCCATCGCCCGCCGCCTGGCCGCCGAAGGCTTCGCCGTCGCCCTCAACTACGCCTCTAACAACGCCGAGGCCGATGCGCTCGTCGCCGAGTTGACCCGCGGCGGTGCGTCCGCCATCGCGATCCAGGCCGACGTATCCCAGGCCGATCAGGTCAGCGCGATGTTCACCACTGTCGAACAGCAGTTGGGCCGCATTGATGTGCTGGTCAACAACGCCGGCGTCCTCAAGACCGCCCCGCTCGCACAGACCAGCGACGCGCAGTATCTGCAGCACTTTGCGATCAACACCCAGGGCGTGTTCAACACCCTGCGCGAGGCGGCAACCCGCCTCAACGACGGCGGCCGCATCATCAACCTGTCCAGCACCACGCTTGCCCTGAATCTGCCGGGCTATGCGATCTACAACGGCACCAAGGCCGCGGTGGAAGCGTTCACCCACGTGTTCGCGAAGGAGCTGCGTGGCCGCGCGATCACCGTCAACGCGGTGGCCCCGGGCCCGGTCGCGACCGCCCTGTTCCTCGACGGCAAGACCGAAGAGCAGATCAGCACCTTCGCGCGGATGCCGCCGCTGGAACGCCTCGGCCAGCCGGACGACATCGCGGGGGTCGTCGCGTTCCTCGCCGGGCCGGACGGCGGCTGGGTCAACGGCCAGATTCTGCGCGCCAACGGCGGCGTGGCCTGAGGTCGCCCTCATGTCGCCCCGCCACCTCGCCGTGCTGCTGCCCCTGCTGTGCGCGACCGTCATGACCGCCTCGTGCGAAGCACGCGCCCCACGCCCACATCCGGCCCTGAAGCCCTCCATCACCTATCTGCACCTGCTGCGACACACACCGTTCTTCGCCTCGTTGAGCACCGCGCAACTGCGCCACGCGATCGACCATTCGCGCGAATGGGAGGTGGCCGCCGGTACGCCCCTCCTCGGCACTGCCACCGCCGAGGGCCGCGATGATTACTGGGTGCTGCTGGATGGCGGCTGGGAACTGCGCTATCGCGGACAGGTGCTGCGCAGCGGGCATGCCGATCCGGGCACCTGGTTCAGCACCACGCAACTTGGCCCGGAGCCGTTCGAGCTGGTCACCAACGCGCACAGCTACGTCATGCAGATTCCGGCGCAGGACATGGACGCGATGCTGGCACAGGGCTTCGACTTCACCGCCCGCATGGACGCAGGCCGCGCGCTCTACCAGCGCCTGCGCGACGGCACACGCCCTCTCACCCCGTAGTTGTCCTCCTCCCGTACTGCCCCCCCTTTCGATCAGGAGAAATCCATGTCGCACACCATTGTTGTCACTGGCGCATCCTCCGGCTTCGGCCTGATGACCGCCAAAGCCCTGGCCCTGGCGGGCCACACCGTCTACGCCTCGATGCGCGACGTCAGCGGACGCAATGCCGCGCGCGTTGCCGAGATCACCGCGTGGGCGGCGCAGCAGCGCGCCGACCTGCGCACCGTTGAACTGGATGTGCAGTCCGAGGCCTCCAGCAACGCTGCCATTGCACAGGTACTCGCCGAGGCGGGCACGCTCGATGTGATCATCCACAATGCCGGCCACATGGTGTTCGGACCGGCCGAAGCGTTCACGCCTGAGCAACTGATGCAGCAGTACGACGTCAACGTGCTGGGTACGCAGCGGGTCAACCGTGCCGCGCTGCCCTTCATGCGCGGGCGCGGCAGGGGACTGCTGCTGTGGGTCGGATCGTCCTCCACGCGCGGTGGCACACCGCCGTTCCTGGCGCCCTACTTCGCTGCGAAGGCCGCGATGGATGCCCTGGCCGCGGCCTACTCGACCGAGCTGGCACGCTGGGGCATCGAGACCACGATCATGGTGCCCGGCGCGTTCACCCGCGGCACCAACCACTTCGCGCACTCGGGCACGCCGGACGACACGGCCGTGGCCGCCGCGTACGAGAACGGCCCGTACGCCGGCGTTGCCCAGCAGGCACTGCAGGGCCTGGCCAGCCTGGAGCCGGCCGATGCCGACCCCGAGCAGGTCGCGCGCGAGATCGTACGCGTGGTCGCCCTGCCGCACGGCAGGCGCCCGTTCCGCGTGCATGTGGATCCGTCGCAGGACGGTGCTGAAGTGGTCAATGCGGTGGCCGACCGGATGCGTACCGAGATGTATCGGACCATCGGCCTGGCCGACCTGCTCTCACCGCGGGCCTGACCGGCGCCGGTTCAGTATTGCGACGCGTCATGTAAACGGTTACATCCCCTGCTAGCGTGTCCTCCACCCTGCCGTCGGGGTCGTTTCAGATCAGGAGCGCATTGATGGGGCTGCATGCTGACCTTTCGATTGGGGTGTACCGGCCAGGCCGCGTCATGGCCGGCACCCTGCTCTTCTCCGCCCTCGTGCTGAGCCTCGGCGCTGCCGCCCGGACCCTGCCGCCGCGCGGCCAGTGGCAGGCCAGCAGTTCCTCGCAGCAGGTGCCGGCGATGGCGGTCAGCCACCTGATCGATGGCGACCCGACGACGGTTACCGGGGGCGCCTTCAGCCCCGGCCACTGGTTCCAGGTGGACCTGGGCACGCCGAGCACGCTCAGCGGCGCGCAGATCACCTGGGACGTTTCCAATCCCGAGGGCTACACCCTGCAGACCTCACTGGACGGCCAGCAGTGGCAACCGGCCTACACCATGCGCGATTCGCTTGGCGGTATCGAGACGCTCTACTTCGCGCCGCGCCAGGCCCGCTACCTTCGTCTGGCCAGTCCGGAGCGCACATCGGACTGGGGCGTGTCGATCTTCGAACTGGAGCCGTTGGACAGCGCCACCAGTGCGCGCGTGGCCGGGGTGGATGCAGCCCAGGCCGCCGCGCTGTGGCAAGGCGGCAGCGCCGTCCCGATTCCACGTGGCAAGGACGGTACGCACACGCTGGAAATCGCGCTGCCACGCGCGGTCCCGACCACCGGCCTGGCGGTGGACTGGGCCGGGGCGCATGGCGCTGCACGGCTGCAGGCGCGTGATGTGCAGGGGCGCTGGGTGGAGCTTGCGCGCGATCCACAGGCGGCCGCACGCCAGCAGAGCTGGCTGGCCGGTTCTGCCGCCGTGACCGCCACGGCGCTGCGGCTGACGGTGGACGGTGACGCACCACAGGTCGACCGTCTGCGCCTGCTCGGGCCGAAGGCGGTGATGACGCCGATGAAGCGCTACCAGATCGCCGCCAGCGGCGCGCAGCGTGCGCTGTTCCCGGCGTCGCTGCACCTGCATCAGACCTACTGGACTGCGGTCGGCATCCATGCCGGCCGGCAGAAATCGATCTTCGATGAGTACGGCAACATCGAGGCCTTCAAGGGCGCGCCGCTGGTGCAGCCGATCTGGCGCAATGCCGACGGTGTTGCCGCAGGCGCCGCCGACCAACCGGTACAGCACGCGCTGCGCGATGGCTGGAAGCCGATGCCCTCGGCGACGTGGTCGCCACACCCCGGGCTTGAACTGCAGAGCGAGGCATTCGCCGTCGAGCTCGACGGACAGCCGGTGACCTTCGTGCGTCACCGCCTGCGCAACACCGGCAGCGCGCCCATCGAAGGCACGTTGACACTGGCGGTGCGGCCGATGCAGATGAATCCGCCGTGGCAGAACGGTGGCCTGTCACCGATCCGCGAGGTCGCCATCGAGGGCCAACGCGTACGCATCAACGGTCGCGCCCTGCTGCAGTCCCTGACGCCCGTCGATGCTGCCGGCGCGGCACCGTTCGGCCCGGACGGCAGCAGCGAAATCACCGCTGCGATCGCCAGTGGCACCCTGCCCACCGCCACACAGGCAAGCGACGGTGACGGCCTGGCCTCGGCGGCGCTGGCCTACCGCATGCAGCTCGCACCGGGTGCCAGCCGCTCGGTGGTGGTGGCCTTCCCGCTTGGCACGGCACCCTCTGCGACGGACGGTGCGCTGCCCGACGCCCCGCCGCTGGATCTGGCCGGCGTCCCGCACGTACCCGATGCCGCGTACGACGCGCTGGCCAAACGTGCATCGGACGACTGGCAGGCGCGCCTGGGCCAGGTCGGCCTGCGCCTGCCCGATCCCTCGCTGGTGGACATGCTGCGCGCGCAGGCCGCCTACATGCTGATCAACCAGACCGGCCCGGCGATGCAGCCCGGCCCGCGCAATTACAACCGCTCCTTCATCCGTGACGGCATGGCCACCTCGGCGGTGCTGCTGCGCATGGGCGAATCCCAGGTCGCCCGCGATTACCTGGCCTGGTACAGCGAGCACGGCGTGCACGCCAATGGGCTGGTCTCGCCGATCCTCAACGACGACGGCAGCGTCAACACCGGCTTCGGTTCGGATATCGAGTACGACAGCCAGGGCCAGTACATCGCCCTGGTCGCCGATGTGGCACGGCTGGATGGCGGCCCGGAATCGGTGCGCGCCTACCTGCCCAAGGTGAAAGCCGCGATGCGCTTCCTGCAGGAACTGCGCGAGCGCACGCTGGTGCCGGGCTACATGGCCAGCCAGCCCTCGCCCGAACGCTTCGCCGGGATCCTGGCACCGTCGATCAGCCACGAGGGCTACCCATCGCCCACGCACAGCTACTGGGACGACTACTGGGGCCTCAAAGGCTGGCATGACGGGGCATGGTTGGCCGAGTCGCTGGGCGATCACGAAACCGCGGCGTGGGCGCGCGATCAGTACACCGCCCTGCACGACGCACTGGCTGCCTCGATCCGCGCCACGATGGCGTGGAAAGGCATCGACTTCATCCCCTCCTCGGCCGACCTCGGCGATGGCGACCCGACCGGCGTATCGATCGCGCTGGATCCCACCGGCGCGCAGGATGTGCTGCCGGCGGAGGCACTGCGCACCACCTTCGCGCGCTACCTGCAGGACGTACGCAGGCGCAGTGAGCCGGGCGCGTTGTACGCCTACACCCCGTATGAAATCCGCAACGTCCTCAGCTACGTGCATCTGGACCAACCGGAGGCCGCCGACGAACTGCTGCAGGGCCTGCTGCACGACCGCCGTCCACTGGAGTGGCAGGTGCTGGCCGAGGTGGTGCACTCACGGCTGCGCTTCCCGCGCTACCTCGGCGACATGCCGCATACCTGGATCGGCGCGGAATACGGTCGCACCCTGTTCGGAATGCTGATGCGCGAGGACGATGACGCGCTGTCACTGCTCCCGGGCACCCCGCCGTCGTGGTTGGCCGGCGACGGGTTGGCGGTGGACCGCCTGCCGACCGCCTATGGCACCCTGGCGCTGCAGGCCCGGCAGCGTGAGGGAACGCTGCAGGTCACGCTGGGCAAGGGGCTGCGCAAGGACACCGCGGTGCGGGTGTGGTGGCCGAGCCGCACCCGCCCCACCACGGTGCGGGTGGATGGACGCAACGTCACTGACTACGACGCGCGCGGTGTGCTGCTCACCCAGCCGTTCCGTCGGCTGGAGGCGGTGTGGTGAGGCTGGGAAAGGATCAGACCCCGCCTTCCTGCTCATGCAGGGTGATCAGCGACTCCATCAGATCCTCGTCCGCGCTGGCACACACTGCCAGCAGCACCGCTTCCTCGCAGCCGGTATCGACGATGTAGGCGTGGCCCATCTGGCTGTCGATGTAGATGCCCTGCCCGGTCTCCAATACCACCGGATCGTAGAACTCGGTGTGGACCTGGATGCGGCCTTCCATCACGTGCACGTACTCCTCGCCCGGGTGGCGGACCAGCTCGCCGAACTCGGCGGTGGTCTTGGCGCGTACCTTGGTGAGGATCGGAATCATCCGCTTGCGGCGCAGTTCCGTGCACAGGTAGTAGTAGTCGTAGTTGTCGGTCTGCACCCGCAGCGCCTTGTCCAGCGAGCCGAGGCTGCGCCGGGCGGTGACCGGCTTGGGCGCGCTGTCCGAGTCCGGCTCGGAAAACAGGTCGGACATGCGCAGGTTCAAGCGCTGCGCCAGGTGCTGCAGCTTGTCGTAGGTCAACGTCAGGCGATCGTGTTCGATCTTGGACAACGTGGACAGGGGGATGTCGGTGTGTTCGCTCATTTCCTTGAGCGTCCATCCCTGGCGCGTGCGCAGGCCGCGCAGCAGGGTTCCGAGCGTCGGGCTTTTCGGGCTCATCGACAGGACCTTTGGGCTATTGCTGGTGAAGTTGTGGATACGATACTACGTGGAGATGAATGTCATCCTGATCAGGATGGTTTCTTGTCGCGTTCGTCTCCTATCGCGACCATCCGTGCCCTGAAAACGTTCCCAATGGCCGGCGAACGGCGTCTGCACGGGCTTGCAACCCTCACATTGACCCCACGGGACGCACTCCAGCGACGATCACGCGCAATTGACAATTCTCTAATCAGGAATATTGTTGTCTGATTGAGATGGTTTTAAAGGGATCGTCACATGCGTGCGTTGTCAGGGCTTGTCGCGTTGTGTTGTGGGCTGTTGCTGTCCTTCCAGGCCGATGCACAGCGGCCACCGTTCCCACCCGAAGGGGCGACACCGCCCGCCGGCGCGGGGTCCGTTGCCCGGTTGACCGCCGACGATGCGACCACCTGGCTGGATGGCTTCATGCCGTATGCCATCGCGCGGGGCGATATCGCCGGCGCGGTGGTCACCGTGGTCAAGGACGGCAAGATCCTGGTCCGTCGTGGCTACGGCGTCTCCGATGTGGAGAAGCAGACGCCGGTGGATCCGGACCGCACCCTGTTCCGGATGGCGTCGGTCTCCAAGCTGATGACCTGGACCGCAGTGATGCAGCTGGTGGAAGCCGGCAAGCTGGATCTGGACGCGGACATCAACCAGTACCTGGATTTCAAGGTCCCCGAACGCGGCCTGCCGATCACGCTGCGGCAGCTGATGACGCACACCGGTGGCTTCGAGGCCAACATCAAGTACATGTGGACCAGCGAGGCGGTGGCCGAGGCCGGCGGCATCGAGCTGGGCCCGTACCTCAAGCGCCGCGTTCCGGCGCAGATCTTCGCGCCGGGTACCGTGCCGGCATATTCGAACTACGGCACCAGTCTGGCCGGCTACATCGTCGAGCGCGTCTCGGGCCAGCCGTTCGCCGAATACGTCGAGCAGCACATCTTCGTGCCGCTGCAGATGCAGCACGCCAGCTTCCGCCAACCGCTGCCGCCGGCGCTGCGCGCCCTGGTCAGCAAGGGCTATGCGCTGGGCTCGGGCAAGCCGCGTGACTTCGAAGTCACCCCCTCCGCGCCGGCCGGTGCGCTGTCGGCCACCGGCAGCGACATGGCGCGTTTCATGATCGCGCACCTGAGTGCGGCCGGCGGCCATGACACCGCGATCCTGAAAGCGGCGACCAGCCAGCTGATGCTGACCCCGCAGACCCGTTTCGCGCCGCCCCTGAACACCATGGCGCTGGGGTTCTACGATATCGACGTCAACGGCCAGCGCGTGGTCTCCCACGCCGGTGACACCTACTCGTTCCACTCGCAGCTGTTCCTGTTCCGCGACCACGATGTCGGCCTGTTCGTCTCGCTCAACAGCGCCGGCGCCAATGGCATCACCGGTCCGATCCGGCGTGAACTGCTGGAGAACTTCGCCGACCGCTACTTCCCGGCTGGCGCCCCCGCCGCGGCACCGGTGGTCGATGCAGCGCTCGCCAAGCAGCAGGCACGTCTGCTGGCCGCGCCAAGCTACCTCGATTCGCGCCGCGCCGAGACCGGTATCGGCCGCACCGGCATCCTCACCCAGACGCGCCTGGAAGCTCTTGAGGATGGCAGCCTGCGTCTGCCGCGCCTGAAGCAGGCCAATGGGCAGCCGACCACCTTCAAGCCGATCGCACCGTGGGTATGGCGGGCGAGCAACAGCGAACTGCGCCTGGCCGCCATCCTCAAGGACGGCCAGCCGGTCGGCTTCGCGGTGGATTCCTCCTCGCCGTTCAACGTGTTCCAGCGCGCGGAAGGCTATCGCTCCGCGCTGTGGCTCAAGCCGCTGCTGACCGCTGCGGTGGCCGTGTTGGCGCTGTCCGCGCTGGCGTGGCCGATCGCCGCGTTCGTCCGCCGTCGGCATGGCCGTGTGCTGGGCTGGCCGCGCAGGACGCTGCTGGCCTATCGCCTCAGCCGCGCAGCGTGCTGGTTCATGCTGCTGGTGCCTGCCGCAGGGATGGCGGTGATGGCGTGGGCGTCGGCGGATTTCGCCCGCCTGGATGATCGTCTGGATCCGGCCGTGATCGGGCTGGGCATCGCCGCGGTGATCGCGATCATCGGCGGCATCGGTTCCACCGCCTGGAATCTGGTGCAGACCTTCCGCGCCGGACGCGGCTGGCTGGCGCGCCTGTGGGCCGTGCTGCTGCTGGTCTCGGCCTGCGTGCTTGCCTACGCCCTGGTCCTGATGGGCCTGGCCGACTTCGCTCTCAACTACTGACCCGTAGCCCCGCTCCGGGGCTGGAGACACCCTGTGAAACTGACCCTGCAGATCGACTCGCTTGCGTTGCTGGCCCCGTTCCGGATCAGCGGCTACGTGTTCGAACACGCCCCGGTACTGCGCGTGGAACTGGAAGACGGCGGCCATCGCGGCCGTGGCGAAGCCAGTGGCGTGTACTACTTCGATGACACCCCCGAGCAGATGCTGGCCACGCTGGAACTGCTGCGTGCGCGGATCGAAGCCGGCATCACCCGCGCCGAGCTGCAGCAGCTGCTGCCGCGCGGCGGCGCGCGCAATGCACTGGACTGCGCCCTGTGGGATCTGGAAGCCAGCCGCACCGGCAAGCCTGCCTGGGCGCTGGCCGGGCTCTCGCAGACGCGTCCGTTGCTGACCACCTGGACGCTCGGCGCCGATGACCCGGCGACGATGCAGTCGATCGCCACCGGCCGTTATGCGCCCGCCAAGGCGCTCAAGCTCAAGCTCAGCGGCGACCTGGACATCGACATCGAGCGCGTACGCGCGGTGCGCAAGGTGCGCCCGGATGTGTGGATGGGCGTGGACGCCAACCAGGGCTATACGGTGGATGCGCTCGATGCCCTGATCCCGGTGCTGCTGGAGAACGACATCAAGCTGCTGGAACAGCCGCTGCCGCGCGGCCGCGAAGCCGAGCTGAAGGGCTTTGCGCGGCCGCTGCCGTTCGCTGCCGACGAGAGCGTGCAGGACGTTTCGGAAATCGAGGCGCTGGCGGGTCTGTTCGACGTCATCAACATCAAGCTCGACAAGGCCGGCGGGCTTACCGAGGGCCTGGCGATGGTCGGCAAGGCACGCTCGCTGGGCATGCAGGTGATGGTCGGCAACATGATCGGCAGCAGCTGGGCGATGGGGCCGGCCTTCATCGTGGGCCAGCATTGCGATGTGGTCGATCTGGATGGGCCGTTGTTCCTGCGCGACGACCGCGTGCCGGGCCTGCGTTACAACGAGGGACTGGTGCATTGCGACGACGCCGTGTGGGGCAAGGGAGTGCAGGCATGAGTCTCTTGCGCCCCCTGATCTCCGGCCTGCTGCTGGCCTCGACCGCCGCGTTCTCGCCGCTGCATGCGCAGGCGCCCACGCCCGTTGCTGCGCCGGCACCGGCAGCTGCCGAGGCCACTGACCGCATCGCGCCCGCACCGGCCGCCACGGGCACCTTGGATGCGGCCCGCGTCGATACTTTCCTGGATGGCCTGGTGCCCTACCTGATGGCCCAGGGCGATCTCGCCGGCGCCGTGGTCACCGTGGTCGAGAACGGCAAGGTCGTCACCGAACGCGGCTTCGGCTTTTCCGATGTCGAAAAGCGCACCCCGGTGGATCCCAGGACCACCCTGTTCCGCCCCGGCTCGATCTCCAAGCTGTTCGTCTGGACCTCGGTGATGCAGCTGGTCGAACAGGGCAAGCTGGACCTGGACGCCGACATCAACACCTACCTGGACATCAAGGTCCCGGCCAAGGGTGAGCCGATCACGCTGCGCCAGATCATGACCCACACCAGCGGTCTGGAAGAGCGCATGCGCTACCTGATCGTGCTGGGGCCGGACCATCCGGCCAACCGCGACAACTACCTCAAGGAGTGGGTGCCCAACCAGATCTCCGCGCCCGGCACCACGCCGGCGTATTCCAACTACGCCACCGGCATCGCCTCCTACATCGTCGAACGCGTCAGCGGCCAGCGCTTCGAGGATTACGCCAGGCAGCACATCCTGCAGCCGCTGGACATGCAGTACGCCAGCTTTGAACAGAAGCTGCCGGCCGAGCTGCTGCCGCACGCCGCCAAGGGCTATCTGCTGGGCTCGGGCAAAAGCTACCCGGCCGAGAAGAACACCGCGCCGGGCGTGGGCGGTCTGTACGCCTCCGGTTCGGCGATGTCACGTTTCATGATGGCCACGCTCAACCATGGCGAACTGGACGGCCAGCGCATCATGCGCGCGGAAACCAACGCGCAGATGCTGACCCCGCAGCCGGCGATCCTGCCGCATCTGCCGCGCATGGCGCTGGGCTGGATGGCTTCGGACACCGGCGGCTACGACACCCGCTCGCATGGCGGCACGATGCTGTTCTTCTACTCGTGGCTGTGGATGATTCCGGAACGCAACATCGGCGTCTTCGTGTCCACCAACAGCGTGGGGCGTGATGCCGCCGGTTCTGCGCTGCGCGCCCAGGTGTGGGAGCGCTTCGTCGAGAACTTCCTGCCGACCCTGCCGATCGAGCGCGCCGGCCCGGGCGTCGATGCGGCGATGGCGCGCGAGCACGCCGCTGCGCTGGCCGGGACGAGCTGGCAGAGCACGCGCCGCTCGGACAGTTCCTATCTGCGCATGCTGACGCTGTTCGCACCGATTCGCGTGCACCCGCAGGAGGACGGCACGATCACCGTCGATGGCCAGAAGGGCCTCAACGGACAGCTGCTGCGCTGGCGCGAAGTGTCCCCCTGGCTGTGGCAGCAGGAAAACGGCCGCGGCCTGTTGGAAGTGAAGGTCAAGGATGGGCGGCCGGTGTACTTCTCCGGCGGGCCGTTCGCCTCGGTGTTCGGCTTCGAGCCGATTCCGGGCTGGCGCTCGCCGGCGTGGCTGCGCCCTGCCCTGTTCGTCGCGCTGGGGCTGCTGACGCTGTCGGCCGTCCTGCGCATCGGCGGCGTGTTCGTGCGCCGTTACTACGGCGCTACCGCACCGCTCGAGGCCCGTGGCCTGCGCTGGCTGCAGACGCTGTCGGTCACCACGCAGCTGGGCACCGTGGTTGCCTGGGCGCTGTATGTGAAGTCGATCGCTGGCCCGGGCGCCATTTCCTCGTACACCAACGGGCCGTTGATCCTGGTGCAGGCGTTGTCCTGGCTCAGCGTTATCGCTGCCATCGCACTGGTCTGGGTGGCCGTCCGCGCGCCGGCCAGCTGGCCGCGCGTGCGTCGTTACGGCGCCTGGGTGGTCGCATTGGCAGGCCTGGTGGTGGCGTTCGTCGCCATTACCCAGCGCCTGATCAGTACCGGCCTGCAGCTCTGACCCCCGGACGCCCCGCCCGATGACCCTCGACGCACCGCGCAAGGCCTGGTTCGGGCAACCGCCAGGCCTGACCATCCTGTTCCTCACCGAGATGTGGGAGAAATTCTCCTACTACGGCATGCGGGCGCTGCTGGTCTATTACATGACCAAGCAGCTGCTGTTCTCGCAGGAACAGGCCTCGATGGTCTATGGCCTGTACACCGCGCTGGCCTACCTCAGCCCGGTGTTCGGCGGCATGCTGGCCGACCGCTGGCTGGGCAAGCGCCGTGCGGTGATCCTGGGCGGGGCGATCATGGCGTTCGGCCATTTCCTGATGGCCTTCGATGCGCTGCTGTATCCGGCCCTGCTGGCGATCGTGCTCGGCAACGGGTTGTTCCTGCCGACCCTGCCCGGCCAGGTCGGCGATCTGTACCAGCGCGATGATCCGCGCCGTGGCTCGGCGTTCAACGTGTACTACGTGGGCATCAACCTCGGTGCGTTCCTCGCCCCGCTGATCTGCGGCACGCTGGGTGAGGTATATGGCTGGCACGTCGGTTTCTCTGCCGCCGGCATCGGCATGCTGCTCGGCCTGGTGATCTACATCACCGGCCGCCGCCACCTGCCACCGGATCCGCCGCGCAGCGAACGCGCCACACTGCCGTTCTCGGCCCTGTGGCAGCCGGCCTATCGCCCGCTGCTGCAACTGATGACGATGATCGCCGGTTTGATCGTGATCTTCCGTCTGGCCTACGAGCAGATCGGCAACACCATCGCGATCTGGCTCGACACCGGCGTGGACCGCGTGCTCACTGCGGACTTCACCCTGCCGATGACCTGGTTCTTCTCGCTCAATCCGCTGCTGGTGTTCCTGATCACGCCATTGCTGGTGCGTCGCTGGACACGGCAGGCACGCGACGGCCGCGAGCCGGCTGCACTGACCAAGATGGCGATCGGTGCCGCGGTGGTCGGGCTGTCGTTCGCCTTGGTCGCGGTGCTCGGCGGTGACCCGTCGGCCAAGGTCGGCTGGCTGTGGGCCGCACTGTTCTTCGTGATCTTCACCTTCGGCGAGCTCTTCATCCTGCCGGTGGGACTGGGCCTGTTCGCCCGCCTGGCGCCGGTGGGCTTCGGTGCCACGATCATCGCGTTCTGGTTCCTGGCCTCGTTCGGCGGCAACCTGCTGGCCGGCGCGGTCGGCACGCTGTGGTCAACGCTGTCCAGCGCGGTGTTCTTCTCGTTGATGGCCGGCACCTGCATGCTCGTTGCGATGCTGCTGCTGCGCCTGGAGCGACGTGCCCGACCGTTGCTCGCCGCCAATGCTGCACCTGCACAGCACGAGGCCACCCCGGCCGACGGCGCCGTGCGCGCGGGTTGACGTCACCACGCTGGCCCGCAGGCCGGCCGCCGCGGGGATGGCGGCCGATAGCGGCCGGTTCTCCGGCGTACGCGCCACGGACCGCGCGACCGGGGCGAACACGGCCTCCGGATAGGCTCGGAATGCTGCGACGCAATAGTCCTTGATAGGACGATGTTTTCTGATTGCGCTTGACATATACCTGATCAGACTAAATATTCCTTAAATAGGATTTGTAGGGATGTCGAAATGCCCGATCAGTTTCCGTACGACCCCAGCCGCCGGTTTTGCCGCGCGGCTGCACTGACCGCCAGCCTCCGCGCAACTCGCGCCGCTGGCCAGCAGCACGGCCTGGCACCTGCCAACGCCCGTCGTCTGCCACTTCATTTCCCCACGCCCCCTCCCCTGACCGACGTGCCAACCCGGCGCGGCTTCGACAGCGCGCGCGTCCTCTCCCCTCCACGGTGGTTCCCGCCGTGCACGGCCGTCGTTCTTCCTGCCTGACCCCGTTCCTGATTCCTGAGAGCCCGCCACATGCGCAAGCCGATGAAACGCTCGATCCTCGCCTCCACCGTCACCCTGTGCTGCATGGGCCTTGCCACCACGGCGATGGCCCAGGATGCGGACGCCGATGGCAGCCGCAGCACGCCCGATGTCGTCGAACTCGATCGCGTGGTGGCCACCGCGCAGAAGCGCAGCGAGAACGTCATGGAAGTGGCCGCCGGCGTCAGCGTGATCAGCGAAGAGCGCCTCGAAGCGTTTGGTGCGACCCGCTTGAACGACTTCGCCGCCTACGTGCCCGGCTTCCAGGTGGACAGCGGCGGCGCGCCGGGCCAGACCACCATGGCGCTGCGCGGTGTGGCACCGCTTGGCGGCGGTTCGATCATCGGTACCTATATCGATGACACCCCGATCGGCCCGAGCAGCAACAAGCAGCGCGCGACTACCTACGCGCTGGATCTGCTGCCCTATGACATCCAGAGCGTGGAAGTGCTGCGCGGCCCGCAGGGCACCCTGTATGGCGCCAGCTCGATGGGCGGCCTGTTCAAGTACATCACCAAGGCGGCCGATCCGGATGGCTTCGAGTTCCGCGCCGGCATGGACGTCAATGCCACCAAGGAAGCCGGCGATGTCGGCACCGGCGTACGCACCTCGTTCAACGTGCCGCTGATCGAAGGCAAGCTGGGCCTGCGTGCCAGCCTGTCGCGCCAGGGCACGCCCGGCTATGTGGATCAGCCCGACCTCACCGGCGAGGACGCCAAGGACAGCAACGGCTATTACCAGCTGGCCTCCCGCCTGGCGCTGACCTGGCGCATCAGCGACACCGCCAACCTGCGCGTGCAGGCGTTGTCGCAGATCGTGGATGCCGACAATTCCAGTGCGGTGGGCCTGACCTATCCCACGCTGGAGCCGATCCGCGGCCCGCTCGAAGGCATCCTGCAGCGCGCCACGCCGTACCGGATGGAAACCGACTACTACTCGGCGATCCTGGACTGGGATCTGGGCAACGTCGATTTCGTCTCCGCCACCGGCTTCTCTGAAACGCGCATGGACGAAGTGCAGGATTCCACGCTGGTCTATGGCGCGGCATGGCCGCTGCTGACGCCGTATCCGGCTGGCCAGGCGCAGTTCGATGTGTTCCTCGGCACCCGCAAATGGACCCAGGAATTCCGCCTCAGCTCCAAGGAGAGCGAACGCTTTGAATGGTTGCTGGGCACCTTCTTCACCGGCGAGAAGAACACCAACCGCCAGCAGGTCAGTGCCTACGATGCCAACGGCATCCCGCTGCCGTTCAATCCCGGCACCGCCAGCCTGCCGGGCACCTATGACGAGCAGGCGATCTTCGCCGACGTCACGTACAAGTTCAGCCCGCGCTTCGACGTTTCCGCCGGCGTGCGGCACGCACGCAACCAGCAGGATTTCGAGCAGCACAGCATCGGCCTGCTGTACGGCCCGCGGCCGATCGATCTGGCCGACTCCGCCGATGACAGCGTGACCACGTGGAAGCTGGCCTCGCGCTGGCACCTCAACGACAGCGCGATGATCTATGCGCGCTACGCCACCGGCTACCGCCCGGGGGGACCGAACGTATCGACCTCCGGCGTGGTGCCGATGACCAAGGCCGATACCCTGGACAACCTCGAGCTCGGCTTCAAATCGCACTTCTGGGACCGCCGCGCGATGATCGATCTGGCATTGTTCCGGATCGACTGGGACGACATCCAGGTGCGCGTCTCCGAGAACGGCCTGAGCTGGATGGGCAACGCCGGCAGCGCGCGCAGCCAGGGTGCGGAACTGAGCCTCATGGTGCGCCCGGCCGAGCGCCTCACGCTTGGCCTCAATGCCGCCTACATCGATTCGAAGATCGGTGACGTACCGGCCTCCAGCGGCCTGGTCTCGGGCAGCCGGATGCCGATGACGCCGCGGCTGAGCTGGTCGAGCACCATCGATTACGACTTCGATGTGAGTGACCAGTGGCAGGGCCGGGTCGGTGCCGGCTATCGCGTCACCGGCGAGCGCGTGGCCGGGGCGTACGACATCGACAGCTACAACGCGCTGGACCTGCATGCCGAACTGACCAACATGACGTGGACGGTCCGCCTGTACGCCCGCAATGCCACGGATGAGCGTGCCTACGTGTCCACCGGCTCGGTGCGGGACGCGCTCAACCGCTACGTCGCGGTGACCGGGGTGCCGTTGCAGCCCCGCACGATCGGCATGTCGATCGACTATCGCTACTGAGTGCCCCAGCACCGTGCCCGGTGGCGCGCATGCCGTCGCCCGGCACACCGTCGGAAGAGAGACTAAAGGAGTATCCTGATTGGGTTGCATATTCTCTGCTTAGGACATATACATACCCAACCAGGTCTAACAACTGCGAGCCCATCGTCGTGAATGCCTCCCCTCTCTTCTCTCCCCCGACTACTGGATCCCCCATGAGCGCAACGCCCACCGCTGCCGTACAGGCCCTCGCCGCCCTCCCCCAGCCGTACCTGCTGTTCCTGGGTGATACCACCGAAGCGGGCTTCGCCAAGACCGCCATCGGCCTGCATGACTGGGCGCCGGAAGTGTGCGTGGCCGAATGGAGCCTGCCGGGCTGCCCGATCAGCACCGGCCTGCCGAGCATGACGCCGGCACAGGCGCGCGCCGCCGGTGCGCGTGCGATGGTGATCGGCGTGGCCAACGGCGGTGGCGTGATTCCGCCGCAGTGGCTGCCGGCCCTGGTCGACGCCTTGGAAAACGGTCTGGACCTGGTCAGCGGCATGCATCAGAAGCTGGGTGACATTCCGGAACTGGCGGCCGCGGCCGAACGCCACGGGCGCGAACTGATCAACGTGCGCGTGCCGCCCCGCGGCATTCCGGTCGGCAACGGCCGCAAGCGCACCGGCAAGCGCGTGCTGACCGTCGGCACCGACTGCGCGCTGGGCAAGAAGTACACCGCACTGGCACTGGCGCGCGGCCTGCGCGGGCTCGGCGTGGATGCCGACTTCCGTGCCAGCGGCCAGACCGGCATCCTGATCGCCGGCAGCGGCATTCCGATGGACGCGGTGGTCGCCGATTTCTCCGCCGGCGCCGCCGAACTGCTCAGCCCGAATGCGGCCGACGATCACTGGGATGTCATCGAAGGCCAGGGCTCGCTGTTCCACCCCGCCTACGCCGGTGTCAGCCTCGGCCTGCTGCACGGCAGCCAGCCGGATGTGTTCGTGGTCTGCCACCAGCCGGGGCGCAAGCATGTACTCGGCTATCCGGACTACCCGCTGCCCTCGATCGAGGAAGTGATCGCGTTGACCGTGCAGCTGGGGCGCCGGACCAATCCGGATATCCGCTGCGTCGGCGTCAGTCTCAACACCCATGGCATGACCGACGCCGCGGCGGCCGCCGCCTGTGCCGAAGTCAGCGCGCGTCTTGGTCTGCCGGTGGCCGACCCGATGCGGCAAGATGGGGAATTCAACCGTTTGCTGGAGGCCTGCATCGCATGAAGATGACATCCCGTACCTTGAGCCTGTGCGTGGCGGCGTTGCTGGGCCTGAGCCCGCTCGCCGCGTTCAGTGCCAGCAAGACCAGCCCGGTGGAAACCGAAGTTGCGCGGCTGGCCACCCTGATCGACGGCAAAGTCGGTGTCTCGGCGTGGCGATTGGATGGCAAGGGCGAGCAGGTCCATCTGAATCCAGATGAAGGGTTCCCGATGGCCAGCACGTTCAAGGTTGCGGTCGCGGCGGTGATCCTGACCAAGGTCGACGCCGGCGAACTGACGTTGACCACGATGGTGCCGGTGCCGAAATCGTTCTATGTCGATTCGGAAGTGATCGCGGACCGCTTCATCCATGACGGTGTGAGCCTGTCCGTGCACAACCTGCTGGAGGTCATGCTGACCCAGAGCGACAACACCGCCACCGACGTGCTGGTGGCGCAGGCCGGCGGACCGGCCGCGGTCACCGCCTGGCTGCGCGCACAGGGCATCGAAGGCCAGCGCCTGGATCGCAACACCCGCCAGCTGCTGAGCGATATCTTCGGCCTCGGCGATGAGCCGCTGACCAAGGAACGCGTCGCCGAGCTCACCCTCGATCCGGAGGTGGTCAAGCGTACCAAAGCCGGTAACGAAGCCTTCGACAAGGATCCGCGCGACACCTCCACGCCGCGCGCGATGTCGACCCTGTTGACCAAGCTGTTCACCGGCAAGGCGCTGAGCCCTGCCAGCACCGAGGTGCTGGTGCAGATCATGGAACGTTGCCGGACCTGCAGCGCGCGCCTGCGTGGCAGCCTGCCGCCGGGCACCAAGGTGGCCGACAAGAGCGGTACCGTGGCCGGCACCGTCAACGATGTCGGCGTGGTCACCCTGCCCGATGGCAGCCAGTTCGCGATCTCCGTGTTCGTCAAAGCCAGCAATGCCCCACGCAGCGAACGTGAGCGTGTGATCGCCGAGATCGCCCGCACCGTGCGCGACTTCTACCTGCTGCAGCCGACGGCCGCGCGCAAGTGACCGCCGCCGCCAGCCGGTTCCAGCGGTATCTGTTGCCCGGCCTGGCGTTCAAGTCCGCCGTGATCGGCGGCGGATACGCGACCGGCCGTGAGCTGGCGGAGTTTTTCCTGCCATCGGGCCCCTGGGGCGGCCTGGCCGCGATGGTGTTGTCGATGCTGATCTGGAGCGTGATCTGCATCCTGACGTTCCTGTTGGCCCGGGCGATCCGGGCCAACGACTACCGCACCTTCTTCCGGCATCTGCTGGGCCGTGGCTGGTGGACCTTCGAAGTGGCCTACCTGGCGCTGATCGTGGTGGTGCTGGCGGTATTCGGCGCGGCCGCCGGCGAATTGGCTGCGACCATGTTCGGCTGGCCACGGATCGTCGGCACGCTGGTGCTGGTGGCGATCATCACCGGTGTGGTGCAGGCCGGCACCAACGCCGTCGAACGCATGTTCAAGCTGATGTCGGCCTTCATGTACCTGGTCTACGCCATTGCCGCGTGCCTGATCCTCTATCGCTTCGGCGGCGGCGCGATGGCGCAGCTGTCCAGTACCCATGAGCTCGGCCAGGACTGGGTGCTCAACGGCGTGACCTACGCCGGCTACAACATGTTCGCGGCGGTCTCGATCCTGCTGGTGGTGCGCCACCTGCTGTGCCGGCGCGATGCGGTGATCGCCGGCGCTCTGGCCGGCCCGTTGGCGATCCTGCCGGCCATCGTGTTCTACGTCTGCATGATCGCGTTCCTGCCGGACATCGCCGATGCGCCCCTGCCCTCGGACCTGATGCTCGGCCAGCTCGGCCTGCCATGGTTCCAGTGGCTGTTCCGGCTGATGATCATGGTCGCGCTGGTCGAAACCGGGGTCACGCTGATGGCCTCGGTGGACGGTCGCATCAGCGTCAACTGGAAAGAGCGCACCGGCGCTGCCCCCGGCCGCGGCATGCGCGTGGCGATCATTGCCGCCATCCTGCTGATGGCCGTATTCCTGGCCGATGGCATCGGACTGGTCGCGCTGATCGCGAAGGGCTACCGGCTGCTGGCGTATGCGATCCTAGCTACCTACGTGGTGCCGCTGCTGGCGTACTCGGCGTGGCAGATCTGGACGCGCCGTGGGCAGGCCTTCACCGCGCCCGTCGGTGAGCTGCCCGATCCGCGCCCTGCCCTGGCCGATGCACTCGGCGCTCACCCGCCACAGGCAAAGACCAGGAACTGATGCAGTGCGCGTGCCGGCGCGGACAGGTCTTCGTCCGGGCGCCAGACCAGGCCGACTTCCATCGGCGGCACCGCGTCGGTGAGGGTGCGTACGTCGATCCGGCGCCCCTCCAGCGACCACGGCCGATAGACCATGTCCGACAGGATGCTCACCCCGAAGCCATAGGCGACCATGCCGCGCAGCGCTTCCAGCGACGAGGTGCGGAACACCACGTTGGGTTCGCGCCCGACCGAGCGCCAGTAGCGCATCGCCGACTCCTGCCCTTCATCGACCATCAGCATGATGTACGGATACGGCTCGACGTCGGCCGGGCTGATCACCGGCAGCTGCAGCAGCGGGTGCGACTCGGACAGCCACAGCTGGCGGCGCGAGCGGATCAGCACCTGCCGCCGCAGCACATAGGGCTCGGCCATGTTGGAAATGATGCACAGCCCGAAATCGAGGTCGCCGCTGCCGACGCCCTGCTCGATCGCGGCACGGTCCATGTCCACCAGATCCACTTCCACCTGCGGGTAGGAGCGCTTGAAGCGCGCCAGCAGGCTCGGCAGGAAGTAACCAAGCACCGTGTAGGACGCGCCGATCCTCACCCGGCCCGGCAGGGTGTTGGCCAGGAACATCGGCTCGCTGAGCGCGTCCTGCAGGGTATCCAGGATGTGTCGCACATGCTGGTGGAACCGGTGCCCCTCGGCGGTCAGCCCGACCCCGTGCGGCATGCGGTCGAACAGCTTCAGGCCCAGCGAGGCTTCCAGCTGGGCGACCGCCGTGGTGATCACCGACTGGGAGACGTGCAGCTTGCGCGCGGCCTGTGAGAACTGGCCCAATTCGGCGGCTTCGGCAAAGTACCGGAGCTGGCGCAGCGTCATGTTGGCGGGGATTTGCATGCACGGGCTCCCACAGAACGAAGATATCTGAATAAACAATACCTCATACGCAATTAAACAAATTTACGATAAGCCGCTGTGCCTCTAGACTTCACACTGGGTGCAATGCGCCATGGCCCCAGCCGCCTTGCAAGCGCTGGTCCTTACCCGCTTCGCGACGAGATCCTGACCGGATGTCGGCGCGCCAACATCGCCATTACCGTTGCCCCCCGCCTGCGGTATGCCTGTAGCTCCATGACCCAAGCCCAGCGAGGCCCCTGACATGTCATCACCCCAGATCCCCGCCACGAGTGAACCGTTGCGTTTGCACGTGCCCGAGCCCAGCGCCCGTCCCGGCGAGGCCACCGACTTTTCCTATCTGAAGCTGAGCCCCGCCGGCGCGGTCGACAAGCCGCCCGTGGATGTGAGCGCCAGCCAGACCGCGCCGCTGACCGGCCAGCTGATCCGCGTGCTGGACGACAACGGCGACGCCGTGGGCCCGTGGGCCGCCGATATCGACGACGCCGTGCTGCTGCGTGCCATGCACGCCATGCTCAAAACGCGCGCCTATGACGCGCGCATGCTGATCGCCCAGCGCCAGAAGAAGACCTCCTTCTACATCCAGTGCCTGGGTGAGGAAGCCATCGCCGTTGGCCAGACCCTGGCGCTGCGCGATGACGACATGCAGTTCCCGACGTATCGCCAGCAGGGCATCCTGGTCACCAAGGACGTGCCGATGGTGGACATGATGTGCCAGGTGCTGTCCAACGCGGCCGACCCGCTGAAGGGCCGCCAGCTGCCGATCATGTATTCGTACAAGGATTACGGCTTCTTCTCGATCTCCGGCAACCTGACCACCCAGTACATCCAGGCGGTGGGCTGGGCGATGGCCTCGGCGATCAAGGGCGACACCCGCATCGCCACCGCATGGGTGGGTGATGGCGCCACCGCCGAAGGCGACTTCCACGCCGCGCTGACCTTCGCGCACGTGTACCGCGCACCGGTCGTGCTCAACGTGGTCAACAACCAGTGGGCGATCTCCACCTTCCAGGCCATCGCCGGCGGTGAGAACACCACCTTCGCCGCACGCGGCGTGGGCTACGGCATTCCGTCGCTGCGTGTGGACGGCAACGATCTGCTGGCCGTGTACGCCGCTTCGCGCTGGGCCGCCGAACGCGCCCGCAGCAACCTGGGGCCGACCCTGATCGAGTGGGTCACCTACCGCGCCGGCCCTCATTCCACCTCGGATGATCCCTCCAAGTACCGCCCTGCCGACGATGCGCAGCAGTTCCCGCTCGGCGATCCGATTGACCGCCTGAAGCAGCACCTGATCAAGCGCGGCCTGTGGAGCGAGCAGCAGCACGACGAACTCCGCGCCGAACTGGATGCCGAGATCCTGCGTGCCCTCAAGGAAGCCGAGACCCACGGGTTGCTCGGCAGCGACAACCGTCCCGGCGCGGCCCTCATGTTCGAAGACGTCTACAAGGACATGCCCGAACATCTCCGTCGCCAGCGTCAGCAGTTGGGAGTCTGAACACATGAGCGGGATTGAACAGAACAACACCGGCGGTACGCCGATGACCATGATCCAGGCGCTGCGCTCGGCGATGGACGTGATGCTGGAACGCGACGACAACGTGGTGATCTTCGGCCAGGACGTGGGCTACTTCGGCGGCGTGTTCCGCTGCACCGACGGCCTGCAGACCAAGTACGGCAAGCAGCGCGTGTTCGATGCGCCGATTTCCGAGAACGGCATCGCCGGCGCGGCGATCGGCATGGCCGCCTACGGCCTGCGCCCGGTCGCTGAAATCCAGTTCGCCGATTACATCTACCCGGCCTACGACCAGATCGTCTCCGAAGCGGCGCGCATGCGCTATCGCTCCGGCGGCAGCTTCACCTCCTCGCTGGTGTTCCGCACCCCGTGCGGCGGTGGCATCTACGGCGGCCAGACCCACAGCCAGAGCCCGGAGGCGATCTTCGCCCATGCCACCGGCCTGCGCACCGTCATGCCGTCCAACCCGTACGACGCCAAGGGCCTGCTGATCGCCTCGATCGAGAACGACGATCCGGTGATCTTCCTGGAGCCCAAGCGCCTGTACAACGGCCCGTTCGACGGTCACCACGACCGCCCGGTCACCGCGTGGTCCAAGTACCCGGACAACCTGGTGCCGGAGGGCTACTACAACGTGCCGCTGGACAAGGCCGCCATCGCCCGCGAAGGCAAGGCACTGACGATCATCACTTACGGCACCACCGTGTGGGTGGCCAAGGCCGCCGCCGAAGATGCCGGGATCGATGCCGAAGTGATCGACCTGCGCAGCCTGTGGCCGCTGGACCTGGAGGCCATCGTCACTTCGGTCAAGAAGACCGGCCGCTGCATCGTGCTGCACGAAGCCACCCGCACCTGCGGGTTCGGCGCCGAACTGGTCGCGCTGGTGCAGGAGCATTGCTTCTACCACCTGCAGGCCCCGGTGGAACGCGTTACCGGCTGGGACACCCCGTATCCGCACGCGCAGGAATGGGACTACTTCCCGGGTCCGTCCCGGGTCATCGATGCAATGCAGCGCGTGCTGGAGGACTGAACCATGGGACATCACGTCATCAAGATGCCGGACATCGGTGAAGGTATCGCCGAAGTCGAACTGATCACCTGGAAGGTCGAGGTCGGTGGTCCGGTCGCCGAAGACCAGGTCGTGGCCGAAGTCATGACCGACAAGGCCATGGTCGAGATCCCCTCCCCGGTCGCCGGTACCGTGGTCTCGCTGGGCGGCAAGCCCGGCCAGATGATGGCCGTCGGCAGCGAGCTGATCCGCCTGGAAGTGGACGGCGCCGGCAATGCCAGCGCCGCCAGTGCGCCGGCTGCCGCCGCGCCGGCCGAACCGGTTGCTCCGCCCAAGGCTGCGGCGCCTGCGCCTGCCGCAGCGGTTGAAGCTGCACCCGTTGCCGCGCCGGCCAAGGCCGCTGCAGCGCCTGCACCCGCCCCTGCCGCCAAGCGCGACGAGCGCGGTGCGGTCACCAACGGCGTGCTCAACGCCGGGGAAGCCCCGCTGGCCTCGCCGGCCGTGCGCCGCCGCGCCTGGGACCTGGGCATCGAGCTGCGCTATGTGCCGGCCACCGGCCCGGGCGGCCGCATCCTGCAGGCCGATCTGGACGCCTACGCCGCCGCCGGTGGCAAGGCGCAGCCGGTTGGCGGCAGTGCCGGCGGCAGCAGCTACGCGCGCCGTACCGGCGAGCAGCAGGTACCGATCATGGGCCTGCGCCGCAAGATCGCGCAGAAGATGCAGCAGTCGTGGTCGACCATTCCGCACATCACCTATGTGGAAGAAATCGACGTCACGGAAGTGGAAGCCCTGCGCGCCAAGCTCAACGAGCGCTGGGCCAAGGAGCGCGGCAAGCTGACCCTGCTGCCGCTGCTGGCACGCGCCGTGGTGCTGGCCGCACGCGACTTCCCGCAGATGAACGCCCGCTTCGATGACCAGGCCAACATCGTGACCCGCTATGAGGGCGTGCAGCTGGGGATCGCGACCCAGAGCGAGGTCGGCCTGTCGGTGCCGGTGGTCGCGCATGCCGAATCGCTGGACCTGTGGCAGACCGCCACCGAGATCGCGCGCCTGGCCAATGCCGTGCGCGTGGGCAAGGCCACCCGTGAGGAGCTGTCCGGCTCGACCATCACCATCAGCAGCCTCGGCGCGGTGGGTGGTGTGGTGTCGACCCCGATCATCAACCATCCGGAAGTGGCGATCGTCGGCGTGAACCGCATCATCGAACGCCCGATGTTCCGCGAGGGCCAGGTCGTGGCGCGCAAGCTGATGAATCTGTCGTCCTCGTTCGACCATCGCATCGTCGATGGCATGGATGCGGCCGAGTTCGTGCAGGCGATCCGTACGCGCCTGGAAACCCCGGCCCTGCTGTTCGTGGAGTAAGCGATGTCCAATACCCTTCAAACCCAGCTGCTGATCATCGGCGGCGGTCCCGGCGGTTACATCGCCGGCATCCGCGCCGGCCAGCTCGGCGTCAAGACCATCGTGGTCGAGGGCGTCAATCCGGGTGGCACCTGCCTCAACATCGGCTGCATTCCGTCCAAGGCGCTGATCCATGCCGCCGAGGAATTCGCCAAGGTCACCGCGTATGCGGCGGGCACCTCGCCGCTGGGCATCAGCGTGCAGGCCCCGTCGCTGGACCTGGCCAAGACCGTCGCGTGGAAGGCCGGCATCGTCAAGAAGCTGACCGGTGGTGTCAGTGCACTGCTGAAGAAGAACGGCGCGCAGCTGATCAAGGGCTGGGCCACGATCATCGACGGCAAGACCGTCGAGATCGCCGGTGCCGCCGAAGATGGCGGCACGCTGCGCATCAGCTGCGAGCACCTGCTGCTGGCCACCGGCTCGGTGCCGGTGGAACTGCCGTTCCTGCCGTTCGGTGGCAAGGTCATCTCCTCGACCGAAGCCCTCTCGCCGACGTCACTGCCGAAGCAGCTTATCGTCGTCGGTGGCGGTTACATCGGCCTGGAACTGGGCACGGTGTACCGCAAGCTGGGCTGCGAAGTCACGGTGGTCGAGGCCCAGGAACGCATCCTGCCGGCCTACGACGCCGAGCTGACCAAGCCGGTCGCCACGCACCTAGAGAAATCCGGCGTGAAGCTGCTGACCGGCCACAGCGTGCTGGGCCTGGCCGACAACGGCCAGCTGCGCGTGCGTGATGCCAACGGTAACGAGATTGCGCTGGATGCCGACCAGATCCTGGTCGCAGTGGGCCGTCGCCCGAAGACCGACGGCTTCAATCTGGAATCGCTGCAGCTGGATCTGACCGGCAAGGCGATCAAGATCGACGACCAGTGCAAGACCTCGATGCGCAACGTGTGGGCGATCGGCGATGTCGCCGGTGAGCCGATGCTCGCGCACCGAGCGATGGCACAGGGCGAACTGGTGGCCGAGATCGTCAGCGGCAAGAAGCGCCACTTCGTGCCCGCCGCCATTCCGGCGGTGTGCTTCACCGATCCGGAAATCGTGGTGGTCGGGCTGTCACCGGACGAAGCCAAGGCACAGGGCATCGAGACCAAGGTCGCACTGTTCCCGTTCGCGGCCAATGGCCGTGCGATGTCGCTGGAATCCGCCGATGGCTTCGTGCGCGTCGTCGCGCGCAGCAGCGACCACCGCATCCTCGGCTGGCAGGCCGTGGGCGTGCAGGTGTCGGAACTGTCGATCGCCTTCGTGCAGTCGATTGAGATGGGCGCCACGTTGGAAGACATCGCTGGGACCATCCACCCGCACCCGACGTTGGGTGAGGCGGTGCAGGAAGCGGCATTGCGTGCGTTGGGGCATGCGTTGCATATCTGAGGCAGGTCTGTAGGTCCCAGCCATGCTCGGACGCTTTGCAGTCACCAAGACAAACGGCCCGCACTGCGGGCCGTTTGTTTTTGGCGGCAAACGCTGCGGCACGCGCGGTACCGATCTGTGCCACATGGCGAGATGACCGGCCGCCAGGGTGCTACTTCTGGAGTCTGCTGGAATGCAGCGCCGAGTTCGGCGCCAGGCGGGCGGACACGTCCGCGAAGTTCGCTTCGAGCCACTCATAGCCGCATAGGGACGGTTTCCTGCAGATGGGCTAGGTCCTGTGAGGCGCACGTTTGATCTTGCAAGGGACTTCTGAGATCAATCTGGCCTAACCTCCTGAAAGGCCCACTCAGCCAACCCTCGGCGAGCCAGAAACAACCATCAACAATCCCCTCATCCAAATGCCGCACCGAGTCCGCTGCCACCCGGCAGCGGTCTCCCGCGTGTACAAGCTCCGGGTGGCTGTTGTCGTGAAACTTTTGCTTGGTCCAATGGGCGCTCAAACGCGAGAGCCACGCGGCCCCCTTCGCCAACAAGGCCATCGCAGCGCACCCCGTCATTGGAGGAATGGGCCACCGTAACCACGCTGCCCATTGACAATGACCCGAAGAGACAGCCAAATACAGGCCCGGCGAATGAGGAGAGTCAGGTAGTGTCAAGTCGGGTCGCGATGGCGTTGGGGGCCGTCAATGGAATCGCCCCCATGCGGAGCGATACAACACCAAGAACCCAGATTGCTCCTTCGATCTCGCCTGAGAGAATCGCAGACAGCATTCGTGCCGCTTGGCAGAATTGTCAAGACGCAATTAACTCAGATGATAAGGCTGCCATTCGAAGGCTGCATCTCCACGCAAAAAAATGCGACCGGTCAACGAATTATTCTGAACTCAGGGGATATCTCAAGCGCTACCAGAGCTACTTCCCCTCTGGCGCGAAGATCTCGCCACACCTGGTCGACCCCATTATCGTTCCGGTCCGTCCTCAGTCGCTTGAGGAAAAGCTGTTTAAGGTAATGCGCGGCTATTGGTCAATGCCTTACTCGAAAGGCTACGGGCGCCGCCTTCGTTTTGTGGTCATGGACGCGCACCATCAGGCCATCATAGGAATTATTGGACTCCAATCTCCGAGCGCTGATCTTGCCTGTCGTGATGATTTTTTAGGCGTCACGAGGTCAAATAAGCTCTCTGTCATTAACAACACGCTTGACGCCTATACCATCGGCGCATCGCCCACCTATGCCCCGCTACTTGGTGGAAAGCTCATTGCCGGGATGCTACACGCGCCAGCCATTCGCCAAGAATATTGGCGTTCGTACGGCAAGAGTCGAACGGAACAAGAGGGAAAGCGCATCCCGCAACCATTGCTGGCGATTACAACGACAAGCGCCTTCGGTAGAAGCTCCATTTACAATCGCCTTCGATTCAGAGACCAGGTTCTAGCCAAGCCCCTTGGGTATACAAAGGGATTTGGCACCCTCCATTTGGAGGAGATCTATCCAGAGATAGCCGAATGGCTAAAGAGCGAAGAACTTTTCACGCCCGCAGGTTTTGGGAATGGCCCCAAAGTCAGGTGGCAGAACGTTGCACGAGCTCTTAAATCCTTAGGCCTTTCCCGCAAGTACCTTGAGCACGGCATTCGTCGAGAAGTATTCATTTTTGAACTGGCAAGCAATCTTCGAACGGTCTGCCGGGAAGGGACATTGCCAGAGTTTACTGAATTTGACCCTCACGACTGGGGAGAATACTGGAAGGAACGATGGTGTGTCCCGCGTATATCAAGGCAGCCAAATTGGTATGAATTTCATCCTCTTGGTGACCTCGAAATGGCACTAAGAGTCTAACTCTAGCTACTACTTGCCATCTTTCCGTAGACCCAGCATCAAGCCGAGCACTGCGAAAACGAACACAAATCCTGGCAGTACGAAGGAGCGCCAACTACTCGGCTCCGAGGAGGGCTTGTACGCCGCCAAGGCTGCAGCAGCTGCGACGAGTATAGAAGCAGCAGTGGGTATCCACCGACCCACACGCAAGGGGTAGTCATAACGAGAGACAACCACCTCGGTACGATCTTCCCCTGCCTTTAGGGTTTCGACGCCTTCATTACCGTACTCAAACACCACCATCCTGACCGAGAGGTGAATCGCCCAGGGTTCCGTAGACACCTCGCAGCCATAAACTATGGCTTAGGCGGAGGTGGTTATGAGCACGAAGCG
>NZ_NIVS01000029.1 GCF_002205165.1 Stenotrophomonas maltophilia | reverse complement strand
GTGTGGGTGGGTCTGCAGGACCCGCCGCAAGTACGTCCATGTAGGCTCGTAGTGCGGCATCCATGCCGCACACGGTCCTGCAGACCCACCCACACCGACCCGCTGACAGTTGGCTGGGGCGCATGGGAAAGGCGGGGGGCGATGCCTTGGACTTTGCTTTGGCGCAGCTGGAGGGCTGAGGGTAGACGAGCCAACAGCGATGGACGATGCATCCACTCGCTGCAGCCTGATATTGCCGGCCCTGACCGAACACAACAGCGGCGCTTGCTTACCGATTTGGCCGGTGTTCGCGTCAACTTTCGGAGCGGACCCACGCCCAGACGCAAGCGAGGACGAAACGAAGACGAAGAGGAAGACGCAGACGCAGACGCAGACGCGGTCATTGATACCTGCGCGGCGGCCGGCGGCGTTGGGAACAGCGCAGTTTGATTTGCCTCTGTGGATGGACTGTGACCGGGGCGCAGAAGCAGGAACAACAGCAGAAGAAGGAGAAGCAGAAGCAGGGGCAGCAGAAGCAAGAGCCTGTAGTTGACTCTGCTCTTTCCGTGCAAGCCGATGCAGTGTGGAGGGGTCGGTGGGGGTGGGTTTCCGGGACCGTGTGCGGCATGGATGCCGCACTACGAGCCTACATGGACGTACTTGCGGCGGGTCCCGGAAACCCACCCCCGCCGGCCCACTCGCAGGCACCTCAACCGCCGGCTCTAAAGCTCTAAAGCTCTCAGCCTCTCAAGCCCTCAAGTGCTGACGCCTTGAAGCGAGCGAACCATCACCCCTCAACAGCCACCTTCTCAGGCAGCGGATCCACATGCCCGCACGCATCGCACGTGCGCAGCTCCAGCGAAGAGTGATAGCGATCGAACACCTTCGGCAGATCCGTCTCGATGTTCTCCAGCGCGAAAAACTCCTCGTACAACTTGTGATTGCACCGCTCGCAGAACCACATCAACCCATCGCGCTCGTGCGCCAGCCGCTTGCGCTCCACCACCAGACCCACACCGCCCGGCGGGCGGCGCGGCGAATGCGGTACGCCGCCCGGCAACAGGAAAATTTCGCCCGCGCGGATCGGAATGTCGCGCACCGCGCCATCCTCCTGCACCTTCAGCGTCATCTCCCCTTCAAGCTGATAGAACCACTCCGGGCCCTCGTCGTAATGAAAATCGGTCCGGCTGTTCGGGCCGCCGACCACCATCACGATGAAGTCGCCGTTCTCGATCATCTTGTTGCCGACCGGCGGCTTCAGCAGATGTCGGTGTTCTTCGATCCAGCCGAGCAGGTTGATGGGGGAGGCAAGCATGGGCGCTGTCCGTAAGAGGAGAAATCAGTCGCGCCGACCGTGGCGCGGCACGTAGGACAGGGCCTTTTCGTACGCGGCCTGCAGCTCTTCCGGTGCGCCCACGTCGATGCCCATCTCGCGCACCCGGCCATCCTTCAGGCTGTACACCCAGCCGTGCACCATCAGCTTCTGGCCGCGTGCCCAGGCGTCCTGCACGATCGTCGAGCGGCAGGCGTTGACCACCTGCTCGATCACGTTCAACTCGCACAGGCGCGCATGCTTCAGGTCGGGATCCTCGATCGCATCCATGATCACGGCGTGCTTCTGCGCCACATCCCCCACATGACGCAGCCAGTTGTCGGCCAGGCCCACGCGCGTGTTGTTCAAGCTGGCGTGCACGCCGCCGCAGCCGTAGTGGCCCACGATCAGAATGTGCTTCACCTTCAGCTGATCCACGGCGTACTGAATCACGCTCAGGCAGTTCAGGTCTGTGTGCACCACCACGTTGGCCACGTTGCGGTGGACGAACACTTCGCCCGGCGCCATGCCGATGATCTGGTTGGCCGGCACGCGCGAATCGGAACAGCCGATCCACAGGTATTCCGGGTGCTGCTGCTTGGCCAGCTGGTGGAAGAATTCCGGATCTTCTTTTTCGATCCGGTCCGCCCATTCGCGGTTGTTCTGCAGCAGCTTGTGGATGTCTTTCATCGTGCGGGGTCCCTGACGTCGGGTGGGGGCAAGGCGCGGCCAGGGCGGCCGCGTCGTCGCAGGAGGGGGAAGGTCAGTCGGCGGCGGTGCCGCCCTCGCGGCGCCAGCGCATCCACTGCGCCAGCTCGCGTGACGCCGGGGCGTCCAGTGCCGACAGCGCGTCGATCACGCTGGACTGGTTGGCCTCGGGATGGTTCTGGCTGAGCTTGAGTTTGATCTGCACCTGCGCCGGGCGGAAACGGAAACCGACAATGCCGCCCAGCATGCGCTGTTGGCGCGGCTCGATCGGCAGCAGGTCCCAGTCGCCGCCGACCTGCGCTTCGTAGTGCGCGCTCAGGCCGTCCAGCATCGCGATCAGTGCGTCATCGTCACTGACCGGCTCCAGCATGCCGCGCAGCTCCGCGGCGGCGTAGTTCCAGGTCGGCACACGCGCCTGCGCGGCTTTGTCCGGATACCAGCCCGGCGACACATACGCGTGCGGGCCGTGCACCAGCATCAACGCGGGGCCGGCATGGCCCGCCTGCGGGTTGGGCTTGGCCCAGTGGCCTTCGATCAGGATGCCATCGGCGTCGCGCCGGTACAGCACCGGCATCCGCGTGGCCTGCGGCAGCCCGTCGGCGCCAGTGGTGACCAGGGTGACGAATGCATCGCGCGCCAGCAGCCGGTCCAGCCAGATCAGGTCGGTCTCGACGAAGGCGGACGGGATGAACATCGTCGGTTACGCGCGGGCGCCCAGGCTCTGGATCATGCGGCCGTGCAGGGCATCGTCGCTGTCGGCCTGCGGCGGCTGCACTTCATGCAGCGAAAAGCCGCGCACGAGGGCGTCTTCTTCATCCAGGCCGTCGTAGGCGACGAACTCGGCGTCGAACAGCTGCGAACGTGCGGTGTCTTCGCTGTCGTAGCTCAGCGTGTTGCCGTCGCTGTCCAGCACCTCGGCGGTGCCGGCCGGGCGCACGCGCAGGCGGGCCCAGATCAGCGTGTTGCCAAGGCTGGCCAGGAACCACTCGTCGTGGTGGGAAGTGTTGTCGTTCATGTGATTACCATCGAAAGCAGCCAGAGCAGGGCAGCCATGCCCAGTCCGGCAAGAAGCGTAAGCAGGGAGAGCCAGGCCGGCGTGGCCAGGCCGGTCAGCGAGCGGTCGCTGCTCTGGCGATAATCGCGACCGAGCAGCCAGCGCAGCGCATCCGGGCGCAGGAACGCGCCCGTGCCGAAGCGATCCGCCAGCGCCGGGTGGCGGTCGCGGATGTGGACCAGGGTCAGCGGCCAGAAGATCACGAAGGCACTGAACCCGGCGATCGCCACGCCGACGAAACACAGCGCGAAGAACAGGGTCATGGTTCAGTGCCTCCGTAGGTCGATCAGAATTCGGCGCTGCCCGGTGCGCGCGGGTAGGGGATCGCGTCGCGGATGTTGCTCAGCCCGCAAACGTAGACCACCAGGCGCTCGAAGCCCAGGCCGAAGCCGGCGTGCGGCACCGAACCGTAGCGGCGGAAATCGCGGTACCAGCCGTAATGCGCCGGGTCCAGGCCGAACTGCGCCATGCGCGCGTCCAGCACATCCAGGCGCTCTTCGCGCTGGCTGCCGCCGATGATCTCGCCGATGCCCGGGGCCAGCACGTCCATCGCCGCGACGGTCTTGCCGTCGTCGTTCAGGCGCATGTAGAACGCCTTGATGTGCTCGGGGTAGTTGGTCACCACCACCGGGCGGCCGATATGTTCTTCGGTCAGCCAGCGCTCGTGTTCGGTCTGCAGGTCCAGGCCCCATTCGACCGGGAAGTCGAACTTCTTGTCGGCCTTCTGCAGCAGCTTCACCGCTTCGGTGTAGTCGATCTGCTCGAACGGGGCGTTGATGAAGCCCTCCAGCTTGGTGATCGCGTTCTTGTCCACGCGCTCGGCCAGGAAGGCCAGGTCGTCGCCACGCTCATCGAGCACCGCGCGGAACAGATACTTCAGGAACTGCTCGGCCAGGCGCGCATCTTCGGCCAGATCGGCGAAGGCGATTTCCGGCTCGATCATCCAGAACTCCGCCAGGTGGCGGGTGGTGTTGGAGTTCTCGGCGCGGAAGGTCGGGCCGAAGGTGTAGACCTTGCTCAGCGCCAGGCAGTACGCCTCGACGTTCAGCTGGCCGGACACGGTCAGGAAGGTTTCCTTGCCGAAGAAATCGCGGCTGAAATCCACCTCGCCCTTTTCGTTGCGCGGCAGGTTGGCCATGTCCAGGGTGGAGACCCGGAACATCTGGCCGGCGCCCTCGGCATCGGACGTGGTCACGATCGGGGTGCTGATCCAGTTGAAGCCGTTCTGGTGGAAGAAGCGGTGGACGGCCTGGGCCAGGCAGTTGCGGATGCGGGTGACCGCACCGAACAGGTTCGTGCGCGGGCGCAGGTGCGCCACTTCCCGCAGGAACTCCGGGCTCATCGGCTTGGGCTGGATCGGGTAGGTCAGCGGGTCTTCGACCAGGCCGACGATCTCGATGTCGCTGGCCTGGATCTCGAAGGACTGGCCCTTGCCCTGGGATTTGACCAGGGTGCCGCGGGCGATCACCGAGCAGCCCGGGGTCAGGCTCTTGATGTCGTCGAAGTTGGCCAGGGTGTCATTGGCCACCACCTGGATGGGGGCGAAGCAGGAGCCATCGGTGACATTGACGAAGGCAAGCGCCGCAGAGCCGCGCACCGTGCGGACCCATCCGCGTACTGTTGCCTCGCCGCCTTCCGGGATCTTCCCGGCAAGCGCATGTTCAACGCTGACCACCGTCATGACTTGAATCCTCTGTTGATCGACTCGATCTCTGAACACGGAGTTTAACGGGTGCGGTGTTCGGCTTGCGAGGCATTTCTCGCGCGCGCTCCGGGGCTGCGCGCCACGTGAACCGCAGCGACGGCCGCCCAAACCGGGCCGCGCCATACCCTCTATAATGATCACGATCCGCTGGAGTTGCCTGTCATGGCCGTAAGCCTTACCCCTGTTGCCTTTGCCCGTGTGCAGAAGTTCGTCCAGCAGACCCCCGGCGCGCTGGGCCTGCGTTTCGGCGTGACCCGCACCGGCTGTTCCGGCTGGGGCCACATCACCGATCTGGCCCGCGATGAGCGCGAGGGCGACACCGTCTTCGAGCAGGACGGGGTCCGCATCTATGTGGACGCCACCAGTCTGGAACTGGTGGACGGCACCGAAATCGACTTCGGCAAGCACGGGCTGAGCGAGACCTTCACGTTCAGGAACCCGAACGCCACCGCTGAATGCGGCTGCGGCGAGAGCTTCACGACCGAGGCCGACAAGGCCTGATCGCCGGCGCGCCGGGCCTGTCCAGCCCGCCCGGCTTGCCTTGCGACCCCTTCTGCTGCGACAATGCGCGGCTTCCTGCCTGATTCCGGGCAGGACCCTTGCCCCACCGCGTTCACCTGCGGGGGGCTGTCCGGCCCTCAAAGGGCCACATCCGAAAGGTAAAAACACATGAGTCGTCATTACGAAGTCGTGTTCCTGGTCCATCCGGACCAGAGCGAACAGGTCCCGGCCATGATCGAGCGCTACAAGGCGCTGGTCGAGAACGGCAACGGCACCATCCACCGTCTGGAAGATTGGGGCCGTCGTCAGCTGGCTTACCCGATCCAGAACCTGGTGAAGGCCCACTACGTCATGCTCAACATCGAGTGCGACCAGGCCGTGCTGAGCGAGCTGGTGGAAAGCTTCCGCTTCAACGACGCCGTGCTGCGCAACCTCGTCATCAAGCGTGACGAAGCTGACACCGAGCAGTCGCTGATCATGAAGAGCAAGGACGAGAAGGGTGACAAGCCCGAGCGTGGCGAGCGTCGTCGTCGTGATGACGAAGAAGGTGAAACCACCCCCGCCGCCGCTGACACCGATGCCGGCGATGACGCCGCTTCGGCCGCTTAAGGAGCACTGACATGTCCAAGTTCTTCCGTCGTCGCAAGTTCTGCAAGTTCACGGCCGAAGGTGTGAAGGAGATCGATTACAAGGATCTCAACACCCTGCGCCAGTACCTCACCGAGAACGGCAAGATCGTGCCGAGCCGCGTGACCGGTACCAAGTCGAAGTACCAGCGCCAGCTGGCAACGGCCGTCAAGCGCGCCCGTTTCCTGGCCCTGATTCCGTACACCGACAACCACGACGTCTGATGAAGGCGGGCGGCCGTGCGGTCGCCGCTTTCGCGGATCCTGCCGCCCGCGCTGTAACGCGTCGGGCGGTCTCAGGATTCGCCGTTCGGATATTCGGACAGCCATCCGCTGCGGGGCCTGAGCCTCGCTAACGAATACATATTTGGAGCTACACCATGAAGCTGATTCTTCTTCAGAAGGTCACCAACCTCGGCGGTCTGGGCGATCTGGTCGACGTGAAGCCGGGCTACGGCCGCAACTTCCTCGTCCCGACCGGCAAGGCTGTTCCGGCCACCGCGACCAACGTGGCTGAGTTCGAAGCCAAGCGCGCTGATTACGAAGCCAAGGCCCAGTCGATCCACGCTGATGCCGAAGCCCGCAAGGCGCAGCTGGAAGGCAAGAGCGTGACCATCGCTGCCAACGCTTCGACGGAAGGCAAGCTGTACGGTTCGGTCGGCCCGCGCGATATCGCCGAAGCCTTCACCGCTGCCGGCCTGCCGCTGGAAAAGAGCGAAGTGATCCTGGGCGAAGGCGCTTTCCGCAACGTGGGCGAGTACGAGGTGACTGTTCACCTGCACGCCGACGTGGAAACCACCGTCAAGGTGGTTGTGGAAGCCGAAAAGGCCTGATCCCTGCCGAAAGGCGGGTGTCACTGAAACGGGTACCCGCGAGGGTGCCCGTTTTTGTTTTTGGTGGTTGCTACTGCAACGGCAAGGCCGCTTGCGTCTGTGACGCCAACGCCAACGGCATGGCGCCTTGAGGGTACGGGTGGGAGGGCGCCGGGTAGCCCGGCACCCTCCAGCCAAGTAGCCGGTGCGGCGGTTGGTAGAGCGGGTATCCGCGGTGTGTGGCAGATGGCGCCGGCGATGGACATATCTCGCTCTACTCCCTTGGGTAGGTCCATGCCATGCGTGGAGGCGCTTGCTTTGCCGTCCCCCGTCCCCCAGCCACGCATGGCGCGGCTTTCCCTCCGTTCCGACGCGCAGATCATGGCGGCTCAGCTCGGTTTGAGTCGCTCTGATCGGATCAGGCCAGTCCAATCCAATCCAAGGCTCCCATGCCTTGGCTCTCAGCCCGCACACCAGCCCTCTGTCTACGGGATGGCGTGGGTGGGGTGGCGGGACCATAAGGCGCCATGGATGGCGCCTTATGAGCCCCCATGGACGGGTTCACGGCGGGTCCCGCCACCCCACCCACGGCGTCCCGCCTCGCATCAAGCTGGAATGCAGCCTTTGCCTTTGCCTTCGGCTTCGGCTTCGGTTTGGCGCAGGTCGAGGCCGCCACGGCATCTGCCCCCGCAGCCCGCTGAACACCTGCCCCGTTATACTCAGGCTATCGCGTCGCCCCCGGGGCCATTGAAACCCAGCAACATCAATGGCTTGAAGGGTAAATCCGCTCCGTAATCCACCATGGTGGGGGTCGCTTCAGGCCTTCGCCCGGAAAACCATCACGCCATGCGTCTGTCCACGATCAAGCTGTCCGGATTCAAATCCTTCGTCGATCCGACCACGCTGCACCTGCCGACCAACATGACCGGCGTGGTGGGCCCCAATGGCTGTGGCAAATCGAACATCATCGACGCCGTGCGCTGGGTCATGGGCGAAAGCTCCGCCAGCCGCCTCCGTGGAGACTCGCTGACCGACGTCATCTTCTCCGGCTCCTCCGCCCGCAAGCCCGTCTCGCAGGCCGCCGTCGAGCTGATCTTCGACAACACCGACCACACCATCACCGGCGAGTACGCCTCGTTCAACGAAATCTCGGTCAAGCGCACCGTCAGCCGTGACGGCAGCAGCAACTACTACCTCAATGGCACAAAGTGCCGCCGCCGCGACATCACTGATCTGTTCCTCGGCACCGGGCTGGGGCCGCGCAGCTACTCGATCATCGAGCAGGGCATGATCAGCAAGATCATCGAGGCGCGGCCTGAAGACCTGCGCGTGTATCTGGAAGAAGCCGCCGGCATCTCCAAGTACAAGGAGCGCCGCAAGGAAACCGAGACCCGCATCCGGCATACCCGCGAGAACCTCGACCGCCTCAACGACCTGCGCGAGGAGATCGGCAAACAGCTCGAGCACCTCAAGCGCCAAGCGCGCCAGGCCGAGCAGTACCAGGGGCTGCAGGAAGAGCGCAAGGTCAAGGACGCAGAGTGGAAGGCGCTGGAATACCGCGGCCTGGATGGCCGCCTGAGCGGCCTGCGCGAAGCACTGTCGCGCGAGGAGACCCGCCTGCAGCAGCTGATCGCCGAACAGCGCGATGCCGAAGCGCGTATCGAAACCAGTCGCCTGCGCCGCGAAGAGGCGTCCGATGCGCTCAACACCGCGCAGGCCGAGGTCTACCAGGTCGGCAGTACGCTGGCGCGCCTGGAGCAGCAGATCCAGCATCAGCGCGAGATGTCGCAGCGCTTGAACAAGGCGCGCGATGAAGCGCAGCAGGCGCTGGCCGACCTGGGCCAGCACATCAGTGGCGATGAGGCCAAGCTGATGGTGCTGCGCGAGGCGGTGGACGATGCCGAGCCGCGCCTGGAGCAGCTGCAGGAAGAGAACGAGATCAAGCAGGAAGCCCTGCGCGATGCCGAGGCCCGTCTGGCCGATTGGCAGCAGCGTTGGGAAAGCCATACCCGCAGCACTTCGGAGGCATCACGCGCCGGCGAAGTCGAGCGCACCCGTGTGGACTATCTGGATCGCCAGGTGCTCGAAGCCGACCGCCGCCGCGAGTCGTTGCAGGCCGAGCGCGCCGGGCTGGACCTGGACGCACTGGCCGAGGTGTTCGAAGAACTGCACCTCCAGCACGAGACCCAGAAGGCCTCGCTGGACACGCTCAACGAGCAGGTGGAAGAACGCAAGCACGCCGTGGCGGGGCTGCAGGATCGCCAGCGCACCGGGCAGACCGAGCTGGCCGAGATCCGCAAGCAGGCTCAGGCCGCCCGCGGCCGGTTGTCGTCGCTGGAAACGCTGCAGCAGGCCGCGCTGGGCCAGGAGCAGGGCGCCGCGGTGGCATGGCTGAAGGCGCGCGGGCTGGACTCCGGCGCGCGTGTTGGCGAGCGCCTGACCGTGGAGAGCGGCTGGGAAAACGCCGTGGAAAGCGCGCTCGGTCAGCTGATCGAGGGTGTGCTGGTCGATGCGCCGGAGTCGCTGGTGGACGCGCTAGGCGAACTCGGCGAAGGCCGCATCGCGCTGGTCTCGGCCGAGCAGGATGCGCTGGTTGTCGCGCCGACATCGCTGGCCGCGAAAGTGCAGGGCCCGACGGCGATCCGTCGCCTGCTGGCACGCCTGCATGCCACCGAGGATCTCGAGAGCGCGCGCGCACTGCAGGCCACGCTGGGCGAGGGCGACTCGGTCATCACCCGCGGTGGCGAGCGGCTGGGCGAGGGCTGGGTGCGTGTGTCGCGCTCGGGCGCGGCCAAGCAGGGCGCGCTGCTGCGTGAGCGCGAGATCGTCACCCTGCGCGAGCAGATTGAAACGCTGCAGGATCGCGAAGCGGCCCTGGAACAGCAGTTGGCCGGCTTCCGTGACCAGTTGCTGGCGGGTGAGCAGCAGCGCGAAGACGCGCAGCGCCAGCTGTACCTGGCCCATCGCAGTGTCTCCGAGCTCGGCGGCCAGTTGCAGAGCCAGCAGGGCAAGGTGGAAGCCGCACGCACCCGCATCGATCGCATCGAAGGCGAACTGGTGCAGCTGCTGGAAACGCTGGATGCCGGTCGCGAGCAGGTGCGCGAAGCACGCTCGCGCCTGGACGATGCGGTCACCAGCATGGGCGACCTGGAATCGGTCCGCGCCGCGCTGGAAGGCGAGCGCCGCCAGCTGACCGATGCGCGCGACCAGGCACGGGACCAGGCCCGCAACGTGCGCGAAGCGGCGCATTCGCTGGCGCTGACCCTGGAATCGCAACGCGCGCAGATTGCCTCGCTGAGCCAGGCACTGGAACGCATGAGCACGCAGCGTGGGCAGCTGGATACGCGCTTGGGCGAACTGCATTCGCAGCTGGACGAGGGCGATTCGCCGGTCAAGACACTCGAAGCCGAACACCAGAACGCATTGGGTGAGCGCGTGCGCGCCGATCGTGTGCTGGGTGAGGCGCGCACGCTGCTGGACGGCATCGATGCCGAGCTGCGCACCTTCGAACAGACCCGCCACCAGCGCGACGAACAGGCGCTGGCGCAACGCGAGCGGATTTCCCAGCGCAAGCTGGACCAGCAGGCGCTGGTGCTCAGTGCCGACCAGCTGTCGGCCTCGGTGGAGAAGGCCGGTTTCGTACTGCAGGACGTGATCAACGGCCTGCCCGAAGATGCGCGCGTCACCGACTGGGAGCAGGCCGTGCACCAGATCGATGGCCGCATGCGTCGGCTGGAGCCGGTCAACCTGGCCGCCATCCAGGAATACGGCGAAGCCTCGCAGCGCTCGGAGTATCTGGATGCGCAGAACACCGACCTCACCACCGCGCTGGAAACGCTGGAAGATGCCATCCGCAAGATCGACCGCGAAACCCGCGGCCGCTTCAAGGACACCTTCGACCGCGTCAACGCCGGCGTGCAGCAGCTGTATCCGCGTCTGTTCGGTGGCGGCCACGCCTACCTGGAGCTGACAGGTGAAGACCTGCTCGACACTGGTGTTGCGATCATGGCGCGGCCGCCGGGCAAGCGGGTGTCGAGCATTTCGCTGCTGTCCGGTGGCGAGAAGGCGATGACCGCGGTGGCGCTGGTGTTTGCGATCTTCCAGCTCAACCCGGCCCCGTTCTGCCTGTTGGACGAAGTGGACGCGCCGTTGGATGAAGCCAACGTCGGCCGCCTGGCCAACATGGTCAAGGAAATGAGCGAGAAAGTTCAGTTCCTGTTTGTGAGCCACAACAAGGCCACGATGGAAGCCGCCCACCAGCTTTCCGGCGTGACCATGCGCGAACCGGGCGTCAGCCGACTGGTCAGTGTCGACCTGGAGGAAGCCGCACGATTGGCGGGCGCGGCCTGACGTGCCATCCTTAAGTACCTGAATGATTTAGCCGGAGACCCCCCGAATGTCCGACATGGCACTGCTCCGCATCGGCATCCTGGCCGCCGGCCTGCTGTTGATCGCTGCGATCTTCCTGTTTGGCCGTCCGAAAAAGAAAGTGCAGGGCCGCCGCGTCGAAGGTGCTGAAGGCACCAACGGCCAGCGCCGCGAGCCCGTGCTGGGCGAGGGCGAGAGCCCGGCCGATGGCGCTGCCCCCGTCGTCGGCGAAGACGGCGTGACCCAGCCCGAGCTGGGCCTGCCGGACGTGGACGCCGCGCCGGCCAGCGACCTGGGCAAGCGTGCCACCCAGGATTTCGACAAGATCGTCTCGCTGTTCGTCGCCGCGCGTGCGGGCGAGCAGCTGCGTGGCGAAGACATCGTCGTCGCGGCGGAGAAGACCGGCCTGGTGTTCGGCCACATGAATGTCTTCCACCGCCTGGTCGAAGGCCACCCCGAGCGCGGCCCGATCTTCTCGATGGCCAGCATCATGAAGCCGGGCAGTTTCGACATGGCCAACATCCGCGAGATGGAAACGCCCGCGATCGCCTTCTTCCTGACCCTGCCGGCGCCGCTCACCGCGCTGGACGCCTGGGAAAAGATGCTGCCGACCGTGCAGCGCATGGGCGAGCTGCTCGATGGCGTGGTGCTGGATGACAGCCGCAATGCCCTCGGCCGCCAGCGCATCGCGCACATCCGTGACGAGCTGCGTGCCTACGACCGCCAGCACCAGGCCCCGCCGCTCACCAAGGCACCGCGCTGGTGATCACGTGGAGCCGACCAGCGGTCGGCTCTACCCGGTGTGGCTGACCACCGCGTCGAACGCCGCACGGAACCGCGCCATCTCGGCTGCAGTGCCGACCGTCACGCGCACCCGCTGCGGCCAGATCGGCCAGCTGCGGCCGATCACCACGCCGTGCCCGGCCATCGCGGCGGAGAAGGCGGTGCCATCGCGCTGCACATCGACCACGAAACAGTTCGCTTCCGAAGGAACGCAGGTAAAGCCGCGCTTGCCCAGCCAGCCGATGGTGTCCTGCCGCACCGCTGCATTCTCCGCCTTGCGCTGCGCGATCAATCCCGGTTCACGCAGGCTCGCCACTCCCGCCGCCAGGGCGGTGACCGGCAGCGGGTTGTCGCCCAAGCTGGCAAGTTCCCTCAGCCGGTCCGGATGCGCGACCGCCACGCCCAGGCGCAGGCCGGCCATGCCGTAGAGCTTGGAGAAGGTGCGCAGCACGATCACATCGTCGCGCTGCGTCACCTGCGCGATCACCGAGCGCTGATCGCTGTATTGCAGATAGGCCTCATCGACCAGCACGCGGGTCTGCGCCGGCTTGTTGGCCAGCAGCCAGGTGATGTCGGCCGCCGGGGTGATCGAGCCGGTGGGATTGTTGGGGTTGCACAGATACAGCAGGCCGGCCTTGATCCGTGTGGCGGCAGCGGCCATCGCACGCACGTCGTGCGCGCCATCCGCGCGCAGCGGCACCTTGGCGACCGTCGCCCCGCGCGCAGCGGCAAGGTCGCCCAGTGCCTCGAACGTGGGGTCGGCCACGACCAGCCCGGCGGTGGCGGAGGTCCACAGCACGGCAGCCCGGTTCAAGGGCTCGCTCGAGCCCGGATAGAGCCGCACGTGATCCTTGCCGATGGCCTCCTGCTCGGCGAACAGGTCGCGCAGCTCGCCGGCCAGGGCGAACAGATAGCGCCCGCTGCTGGCGACGATGTCGCGCGCCGCCGCCTGCGCAGCGGGTGATGGCCCATACGGGCATTCGTTGAAGTTCAGCAGCACCGGTCCCGCGTTGGCGGGGAGCGTGCGCGACGGCGCGGCCGATGCAGGCAGTGCGCCCAGGCCGGACAACGCCAGGCCGGTACCGGCCAGTTGCAGGAACGAGCGACGGGAAGCGACGAGGGCAGGGGTCACGGGGCACCGGAAGCAAGGGGTTTGGCGCACGCTAGCGCCACGGCGGATCGGCGGCAAGCGGTCTTCACTGCGCGCAGGAGCGGGGGGAGGGGTAAAATTGAATGCCCCACCTGGATCGCCTTCCGCATGACCCCCAGCCCCGCCGCACGTGCCGACGTCCTGCGCCGCCAGATCGAGGAGGCCGGCAAGGCCTACCACGAGCGCGATGAGCAGCTGATCCCCGACGTGGAGTACGACCTGCTGGTGCGCGAGCTGGAGGCCATCGAGCAGGCGCATCCGGAGCTGGCCGTGGCCGACTCGCCGACCCGCCAGGTCGGTGGCAAGGCCTCCTCGCGTTTCGCCGAGGTACGCCATGCGGTGCCGATGCTGTCGCTGGGCAATGCCTTCAGCGATGAGGAAGTCCAGGATTTCGTGCGCCGCATCGGCGAGCGCCTGCGCCGCAGCACGCTGTATTTCTCCGCCGAACCCAAACTCGACGGCCTGGCGATCAGTCTGCGGTACGAGAACGGCCGCTTCGTGCAGGGCGCAACCCGGGGCGATGGCGCCACCGGCGAAGATGTCAGTGCCAACCTGCGCCAGATCAGCGTGATCCCGCAGACGCTCAAGGGCGAGGGCTGGCCGGAGGTGCTGGAAGTGCGTGGCGAGGTGTATATGGCGCGCGCGGATTTCGAGGCGTACAACGCCGATGCCCGCCTGCATGACGGCAAGGTGCTGGCCAATCCGCGCAATGCGGCCGCCGGCTCGCTGCGCCAGCTGGATCCGAAAATGAGCGCCAAGCGCAAGCTCAGTTTCTACGCCTATGGCATCGGCCAGGTGGACGGCGGCGAACTGCCGCCTACCCATTCGGCCACGCTTGCCCAGCTGCGCGCGTGGGGCTTCCCGGTCAGCGACCTGTGCCAGGTAGTGGAAGGTGCGGACGGGCTGCTCGCCTATTACCGCGACATCGGCGAGCGCCGCGATGGCCTGGCCTTCGATATCGACGGTGTGGTCTACAAGCTCGATGATCGCGCCGGCCAGGAACAGATGGGCTTCGTTGCGCGTGCACCGCGCTGGGCGATCGCGCACAAGTTCCCCGCGCAGGAACAGACCACCACGGTGGAGGCGATCGAGATCCAGATCGGCCGCACCGGTGCGGCCACGCCGGTGGCGCGTCTGGCGCCGGTGGCCGTGGCCGGTGTGATCGTGTCCAACGCGACGCTGCACAATGCCGATCAGATCGCACGCCTGGATGTGCGTGTGGGCGATACGGTGATCGTGCGCCGCGCCGGCGATGTGATCCCGGAAGTGGTCAGCGTGATCCCCGACTGTCGTCCCGCCGGCACCACGCCGTGGCAGATGCCCTCGCAGTGCCCCGTGTGCGGCTCGGAGATCGTCCGCGAAGAGGGCGAAGCGGCCTGGCGCTGCTCGGGTGAACTGAGCTGCCCTGCGCAGCGCAAGGAAGCGATCGCGCATTTCGCCTCGCGCCGTGCCATGGATATCGACGGCCTGGGCGGCAAATACATCGAAACCCTGGTCGACGCCGGCATCGTGCGCGGCGTGGCCGACCTATACCGCCTGCAGCGGGATCAACTGCTGCAGCTCAAGCTGGTGCTGGATGCCGAATCGCCCGAGGCGCTGGCCAGCCAGATCGGCCTGCACCTGCCGCCGGAAGGCAGTGGCGACTATCTGAGGGCCATCCTGAAGCTCGATGGCAGCGACGAGGCGTGGCGCGCGCAGGCGCTGGCGATGCCGGCCACGTTCGTCTGGAACACGAAGAAGATCGCGACCAAGTGGGCCGACAACCTGATCGCCGCAATCGACGCCAGCCGCACCACCACGCTGGAGCGTCTGTTGTTCGCGCTGGGCATCGAGCATGTCGGTGAGAGCACCGCCAAGGCCCTGGCGACCTGGTTCGGCGATCTCGAGCTGATCCGCCATCTGCCGTGGCCGCTGTTCAAGCGCGTGCCGGACATCGGCGGTGAAGTCGCGCGCTCGCTGGGCCACTTCTTCGAGCAGGCCGGCAACCAGGAGGCGATCGACGCCCTGTTGCAGGTTGGCCAGGTGCGCATCAGCGATGTGCATCCGCCGATCGCCAAGCTGCGCGACGGACTGGATTTCGCGCAGTTGCTGGTGGAAGCGGAGATTCCGGGCATCACCCGTCTGCGCGCCGAGAAGCTGGTGGCGATGCTGCCGGATGCCGCCTCGGTGCTGGATGCCGAGCCGGTGCGTTTCGTGGCCGCCGGTCTGCCCAACGAGGTCGCGATGGGCCTTGCGGACTGGCTGGACAGCGAGGGCCACGGCCCGATGCTGCTCAAGGCCGAGGACTACCGCCAGAAGCTGCTGGCACTGGCGCCGGAGCAGGCCGACCAGGTCGCAGGGCCCCTGGATGGCCAGACCGCCGTGCTGACCGGCACGCTGACGCAGATGAATCGCGACGAGGCGAAGGCGCGGCTGGAAGCGCTCGGTGCCAAGGTGGCCGGCAGCGTGTCGAAGAAGACCTCGTTCGTGGTCGCCGGTGCGGAAGCCGGTTCCAAGTTGACCAAGGCGCAGGAGCTGGGCGTGCCGGTCTGGGACGAAGACCAGCTGATCGCCTTCCTCGCGAAGCATTGAACAAGAGAGACCGCATGCACACCGTTCCCCTCGATTTCCGCCTGGCCACCGTGGCCGACACCGAGTTGCTGATCGGGCTGATGCGTGATTTCTACGCGGAAGACAAACTCGATTTTGAAGACACCCGTGTGCGCCATGCGCTGGCAGCGCTGCTGGAAGATCCGCGCAATGGCGAAGTGCTGTTGTGGCTGGACGAGGCCGGCGCTGTGGTGGGCTACGGCGCGTTGGCGATGGGCTTCAGCCTGGAGCAGGGCGGTCACTTCGCGCTGCTCGATGAGTTGTACCTCAGCCATGCCGCGCGCGGGCGGGGGCGCGGCAAGCAGGCGCTGGCCATTCTGGAGCAACGTGCCAATGCACGGGGCGTGGAACGCATGCGCCTGGAAGTGAACCACCACAACGAATTGGCACGGCGCCTGTACCTGGCCACCGGCTATGTGGATGACACCCGCGATCTGCTGACACTGCCACTGGCCCAGCGCCTGAAGGACGCGCGCGCATGATCGCCGCGCTGCGCCAGCGCGCCGCGCTCAATGCGCTGATCCGCAGCTTCTTCGCCGCGCGCGATGTGCTGGAAGTGGAAACGCCGATCCTGTCCGCCGCGGGCAATACCGAGCCGAACATCGACAGCTTCCATACCCGCTTCAGTGGGCACGTTGATGCCGGCACGCCGCAACGCTGGCTGCGTACCTCGCCGGAGTTTCCGCTCAAGCGGCTGCTCGCGGCCGGGGTCGGAGACTGCTACGAACTGGGCCGCGTGTTCCGCAATGGCGAAGCCGGTGGTCGCCACAATCCCGAGTTCACCATGCTGGAGTGGTACCGGGTCGGCTGGGACCACCATCGCCTGATCGACGAGACGGCCGCGCTGGTGCGCGCCGCGCTGCAGCTGGTCCAGCGCGAGGCGACGCTGGAGGTCATCGATTACCGTGGTCTTTACCAGCAGCACGTCGGGCTGGACCCGTTCCAGGCCAGCTTGGAAGAACTGCAGGCGCCACTGGCCGCGGTCCGCATCGATGCCGACGGGCTCACCCGCGACGACTGGCTCGATCTGCTGATGACCCACTGCATCCAGCCGCACTTCCGTGACGACACCATGACGGTCGTGCATGACTGGCCGGCGACCCAGGCGGCGTTGGCGCGGATCCGTCCCGGTACACCACCGCTGGCCGAACGTTTCGAGCTGTATCTGGGCAGCGTGGAGTTGGCCAACGGTTATCACGAACTGAACGATGCGGCTGAACAGCGCGCGCGTTTCGAACGCGACCACGCCGTCCGCACGGCACGTGGCGATGTCCTGCCACCGCTGGATGAACATCTGCTTGCGGCCTTGCCGGGCCTGCCCGATTGCGCCGGTGTCGCGGTGGGTGTGGACCGTCTGCTGATGGCGATGAACCGCACCGGCCGGATCGCCGATGTGCTGGCCTTCGATTTCGCCCACGCCTGAGGCGTTTTGACGCATTCGCGTCTTGCGCGGCCTGCATGATGATGCTCTGATCACACCGGATGTCCGAAGGTGGTCGGGTGATCGTTCAGGCGTGGCAGGGATCGAGTTGATGAAGCGGTGGGTAGGCGCGGGAATGCCCTTGTGGCCGGTGTTGCTGTGGACTGCGCTGATGCCTGAAACGGCCGTCGCGCAGCCGGGCGGCTATGCCGGTCAGGTCGTGCGGTGCGAATCGCGCGACATGGAGTGGGTGCATTGCGATGTGCCGACCGAAGGCGGCGTCGATCTGATCCGCCAGCTCTCCGACAACAGCTGCGTGCGCGGGTCGGAGTGGGGCACCGATCGCTCCGGCGTGTGGGTGACACTGGGCTGCCGCGCCGAGTTCCGCGCGCGCAGCGCGGTGGCCGCGCCGCGCGCCGAGGGGGAGCGTCGCACGCGCCGCGTGGTGCGCTGCGAATCCAATGGCCGTCCGCAGAACTGCCCGGTCGTGCTGCAGGGCGCACCGGTCCGCCTGCTGCGCCAGCTCACCTCGCTGCCGTGCCGCGAAGGCCACAGCTGGGGCTACCGCCGCAACGAGATCTGGGTGACCCGCGGTTGCCAGGGCGAGTTCGAGGTCGGTGCCGCCGATGGCAGTGGCTTCCTCAACGTGCCACGGATCCTGGTCTGCGAATCCAAGTCGCGCCAGCGCCGCTTCTGTGGCGCCGGCATCACCCACGGTGTCACCCTCAACAAGCAGCTGTCGGGCACGCCCTGCGAGCAGGGCAGCAGTTGGGGCTGGGACAGCCGCGGGGTGTGGGTGGACAAGGGTTGCCGGGCCGAGTTCGCGGTCAACTGAGCACGCGATTCCGCCTGCATCGGCGCCCCGTTACAATGGCCCGATGAACGCATCCACCGATATCGATTACGCCCGTTACGACCATATCCGCCCGATCCTGTGGACCGGCGAGAGCCTGCAGCTGCTCGACCAGCGCAAACTGCCGTTCATCGTCGAGCACGTGGAGTGCCGCGACAGCGATGCGGTGGCCGAGGCCATCCATGCGCTGACCGTGCGCGGCGCGCCGGCGATCGGCATTGCCGCCGCCTGGGGCGTGGTGCTGGCGGCCAGCGAGGTCCAGGCCGACGATGGTGCACAGGCGCTGCTGAAGCTCGAACCGGCCCTGCAGCGCCTCAACGCGTCGCGCCCGACCGCCGTGAACCTGGCCTGGGCGCTGGCCCGCATGCGCCGCGCGCTGGCCCCGGCCGGTGCCGACTGGCAGCAGGTGCTGGCCGCCGAGGCCCAGGCGATCGCCGAGGAAGACCTGGCGGCCAACCGCCACATGGGCGCGCTGGGTGCTGGCCTGATCGATGCAGGCAGTGGCGTGCTCACTCACTGCAACACCGGCTCGCTGGCCACCGCAGGCTTCGGTACCGCGCTGGGCGTCATCCGCGCGGGCATGGCCCAGCACCGCATCGCCCGTGTGTTCGCCGGCGAGACCCGGCCGTGGCTGCAGGGCGCTCGCCTGACCGTGTGGGAGCTGCAGCAGGATGGTATCGATGCCACCCTGATCGCCGATTCGGCCGCCTCGCACCTGATGAAGACCGGCGCGGTGCAGTGGGTGATCGTGGGTGCGGACCGCATCTGTGCCAACGGCGATACCGCCAACAAGATCGGCACCTACCAGCTGGCCATCGCGGCCCGCCACCACGGTGTGAAGTTCATGGTCGTGGCCCCGTCCTCCACGGTGGACATGGACACTGCCGACGGCGAGCAGATCGAGATCGAGCAGCGCGACCCGGGCGAGCTGTATGGCGTGGGCGGCACCCGCACCGTGGCCGAGGGCATCGCCGCCTGGAACCCGGTGTTCGACGTCACCCCGGGCAGCCTGATCGATGCCATCGTGACCGAGCGCGGGGTGATCCTGAACCCGACCGTGGCCAATATGCAGGCCGCCTTCGGCTAAGCAACGGCACCGGCACGTTGCGGCTCCCCTTGCCCAGGGGGCTCGCCGCGGGATACCCGGGGCCGCGCCGCTCGCTGGCTGGCAACGCCCCTGTAAGTTCCTGATTCTTGCCGGTAAAACCCCCGTAAAAGCGGGCGGAAAACAGCCCGCTGTGGTAGAATCCAACGGTTAATCGAGATTCCGGCGCAACCGCCCCGAAAGGGCGGTCGTGACGGACTGGACCGCTACCAGACAACGGAACCCGAATGGCAGAAACCGCCAAGGAAATCATCCAGGTCAACCTGGAAGACGAGATGCGCAAGAGTTACCTCGATTACGCGATGAGCGTGATCGTGGGGCGCGCACTCCCGGATGCGCGCGATGGCCTCAAGCCGGTGCATCGCCGCGTGCTGTTCGCGATGAGTGAACTCAACGCGCACGCCAACAAGCCTTACTTCAAGTCGGCGCGTATCGTCGGTGACGTCATCGGTAAGTACCACCCGCATGGCGATCAGTCGGTGTACGACACGCTGGTGCGTCTGGCGCAGCCGTTCTCGCTGCGTTACATGCTGGTCGATGGCCAGGGTAACTTCGGTTCGGTCGACGGCGACTCTGCCGCGGCAATGCGATACACCGAAGCCCGCATGTCCAGGCTCACCCACGAGCTGATGGCGGACATCGAGAAGGAAACGGTCGATTTCCAGCCCAACTACGACGAAAAGGAACTGGAGCCGACGGTCATGCCGACCCGGTTCCCGAACCTGCTGGTCAATGGTTCGGCCGGTATCGCGGTGGGCATGGCGACCAACATCCCGCCGCACAACCTGACCGAATCCATCAATGCCTGCATTGCGCTGATCGACAACCCCGAGATCGACGTCGACGGCCTGATGGAGTACATCCCGGGTCCGGATTTCCCGACCGCGGGCATCATCAACGGCACCGCCGGCATCGTCGCCGGGTACCGGACCGGCCGTGGCCGTGTGCGCATCCGCGCCAAGGCCGAGGTCGAAGTGGCTGACAACGGCCGCGAATCGATCATCGTCACCGAGATCCCGTACCAGGTGAACAAGGCCCGGTTGATCGAGAAGATCGCCGAGCTGGTCAAGGAAAAGAAGCTCGAAGGCATCAGCGAACTGCGCGATGAGTCCGACAAGGACGGCATGCGCATCTTCATCGAGATCAAGCGCGGCGAGTCGGCGGAAGTTGTGTTGAACAACCTCTACCAGCAGACCCAGATGGAGTCGGTGTTCGGCATCAACATGGTGGCGCTGGTCGATGGCCGCCCGCAGTTGATGAACCTCAAGCAGATGCTCGAGGCCTTCGTGCGTCACCGCCGCGAAGTGGTCACCCGCCGCACCGTGTTCGAGCTGCGCAAGGCGCGTGCCCGTGCGCACGTGCTGGAAGGCCTGACCGTCGCGCTGGCCAACATCGACGAGATGATCGAACTGATCAAGACCTCGCCGAACCCCACCGAAGCGCGCGAACGCATGCTCGCCCGCCTGTGGGAGCCGGGCCTGGTCGGTTCGATGCTGGGCGCCGCCGGTGCCGAAGCCTCGCGTCCGGATGATCTGCCCAAGGGTGTGGGCCTGCTCGAGGGCGGCTACCAGCTGACCGAGATCCAGGCGACCCAGATCCTGGAAATGCGCCTGCACCGCCTGACCGGGCTGGAGCAGGACCGCCTGACCGATGAGTACAAGCAGCTGCTGGAAGTGATCGCCGGGCTGATCGAAATCCTGGAAGATCCGGACCGTCTGCTGCAGGTCATCCGCGAAGAGCTGATCAACGTGCGCACCGAGTTCGGTGACGACCGTCGCACCGAGATCCGCCACAGCGAAGAAGACCTGGACATCCTCGACCTGATCGCCCCGGAAGACGTGGTGGTCACCCTGTCGCACGCCGGCTATGCCAAGCGCCAGCCGGTCAGCGCCTACCGGGCCCAGCGCCGCGGTGGCCGTGGCCGCAGCGCGGCATCAACCAAGGAAGAGGATTTCATCGAACAGCTGTGGCTGGTCAACACGCATGACACGCTGCTGACCTTCACCAGTTCGGGCAAGGTGTTCTGGCTGCCGGTGCATCAGTTGCCGGAAGCCGGCTCCAATGCCCGTGGCCGCCCGATCATCAACTGGATTCCGCTGGAAGCCGGTGAGCGGGTGCAGGCCGTGCTGCCGGTCCGCGAGTACGCTGAAGGCCAGTTCGTGTTCTTCGCTACCCGCAACGGTACCGTCAAGAAGACCCCGCTCAGCGAGTTCGCCTTCCGTCTGGCGCGCGGCAAGATCGCGATCAACCTCGATGAGGGCGATGCGCTGGTCGGCGTCGGCCTGACCGACGGTGAGCGCGACATCCTGCTGTTCGCGTCCAACGGCAAGACCGTGCGCTTCGGTGAGGACAAGGTCCGCTCGATGGGCCGTACTGCTACCGGCGTGCGCGGCATCAAGATGCCCAAGGGCGAGGAAGTGGTCAGCCTGATCGTGGCCGAGAGTGCTGGCGGCAGCGAAGACGAGAACGAGGATGAGAGCCAGGCCGACGAGACCGTGATCGACAGCGGCGATGCCGTGATCGAGAACGGGGCTGACGACGACAACGCGCTGTACATCCTGACCGCGACCGAGAACGGCTACGGCAAGCGCACCCCGCTGCCGGATTACCCGCGCAAGGGCCGTGGCACGCAGGGCGTGATCGGCATCCAGACCACCGAACGCAACGGCAAGCTGGTGCGTGCGGTGCTGATGGGGCCGCGCGACGAAGTGCTGCTGATTTCTGATGGCGGCACCCTGGTGCGCACCCGCGGTTCGGAGATCTCGCGCGTCGGCCGCAACACCCAGGGCGTGACGCTGATCCGTCTGTCCAAGGAAGAGAAGCTCCAGGCGGTCGAACGCATGGATGCCTCGCTGGACGAGGGTGTGGAAGAAGATGCACCGGCGGCCGTCGAGGCCAGTCCGGTGGTGGCACCGCCGGAGGCGTAAGCCCCGCCAGTGGGAGTCACACGGAGAACGCCGGCACATGCCGGCGTTTTTCGTTGGAGGGCAGGGGCTTGCCGGGTTTCATCGTCGGCTGTGCCGAGGTTGGCGACCGCCGCAAAGAACGCGCAACGTTCACGACCCCGGTGGGATAAGAGCCGCGGGGCCGGCAGCAACGTCGGCGATCTTCGCGCTTCAGGAGAAACCGATGTCCACCACGACGCAGACCCGCCACCGCCGCCATTGGCTGGTGGCTGTGCTGGCAATTGTCATTCTGTTGCTGGGCGTTGTATTCACCGCAGGCGGCGCCTGGCTCGCCAGCCTCAGGGGTTCCTGGTACTACGTGCTGGCCGGTATCGGCCTGCTGATCTCCGGCGTACAGCTGTGGCGGGGCCGTTACAGCGGCGCGCTGTGGTTCGCCCTGGTGTTCGTCGGCACGCTGCTGTGGACATGGTGGGAGTCGGGCAGCAATTACTGGCGCTGGGTGCCGCGGCTGGGATTGATCGTGGCCATCGGCTTCGTCTTGTCGCTGTTGTTGCCCACGCTGGATCGTCCGGTCTCGCGCAAGGTCTCGCGCGGCATCGCCGGAGTACTCGCGCTGGTATTCGTGGCGGCCTTCACCCTGGCCTTCGTGCCGCACGGTGTCACGGCGGCCGAAGGCGCCTTCCCCGAACCGTTGACCAGCACCGGCCTGACACCGACCGCCGATGCGCCCCTGCAGCCGGCCGACCGCCCGGTGGATGGCGACTGGGCCGCCTATGGCCGCAACAATGCCGCCACGCGTTTCTCGCCGCTGCAGCAGATCACCCCGGACAACGTGGCCAAGCTGGAGCAGGCCTGGTTGTTCCGCACCGGTGACCTGCCCGAGAAGCGCTGGGGTGCGGAAACCACGCCGCTGAAAGTCGGCGACAGCCTTTACCTGTGCACCGCGCGCAATCAGCTGGTCGCGCTCAACGCGGCCGATGGCAGCGAGCGCTGGCGCTACGACCCGAAGATCAAGGACAAGTCCATTCCGTACACGGCCGCCTGCCGTGGCGTCTCCTACTACGAGGTGCCGGCCACCGCGCAGGACACCGCGCTGAACGACGTGGCTGCGGACCTGGCCGTGCCCAGTGGCGTGCCGGTGCTGACCCAGGTGCCACGCGGCGCCTGTGCGGCGCGCATCATCGAAGGCACCCTGGATGGTCGCCTGATCGCGGTCGATGCCGCCACCGGCAAGCCGTGCCTGGGCTTCGGCAACAACGGCCAGGTCGATATCACCGTCGGCATGGGCGACAGCCCGGCCGGCTATGTGTCCATCACCTCGCCGCCGGCGATCGTACAGGGCGTGATCGTGACCGGCCACCAAGTGCTGGATGGCCAGCGCCGCGACGCCCCGTCGGGCGTGATCCAGGCCTACGATGCCGTTACCGGCAAGCTGCGCTGGGCCTGGGACATGGTCCGCCCGGAGCGCAACGGCGCACCGCCGCCGGGTGAGACCTATACCCGTGGCACCCCGAACATGTGGACCACCGCGACCGGCGACGACGAACTCGGCCTGGTCTACCTGCCGATGGGCAACTCGGCCGGCGATTACTGGAGTGGTTCGCGCACCGAAAACGAAAACAGGTACGCCACTTCGCTGGTGGCGATCGACGTCAACACCGGCAAGCCGGCCTGGCATTTCCAGGCCGTGCGCAAGGACGTGTGGGATTACGACATGGGCTCGCAGGCGACCCTGATCGACTACCCGACCGCCGCTGGCAAGGTGCCGGCGCTGCTGCTGCCGACCAAGCAGGGCGACATGTATATTCTCGATCGTCGCACCGGCAAGCTGCTGACCCCGGCCGAAGAGCGCAAGGTGCCCACCGGTGGTGTCGAGCCGGAGCAGCGCTCGCCGACCCAACTGTTCTCGCTGTATCACACACTGCGCAAGCCGGACCTGACCGAGCGCGACATGTGGGGCATGACCCCGATCGACCAGCTGGTGTGCCGTATCCAGTTCCGCAAGGCCAGTTACGAAGGCTTCTACACCCCGCCGACCGCGGACCGTCATTCCATCGAGTACCCCGGCTACAACGGCGGCTCGGACTGGGGCAGCGTGGCCGTGGACCCACGCCGTGGCGTGATCGTGGCCAACTATAACGACATGCCCAACTACAACCGCCTGGTGCCGCGCGAGAAGGCGGACAAACTGGGGTGGCTGCCGCGCGAGGATGTGACCGCCGACAAGGGCGGCGCCGAAGGCGCGGGCGATCCGCAGGTGGGCACGCCGTACGCCATCGACGTCAACGCCGGCTGGCGCCTGCCGTTCACCAAACTGCTGTGCAAAGAACCGCCGTATGGTGGTATCCGTGCCGTCGACCTGCGTACCGGCAAGACCCTGTGGGACCGCCCGTTCGGCAGCGCCCGCGGCAATGGGCCGTTCGGCATCCGCTCCGGCCTGCCGATCGAGATTGGTACGCCCAACAACGGTGGCTCGGTAGTGACGGCCAGCGGCCTGATCTTCATTGCGGCGGCCACCGATGATCTGCTGCGTGCCATCGACCTGAAGACCGGCAAGGAACTCTGGCATGCCAAGCTTCCTGCGGGCGGCCAGGCCAACCCGATGATCTATGAATTTGGTGGGCGCCAGTACGTGGTCATCATGGCCGGCGGCCACCACTTCATGGAGACCCCGGCCGGCGATTACGTGATCGCTTACGCACTGCCCAAAGGGTGAGGGCAGGGCCGCGGTTCTTGCGGCCCCCGCTGCCACCGACACAGCGCCGGGCGCTGCCCGGCTGCTGGTCAGGCGACTACAACGCCTGACGCAAAAATCTGACAGGCGGCCGCGTTTTCTCCTGCTTAAGCGCGTCCGAATGCACTGCCATGATGGGCGGATGCCTAGTTCATCTGTTCAAGACGGGCGATGTCCGCTGCCAAATGCCTGCTACGTCGTCACCACCGTCACCACGCATCATTCCCCCCTCTTCAACCATCACGCCAACGCGCAGGAAGTGGTGCGCTGGCTGCGTGCCTCGGATGCGGAAAACCGCACGGAATCGCTGGCCTGGGTGGTCCTGCCAGACCGGTTGCACTGGCTGTTCCGGCTCCATAAGCATCGCCTCTCCAGCGTGGTCAGGTCGCTGAAATCGCGGTCGGCGCACGCGCTCCATCAACGCAACGCAACCCAGGGCCGGATCTGGCAACCCGGGTGTCACGACCAGTCCCAGTGCGACGAGCGCCAACTGCTCGCCTGCGCCACCGACATCCTGTCCACGCCCATGCGTGCGGGGTTGGCGCGTGGTCTGCACAGCTACCCGTTTTCGTGGTGCCGCTGGCCGGTGTGAGCCGGTACGCCGGCGCAGGACCGACGGCGCTATGCCGGTACCCGCACCATCTTGCGCATCAGATGTTCCACCACACCTGACGGATCCGCGGTGCGGCCCACATGCGTGCTCGACATCTGCACCACCGAGCTGCGCCTGGCGGTCAGAAAATGGAAACGTGCACGCGCAGGCAGCTGCGCGATGGGGCCGGCGTTCGCGTCACCGCGGCAGATCGCCACGATCGCATCCAGCCACGGCTGCAGGCCTTCGATATCCAGCGATGGCGCGAAGGCGCGCAGCCGTTCCAGGTCCAGCTCGATCGCCGCTTCCAGGTGCTTGGCGCCCGGGCAGGACACGATGACGCCGACGTTGATGAATTCCTCGCGTTCCACGCGTGGCACCACGCGGATCACCGCATAGTCATACGTGTGCAGTGTGGGCACGGACGGCCTCCTGTACAAAAGCCGCGCGGACGCGAAGGCGGTGCTGCAGATAATCGATATACGCCTGGCGGTAGGCCGCCGGGCTGTCGAAGGCAGGTTCGTCCACCAGCCAGCCGTCCGGCACCAGCCCGACGATCCGCTCGATCTCCGCATCCGGCAGCATCACCGCCATGCCGGCATCCACCTCGGCGATCTGCGTGGCAAACGGCAGCAGCACATGATCGCGGATCAGCACGAACGGCTTACTGCAGGCCTCCCCGGCACTGGCCCAGTCGTGATGGAAGTACATTGCCGCACCATGGTCGATCAGGTACAGCTTGCGATGCCAGACCATCAGGTTCGGATTGCGCGCGGTGCGGTCCACGTTGCTGGTGAACGCATCGAACCACACGATCTTCGAGGCCAGCTCGGCATCGGGCTGCATGGCGGCCGGGTCGTAGTTGATCGCCCCGGGCAGGTAATCACTGCCCAGGTTCAGGCCCTCGCTGGCACGGATCAGATCCTGGATTTCCGGGTCCGGTTCGGTCCGGGCGAACTCGCGGTCCAGCTCGACGAACACGATCTCGGGGATCGGCAGGCCCAGCGTCCGCGCGATCTCGCCGGCGATCAGCTCGGCGATCAGGGCCTTCGGCCCTTGGCCGGCCCCACGGAATTTGAGCACCACCATGCCGTCGTCGTCGGTCTCGACCACGGCGGGCAGAGAGCCGCCTTCGCGCAGCGGGGTGACATATCGGAGGGCGTGCACGGTTCGCATGGGGCATTCTAGCCGGGCCAAGGGCGGGCGTGATGCGTAAGGGGGCGCTACCCGGCACGGTGGAGGGCCTCGCTTTGCAGTGTCGGGCGGTTGGCCCTTCCGGCCCATTCGCGCCGGTCCCGGCGGTGCTAGATTCCGGTCATGCCCCTTTGCGGGCACTCGTTGACACTGCAAGGGGATAAGGATGCTGATTCGTCGTACCTCGCTGGCCGCGGCCGTTGCCGTTGCCACCCTCGGCCTGCTGTTTGCCGCACCGGCCTTTGCCGGCTACGCCACGCCGCCGCAGAGCCTGCTCAAAGTGCTCAAGGCACCGCCGCCGCCGACACCCAGTGTCGACCCGACCGGCCAGCGCCTGCTGCTGACCACCACGCAGACCTATCCGTCGATCACCCGCGTCGCCCAGCCCTATATGAAGCTGGCCGGTGTGCGCCTGGAGCCGAAGAACCGCAGCCGCCACGACACCCCCGGTGGCTACGGCATTCCGCCGTGCGTGGGCGACTTCACCGTCGTCGATACCGCCAGCGGCCGTTCCACCAAGGTGGCCCTGCCCAGCGGGTGCGCCGGCATGGCGCAGTGGTCGGCCGACGGCCAGCGCTTCGCGTTCCAGAACGTGGTCGATGACAGCGTGCAGCTGTGGATCGGCGATGCAGCGACCGGCAAGGTCCGCCAGGTGCCCAACGTGGCGCTCAATCCCATCTTCGGCAGCACCGTGCAGTGGCTGGGCGGCAGCCAACAGCTGCTGGTCAAGCTGGTACCGGCACAGCAGGGGCCGGCGCCGAGCGCCGAGGGCGCGATCGGCCCGGACATCCAGGAGTCGCTGGGCACGGCCGGCGAAAGCAGCACCTACGAAGCCCGCGATACGCTGACCAGTGCCTACGATGAAGCGCTGTTCGCCTATTACGGCCAGTCGCAGCTGGCGGTGGTGGATACCGCCTCCAACACCGTGCGCACCGTCGGTGCCCCGGCGCTGCTGGACAGCATCGGGGCCGCCCCGGATGGCGTGCATGTGCTGACCAGAACACTCAAGGCACCGTTCTCGCATGCAGTGACCTACCAGCGTTTCGCCAATGATGTGGCCGTGCTGGATATCGCCAGCGGCCGCAGCACGCCGATCGCCAGCCTGCCGCTGGCCGACCGCGTGCCGGTGCATGGCGTGCCGGAGGGTCCGCGCGATTTCGATTGGCGCGCCACCGATCCAGCCACGCTGGTTTATGCCGAAGCCCTGGACAAGGGCGACTGGAAAGTCACCGTTCCGCACCGCGATCGCGTGCTGATGCTCAAAGCCCCGTTCACCGCCAAGCCCACCGAGATCGCCCGTACCGCGCAGCGCTTCGAAGGGCTGGCCTGGACCGCGCAGCCGGACGTTGCCTTCCTCGATGAGAACGACGAAAACCGCCACTGGCGCCAGACCCGCATCGTCAACGTCGACAACCCCAGGCAGGAAGGCCGCCTGTTGTGGGATCTCTCCAGCGATGAGCTGTACGAGGATCCGGGCAACTTCGTGTACCAGCGCCTGCCCAACGGCGCCTACGTGGTGCGTCAGGAAGGCAACACGGTCTTCCTGCGCGGGCAGGGGGCGTCGCCGCAGGGTGATCGTCCCTTCCTGGATGCGCTCAGCCTCCGCAGCTTGAAGACGGAGCGTCTTTTCCGCAGCGATGCCGATGCCTACGAGCAGTTCATAGGCTTCAGCGCCATCCCAGGCCACCTCCTCACGTGGCACCAGTCGGTGACCGATGCGCCGAATGCGTTCGTGCGCCTGCTTGGTGAGGACGTCGCCGACGCCAAGCCGGGCGAAGCGCAGGTCGTTTCCAAGCCGGCCGCGTTGACCCACCTGGTGGATCCGACGCCGGAAGTGCGCCAGATCCAGAAGCGCCTGGTCACCTACAAGCGTGCCGACGGCGTGGACCTGTCGTTCACCCTGTACACCCCGCCGGGCTACAAGGAGGGCCAGCGCGTGCCGGCGATCCTGTACGCCTACCCGGCCGACTTCGCCAACGCGGCGCAGGCAGGACAGGTATCCGGTTCGCAGCAGACCTTCACCCGCCTGGCGCCGTACCGGCTGATGCTGCTGGCCGGTTACGCGATCATCGACAACGCCTCGTTCCCGATCGTCGGTGACCCGAAAACCGCCTACAACACGTATCTGGAACAGCTTGAAGCCGATGCCAAGGCCGCGGTGGACAAGGCGGTGGACCTGGGCGTGGTCGACCGCAACCGGATCGGTGTCACCGGTCACAGCCATGGTGGGCTGATGACCGCCAACCTGATCGCGCATACCGATCTGTTCAAGGCCGGCGTCGCCACCAGCGGCTCGTACAACAAGACCTTCACCCCGTTCGGGTTCCAGAACGAACGCCGCTCGGTGTGGCAGGCGCAGGACGTGTATCTCAAGGCGTCGCCGTTCTTCTACGCCGACAAGATCAAGCTGCCGCTGCTGCTGGTCCACGGGGAGGATGATGCCAACCCGGGCACCGAGCCGTTCCAGTCGCGCAAGCTGTTCCAGGCGATCCGCGGCAATGGCGGCACCACGCGCCTGGTGATGCTGCCGCACGAACCGCACTGGTACACCGCCCTGGAATCCAACGAGCAGCTGGTGTCGGAAATGCTCAATTGGTTCGATACCTACGTGAAGAATGCGCCGCCTGCCAAGCGCTGAGGTGATACGTCAGTAGCGCGGGCTGTCATTCGGCAGCCCCTGGCATCAGACCAACGGCCGCCCCCATGGGCGGCCGTTTTTGCATGCGCGACCGGGCTCGGCCTTACACTGCCAAAAAAGGCACAAGGACGTGAACATGGATATCCCCGCTTGGGGACCGACGGTAGGCGGCGTCACGGGCGGCGTGATCGCAACGTGGCTGGTGGTGTACTGGGCGAGGGGACTGCAGGCGCACTACCGTGGCTGGTCCCGGGCCGCGCTGCGGCGCCGCCACCGCACCACGATCTGGACCGCCAACATCCTGCTCTTCGTCGGGTTGTTGGCTGGCGTGGCTCTTTACCCGCTGGGCGGGTTGGCCAGCAACGATCATCGTCCGGTATTGATCGGTTTCGGGCTCGCATCGTTGCTGCCCCTGCTGGCGCTGGTCATCATTCCGTTCCTGACCGGCCGAAGCGTACGGGAGGCGCTGCTCGCCTTCGCGGTTGGCCAGGGGGCGCCGGTGTGGGCAACGTATCTGCCGTTCGCCGGCGGGCTGGTCTGCCTGGTCGTGGCGATGGTGGGTTTTCTTCCTGGTGGCCGGTGAGACGTGGCGTGTGAGAGTCGCCATCCCACTGCCAGCATGTGGGCGCTCGCGCGTTCTATGCTGTGCAGTCCCACCCTTGATGTGATGCCGATGAAATCCGTGTTCCTGGCGTTGTTGCTGCTCTTGTCTGCTGGCCACGTCCACGCGGCGGAAACGCCCCAGTTGCCACCGTCGTGGACCGCCATCGGCATCACCGTCGGCATGCCGTACGCGCAGGCCAAGGCGCTGCTCATGAAGGCCGGCTGGGTCGCTTCCGCACCGGACAACGACGGCGATCCCGTGTTCGCCGCGCATCCCGAGGTGGATTGCGGGCAAGGCTGGGACGCGATCTGCTCGGTAGGATTCAGCCGCAGGAGCGAGGCTTACGGGCTGGTACTGACGCCCACCGATGATGGCAACCTGCAGGTGCAGGGCGTCTTCTGAACGGAGTGACACGGATGTCCGAACGAACTGTGGTGGTCTTTGATTTCGATCTGACGCTGACCCGCTGGGAGACCGCCAGCCGGTTCTTCAAAACGCTGTTGCGACGCCAGCCATGGCGGATCGCCGGGGTGCTGCTGGCACTGCCCGTGCTGGTGCCGCTCTGGGCACTGCCGCGCACGCGGCGGCGGCCGGTGCGCTTCGCGGTCTGGATGGCCACGTTCGGGCGCCGCCGTGATGTGCTGGTTGCCCTGGCGGTTGCGCACGCCGATGAGGTGTTCGGCGGACCGGAGCCGGTGTTCCTGGCGCCTGGCGTGGAGCGCCTGCGCCATCATCTCGCCCAGGGCGACCAGGTCGTCATCGCCACCGGCTGTTGGGAGCCCCTGGCACGCGCGCTGCTTGAACGCGAAGGGCTGCAGGACGTGCCGCTGGTCGCCTCGACATTGCGGCCGTTTCTGGGCGGGTGGGTCAGCGAGCGCCATTGTCTTGGCGAGAACAAGATTCCGATGCTGACCGAACGCGGTTATCCGCCGCCGTGGCGCATGGCCTATACCGATCATCGCGCCGATCTGCCGCTGCTGCGCAACAGTGAGCAGTGGTATCTGGTCAGCCCGGGGGAGAAATGCCTGCGCCTGATCGAACAGACGATGATGACCAAGGCGCAGATCCTCCCCTGGCGCAACGCCTGAGCGCTCCCGTCACTGCGCGACCAGCGCGGGCCTCAGTCCTCCTTCATCGCCACTTCCGCCGCCAGCAACGCCTGCGCGGCCTTGCTCAGTTCCGGCGAAGGCACGATGGGCGCGCCTATGGCCTCCATCATCTGATCGGTGGAAACGAACCGGCGGTGCCGACGATCGTAGATGCCGGTGATCAGCAGGGCACGCGTGGCGACCTTTTCCTCGTCGCCGACGAGCACCCGCTGCTCCATGATGATGCGCGTGCCGACCCAGCCGGCCAGCCGCGTTTCCAGCACGAAGCGCTGGAACGGCTTGAGCTCGCGCCGGAACTGGATGCTGCCCCCGCTGACGATCGGGGCCCACTTGGAGCGCCACGCCACCCGGCCCAGGCCCATCCGGAACACCAGATCCAGCCGGCCCAGATCGAAGATCGTCCAGTAGCGACCATTGGTCATGTGCAGATTGCTGTCGATGTCATTGGGCAGCACCCGGAAGTTCAGTCGCGACACCGCCAGCGGGGCGGTCAGCCTGGAGCGGAAGGGCGAGGACAGCAGCAGGATCAGGAGGCGGAACCAGAGATTCATGGGCAGGGGCGCTCATCTATAACAGTTGTCATAATGCAAATACGCTAATCTATGACATCTGTCTTAGCAAGGAGTCCGGCCATGAGTGCACGCCCTTCCGATGCCCCGCAACGCGTGGTCGCTGCGGCAGCGGAAATGTTGGCTACCTATGGCCTCAATGCCTCCAGCGTGCGCGAAGTGGCCAAGCGTGCGCAGGCGCCGTTCGGTTCGACGTACCACCACTTTCCGGGTGGCAAGCAGCAGGTGCTGGCCGAGGCCACGACCCTGGCGGGCGCCAAGGTGGATGCGTTGCTTGATACCTGCCTGCAGGGCACCGCGCCCGACGGGCTGTCCTTGTTTCTGGCGGCGTGGCGCGAGCGCCTGATCCGCTCGGACTTCCATGTGGGTTGCCCGGTGCTTGCCGCAGCAGTGGAAGAACCGATCGACGATGCCCCCGATGATGCGCAGCGAGCGGCGGCCGATGTCTTCGCGCGCTGGGAGGCGCGGCTGACGGAGGCGTTGACCCGCGGCGGCCGTCTGCCCGAGCAGGCCAGAGGCATTGCCACCATGATCATCGCCAGCATCGAAGGTGCCGTGGCGATGAGCCGCGCGACGCGCGACATCGGCCCCTTCGACCGCGTCGCAGCGCAGCTTGAATCCCTGGTCGCCGATCGCTGAGACTGTCGGGGTGCCGCAACCGGAGTACCGCGCTTTGACCGCCTTGATCCGTTCCGCCGTGCTTGCCGCGACGTTCGCTGCGTGCGCCCTGCAGCCGAATGCACACGCACAGGAGTCGCCTGCGACCAACCCGCTGTATCAGGTGCCCGCCGACAAGGCGACCCGCGCAGATCACGCAGATGCAGCAGCGCCTGCTCGACTGGCCGCAGCTGCAGCGCTACCGCGCCGAGAACGCCGCGCTGGCGCCCGTCGCGCCCGGGACGAAGCGCGTGGTGTTCTACGGTGACTCCATCACCGAAGGGTGGGGGCCCACCGGCAGCGCCGGTTTCTTCCCCGGCGAGCCCTACGTCAACCGCGGCATCTCCGGGCAGACCACGGCGCAGATGCTGGTACGTTTCCAGCAGGATGTCATTGCGTTGAAGCCGGCCGTGGTGGTGATCCTGGCCGGCACCAACGATATCGCCGGCAACACCGGACCCACCACGCAGGCGATGATCGAGGACAACCTGCACGCGATGGTGGAACTGGCACAGGCCCACAACATCCGCATCGTGCTGGCCTCGGTGCTGCCGGTCAGCGATTACCCGTGGCAACCCGGCGTGCAGCCCGCCGGCAAGGTGACGGCGCTCAACCGGGCATTGCGTGCCTATGCGGAGCAGCAGGGACTGGTTTATCTGGATTACCACACCGCCATGACCAACAAAGACGGGGGCCTTGACCCGGACCTGGCCGCCGACGGCGTGCATCCCACCCCGGCCGGCTACGCGAAGATGGTGCCGTTGGCTGAGGCGGCCATCGCCCGGGCGCAGGCGCGCTGACCATGAGCAATCCCTATGCGGTAGCGGCACGTGCCGCGCGTCCTGCGGCCTCCCGGGGCTACGGGCTGCTGGCGGTGGGCCTGTTGAGCAGTGGCCTCACCGCGATCGTGATGACGGCCATTGGCCTGTTCGTGGTCCCGCAGTTCCAGGAGGTATTCACCAGCTTCGGCGTGGTGTTGCCATGGATCACGCGCGCGCTGAGCCACGGCTATGGATGGATCTGGTTCGCGCCGGTGCTGGTGCTGGTGCAGTGGCGGCGCGGTCCGGGGGGTCTCTATCGGCCGCACCTGGCGGCCTTGCTGGGCGTGCTGGCGATGCTGGGCGGTGCGCTGGTGACGGTGTTCGGGCTGTATCTGCCGATGTTCCAGATCGGCGCGGTGGTGTGAGGCACCGCGCCGTCCGCGGCCCTCAGTCAAAGCGCCAACGCACCCCGGCATACACCCCGCGCCCATCACCGGGCGTCGAACGCGCGACATCATTGCCCGCATCGTCGTAGCCCGGCGTGACCGTGGCGGCATAGTGGCGGTCGGTCAGGTTGCGCAGCTCGGCCCAGGCCTGCCAGCGGCCGCCGGGGGCGTCGTAGCCGACGCGGGTGCCGAAGATCACGTGGCTCTCGGCGCTGTAGCTGTTGGCGTAGTCCACGAACATCTTCGACGCGTACTCGGTGTTCAGCCCGGCGTAGAAGCCAGCCGGGTGGTCGTAGCGCAGTTCGGCCTGGTAGTAGTGGCGCGGCAGGCCGGGCAGGCGGTTGCTGCCGAAGCGCACATCATCGCGGTAGCGGAAGTCGCTGAAGGTGTACGCCTGGCGCAATGACAGCCGCCCGCCGACACCCTGCCACAGTGCACTGTCCAGGCCGGCTTCGATGCCGCGGTGCACGGTCGGGCTGGCGTTGGATTCGGCAATGAACAGGTTCGGCACCGGCCGCACTTCCACGGTGAGCAGTTCGTGGTTGAGGCGCGCGTAATAGCCGGTCAGCTCCCAGCGGCCGAGCGCGCTGTCGCCGCGCGCACCCATTTCCAGCGTGGTCGCGGTCTGGTTGTCCAGCTGCACCGGCGCGCGCTGGCGGCCGGTCGAGGCGCCGTTGCCGGCGGCGAAGTACTGGTTGGAACCCCAGATCATCGACCACGGGTGCGCCGGCTCCACCGAGCGGCTCAGGTTGCCGAACCACTGCGTCTGCGGTGTCTGCTGCCAGGTGAAGCCCAGCCGCGGTGCATAGTCCCATTGGCGCTCGGACAGCCGTTCCGGCGTGGCCGGCCAGGTGACCTGCACATCGCGGCGGGTGTGGATCAACGCCATGCCGGTCTGCAGGCGCAGCGTGTCGCTCAGCGCCAGATCATTGCCGAGGTGCAGCACGCTGTCGGTGCCGTAATGCTCAAAGTCACGGGTGTGCGTGCCGGCCGCGTATCCGTTGCTGGAAAAGCGCAGCGTCTCGCGCACGTTCGCGTCCAGATCGTGGGTCACACGCAGGCCGAGCGTGGTCACGCTGTCGTGCCCGAACAGCGCGTGCCGGCGGCGGTAGTCCAGCGTGCCGTTGAGGTTGGCGTAGTCCAGCTGCTGGCGGTACAGGCTCTCGTTCAAGTCCATCGGGTACTTGTGGTAGACGAGGCCGGCCTGCAGCGACGAATCTTCATCGATGGTGTAGGTGGTGGTATTGCCGATCCACGTGCTGCCCGGCTGCGGGCGGCGCGAGTCGATGGCCAGGTTGGCCGGGTTCGCCGCGCGTGGGTCGTTGCGGATCTGCGCGCGGGTCAGGCGCCCCGGGGTTTCGTGATCGGTCTCGCGATAGCGCAGGAAGAAGCGCGTCTCCAGGTCCGGCGTGAGCTGCCAGCCGATGTTGGCCACCGCACCGTTGCCCTTGCCGGCGGCGTGCTGCTGATAGCCGTCGTACTCTGTGTCGGTGTAGGCGAGGAAGTAGTCGACGGCATCGTGCACGCCGCCCAGGCTGATCCCGCGCTTCTGGTAACCGCGCGCACCGCCTTCGTAGTGCAGCTCCAGCCCGGGCGTGTCGCGGCCGCTGCGGGTGATGTAGTTGATCGCACCGCCCAGGGCCAGCGCACCGCGCTCGAATCCGTTGGCGCCACGCAGCACCTCCACCCGGCTCAGCCACAGCGGCTCCAGCAGCTCGTACGGTGTGCCGCCCGGACCGGTCAGCGGCAGGCCATCCAGCGAGACCGACAGGCCGGAGGCATGCGCACCCGGCGCACGGTTTAGGCCGGAGCCGCGGATGGAGACCTTGACGCCTTCATTGCCGGCGCTCTGCGCGCTGATGCCGGGCTGGTAGGCCAGCACATCGGCGGTGCCGGCGACGCGGCCCTGACCGACCTGGGTCATATCAACGACGTTGCCTGCACCGGGGATCCGGTCGAGCGCGCGGCGCGCGGCCTGGGTGGCATCGGCGGCGGTGACGTTCACCGCGTCGAGGGTGACGGCCTGGCCAGCGGGCGCGGCGTGGGCGGTGCCAGTGGTGGCAAGGCTGGCCAGCAGGGCGGCGGCGAGCAGGGACAGGGCAGGGGCGGTAGCGGAGCGGTTCGGGAGGGCAGTCATTCGTGCGCAGTATCAGTGCTGACACGGCGCGCGGCATCGCGACACGCTGTCAACTTCATGTTGGGCGCGCAAGTTAACAGGATGTGGCGTGTTCGTCACCCTTGTGGGGCGTATGGCGACCAGCTACCGCGGCGCTGCCAGCGCTTTCGACTTGGCGTAGAGCCTTTGGGCCTGCATCGTGTCGCCCAGCGCAGCATACGTCTCCGCCAGACTGTCCCAGGCGTTGGCCGAGCGTGGGAACAGCGTCGCGTTGAGGGAGAAGATGTGCAGGGCGGTGGCGTGGCCCAGGTTCTCGGCCACGGCGTAGCCCACGCGGTTGATGTCCTCCTCCAGCGTCGGCTGATCACCGCGCCCGGTGCTGGTGAGCCACTGTTTCAACGCGGTTGTGCGTGCGGCCGTCCGGGGGCCCAGTGCATAGGTGATCAGCGCTTCGGACAGGGTCTCGCGCGGGAACTGCGCGGGCGCGACCACCGCCATGGCACTGTCCACCAGCGTGCGCGACCACACATTCTTCGCACTGCCGTTGGTGAGGTAGATGAAGCTGTAGGTATCCCCGGCCAGGCCGTCGGCGAAGGCGATCCGCGCACGCACCCGCGTGCCACCGTCATGCCCGACGAGGCGGTACTCTCCGCTTTCTTCGAGTTCCCAACCCGTGGAAAAGCCGCTGCGTCGCCCGTTGCTCAGCACCTGTGGCTGCCACAGCTGTCGCAGCGTGGTACGACCCACCAGCTCACCGCGGGCCAGTGCCAGCAGGAAGCGATCCAGATCACCGAGGGTGGTATGCAGTGCGGCATGCCCGTAGGCATAGGCAGGCCATGCGATGTCGTCTTCGCGCTGCAGCGCGCCCTGTTTGCCGGTGTAGGCGATGGCGATCTCGTGGCGCGCATTCGTCGCCGGGCCGAGCGAGGTATGCGTCATCGACAGCGGTCGCAGCACGCGGTCCCGAACGATCTGCGCATAGGGCTGCTGGTACTGCGCTTCCAACAGCGCGGTGAGGACCAGATAGTTGGTCTGCGTGTACCGGCTGGCAGTGCCCGGCGTGAACTGCAGTGGCGCGCCGGCGAGTGCCTTGAACACCTCTGCTGGCGTGGCCGGGAAGCGGCGGTTGCCCTGCGAGGTGATCACCTCACCATCCCGGTACTCGAAGTACTCGGGAACGCCGGACGCATGGTCGAGGAACTGCCTCACGGTGATCGCTTGCCAGGCCTCGGGCAGATCGGGCAGATAGCGGCTGGCCGGTACGTCCAGCTCGACCCTGCCGGCTTCCACCCGTTGCATGACCAAGGTACTGACCAGCAGTTTGGCCAGCGAGTAAGCGTTGAACACGGTCTCGGGTGTCACTGGTTGGTGCGTGGTGAGGTCGGCCTCTCCGGCGACGGCCTGCGCAAGCAGCGTGCCGTTATGCCGTATCAGCACTGCCTGGCCGGCGATGCCGTAGCGATCGGCGTTTGTGTGGAGTTGCCGGGTGATCCGGGCGTCGAACTCCGCGGCGCGCGCGGTGCCCGACGGCGTCGATACCGCGAACAGCAGGACCGCGACAAAGGCGAAACGACGCATTGCGGGCATCCGCGTGAGTGAGCCCGCACAGTAGGAAGCGCTGGCACCCCGGTCAATGCGGCGGAAGTCACCCCCGGTCACGAAAGGCCCCGACCGTGGGGCCGGGGCCGCCCCGCATCAGCCCAGAATCCCGGGCAGATCCAGCCCCTTTTCCTTCGCGCAGTCCACCGCGATCTCATACCCCGCATCGGCATGCCGCATCACGCCCGTGGCCGGGTCGTTCCACAGCACGCGCGCGATGCGCTTGGCCGCCGCGTCGGTGCCATCGCAGACGATGACCATGCCCGAATGCTGCGAGAAGCCCATGCCAACGCCGCCGCCATGGTGCAGCGAGACCCAGGTGGCGCCACTGGCGGTGTTGAGCAGGGCGTTGAGCAGCGGCCAGTCGGAGACGGCATCCGAGCCGTCCTGCATGGCCTCGGTCTCGCGGTTGGGCGAGGCGACGCTGCCCGAATCCAGATGATCGCGGCCGATCACCACCGGCGCCTTCAGCTCGCCATTGGCGACCATTTCATTGAACGCCAGACCGAGTCGGTCACGATCGCCCAGGCCGACCCAGCAGATGCGCGCGGGCAGGCCCTGGAACTTGATCTTCTCGGCCGCCATGTCGAGCCAGCGGTGCAGGTGCGGGTTGTCCGGGATCAGCTCCTTGACCTTGGCGTCGGTCTTGGCGATGTCTTCCGGATCGCCGCTCAGCGCGGCCCAGCGGAACGGGCCGATGCCGCGGCAGAACAGTGGGCGGATGTAGGCGGGCACGAAGCCGGGGAAGTCGAACGCATCTTCCACGCCTTCTTCGAGCGCCATCTGGCGCAGGTTGTTGCCGTAGTCCACGGTCGGGACGCCGAGCGAGTGGAAGCCGAGCATGGCGCGGATGTGGTTGGCCATCGATTCGCGTGCGGCGGCTTCCACTTCCTTCGGCGCGGAGACGCGCTTGTCATCCCATTCTTCCACCGTCCAGCCCTGCGGCAGGTAGCCGTTGACCGGGTCGTGCGCGGAGGTCTGGTCGGTCAGCAGGTCCGGCTTCACGCCGCGGATCAGCAGCTCGTCCAGTACGTCGGCAACGTTGCCGAGCAGGCCCACCGAGAGCGGCTTCTTCGCGGTGCAGGATTCCTCGATCAGGCGCAGCGCTTCGTCGAGGTCGTCGGTCCAGGTGTCGAGATACCCCGTGCGCAGGCGCATCTCGATGCTGCTCTTGCGGCATTCCACTGCCAGGCACGAGGCGCCGGCCATCACCGCAGCCAGCGGCTGCGCGCCGCCCATGCCGCCCAGCCCACCGGTGAACAGCCATTTGCCGGCCAGGCTGCCGTTGTAGTGCTGGCGGCCCATTTCCACGAAGGTTTCGTAGGTGCCCTGCACGATGCCCTGCGCGCCGATGTAGATCCAGCTGCCGGCCGTCATCTGGCCGTACATGGCCAGGCCCTTCTTGTCGAGCTCGTTGAAGTGGTCCCAATTGGCCCAGCGCGGCACCAGGTTGGAGTTGGCGATCAGCACCCGCGGGGCGTCCACGTGGGTACGGAACACACCGACCGGCTTGCCGGACTGCACCAGCAGGGTCTGGTCATCCTCCAGCCGCTGCAGCGTCTCGACGATCTTGTCGTAGCTTTCCCAGTCGCGCGCGGCGCGGCCGATGCCGCCATAGACCACCAGCTCCTGCGGGCGCTCGGCCACGTCCGGGTGCAGGTTGTTCATCAGCATGCGCAGCGGGGCTTCGGTCAGCCAGCTCTTGCAGGTCAGCGTGGTGCCGGTAGGGGCGAGGATGGTGCGGGTGGAATCGAGACGGGTCATGCAGCACTCCGGGACGTAGCGAAGTCGAGACAGGCATCGAGCACCTGCTGCAGCGTGGCGCGCAGCGGGGCGGCGTGATCGGGATCCAGCGGCGTGGGCCAGCTGTGCTCATCCACGGCCTCGGGCTCGTGCATGTAGCCGCGGCAGGCCAGCTCCATCTGCAGCGTGTGCACGCCGCCGGGGATGTCGCTGTAATGGCGGGTGATGTAGCCGCCCTTGAAGCGGCCGTTGCGCACATGGCTCATGCCGCTCATCGCACACAGGTTGTCGACGACATCGGTGAGCGCGTTGTCGCAGGTGGTATCGCCATTGGTACCGAGGTTGAACTGCGGCAGCTGGCCATCGAACAGGTGCGGAATGTGCGAGCGGATCGAGTGCGCGTCGTACACCACCACGGTGCCGTGCTGCGCACGCAGGCGCGCGATCTCTGCGGCGAGGGCGTCGTGGTAGGGCACGAACCAGGTATCGCGGCGGCGCGCGATCTCGGCCTCGTCCGGGCCGTGGCCATCGCGGTACAGCGGCTGGTTGTCGAAGGTGGTCAGCGGGCACAGGCCGGTGGTGTTCTGGCCCGGGTACAGCGAGGTGCCGCTGGGGTCACGGTTGACGTCGATGACCGAGCGCGACACCGCGGTGCGGACCGTGGTGGCGCCCATCTGCTGCGCGAACGCGTACAGCTCATGCACCCACCAGTCGGCGTCGCGGCGGGCCAGCCACGGCGAGACGAACTGCGTGGCGAGCGCATCGGGCAGTTCGGTGCCGGTGTGCGGGAAGCTGACGATCAGCGGCACATCGCCACGGTGGATCTGCAGCCAGTCCGGATGCGTGCTCATGCCAGCGGCTCCAGCGGCGGCAGGATGTCGGCCAGTCCTTCAGCCAGCACGCCGCTGCGGACCAGGTTGGTGGCGGCGACCATGTCCGGATGGAAATAGCGGTCGTCTTCCAGCGTCGGCACCTGCGCGCGCAGGCGCTGGCGCACCGCTTCCAGCGCATCGCTGGAGCGCAGCGGGGCGTGGAAATCGCAGCCCTGCGCGGCCGCCAGCAGCTCGATGCCGATCACGTTGGCGGCGTTCTCGGCCATCGCCATCAGGCGGCGTGCACCGTGTGCGGCCATCGAGACATGGTCTTCCTGGTTGGCCGAGGTCGGGATCGAATCGACGCTGGCCGGGTAGGCGCGCTGCTTGTTTTCCGAGACCAGCGCGGCGGCGGTGACCTGCGGAATCATGAAGCCGGAGTTCAAGCCGGGCTTCGGGGTGAGGAACGCGGGCAGCCCGGACAGCGCCGGGTCGACCAGCATCGCGGTGCGGCGCTCACTGATCGAGCCGATCTCGCACACGGCCATCGCCAGCATGTCCGCCGCGAAGGCGACCGGCTCGGCATGGAAGTTGCCGCCGCTCAGCGCCTCGTTGGTATCGGTGAACACCAGCGGATTGTCGGACACGCCGTTGGCTTCGATCGCCAGCGTGGTGGCGGCCTGGCGCATCACGTCGAATGCGGCGCCCATCACCTGTGGCTGGCAGCGCAGGCAGTACGGATCCTGCACGCGCACGTCGTTGTCGCGGTGCGATTCGCGGATCGCCGAACCCTGCATCAGGGTGCGCAGCGCGGCGGCGGTGGCGATCTGCCCGCGCTGGCCACGGATGCTGTGGATGCGGGGATCGAAGGGCGTGTCCGAGCCCTTGGCCGCTTCCACCGACAGCGCGCCGGTGACCAGCGCCGCGCGGAACACGGTATCGATCGCGAACAGCCCGGCCAGTGCATAGGCGGTGGAGTATTGCGTGCCGTTGAGCAGGGCCAGGCCTTCCTTCGCGCCCAGCACCAGCGGGGCCAGGCCGACCTTGGCCAGTGCCTCGGCGGCGGGCAGGCGCTGACCCTCGACGAACGCTTCGCCGACACCGATCATCACGCTGGCCAGGTGCGAAAGCGGGGCCAGATCGCCCGAGGCGCCGACCGAGCCCTGGCACGGAATCACCGGAATGACGTCGTGCTGCAGGAAGGCTTCCAGCAGGGCCAGCGTCTGCGGGCGGATACCCGAGGCGCCCTGGGCCAGGCTGGCCAGCTTCAAGGCCATCATCAGGCGCACCACCGGCGCGGGCATCGGTTCGCCGACGCCGGCGGCGTGCGAGAGCACGATATTGCGCTGCAGAGTTTCCAGGTCGTCGCGCTCGATGCGCACGCTGGCCAGCTTCCCGAAGCCGGTGTTGATGCCGTATACCGGCGCGCCCTTGGCGACGATGTCGGCCACGGTCTGCGCACTGCGCAGCACGGCCGCGGCCGAGGCCGGGTCCAGCCGCACCCGCGCGCCGTCATGGATCGCGCGCCATTGCGCCAGCGTGACAGCGCCGGGGTGCAGGGTCAGGGTAGTGCTCATGAAATCTCCAGACATCACTAGATTCAGACGGGTTGGCCGCGCATCACGCGGGCGTGCAGGGGGTTGAAACCCATGCGGTAGACGAGGTCGGCGGGCGCCTCGATGTCCCACAGGGCGAGGTTGCAGTCCAGGCCGACGGCGAGCCGGCCGATCCGGTCCTGCCGGCCAAGGGCGCGCGCCGCTTCACGGGTGAAGCCGGCGATGCACTCCGCCACGGTCATGCGGAACAGGGTGGCGGCCATGTTCATCGCCAGCAACGGGCTGGTCAGCGGCGAGGTGCCGGGGTTGGAATCGGTGGCCAGTGCCAGCGGCACGCCAGCCGCGCGCAGCTCAGCGATCGGGGGCAGGGTGGTATCGCGGGTGAAGTAGAACGCGCCCGGCAGCAGTACCGCCACGGTGCCGGCGCGGTGCATCGCGGCGATCCCGTCGGCGTCGAGGTGTTCGATATGGTCGGCCGACAGCGCACCATGGCGCGCGGCCAGGGCGGCACCGTGCTGGTTGCTCAGCTGCTCGGCATGGATCTTGATCGCCAGCCCGTGCTGCTGCGCGGCAACGAAGACCTGCTCGGCCTGCGCGGCGCTGAAGGCGATGTTCTCGCAGAACACGTCCACGGCTTCGGCCAGCCCGGCGGCGGCAACGGCGGGAATCATGACGTTGCAGACCTCGTCGATGTACTCCTGCGCCTGCCGGCCCGGCGGGATCGCATGCGCACCGAGGAAGGTCGGCACGATCTCGACCGCGCGCTGACGGCCCAGCTCACGGGCGACGTGCAGTTGCTTGGTCTCATCGGCCAGGGTCAGCCCATAACCGGATTTGATTTCGAGCGTGGTGATGCCTTCGGCCAGCATGGCGTCCAGCCGGGGCAGGCTGGCGGCCAGCAGTTCGGCCTCGCTGGCGGCGCGGGTGGCGCGCACGGTGGAGACGATGCCGCCGCCCGCGCGGGCGATGTCGGCGTAGCTGACCCCCTGCAGGCGCTGCTCGAACTCACCGGCGCGGTTGCCGGCATAGACCAGGTGGGTGTGGCAGTCGATCAGGCCGGGGCTGATCCAGCGCCCGCCGCCGTCGATGCGCTGGGCGGGCTGCAGATGGTCTGCCGAACCCGCTGCACCGACATGCACGATGCGCCCATCGGTCGCGGCGATGACGCCGTCCTCGATCACGCCCAGGCCGGGGCCATCGACGGTGATCAGGTTGGCGTGGTACCAGAGGGTGTCACAGTGCATGGCAGCAACCACATCGGTGTATATGTCTATACAATATAGGCGCCTCTTCCGGGATGTCCAGTGATGCCAGCCAACCCCGCACCGATCCTTCGTTTCCACGCCGCCCATGCGCTGCTGCCGCAGGGCTGGGCGCGCGATGTGCGCATCGTCAGCCAGGGCGGCACGCTCATCGAGGTGACCGAAGGCGCGTCGGCCGAGCCGGGCGATACCGCGTTGGCGATCGCGCTGCCGGGCCTGGGCAACCTGCACAGCCACGCCTTCCAGCGCGGGATGGCCGGGCTGACCGAGATCGGCGGCAACAGCGGCGACAGCTTCTGGAGCTGGCGCGAGCTGATGTACCGCTTCCTGGCGCACCTTCAGCCCGACGCCATGCAAGCCATCGCCGAGCAGGCCTATGTGGAAATGCTGGAGTCCGGGTTCACCCGGGTCGGCGAGTTCCACTATCTGCATCACGGCCCGGACGGTGCACCCTATGCGAACCGGGCCGAAATGGCCGAGCGCATCGCCGCGGCAGCCCACTCCAGCGGGATCGGCCTGACCCTGCTGCCGGTGTTCTACGCGCATGCCGATTTCGGCGGCGCCCCGCCAAATCCGGCCCAGCGCCGGCTGATCCACGATGTCGACGGTTTCGCTGAGCTGCTGCAGGGCTGCACCCGCGCGCTGAAGGACCAGGGCGACGCCGTGCTAGGGTTCGCGCCGCACAGCCTGCGGGCGGTGACCGGTGAGGAACTGGCAGCGCTGCTGCCGCTCAACGCCGGCCCGGTCCACATCCATATTGCCGAACAGACCCGCGAGGTCGATGCCTGCGTGGCGTGGAGCGGGTTGCGCCCGGTGCAGTGGCTGTACGAACACGTGCCGGTGGATGCGCGCTGGTGCCTCGTCCACGCCACCCACATCACCGAGGCGGAGCTGCAGCAGATCGTGGCCAGCCGCGCGGTGGCCGGGCTGTGCCCGATCACCGAAGCGAACCTGGGCGACGGCCTGTTCCCGATGCAGGCGTTCGCGCGCGCGGGCGGCCGGTTCGGCGTGGGTTCGGACTCCAACGTGCTGATCGACGCGGCCGAAGAACTGCGCCTGCTCGAATACGGCCAGCGGCTGCAGCTGCGCGGGCGCAACGTGCTGGCCCCGGGCGATGGTCAATCCACCGGCCGCTGGTTGTACGAGCAGTCGTTGCGCGGCGCCGCGCAGGCTCTGGGCGTGGCCACCGGCCTGCAGGCCGGCGCACCGGCCGACCTGGTCGAACTCGATCCCGACCACCCGGCGCTGATCGCCCGCGACGGCGATGCCTTGCTTGACAGCTGGGTGTTCGCCGCACGTAATGGCGCCGTGCGATCGGTGTGGCGCCAAGGGCGCCAGTTGGTCCGTGACGGTCGCCACCCGCAACGCGAGGCGGTGGCCGCACGGTTCGCCGCGGCACTTCGACCGTTGTTGAGGGTCTGATCCGACCCTCCCATGCAGGAATCCAGAGTGACGGGCAAGAAAGCAGCAACCCTCAATCAGCGCATACGTGCTGATCTGGAAAGCCGCATCCTCAGTGGACAGTGGGAGCCTGGCTTCCGCATCCCCTACGAACACGAGCTGATGGAGCAGTACGGCTGCTCGCGGATGACCGTGAACAAGGTGCTGACCGCGTTGGCCGAGAGCGGCATGATCGAGCGCCGCCGCCGGGCCGGCTCGTTCGTCGCCCGGCAGCCGCCACACCTGGAACAGGTGGCGCTGGAAATCCCCGACATCGCGATGGCGGTGGAAGCGCGCGGGCATGTCTATGGCTACCAGCTGCTGGAGCGTGCCTACCGGCGCCCGCGCGAGCAGGTGGCCGAAGAAACCACCCTGGCCGGGGGCGAGAAGCTGCTGGCGATCCGCTGCCTGCACCTGGCCGATGGCCGGCCGCTGGCGCTTGAGCACCGGCTGATCAGCCCGGTCGGCGTGCCGGAGGTGCTGGAGGTGGATTTCGAGACGACCGCGCCAGGCAGCTGGCTGCTGCAGAACGTATCGTGGACGCGCGCCCAGCACCGGATCAGCGCCTGGGGCGCCGACGACGCGGCCGCTACGCTGTTGCAGGTCAAGCAAGGCACGGCCTGCCTGGTCATCGACCGCCTCACCTGGCGCGGCGAGCAGCCGATCACCTGCGTGCGGCAGATGTTCCTGGGCGATGCCTACGATCTGGTCGCCCGATTCTCGCCGGGCGCGCGCTGACCGTTACAGCGTGGTGCATTGCCGCCAGCGGACCGGCTCATCCACGCCGGGGCGCGGGTTGAGCTGGATGCGCACGGTGCGCAGCGCCGGGTAACGGGTCACTTCCTCGCAGATCAGCGGCCAGATCGCATCGATCTCGCCGGTGCGGTTGATTGCCAGCGTCTGCCGGGTCAGCCAGATGCCGCTGGCCACGCCAGCGTGGGTGGCCACCTTGCGTGACAGCTCCTGTTGATAGCGATCCAGGGTGGCGTCGTCCGGGTTGGCCTCCATCGCGGCCGGGGCAGCATCGGTGGCGCGGCCTTGAGGGCCTTCTTGCGCGGCCGGGGCTGGCGCCACTGCGGCGGTGGGCACGGTGCCGGCCTGCGCCGCTTCCGGAGCCGTCGCGGCGGCAGGCGGGGCGGTGGCCGCGGTGGCCGCCGAGTCGTCGTCGGTCCACTCCTTCTCCAAGCCAGCGGTCAGCGAGCCCAGCCCGACCATCAGGCCCAGCGTCGCAGCGCCCAGTGCCGCGATCGAAATGCGCCGGATCGCCTCGCGGCGGGCACCGGCCTGCACACGGGCTTCCATGTCGCCGGGCAGATACGGGTGCAGCAGCGGCCACAGCAGCGGGCCGTCCAGGACTTCCACGCTCTGCTTTTCAGCGGCGATGCGGCCATCGCGCTCGACCTTGCCCTCGGTGATCAGGATCCCGCCACGGGCACCGGCCAGGCGCGCGGCGGCGCCGAGTTCGTTCACCGCGGCGGTGCCGATCCGGTAGGCGCGCCCGTGCTTGCACGACAGCAGCCACCGCTGTGGCCCGTCGTGCATCAGGAAATCGCTGCGCGGTTCGCGGCTGTCGACCGCCTCGTCCGCCACGTCCTGCAGCCCGCGCTGCTCATGCATCGCGCGCCGGACGATCAGGGAAAACTCACGCCAGTGCATGCCGGCCAAGGCATTCAGGCCGAGCTGGGTCTCCTTGCGCTTCCGTTTGATCAGCCAGAAGTAGGCCGTGGCCAGGAACCAGACGATGAGGGCCAACAGCAGGGCCAGAATCCAGGAGAGCATGCAGGGGATATGAACAGGGAAGTGCGATAGACAGTTTATATGCGCCTTTGCACGTCAGCGGCGCGTCGTTCTCGCACCGGTGCGCATCCGGCGATCACGTCGGTGACGGCCGTCTCACTTTGTGGCGATCCAGCCCATCGAGCGCCCACAAAAAACCCGCCAATCCAGAGCCGTGAGGGGAGGGAACAAACGGCGGTGGAAGCGATTGGCGGGTCGATTTCGATTGTCAACAAAGTCGTGCTGCTTTGCAACAATCGCCGGTCGGGTCAGTTCAGCTCAGGCGTCGGAGGTCGGCGACTGGTGCGTACCCGGGGATGGATCGGCCGACGGCGAGGCATTGCGGGCCTCGGCACGGTTGACCCGAGTGTTGAGCGCATCGATCCGGGCATTGAGCGCGGCGACATCCTCGGCGGTGGGGATGTGCAGGCGCTTGAGCACGCCCTGGACGCGGTCATCGAAGGCTTTCTCGACCTTGTCCCAGGTGCCGCTGGCCTTTTCGCGGGCCTCACCGAGGTGTTCCTCGACATTGTCGCGCCAGCGCGGCGCATCGCCGGTCTGCTCGCGGTTGCGGGCCTCGATGTTCTCGCCTTCCTTGACCAGGTTGTCGAAGACCCGGCTGCCTTCGGCCTGCGCACGCCCGAAGGCGCCCAGGCCGGCCAGCCAGATCTGCTGGGCCGAATCGGTCAGCTTGCGCGAGAAGCGCTCGGCCTGATCCTGCAGCGAGGGCTTCTCGCCGGGGATGCGATCGTCGAAGTCGTTGGGTGAATTCATGGGGCGATCCCTGTGGGTGGACACCCTTGGATCGTATGCATCGCCGGCTTCAAGCGATGTGATGGCCGGCGCCTGTGCAGCGCCGGGCCGGGCGTCGGTTCAGCCGAGCTTTTCCTGCAGCACGCGCTGGATCTCGCTTTCCACCATGCCCTTCATGGCCGAGAGCAGGAAGCCGAGCTTGGCGGTGACCTGCACTTGGCCGGGCTGCAGCGCGATCGCGCCATCCACGCCGGAGCCGCTGAAGTTCAGCACGTCGCCCACCCAGTTGGACTGCAGGCCGAAGCGCTCTGACAGTTTGGCGGCGACATCTTCGATGGCTTTGCGCGCATTTTCGGCGGGCAGGGTGTGGGCGTGACGGATATCGATGGTGGACATACAGCCTCCTGGCGGACAACGGCGCGGATTCGGGCGTGCATTGTGCGCATCCTCAGGCACAACTCCAAGGTCTGCGTCACACTTCTTCTTCCCTGACATTCAACCTGCTAGGCTGCGCCGCGTGCAGAACCTGCTAGTTCACTTTACTCAACGCCAACATCCCGACCAGCCCCTGCGGCCCGGGGTGCAGCGCATCGTGCGTCATGCATCGGGCACCGTCCGGCTTGGCGATGACACTCCCGGCACCTTGTTGCTGGCCCAGTTCTGCCTGGATGACCGCGGCCTGTGGCTGCAGGTCGCCAGCGGCATCCGCGGCATCCACGTCAACGGCCGCCCGGTGCGCCGGATGGCGCTGCTGCGGGCCGGCGACGCCGTTTACGCCGATGGCGTGGAGATGGTGGTGCAGGGCGAGTGCGAAGCGGTCGCGCACGCACCACCGCGCAGCGATGACGGGGGCGATGACCAGCGCCTGTTGCGCGGCGTCGGCGGCCAGCACCACGGGCGCAGCTTTACTCTGGATCGGCCGCGCGTGATCGGGCGTGGGCCGGAGGCGGACATCGTCATCGACGACCCGGCCTTTGCCGAGCAGCACGCCCGCCTGGAGCAGCACGGTGAGCGCCTGCTGCTGCGCGACCTGGGCGCCGGCGAGTCCACGCGGGTCAATGGCGTCACCGTTCGCCACTGCTGGCTGCAGCCCGGCGATCAGCTGGTCTTCGACGCGCAGCACCGCTTCGTGCTCGAAGTGCCGCATGACGGCCGCAAGCGCGTCGTCGTCGAGGAAGAAGACGACGGCTTCGAAGCGCGGCAACGCCCGGAACCGGTCGCCGCGCCCAAGCGGGTGAGCCGCTGGCCGTGGCTGCTGGTCAGTGCGCTGTTGCTGGCGGCGGCGATCAGCGGGCTGCTCTGGTTTGGCGCGCGGTAAACGGCCGGTGGGTGCGCTGTCGAGGCTGCGATAGATTCGTTTGCAACCAAATTCGCCTTGTCCTGCAAGGCCTAAAGGCTGGTGCGCTGCGGCATACTAGGGGTCTTGCCCCATAGGTGTGACATGACGCGCGCGTTCAATTTCAGTGCCGGCCCTGCAACCCTGCCGGAATCGGTCCTGCGCCAGGCGCAGGAAGAGATGTTGGAGTGGAACGGCGCGGGCGCCTCCATTGTCGAAATGAGCCACCGCGGCCCGGAGTTCATGGCCGTCGCCGCCCAGGCCGAGGCCGATCTGCGCCGCCTGATCGGCATCCCGGACGACTACGCAGTGCTGTTCCTGGCCGGTGGCGCGACCACCCAGCAGGCCCTGCTTGCGCTCAACTTCGCCCAGCCCGGCCAAGCCGTGGATTACGTGCTCACCGGGCATTGGGGCAAGACCGCGATCAAGCAGGTCAGCCCGTACGTCTCGGTCAACGTCGCTGCCAGCAGCGAGGCCAATGGCTTCCACGACATCCCGGCGCGCGCCAGCTGGCAGCTCTCCGAGGATGCCGCGTACGTGCACATCACCGCCAACGAAACCATCCACGGGGTCGAGTTCCGTGACACCCCGGACGTGGGCGACGTACCGCTGTTCGCCGATTTCAGCTCGTCGATCGCCAGCGAGCCGCTGGAGGTCAGCCGGTACGGCCTGATCTACGCCGGCGCGCAGAAGAACCTCGGCCCGGTCGGCGTATCGGTGGTGATCGTGCGCCGCGATCTGCTCGAGCGCAGCGGCCAGCCGCGCGCGGACATTTTCGATTACCGCTCGCATGTCGCCCGCGATTCCATGCTCAACACCCCACCGACCTGGAACTGGTACCTGGCCGGCCTGGTGTTCCAGTGGATGCTGGCCCAAGGCGGCGTGGAAGAATTCGCGCGCCGAAATGCGGTCAAGTCGGGCCTGGTGTACGAGGCGATCGACCAGTCGGGCGGTTTCTACCGCAACGAGGTCGTCCCGGCCGCGCGTTCGCGCATGAACATCCCGTTCTTCCTGCCGGATGACACGCTCAATGCGCGTTTCGTCAGTGAGTCCAAGGCGGCCGGCCTGCTGGCGCTGAAGGGTCACAAGGCGGTCGGCGGCATCCGTGCTTCGCTGTACAACGCCATGCCGGTGCAAGGCGCGCAGGCGCTGGCCGCCTTCATGCGCGATTTCCAGCAGCGCAACGGCTGACGCATTCGTTTTTCCCGGGGCGCTCGCCGCCCCACTGCAATTGGAACCCAGATGGCCACCAAACCCGCCAAGCCCAAGGCCGCCAAGCCGGCACCGACCCCGCCCAAGGCGGCGGCCCCCGCGAAGAAGGCCAAGGCCGCCAAGCGCGATGCTGCGCCCGCCGTTGCCGCGCCCGTGCTGTCGGATGTGCGCGCCAAGATCGACCATATCGACCGCAGCATCCAGGCGCTGATCGCCGAGCGCGCCAACTTCGCCCACCAGGTCGGCAAGGCCAAGGGCAAGCTCGCCGCCGCCGTGGATTACTACCGCCCCGAGCGCGAAGCCCAGGTGCTGCGCATGGTGGTGGACCGCAACGAAGGCCCGCTCAGCGATGAAGTGCTGGTCCATGTCTACCGCGAAATCATGTCCGCCTGTCTGGCCCAGCAGGAGCCGCTGAAGATCGGCTACCTCGGCCCGGAAGGCACCTTCAGCCAGCAGGCCGTGCTCAAGCATTTCGGCCGCTCCGCGCTGGGCCTGCCGCTGGCCAGCATCGAAGAAGTGTTCCAGGAAGTGGAAGCGGGCAACGCCGATTTCGGCGTGGTGCCGGTGGAAAACTCGGGGCAGGGCACCATCCAGATCACCCTGGACATGTTCCTGACCTCCAACCTGAAGATCTGCGGCGAAGTGGAACTGCGCGTGCAGCAGTACCTGATGTCGCGCAGTGGCCGGCTGGAAGATGTCGAACGTGTCTACGGCCACCCGCAGTCGTTCATGCAGACCTCCTCGTGGCTGCGCGCCAACCTGCCCAAGGCCGAGAAGATCCCGGTCTCCAGCAATGCCGAAGGCGCGCGCCGCGCCCGCAATGCCGAAGACGCCGCCGCGATCGGTGGCGAGAGCGCGGGGCATGTGTACGGCCTGAAGAAGGTGGTCACCAAGCCGATCCAGAACGATGCGGACAACACCACGCGCTTTCTGGTCATCGGCCGCAACATCTTCCCGACCTCCGGCCACGACCGCACCTCGGTACTGGTGTTCATCCACGACAAGCCCGGTGCCTTGTTCGATGTGCTCAGCCCGTTCGCACGGCATGGCATCAGCATGAACCGGATCGAGTCGCGCCCCTCGCACAACGCCAAGTGGGAGTACGGCTTCTTCATCGACCTGGCCGGCCATGTCGACGATGAGGCGATGCAGGCGGCCCTGGCCGAACTCAAAGCCCACTCGGCGCAGATCAAGATCCTCGGCTCCTATCCGGTCGCCGTGCCCTGATCCGAACGGCGCAGCGCCTTGCGCGCTGCGCCCGGCCCGCCGCCCCAGTGGGGCGCGGCGGCCCTTCCCGCATACCGTTGCATCGCCGCCGCGGCGGCCCGCCCCATAGGATTTCCGATGACCGCATCTCCGTACTGGATCGCCCGCAAGGGCCAGCCCCTGCAGGGCAGCCTGACCATTCCCGGCGACAAGTCGGTTTCGCATCGCTCGGTGATGTTCGCCGCGCTGGCCGATGGCGTTTCGCGCATCGATGGCTTCCTGGAAGGCGAAGACACCCGCGCCACGGCCGCGATCTTCTCGCAGATGGGCGTACGCATCGAAACCCCGTCGCCTTCGCAGCGCATCGTGCACGGCGTGGGCGTGGATGGCCTGAAGGCGCCGAGCGCCCCGTTGGACTGCGGCAACGCCGGCACCGGCATGCGCCTGTTGGCCGGGCTGCTGGCCGCGCAGCCGTTTGATTCGGTAATGGTTGGCGATGAATCGCTGTCGCGCCGCCCGATGCGCCGCGTGACCGGTCCGCTGGCCCAGATGGGCGCGAAGATCGAGACCGAGGCGGACGGCACGCCGCCGCTGCGTGTGCACGGTGGGCAGACGCTGCACGGTATCGCGTTCGCTTCGCCGGTCGCCAGCGCGCAGGTCAAGTCGGCCGTGCTGCTGGCCGGTCTGTACGCCACTGGCGAAACCTCCGTCACCGAACCGCACCCGACCCGCGATTACAGCGAGCGCATGCTGCGCGCGTTCGGCGTGGATATCGCGTTTTCGCCCGGCCAGGCCCGCCTGCGTGGCGGCCAGCGCCTGCGCCCGACCGATATCGTGGTGCCGGCCGATTTCTCCTCGGCCGCGTTCTTCCTCGTGGCCGCGAGCATCATTCCCGGCTCCGAACTGCGCCTGCGCGCGGTCGGCCTCAATCCACGCCGCACCGGTCTGCTGGCCGCGTTGCGCCTGATGGGCGCGGACATCACCGAAGAGAACCATGCCGAGCAGGGTGGGGAAGCGGTGGCCGATCTGGTGGTGCGTTATGCGCCCCTGCACGGCGCCGAGATTCCCGAAGCACTGGTGCCGGACATGATCGATGAGTTCCCGGCCTTGTTCGTCGCCGCCGCCGCGGCACAGGGCAACACCGTGGTGCGCGGCGCGGCCGAACTGCGGGTCAAGGAATCGGACCGTCTGGCCGCGATGGCGACCGGCCTGCGCACCCTGGGCGTGCAGGTCGACGAAACCGAAGACGGTGCGACGATCCATGGTGGCGCGGCGCTGGGCAGCGGCACCATCGAGAGCCATGGCGACCACCGCATCGCGATGGCCTTCGCCATTGCCGGCCAGCTCAGCACGGGCGAGGTGCGAGTCAATGACATCGCCAACGTGGCGACCTCGTTCCCGGATTTCGAGGGTCTGGCGACCGGCGCAGGCTTCGGTCTGAGCGCCGCTTGAGGTAGCGCCCGGTTCTGTCGGGCGGCTGCGTCGAGACAGGCGTGGTTGCCGGGCAACGCCCGGCACGACTTGCGTCGGTGCTTGGACACGCGGGACGAAAAAAGGGAGGCCATCGGCCTCCCTTTTCGTTTCCGCCTCAGCGCCTGCGTTTAGCGCTCGGTGCGGAAATCCACCGGGACGCGCACCACGCTGGCTACGGCGCGGCCGTTATGCATCGCCGGCTCGAACTTCCAGTCGCGCACGGTGGTCAGCACCGCACGGTCCAGGTCGCGGTCACGGGTGCCACTGCGCTGCACAATGTTCGCCTCGGTCACCTGCCCGCGGGTATCCACGTTGAGGCTGGCCACCACGCTGCCCTGTACGCCGCTGCGCAGGGCAGTGCGCGGATAAGCGGGCTTGGCGTTGCTCGCCAGCGGGCGGGCCTCACGATTGCGCACGGCCGGGGTCGCCTTGCGCTGCTCGGCGGCCGGTGCTGCCTCTCGCGCTGCCGGGGCAGGCGCTGTCGCCACGGGGGTGGTCTCAGTGGCCGGCAGCATGCGCTGGCCCACCGGCGCATCATTGGTATCGCCCGGGGTGGCGTAACGCAGCCACACCAGCGCGGCGGCGAACATCGCCACGATCAACGCCACCCATAACCAAGGCGACGTGCGGCGATTGTGGGGCTCATCGATCACGTCGCGCTGATGCTGCGGCGAGCGGGGCATGTCCGGGGCATGGGTAACACTCATGGCTGACTCCTGGTGTCGATGTGACACCTGCAGTCTTGCCCGTACGCAGTTGCGGATGTGTCAGCGCACCGTCAACGCGACGACTGCATTCCCATCAGGGTTCAGTTTGCTGAGCCGTTGCAGAACCACCGTGTGATGCGGCGATGAATCACTGCGGAGTGAAATCGAAGGGCACTTCCAGGCTGCCAGGCACGGGTACGCCGTTGCTCTGCGCCGGCTGGAAGCGCCAGCGGCGCACCGCATCAGAGGCGGCGCGATCAAGGTCGCGTGAACCGCTGCGCTGGATCAATGTCACGCCCGAGGGATAACCGGTGGCATCCACATCCACGCGGACCACCACGGTGCCGCTGTCACCGCGGCGCAAGGCGGCCGGCGGATAGCTCGGCGGCGGCGACTGGTCGGCGATCGGCTGCGGGCGGTCGCTCGGCGCCATCGCCGCAGGCGCGGCCGGTGCGGCGGGCGCAGCCGGTGCAGCCGCCGGCGGCGGTGGGGCGGTCTCCACCAGCTGCGGCTTTTCTTCATTGGCCGGCGGCGCCTTGGCGTCGGGCATGTCGCTGGAACCGGCGGCAGCGGCCAGCGGCTCGGGCAGCGGCTCGACCTCGGCCACCTGGGCAGGGGTCTGCGCGGCCGGGTCGGCCTTGTAGAAGCCGTCCTTGCGGCTGCTCAGCCACACCACCAGGAACAGCAGCACGCCCGCACCGAAGGCGATCGCGGCGATCTTGAGGCTGCGGCGGGGCAGCTGGAAGGTGATGTTCTTGCCAGAAGTCGAGCGGGAAGCAGACATGGGGCATACCGTATGGATCACCGCGATTCTGCCACGCCCGGGATGAACCGGCGGCAGAAAAACGCATAACAGGCGATAATCCCCCTCCGAATCCGTAGACCCCTCTGCCGCCATGCTCGATCCAGCCCTGCTCCGCCAACAGCCCGCCGACCTTGCCGAACGCCTGCGCTCCTCGCGTGGTTTCGAGCTGGATGTCTCCGGGCTGGAGTCGCTGGAAGCCGATCGCAAGCGCATCCAGGTGCGTACCCAGGAACTTCAGAGCCTGCGCAACAGCCGTTCCAAGGCCATCGGCCAGGCCAAGGCCAAGGGCGAGGATGTCTCGGCGATCATGGCCGAAGTGGCCGCCTTCGCTGATGAACTGAAGGCCTCGGAAGTGGCCCTGGACGAGCTGCGCGAGAAGATCGAAGCGATCGCGCTGGGCATTCCGAACCTGCCGGCCGAGGATGTGCCGGCCGGCCAGGATGAATCGGAGAATGTCGAGCAGAAGCGTTGGGGCACCCCGCGCACGTTCGATTTCCCGGTGCTTGATCATGTCGAGCTGGGTGCCCGCAACCGCTGGCTGGATGGTGAGACCGCCGCCAAGCTGTCCGGCTCGCGCTTCACCGTGCTGCGTGGCCCGATCGCGCGCCTGCACCGCGCGCTGGCCCAGTTCATGCTCGACCTGCACACCGGCGAGCATGGCTATGAAGAGACCAACGTCCCGACCCTGGTCAACGCCGAGTCGCTGCGTGGCACCAGCCAGCTGCCGAAGTTCGAGGACGACCTGTTCAAGACGGCCGTGGGCGAGTCCACGCGCTACCTGATCCCGACCTCGGAAGTGCCGCTGACCAATATCGTGCGCGATGAAATCGTCGATGCCGAGCAGCTGCCGCTGCGCATGACCGCCCATTCGCTGTGCTTCCGCGCCGAAGCCGGCAGCGGCGGCCGCGACGTACGCGGCATGATCCGCCAGCACCAGTTCGAGAAGGTGGAACTGGTCGCCGCCTGTACCCCCGCGCAGAGTGATGAAGAGCACCAGCGCATGACCCGCTGTGCCGAAGTCGTGCTGGAAAAGCTGGGCCTGCCGTACCGCAAGGTGCTGCTGTGCACCGGCGACATGGGCTTTGCCGCCATCAAGACCTACGACCTGGAAGTGTGGCTGCCCTCGCAGGACACCTATCGCGAGATCTCTTCGTGTTCCAACTGTGGGGATTTCCAGGCGCGCCGCATGCAGGCCCGCTGGCGCAACCCGGAAACCAGCAAGCCCGAGCTGCTGCACACGCTCAACGGTTCGGGCGTGGCAGTGGGCCGTGCGATGATCGCGGTGATGGAGAACTACCAGAACGCCGACGGCAGCATCACCGTGCCGGACGCGCTGAAGCCCTACATGGGCGGGCTGGATGTCATCGGCTGATCCTGCGCCGTGACGAACGAAAAACCCGCCGGAAGGCGGGTTTTTTGCTCTACCGGGGCGTCATCGGCGTCAGCACGCCCAGCGGCACCCAGCCAGAGGACGTGCCGCCGACCACCTCGCACCACACCCAGCTGTTGAGCTCGCGCTCCCCCCGCACGTGCTGACCCGCATCCACATCCAGTTCGCGCGCGCAGTAGGCCTCCGCCGCCACGGCATCGCCCTGCGCGTTGCGGCCGATCACCTGCGCCGGTACCCACCCAGCAGCCTGGCCCGGCGTCTGGCACAGATACCAGTTGTCCCAGCCTTCGGGCCCCTGATAGCGCTCGCCGACCTGCAGCGGGTCGCCGGGTTGCAGGGTGATCGGATGCGGGAATTCGCTGCGGTGGGCGGCGGTGACGCGGTAGTCCATGCGGGTTGATCCAGAGAAGGACGGATCAGCATAGCGATCTGCGCGACCGCCTTGGGTCGAATGCGTCACGTCGGGTGCTTCCGGTACAGAGCCTGATCGGGTAAGGCGGAACTCCGTTGCGCTGTCGGTGCAGACCTCCATTGCTCACCGGATCAAATTCCCTGCCAGCGTAGAACCCTCTGCCCACAAGGCGCGCAGGGCAAAGGGCCCGGTTCTGGAGTTTCCGGTGGAGTCTGTGGGGATGTGACCTGCGTCCACTCGCGCAGCCGGGCGGCAACGACGATGGATAACGTCATTCACCTCCCGCAGGACCCTCCCCGTGAACGCAGTGGGCACAACAACGCCGCCTTTCCACCCGGCAGGGGCTGCTGCGTGGGTGCTTCTGGTGATCGCCTGGCTGTGCTTCCTGATTCCCTTTCCGGGGCTGGGGTTCTTCATCGGCTGGCCGCTGAATCTGGTGGCCTTCATCCTGGCCATCGTGGCGATGTCCAGCGGTGGGGTGACCAAGGGTCTCGCACCGTTGCTGCTCTCGCTGATGGTCTCGCCGATGGTGTACTTCGTTGGCATCGCCATCTTTGCCGGAACGCTGAGCGCGGTCAGCGCCCCACGGGAAGACGCGCATGCCGCCGAGACCGAGAGCGAGGCGATCAGCGTGCTGGCCGACACCATCGAGCTGGCCGCGCGGCAGCTGTATCTGGACTACCAGGCCAATGAGATCGCCGCCGACGTGCTCTACAAGGGCAAGCCCCTGGTGATCTCCGGCGATGTGGAGGCCATCCAGGGCGATTCTCTGGATCAGCCCGTCGTCCACCTGTCCGCCGGCCCTGATGCGCGGGTGCTGCTGATGGGGCTGACAACGACGGATGCCGCCGGCCTGCGTAAAGGCGAGGCCATCACCGCGGCCTGCACCGGCGATGGCATGGCACGGGAGACCCCGGCAATGCGCCATTGTGACCTGAGGTAGCTGAGGTAGGTTGCAGGCGGCCAGGCGCGCCGCGGCGGCAGGACGCCGGCAGCCGGCAGCCAGGCAAAAAGATGGCCCCGGAAGGGGCCATCAGGGGGAGCGCCGGCAGGGGAGAGAAAACCGGCGTCCCACCACCACACCGTCACGACGAGGGGGAGGGAACGGTGTGGGTCGCCCGGCTCAGGCCGCGGCGAGTTCAGCCGGCTGCGGCAGCGCGGCCAGCGCCTGCGCAATCGCATCGGTCCGGTGCTGCGGCGAATAGGCGATGCCCTCGGCGCGCACGAACTCGACGTTGTCGATGCCGAAGAAGGCGAAGACCTGGCGCAGGTAGGGGTCCTGGAAGTCGGTCGGTGCGCCGGTGTGCAGGCCGCCGCGGCTGCTGGCCACGATCACGCGCTTGCCGCCGGCCAGGCCCACCGGGCCATTCTCGGTGTACTTGAAGGTGCGGCCGGCCACCGCCAGGCGGTCGATCCACGCCTTGAGGGTGGAGGCGACGCTGAAGTTGTACATTGGGGAGCCGATGACCACCACGTCGGCGGCCAGGAACTGCGCCAGCACCTGCTCGGCGTCGGCCACTTCGGCCGGGTCGGACTGGGCCAGCGACGAGCTGCGCAGGTGCGGGACCGGCTGGGCGTCGAGGTCGCGGTAGCTCACTTCCAGGCCCGGCACCTGGTCGCGCCACTGCTGGACCACGGCGGCGGAGAGCTGGCGGGAAACCGAGTTGTCGCCAAGCACGCTGGCATCGATGTGAAGAAGCTTCATGGCAATCACCTGTTATCTGGGGAGGGGCGGGGCAAGGCGCCGCCGACGGAGATCAGGTTAGGTTGTTGCCTGTTTGGAATAAAGGTGGTTGAATACCACGTATTGTTCTATATCTGGAACTTCGGTATGCAAGACCTCAACGACCTCTACTACTTCGCCATGGTGGTCGATCATGGTGGCTTCGCCGCAGCAGAACGCGCGCTCGGCATCCCCAAATCCCGCCTGAGCCGCCGTATCAGCCAGCTGGAAACCGACCTGGGCGTACGCCTGCTGCAGCGCTCCACGCGCCGCTTCGCGGTGACCGACGTCGGCACCAGCGTGCATCGCCACGCGCAGACCATGCTTGCCGAGGCCCAGGCCGCGCGCGAGGTGGTCGACCGCCTCAGCGCCGAGCCACGCGGCCTGGTGCGCGCCAGCGTGCCGGTCTCGCTCGCGCAGATGCAGCTGCCCAAGCTGCTGCCGATCTTCCTGGCGCAGTACCCCAAAGTGCGCCTGCAGCTGAACATCAGCAACCGCCGCGTGGACATCATCAATGAAGGCTACGACGTCGCCCTGCGCGTGCGCTCGCGCCTGGATGACGATGGCAGCCTGGTGATGCGCAGCTTCGGCCAGGTGCAGGAACTGCTGGTCGCCAGCCCGAAGTACCTGGATCGCGCTGGCCGCCCGAAAGATCCGGACGAGCTGACCAATCACGTGACCTTGAGCATCAGCGAAGACGAAGCCCGCCAGCGCTGGGAACTGCACGGCCCGGAAGGCGCGGTCCGCCGCGTGGACCTGCAGCCGCGCGTGGCCGGCTTCGACTTCCCGCTGCTGCAGAGCATGGTCAAGGACGGCTTCGGCATCACCATGCTGCCGGAAACGGTCTGCGCCGACGCCGTGCGCAATGGCGAGCTGGAAGTGGTGCTGCCGGACTGGTCGCTGCCGCAGGGCATCTGCCATGCCGTCTTCGCCTCCCGCCGCGGCCTGCTGCCGGCGGTGCGCGTGTTCATCGACTTCCTGGCCGAACACCTGCCGCCGCAGCTGGAGGCCTCGCGCCTGGATTGCGGCGGCGCGTGCGAGCGGGCCAAAGAGAAGATCAAGGCCAGTGCCTTGGGTGCGCTGGCGGTGGATGCGGGCTGAGCCCATCTCGTGCATTGCTCAGCTGCAAGCAAAAGGCCCCGCAAGACGGGGCCTTTTCAATTGCGTCAGCGTGGGTTTTTCACCCTCATGCCCAATCCAGCTGCATCTTCTCCAGATCCAGCTGGGCGTTCCCGCCCCCGAAGTTGAAGCCACCGAAGGTCTCTTCGAACTCAAGGTAGTAGGGCCCAAAATCGGGGTAGCCCTGATTGGGCACCATCGTGCCGCCAAGGTGTGCCAGTTCAGTCCAGCGGCCTAGATCAAGCTCAATGCCCTTTTCGCTATATGCGGGAATGTAACCACTGGCTTCGCACTGGCGCTCCCGCCCGCGAGGAGGTTTGCCAACATTCGGGTCGTTGTCACGGACTTCGGATCGTATGGGGAGGGCGGTGCTGACGCCTGATATGCAGCCCACTTCTGCACCGTCCAAGGATGTCTTCTCGTCGCGTGTGTAGAGCCAAGAGTCAGGGAAGTAGTCAGCGTAACTCTGCGTCATCCAGCCTGGAGCACCCTCAAGATGTGCTGAGGCAAGCTTCGGTGGCAGACACAGCTGAGCATCGAACTCTTCCTGGGTCAGCCAGATGGCGGTGTAGCGCGTACCCAGAATATCTTCCATATCATGTTGACGCGGGTGCCGGGCCTGGAGATGTTGCCAGAACGGATAGAGGGCTTCTTCCGCAGGTGCTTCGGGTGAGAGTGGAGCATGGAAGAATGCCGATATCTCGTCGTTCGCATCCAGTTCCTCGAATTGATCATCGACGAACAAGCTCAGGCCCACCAAGTGTTTGTATTGCGCGCGGTATTCCGGCGGGATGTGCAGCGTGAATGCGTGCCGCAAGGGATGACCGAACACAGGACTCAACGGCCATTGCTGAGGTGTGATGCCCGGAGGGAGGCCCAGCGCCCATCCGCCCGCCCATTCGGTGCCACGTGCATGCATCGCAAGCACTTGTTGTGGGTCGAGCTTGAGGTCAAACGCCCGGGTCAGGCTTGGCTCGGCTACTGGCAGCTCACGTTCTTGATACACCGGCAGTGGCTGGGAAAGCTCGATGCTCCTGACTACCCCATCCTGCACGCCAATGCTCAAGCGGTGGCCGTCGCCCGTGACGTCGCAGTATCTGGACCAGTCCGCAAGTTCATCGGCATCCCTTTCTGCCAGCTGTAGTGTCGGCCGCGCAGCGAGGGCAGCGCTAAGGGGTATGCCAATGTGCAACCCTTCGATCACTACGTGTTCGGGAAAGGTGCGCAGAAACGTGACGTACCCCACGCGACCCTCAGCGTCGAGCCGTGCGCTGACGCTGCCTGGTGTGCAGGTCACGTATCCGTCCTGCCCGGGTGCCACCCAGTGCTTCCCGAACGTACTGGCTACGGTCTCCAGCGGCATCATGGGGCGGAGGCGGGCGAGTTTTTTGACTTTCATTCGGGGGCCGGCGTATCGGATGCAGGCATCTGACGATAGGCGACAGGGCCGGTTCTTTGGAATGCAATTCTTTGCAAAGTTGGGGGCATCGGCCGCTGCGCCGTAGAGGCCGCCCCGAGTCGTGCATTGCACTGTTTCAAGGTGGGCCTCGCTACCTATGGGTCTAGGACCCGGATTAGGGCCAGCCCCCGCTCGGCCAGTGCACCCGACCGCAGAGAGGCAGCAGCCCCCTTGGGCAAATGGCCCGGCGCATGCGAGAATAGCGCGCTGCCCGGGAGACCGGGAACCGAATGGAGAGATGGCCGAGCGGTTTAAGGCACCGGTCTTGAAAACCGGCGAAGGGTCATTCCTTCCGTGGGTTCGAATCCCACTCTCTCCGCCAATCACGTATAACTCATTGATTCTAAATGTGAATTTTTGATGTGTCCTGATTGGCAGGCGGAAAGCATGCAGAGGCGACAATCGCATGCGCATCCCTCACCATTTGAGTCGGTCCGAGACCGGTCGCTGGTCCTTCGTCCAGCGTGTTCCCGTCGACCTTCACGCCGTGCTCGACTGCCGGCTGATCAAACGCACCCTCCGTACGAAAGATCTCGCCCAGGCGCACGTGCGTGCGGTCGTGCTGGGCGCAGGCTATGCTCGGCTCTTCGCACAGTTGAAGGATCAACGCGTGGCCAAGCTCAGCAAAACGGATGCTGACCTTCTCATTGATCGTTTGACGAGCGCTGAGAACCTGCGCGAGCTCACGTTGAACCGCACCCGGGCAACGGACGGGACGGTTACGGAGCAGTGGCAGATCGACAGCCCGAAGGACTTGAAGCTCTACCGGCAACTCATGGAGTTGGAGGCGATGGCGGCCACGCTCCAGCAACCTGCAGCAGCCCACCGTGGACCGGCCCGCGAGATATGGCCACAGGCGACCCACGCAGCCGCAGCACCGCCACCGGCTCAGGCGATCGAGACGATCACGCTGGGAAAGGCGCGCGACGCCTTCTTGGCGACGCTCAAGCCCTCAACTCTGCCCAAGACCTACACGATCAAGAAGACCGCGATCGAGGCATTGGTGGCGTTCTTGGGGGCAAAGGCCAAGGTCCACACCATCACGCGCTCGGACTTGGCCCGCTGGTATCAGGACATGCGGGAGAAGGGGGCTTCCACGCCCACTCTCACGAACAAGCAGTCCTACATCGGCGGCAAAGGCGGGTTCTTCGAGTGGGCCATGGCCTCTGGTCACTACCCGCGGGGCGACAATCCGGCTTCGGGCCATGTGAGCTACTCCCAGCGCGAGAAGCGCGCCCGGAAGAAGTTGGGTTTCAAAGCCTACGATAGGGAACAGATTCAAGCTCTGTTCGCGCCCGAGGCCCTGGCCAAACTGTCCGAATCGGCCCGCTGGGCCTCGCTCATTGGGCTCTACACCGGTGCAAGGGCGTCCGAAGTCGGGCAGCTCCTCATCAAAGACGTGTTCGAAGAGGATGGCATCCCGTGCATCCGCATTTCGGACGAGGGCGAGCATCAGAAGGTAAAGACGGAAGTGAGCCTTCGCACCGTGCCGCTCCATCCCGAGCTCCTCGAAATGGGCTTCCTGACATGGGTGGACGGCAAGCGCAAGGCCGGTGAAACGAGGCTGTTCCCGTCTGCTAAAGCGACTGCGGTGAACGGGCAGGGCAACTGGATTACGAAGGCATTCAGTCGGCACCTAGCTGAAGTGGGTAGGGGTTGGGAACCGGCGAAAAGGGGCTTTCATTCGCTCAGGAAGACCTTTATCCAAGAGCTGCAGGGGGCCGGCGTCGTGTCAGAACTGCGCGCGCAGATCGTTGGTCATGAATTGGATGATGAGCATCACTCAACATATAGCCGGGATTTCACGGCGGTGGAGAAGCTCAGCGGAATCGGTGTGCATTCGCCAGGCTTAACTTCCCTTGTTTGGGACTTGCGATGACACTGCCTGCACAATGGTGAAGCATCGGCAACGCCTGATGGTGTCTCTATCGTCGCTGGCCGAAAGCAGGCACATGGCCGTCAACCCACTGACGTATACAGGCGATTTCCATGCCGAACGCGGATGTGCCCGGTGGCTTGGAATCTTCGTTAGATGATTTAGTTGTAAAATATATTTGGGGGGGGTATGAAAAGCTTTGAATTCCGCAAATCAGTGTTGTTTCCATTCTTGGTTAGGGCATTTTTTTCAACCATTCTCTGGTTCGTTGTCTCATACATGGTCTCAGAGTTGATGCCGGTGATGGGGGTTGGGCTCGTAGACTCAAATGGAAGCAAGCTGCCCGTTAGATTTTGGGAGTTCGTCGATAAAAAGCTCTGGATCCTTGTTATTTCCGGAGCCTGCCTTGCGGGGCTTGTCTTTAGCCTTGTTGGCGATTTTCTCGGCGGGAGCAATAGCGTATTCTTCAGAAAGGGGATTTCTTGCTTGAAAGAGGACTCTATATCTCTCCTTATTACATTTGCTGCAATATTCTTAGTGATCTTTTTTCGCCAGCTGATGGTTGGGAAGTTTGATTTAATTGCGGTGCTTGGTTCTATTTGTAATTACCTTCTGGCACTGATGGTTTTCAATTCAAAGATAAAGCATGACGTGGATCAAAATAGCTAAATAGAACCCAAGGATGGCGTAAGCCGCACCTAATGCAGCTAAGTCAGAGAGAATTTTCATCAATTTCTTTAAGGTGATTTGCATCGTAATGGGGGATTTTTTAATCCTTATATCTTCATGATGTGTTTTGTCAAGTCGTTGGAAGGGCGCGGTGTCTCGGGCTGCGCCGGCGATGAGTAGCCCGCAAGTGGGGAAGTCCAGTGAGGAACTCACACTTGCTGGATGGAATTCGCCTGCCGTAATCAAGTCAGCGCCTCCCCGGGCGGCTGATATGACGGTGGAAGGGGCCGGTCGGCTGCTCTAAGAGAAGCTTCGAAGCGCCGTCCAAAAGCAGGATGGGAACACCACCTTCGAGTGGGCGCGGTCATATAGTCGTGCCACATGCTGGCAACCGGAGAGCACAGCCACCTTCCGGCTTGCGCGTCGGGCCATGGGCGGCCCGACGACGAACCCGAAAGGTCCAAGGAAGAGCAAGGCTCCCCAATACCACCAGAAGAACCGGTCGCGTGGGATCATCAGCTTCCGAGCTGCGGGGTGCGGATGGGTCTCCTTGGTTCCTGTCGGCCAAAGCGGCGCGCGGACCCATAGCTCGATGCCTACCAGCGAGTAATGCAGGGGCATCTATGTACAGTTTGGGCGGGCCGACGATAGCCTTCGTCTTTCGGCTAGGGACCCTCCCATGAGCATCCTCAATGTGTTGCTACGCGCTGACCAGTTGCTCATCGCGGTCGACACGTGGGCCGAGGACGCGATGACCCGGACGCCGTCGTCGGGCGCCAAGCTCTTGTTGATCCCCCAGCACAACCTAGTGCTGGCCAGCCGCGGCTCCGCTCAGTTCTTTCTGAAGATTTACGAGCTTTGCATACAGGCGAGCTTCCGCGCGGATTTCACCATGGAGCAGCTGATGGCCGAGCTCGGACTGGTCATGGACCACCTTTGGCCGAAATACGTCCAGGCGGCTGCGGAGGCGGGCATGACGCGGGACATCCTACACAGCGAGCTTGTTCTGGGCGGCTGGTCACCGAAGAGCGGCCGGATGATGGCCACGGCCTATGCCAAGGATGCGGGCGGCGGTCCGACACGAGTGCAGCCATTGGAAGGCGGCGTAGCGTCACCGGGAGAACCGTTGCGTGGGCGTTCGGACAGCTTCGAATTTGATGACGTCCTGGAGGCAGGCCGGCTGCAGGCGGCCTACGTCAACGAAAGCGTGGGTCGGACCGTTGCTGGGGGCAGGCTGCTGGTCGCTGATCTGCGAAAGGGGCAAGCGACCATCACCGATTTGGCGGAGCTGTAGTGCTGCCTTCAAGCCTCGATGGGGCGACAGCCTCATCGGTCGCACCGGGATTTAATGGAGTTCGTTTACCGAGAGGGTCCAGGCGGCGCATCAGGACCGTTTCCGACCTGCCAAAGAACCCGCTTTTCGTGTCCGCTGCCCAGAACGACCTGCCACTTTGCGAATCCGGCGGAAAGGTCTCCCGTAGTGGGTAGGTCGCTCTCAACGATAATGGCATCGAAGCCGCCGAACCCATGAGCTTTCGCCCTCACATAGAGGGATGTTCCCTCTCTGACTAGGTTGCCAGGCAAAGCGCGTGAATAGTCTGCGCTGAACACGCTCGTCTCATCGATTTCGATGCGAACTCCGGGAAATACCAGTCCAACCCAGCCGTCCGCACCGTCGGCCTCGAACCAAGTGAACTGGTGGCTACCAGTCAGGATCAGAACAGCGGTCTTGCCCAACTTGGAAGTGCCGATGAGCAAAGCCTGATCTGAATCATGCCTCGGCAGGATGAGCGAAAGAGCGGCGCAGGAACTCGCACTGCCTACAGTGAACTCGCTGGTCGATATCATCTCAGCGCCTGTGTGGATGGTTGCTACGGCTTTGAAGTGGACCAATGAGCTGTTCCCAGAGGAGCTCCGCCGCACCCTCCTGCGTCAGCTTTTGACCCCGACTTGACCCATACGCGGACATGCCCAAGTTGGTGAAAAACAGGGATTGATCATCGCAGTCCACGGAAAGGGACTCGTTGAAAGAGTTGCTGTCGAGCGTCTCACCTTGAATGTAATTGATGCCCCCGAGCATTCCCCCCAGGTAGATCGTTGCCCGAGCAACGTCCTTCCCATCCTCATAAATTGTGGAGAAGAAGCGGTTGGCGTCGATTCGTCGGAACGATCCCTCGTAACCCGGATTTCGTTCTTCGAGCTCGTTAAGGGAGTTCTCGAAGTGTTTGGCGATGTAGTCGAAGGTTTCCGCCTTGAACTGATCTTTGTCCCGCTGCGTAAAAGTCTTGGCGAGACGCAAATTGCTCGACCTCGGGCCTGGCCGGGATTGCGCGGGCAGGGAACTCGCGACGACGCCTGGGGGCATTCCCGCAGCAGGCGTCGCACGCGCGCTTGGCGAAGCCAGCGCAGCTTGCTTGGTTTGGCGATGGGTGGCCGCTGCGCGAACGGCCTTGGCCACCTGCAAGAAAGCGTCGTCGAGGTCAGCCCATTGCTTCACCGGCTTGCCGTCGGTTGGAGTAGCCATGAGCTTCCCAAAAGGAGCGTGGTGCCATTCGCAGGCCCTCAAGATGACCGGGATGACGGTTGCTTCGCCTGAGTCATGTCGTTCCAGCGCCCGCCTCATTTCCCTGTCGTAGCAGTAAGGTGATGCAAGGAAGTCGGGACTGACGAGAAGCAGGATGATGTCATCGCTGTTGATGTGCTCATCGATCGTTTTATCGATTTCTTGGCCTGCGATGATGCGTCGATCGTGCCAAGTTTCGATAATTCCTTGATGCTTAAGCATCGCGAGCTGCTTCTCGAGCTGGTCGCGCAGCTCCTCGTCTGCATGGCAATAGGAAAAGAAGACGCTGGGCAAGATCATGCTCCTTAAGGCGCTGAGCGGAGAGTCGTAGAGTCGATTCTATCCAAAGCTGGCGAGCCTGGCTCATTAAATCAGGCCGCGGCTCCTCCAATAAGCATGGCTGCGGTTGTCGTGCCTGATGCGACTGGACGATGGTCCTATCGTGGCTCCTACCCAGGGGAGGCGCTGGCAATGAAAGACGGCATTTACCATGTTCGTTTCTTGTCGAACAGGAAGGGAGTCGGCGAGGGCATCGCTGTATTCAAAGAGGGCAGCGTCAACGGCGGCGACTCGGGCTATACCTATTCACGATCGAAGCAGGGTGACGGCGCTGGGTTTACGACCAAGCTGACCATCAAACGCTGGGATCCGGGCTCCGAATCCGTGTTTGGCGGGCTCGACCAGTTCGAACTCGTGTTCCGGGGCGATGCCACGGATGCCCGCTTTAGTGCCAATGGCAGCATCGTCGGGCGCTCTGAAGCCACGTTGGTAGTGGAAGGGCGCTACTTGACCCCTGCACTCTGAGCGACACCAACGAGAAGGCCCCCGAGTTGGGGGCCTTCTTTGATCCGGCGGAGCTTCTTAGGATTGGGTCAGCTGTGCCCAGAGCACAAGCAGAAACATGGGCAACCCACTCTGCAGCCCGAACACCCACAGGGCTCCCATAAGAGTCAGCGGCGTCATGACCCACCACTGCCACCACGTGAACCCATGATCCCGCTGCCGGGCCTCCCAAGCTGCTGCCGAATGCAGTCGTTCCACCTTCCGCGTTCCTCGCCGGGCCATCAACGGCCCGACAATGAACCCGAAAGGTCCGAGGAAGAGCAGGGACAGCGAATACCACCAGAAGAAGCGCTCCCGGGGAGTCCTGACGCTCTTGATGGTCCTGATAGATGGCGCAGTTACGCGATCTGCGTGGGCAAAGTGCAGGGAAGGGGCCTGGCTCTTCATTGGGCGTAGGCCCTCCAGCTTCCGTCGGCCTTGGCATACCGCAGATTTTTGTCGACGGGAAGCGGGACTCGATTGCCCATCATGTCCATCACCACTGTGCCTCGCGTATCGCACCGATAGCCGTCCGCGTCCCCCGCCCGCGTGCACCCGGTCAGAGTGAACCCATCGATCGTGACGACGGGTGCCGAGGCGCTCTGGGCCATCAAGTCGGCCAAGGCCTGCTTGGCCTGCTCTTCGGACGGTTTGCTGCTGCAGGCGGTAAGGCAGAGTGCCGCAGCGGCGGCAAGGATCCATGCTTTCATGTCGTTTCCCTATTGGTGAGGGCGCAAGGCCCGGGGTGCCTCAGCGGTCGCGGTTGCCATCGGGCCGGAACCCCGCGATCCACATCCTGGTGTCCTTGAATGGCGTCAGGATTCCGGACGGGCCCGGGTGGAGATCTGAGGTCTGGATGAAGCCACTGACCCACGCCACCCGAAGTGCCACATCAACGGCGCGATCGGAGACGCCAGGGCGGGACACGTTGACGACAAAGGGCTGGGCAGGCGGGTTGGGGCCCGTGGAGCGGCTGGCCCCCGTATTGGGTTTCCCGGAAGGCACGCGGACCCCAGTGAGGGTGTCCCGCCCCTTCCACAGTGCAGAGGTGTTCAACTCGGCGGTGTCGCCCAGATCGTCGGTCTCGGTCACGGCGGCATTGGCGCAGGTCCGGAACGTCTCCGTGGTGGATGACGCAGGACTGGTCCAGATCCGAGCCTCGACGGTCCAGCAGGGCAGGGACGCGCCCCACTCGGTGTAGGTCAGTGCCACCCGGGGCCACTCCAGCTTGCCGAGCTGAGCCTGCTGGTGGTTGTCCGCCCTGAACAGCTTGGGCAGCTTGCCGGCTCCACTGAGGGGCGTGTAGATGGCTCCCAAGCCGTTCGAGCGTCCAGGGGCCGCCCGGTTCGTGGCGGAGGACTTGATGCCGATGGCCTGCTGCCCGGCGTCCTTGAGGCTGGTCCCAAGCTGACGGAAGAAGCCGGGCTTGTTCGGAGCCGCCGGCACCTCTTCTTGGGCGAGGACGGGGAGGGAGAAAGACAGTGCAAGGAGCGAGGCGACCGCTCCGTGTCGTGAGTGCTTCATATGCAGCCCCTGTAGACCGCCAACCCGGCGGCATTTACGATAATCGCAGATGTGCAACCGAGTTCCAACCGTCAAACTGTGAGGGAATTCAGCTGTGGTGCAAGTTTTCGGATGCCGCAACCCAAGACGCCCTCGACGATCTACGGCAAACGACTGCGCAGTGCGCGGATTGCTCGAGGCTGGACGCAGGCACAACTGGCCGAGCGCATTGGGATGGTGGACTCAGTCTCTGGGGCGACCCGGGTGAGCCGCTACGAGACCGGGCAGCACGACCCGGACCCAGCTACGTCTGAGGCGTTGGCAAAAGCGCTGGGTTTGCCGGTCGCGTATTTCCACGCGACCTCAGACGTGTTGGCCGAGGTGATCTTGCTCGTGAGTAAGCTGCCCTTGGCCAAGCAAAGGGAGGCCCTCGAGAAGCTCAAGGAGTTTGCTGGCAAGACCAAGGGCTGAGGTTCGCCCGCTTGCGGCTTCTTGCAGCAGGACCGATTAAAAGGCTTGTGTTGTGAACCACCTCCCTCGGCCTTGCATACGGCTTGGGCGGGTGTTGCCTCTAGAAACCCCTATCTGCCGCCGTTAGTCGATGAGGCGCCCGGGAACGTTACGGCAAGAAGGGCTTCGTCGGGCCCATGAGCGGTACTCTTCAGTTCGTGGGCTGAGCCAAGTTGTATCTGTGACAATCAATAGGGAGCGTCGGATGGACATGGAAGCAAGAGCCGAAATATCGGGCTGGGGCAAGGCATACGCGACAAATCCCGATTTCAAAGCGATCTTCGACGAGATGCACGAGGCCTTGGACGGGTTGCCTCCGCCCCTTCACGCCAGGGGGCAAGAGCTTCCGTTCCCCCAGCTTCATCACGCATGCCTCGGCGCAGATCTGCACCTGGTGGCTGCCCTCTTGGATGCCGGTATTGCGGCCGACGCATACCCCTGCACCGAAGACGAAGACGACGAGCCGGCTTTGGTGTGGCTCGCTCGAGACGACCTCTTGAACACTGACGAAAAGATCAGGCTCGCGACCCTGTTGCTCGACCGCGGCGCGGATGTCAATGAAGGTGATCCGCTGGAACACGCCAAGGAGGCCGACCAGACGCAGTTCGTTGCTTTTCTGTTAAGCCGTGGAGCAGGGTGACCACGTGGTTGTTCAACCTCGCGCAGGAGCTGTTGTTGCTGTCTAGGGCGGGCTCCCTCCCAGATGAGCGGGCATTGCTGGCAGCGACGGCGAGGCGCTTGGACCGGCGCCTCGCACGTCATGCACAGCGGCGTTCAGCGGTAGCAGCGCCGGACGTGCGGGACCTACCGCATGAGCTTGCGGGCAGCAGCCAGCGGCCCCTGACTTAACGATCCGCCCTCCTACGGCGATAGCTGACCACCCGATCGCGCCCCTCGCCCTTAGCCTTGTATAGGGCCTTGTCGGCCTGCCGAATGGCGTGGTCGGCGTCCTCGTGTGTTTCTGGGAAATGACTGACGCCCATGGAGACAGTGATGCTGCCGACGATGGGGAATGCGTGGTCGTGGATGCTTCTGCGGAGCCGCTCGGCGACGAACTCAGCGGTCTCAGCGCTCACGTCGGGCAACAGCAGCAAGAATTCCTCGCCCCCGATGCGACAGAGGACATCTTCTGCCCGGGAGTTCTGTCGCATCAGATCGGCCACACCCGCAATTACCCCGTCGCCTACCTCATGACCGTGGCGGTCATTGACCTTCTTGAAATGGTCAATGTCCAAGGCAATGATCGCAAACCGCGTTCCCGAGTTGGACAGAAAACCTAGCGCTCTTTCCAGACCCCGGCGGTTGAGCAAGCCGGTCAGTGGATCGGTCAGTACGGCCTGGTCCAGCCGACCAATTCGGTCGTTGAACGCATTGAAACTGATCAGCACGGCCTTCTGTAGTTCATCTGCTTCGTAATACCACGTATCAACCGCAGTCACGGTCAGAATCGCCTGAGACACATCGCTGTTCTGGGCCGTCGATGCCAGCTGCCACAACGGCCGTGAAATGCGCCGGGAAACCACCCAGATCAGTAGAAGCGAGAGGATGCCCAGAGGGGCGGCGTTGAGCAGCACAGTGTTCATCAGGCGTGTCAGCGGCCGCAGGGTAGCCTCGACGGGACGTTGAGAAACGATGCCCCAATGCACGGCTGGGATAGGCGCATACCCGGCTAACATATGCACCCCATGGCTGTTGATCGTGGGCATGGCACCGGCTTCTCCGCGAGAAACGGCCTTGACCACTTCATTTTTTAACGCCGATTCGCCCACCCGGTCAGGTTCGGGGTGATAGAGCAGCTTTCCGTCCTGGCCTACGACGTAAAGATACGACCCGTCCCGGTAGTAGTGCGTTCCAAGTAGGGTATGGAGCACGTTGGGCTCCTTCAAGTGGATTGAAGCGCTGATGTAGCCTTGGTAGCCCCCAGACGGGTCAAAGATTGGTTGCGAGATGGTCAGGACCAACTTGCCGGTCGCAGAAACGTAGGGGTTGCTCACGAGCGGGGCGCGACTGGCGATCGCTAAGGAGTTGGCTAAGCTGGAAAGAACTTGGCCGTCGATCTGCGGTAGGGTCGGGGAAGATGCCGTCACTCGTCCTTGGTTGTCCACCACCACAACCGAGTTGAACGCATTTGTCTGGGATTGCAGTCGATGTGCCTCTGCGGAATCGACGCCACTGCCAATGCCTCCGGCTCCAATGGCCCGTGCGCTGTATTCCAGCTGCTGCTGGGTCGATACCAGAAAATTATGGGTGGTCTGCGCGAGCTTGTGGGCATAGACGCGGTTGGACTCAAGTGCGTTATTGATCAGCTGCTCGCGTTGGACCTGATACGCCGCAAACACCGCATTTGCCAACATGACCCCAGCTGAGAGAATGGCGAGCCCGACGATCAACCGTTGGAGATTAAGGTGTTTGGCGATCTTCCTCATATGTCCTGCGTCCCTTCGTACGATTCCATAATTGCCTCAGGCCAGCAGCACAAGATTCGGTGTTGAGGGCAGGGGCGCCAGGCAATGGGGTGTCGGCTGCGTCTCTTATCTAACTCAAGCCTACGATGACTGACAGACGATGAACAAACGGCATTAACGGCAACGCCACTGACGCGATCTAGCCCTTAATGGTTAAGCACACAGCGGTTGAGACCCCGGGTGCAGGATCAGCCTTGCAAAAAAGTGCCGCGCCCACTGGTCACGACGGCCACCAATGGGGCGTCATTGCCTGAAACTCACCACGATCATCTGGGGGAGAACATCGTGGGCGGGCAATCCAGCGGCGCGCGGCCGGCCTCGGGTCTAAGTTGGATGACCCAAGGCAGTGTCGATCATTCCATCCAAGATGTAGACAGAGCGTGGAAAGGCGGTGAGGAGTTCATTCAAGAGTCAAGCACTGAGTCCAGTGGCGCGCGTCGGCTGGCGAGTTCTCGCGCATTTACGGGCCGGCCGAAGAACCACCCTTGGCCAATCGCCTCCGGGGCGAGGCTGCGGAGCATGGCCGCCTCGGCCGACGTTTCAATGCCCTCGATGGTCACGTCCAGGTTCAACTTGAGTGCTAGCTCATAAACGGCGGGAAGAACAGAACGAAGCGGAGAGTCGGTCGTAATGGCCCCCGTAAACAAACGATCAATCTTGATGCCATTGAAGCTCGTGCGAGCTAAGTGGGAGAAGTTCGAATGGCCCGTTCCGAAATCATCGATGAGGAATCGAAAGCCTGCCCCTTGAAGGAGCGCCATGTTTTTGAAAAATTCTGGCGTCACGATATCGTTGCGTTCGGTCACTTCAAAACAGACTTGGAAAGGCCTCAAATGCCGACTCTCAACTTGGCTCAGCGCGTAGTCGGGGAAGGAGCCATCTGCAATATCCTCCGGCTCCACGTTGATGCAGACGTAGAGCTCGGCATCCGGTAGAAGAACTCCTTCGATGTCATCAAGCGCGGTGGCGAGGACGTATCTTGAAAGCACAGGGCCAAAGCCATTGACTTGGGCGAGGGGCACAAAGATGTCCGGACCGATCTCCTCCTCGGGGGAGATATGCCACCTGGCGAGCGCCTCGAAGCCAACGGTGGATCCGTCGGATATCTTTCGAAGGGGCTGAAACACGACGGTCAACTCACCGCTTTCTATCGCACTCTGTAGGCGTTGCTCTAGGCTCCTTTCCAAGTTGCGATAGCGGATTGCCATCCACCCCAAGCACAGGCCGGTGACCAGTCCCAAGCCAGCAAAAGTCGCGAGCAGGTGGGAGGGCAACGACCACAGCGCGGTGCGCGGTGAAGTAACTGCTGCGCAGACTCCGGCCGTGTCGCTGCAATAGCTGCGCTCAAGCGTGTCGTTTCGATGCCAGTCCCGTGCGTCAGCGACAGGTTCAACTGACCTAAACGTGTATTCGCCATTGGCTGTGGCGATCACAATGCGGCTGGTCCTGGACGGATCTACATTGTCAAATGCAGACGGGGAAGTCACCGTAGCGACGTTGCCCCGGACCACGATGTTCGTGGCGATGTAGGGGGAATGGAGCACGTCAGACGACCTCCAAATGCCGGCTCCGTTTCGCTGAAACCTGGGGGCAGGCAAGACCATGGGGGGCTCCAAGGCTCCCCATAGGGCCGTGCAGACGATTTGGCCGTCGCGAACCTTTCCCACGTCGCTCATGTAGCTGGAACTGAAGGCGATGGCTTTGAGGTTTCGCAGGTCTGTGTCGGAGCAATCTTCTCCGCGCGTTGCCAAGGCTTGCTTGGCGGCTGCGGCGCTGCTGCGCGCGATCACTTCTGCCTGACCAACTGCCAGTCGGGCGGCCGCAGACGCGCGTTCGACGTCTTGCACGTAGAGAACCGCCTGCGCGATTACGAGAGTGGTCAACATCGTCAACCCGACGGCCGCTGCCAAAGCTAAGCCGTCTTGGGTCCTGTTGCGTTTGCGCATCTGTTTGAGCCTTGGGAAGCAATGGCTGTGCTTGGAGGTGCTCGCCAACGCTGGTATTTGATAGCACTTTGTGCCGCCAGGTGGAAGGAGGGGGCGCTCTCTTGAGTGTCAGGGAGTAGGGTGTCGCGGGTTGTGTCCGCCCGGTGCTTGAAGGCAGTGGGGATTGGCCGTAAGTTGGTGGTCGGCAGGCGGTGGCCTATTCAGGTTTTCTGCGGCGGCGAGAGACCGGCCACTGCTTTCGGGCCGCTTCACTGTGCCCCCAGCAGTAAAGTCAGGATCGCAGCATGAAGAATCCCTACGCAGGCAGCGACAAAGCAACGCTGTGTCAGAAGGCTCGTGAACGAGCGTCCGTTTTGCTGGAGGAGACGCATCCGGGTCCATTCGTGCCTGGACAGCGAACCCCATACCTGACCCGGGAAGAAAAGCGGCTGAGGCTCTTGGATACTGCTCAGCTACTGGAGTGCCTTGCGGCAAGGCTACTTGGGGACGAGGCCGTGGCGGGCAGCCCACGGCAATGGTTTCTCTCAGGCAGGTTGACCCTGGTTGAAGCCCATCAGGCAGAGTTGGATCGCAAGTCACGTGCCGCCCGCCTTGAATCGCTAATGGACGCAACTGACTTCATCTTGGGGGTGGGTGGGCG
>NZ_NIVS01000055.1 GCF_002205165.1 Stenotrophomonas maltophilia | reverse complement strand
GCCACGGAGAAGCTGGCGAGCGGTATCGATGCGTTCGCCAAGGATCTGGAGGCGTTGCGTCAGACGATCCGCGAGCGCTTGTAAGCGCTCGCCGCTGGATGGCTGCGGCCTGAACGCAACGGGCTGTCTTGACGCGGTGTGGACGCGAATTCACCCGGGCTTGTCGCGGTCAGGCAGACACTCCAGCCATGTGCCATAAACAGGGATCGACCATGAAGACGAGCATCCGCGTGTTGTGCCTGGGCAGTTTGCTGGCGGTGTCGGCGGTTGCCGGCGCACAGACTTACGGCCCCAAGGACGAAGGACGCCGATTCAACGACGGCAGCAAAGTGGTATGCCACAACGTCGAGGTCCAGCGTAACTCCAAGGATCCCAACCGCATCACCGGCACCGCCACTGGTGCGGTCGTCGGCGGTCTGCTTGGCAACCAGGTCGGCGGCGGCAACGGCAAGAAGCTGGCTACCGTAGCCGGTGCAGTCGCCGGTGGTGCCGCAGGTCGCCAGATCCAGGGCAACCAGCAGTCCAAGAACGGTGATCGTGTGGTCGAGCGTCGCTGTGAGCGTCAGTACCGCTGATCGGTCGCGCGCCGCAGCTGCGGTTCACCGATATCCACGAAAAAGGCGACCCTGGGGTCGCCTTTTTCGTGCGCCGGTCTGGCCTCAGCGGTAGCGGCTCCAGCGCACTGTTGCCGCAGCCGGACCGCCTGGCGTGACCGACGGTGCTTCGCAGATGCCCGGGTTGTAATGGTTGTCGCCGTTCTGCGGCACGATCACCTGTGCACCGCCCTGTTGAATGGTTGTCGCACTGCCCGGGCTGTTGGTGCCCACCGTCAGGCTGCCGTGGATCACGGTCGTCTGCGCGGCGGTCGCCAGGGTGGAGCCGAGGATGACGTTGCCATGGATCTCCCAGCCGGACAGCTGCGCGCCACTTTCGGTGACCAGCGCAACGTTGCCGATCGGCAGGCCGCGGTGGCGCGTGTCGGCGGCGTCCGTCCATTCGGTGAACTGCGATGATGCCCCGGTCTTGTCGCACAGGTTGGACGGGTAGTAGTCGCCGTCGCAGATCCGGGCCGGGGTGGAGAAGTTCGGCGCGATCAACCGGTCATGGCCGGACTGGGTCAGCGTCACGTAGCCCTTGGCGATCAGTGTGGTGAGCAGATCGCGATTGCCGTCGTCGTCACGCAACTGTGTGCCGTCGGTCTTCAGCGCAGCGTCGAACCAGAACACGCCGCGTGGCAGGTGGGTCAGGCCGGTGATCGTCCATGCGCCGGTGGCGGTCTTGTCGCGGAAGCAGTGCGCAGCGCCATTGTCGGCCTGGTTCCAATTGCAGGTCAGGAACTGCGCACCGTTGGCAGGCAACCGGCGCACATCCTGGGTTGCCAGGTTGTAGACGCCGTCCATCGATTGGCCCGCTTTGTTGCGTACATTGCGGATGGTCAGGTGCGGCGCGCCTTCCAGCCATTCGAAGATATAGTTGGCGCCGTCGCGGTAGGTGCTCACATCGATTGCATCGACACGGGTGTCGCAGAACGGAATCCCCGGCAAACCTGGGGTGGTGCCGCTCTGGCGGGTGCGCAGGCCGGGCATCGCCGCGCCAACATCGGGTACGGTCTGCCGGCTGCCCCCCCACTTCAGTTCGCCGGCGACGGTACCGTTGCCGACCGTCGGGAAGTTCCAATACAGGCCGGCCTGGGTGGCCGTGATATCGCGGCCACCGACCAGACTGCCGATGGTGCCGGTCACGATATCCACATCGCCATTGGCCAGGACCGCGGTGTAGCGCCCGCCCCAGCCACTGATCGAAAGATAGTGGCCCCACAGCTGCTCGATGGTCAGCGTTGCCAGGTTGATGGTGCCACCGGCGATCCCGGTCGAGCGGAAGGTGAGCTGGTCCGGCAAGGCATCGGTGGACGTTCCGGAGAGATGCTGGGCCGATGCTGCACCGGTGACAGCCCCGCTGCCGGGGTCGGTGGTCAGTGCCGACAGGTCCAGCAGCCAGGTATCGCCGCTGGCGAGGGTCACGACGATCCGACCACTGGTGGCCGGCAACACGGTGCCCACGCTCCACGGCAGGCCGCCGCTCACCGTGGAGGCAATGAGCCTGCCGCCGACTTCGGTCGTGCCGATCAGGGTGCCGCCGCTGTAAACGCTGGCAGCGTAGGCGCCGGCCTTGACCGCAGTGTAGTTGCCGCCACTGACGCCGCTGCCGATGGTCACATTGCGACCCCACAGCGTGGTGTTGCTGGGGTTGCCCATCTGGTTGATGCGGATGGTGCCCTGCGAGTGCACGTGCCCGCCGCTGAGAATGCCGCCACCGCTAAGCGTGACATCGCCCTTGGCGCAGCCGGAGATGCTGGCCTGGCTGGCACCGGACAGGGTGATGCTGCCTGCCACCGCGATGTTCTCGAAGCCGGTCGGGTTGGTGACGCCGAGCGAGCCGCCGGTGATGTTGAGGTCGCCGTTGAACACCATCGGCGCCGCAGGAATCGTGGCGCATACGGGCGAGGTGGGTGTGCCACCGCCACCGGGCGTCACGTCGTACAACACCTCCACCGTGGCGCTGGTGGTGGTCGATCCGCTGCCGGCCAGCGCAGTGATCGTGGCCGCGACCTGATAGTTGCCACTGGCGCCGCTCAGCGCGGTGATCTGTGCGTTGCCATCGGGGATGCCGATCGCGCCCATGCCGCTGAAGGTGGCGGGCATGGCCAGTCCGCCACTCGCGTTGGCCCAGCCGGCCATCGTTGGTGGATCCACCGCCAGCAGGTAGCGCCGCACGACTTCGACACCCCGCCAGGCCGCAGCCTGCGCGGCGGTCACCGAGTGCGTGGTGACCTGGCGTTGCTGGTCGCCGCGCAGGGCGTAGATCGAAGCGGCGACCGTGACCGAGACCGCCAAGCCCACCATCAGCACGATCCACAGCGTCGCCATGCCCTTCTGCCGTGCGGGGCCGGGCGAGCGGCGGGAACGGACGGGCACTTGCCGGGCAGGATGATGCATCGCGGACGACCTGGTCATGCGGCAGGAGAGACGGTGAGGTTGGGCAGGCACACGGAGAACAGCACGTCGTCGCTGGCCTGGCGCAGGATCACGCGTTGGCCGGTGCGTTCGACGCTGTCCTGCTGCTGGTAGGGCAGGCAGGCATCGGGCACGGCGACGAACCGGTAGCCCGTCCCATCCGCAGCGCCGCGCAGGGTGAGCGCACCGACTTCGCGTTCGGCGCCAGCGAAAGTGCTCCCATCCTTCTGGATCGGGTCGAAGAAGGCGGCTTCGGCGGCGACCGGGTGCCATTCGGTGTCCGCCCAGGTAGCCGCCGCCGCGCTGCCGCAAAGCTTGGGTGGCAGGCGGTAGAGTCCGCGTGCGGCGGTCCCGCTGTTGACCGCATCCACCAGGCGCAGGCCCGCACAGAGGTCGGCCTGGCCGAGCTCCTGTTTGAAGCGCCAGGCGATCTGCTTGCCGTCATTGCTGATCACCAGCCGGCTGTCCAGGGTGTCGGCGGCCGGAATGCCGAAGCCCGCTTCCTGAAGTTCGATCTGCGCGGCCAGCAGTGCGGAGGCGACCTGCCCATCGCGCAGCGCAGCGCGCGACGCATTGCCGGTGCTCTCGATCATGTTCTTGTAGAGCACCAGCATCGCGGCGATGGTCAGCAGTGAGATCACCAGGCCGACCATCATGCTGATCAGGCTCTGGCCACGCTGGCGGCGGGCGGTGATGGGCGGGGTCATTGGTGGCTCGACAGCAGCAGGTCGGCGCCGTACTCGCCGGGGTCGTCCCCGTCCAGCTCCAGATCGGCGGCACGCACGCTCAGGCCCACTTCGCGGGGTGCTTCGACGGACAGGACGGTGCCGCCCAGGCCGACATTGATCTGCGGTGCGGTGCCGCAGGCGACCTGGGCATCGCGGCTCAGATCGGCGGCCAGCGCGAGCGAAATCGTGCTGCTGCCGCACAGTCCCGTGCCTGCGTTCTGCAACTGCTCACGCAATTGGCTCACCACCAGCCGCTCGATCTTGATCGCGCGCTGGTTGGCCATCAAGCGCGACTGCACATGCGCCAGGCCGGCGGCGATCAGCGAGGTGATCAGCACGGCGACCAGTGCTTCGAGCAGCATGTCGCCACGCTGCCGGCGCGGACTGCGGGGCTCAGAGCATGTCGACATACAGCGGATCCTGGTTGGAGAGGCCGACGGCGATGCGGCCCAGTGCGACGTCGCTATCGGTGCAGCCATCGGCACCAGGCAGGCGCACACCGCGCGCAGTGAAGCTGACGCAGTCGAAGTCCGGGTAGTCGCTGGCGGCCAGTGCGTCGGCATCGGCGAAACCGTCCTGGTCGGCCAGCTTAAGGTGAACGCCATGGCGCAGCTTCGCCGACCAGGCGGGGGTGTCCACCCCGGCGACCATTACTTCCAGCCACCCGGCGCGCAGGCGCAGCATCGCGGCCGGTGCGGTGGCCCGACGCGCGGACGGATTGCGCAGTGCCATCGCGCGGGCCTGGGAGACGCCTTCCCACAGCACGCTGCGCGCCTCCATCTGGCGGTTGCTGCTGACCCAATGCGCACCGAACGGCATGGCCGCCATCAGCAGCATCGCCATGATGAACAAGCCGATCATCAGTTCGATGAGGGTCACGCCTCGGGGACGGGACATCCGCATCGGGTTACCAGCTGTCGATGCCGACGGCGCTGCAGGCGCTGCCGACCGTGCGGGTATTGGCCGCGTCCAGGCTGAGCACGCAGCCGCTGGCCTTGCCCATCGTCGTGCCGGCTTCGGCGCTCAAGGTGTAGCCGCCGTCTTTGCTGGTGTAGCTGAAACTGAAGTCCGCGCTGCTGGCGGCCGGCGTCCAGCCGCGCTGGGCGACCTCGGCGCTGGGCGGGTAGCTGAGGGTGCGCTGGCGGAAATTCTCGACATTGGCCGAGAGGGCGAGCAGGTCGCTCTGCGCCAGCCGGATCTTGGAGCGCAGCACATAGCGCGAATATGCCGGCAGTGCGATCGCCGCGAGGATGGCGATGATCGCCACGACCACCATCAGTTCCAACAGGGTGAAACCGCGCGCGCGACGCCCGCCGTCCATGCTTGTCACTACTGTCTCCATTGATGTCCGTCGCCTTCCCGGGGCGTGATGTGTCCGCACTCACCGACGCGGTGAGCCAAGCCCGCCGTCAGACGGAATTGTGAGGAGCTTCACAATTTATTAGCGATTGGCGCGCGGTGTCAACGAAAAATGCTGCGGCGCAGCGTCGCACCCTGATGCGCCTGCGGTGGCCCGTTGGCAGCCACTTAGCGCAGCGGCGGACTACCTGCCAATGTCCGCGCCCCGGTGATGATCATCCGCAGCATCTGGGTCAGCTGCTCGATCAGCTCCGGATCCTTCTCCGGGGGCAGATCCACGGCAGTGGCACCCATGGCGAACACCAGCCGGGTAATCGCCTTGGACGCCAGCGCGGGTTCGTGCAGGCGCGCGCCGTCGGCGGCGGCCAGGCGGATCAGGTCCACCCGCAACTCGTCTTCGAAGTAGTTCAGCTCGCGGTCGACCGCATGCTTGAACGCGTCCGAGCCCGCCGTGCCTTCGCGCAGCAGCACATGCAGCAACCGATCGTCGGCGCGCAGCTGTTCCATGAAGGTCTCCACCGAGAGGCGGATCACGCTGCGGTCGGAGGAGGCCGCGCGCTGGCGCGCCTCGCCGATGATCGTGCGCAGCGAGCGCCCGGCCAGGTCGATCAGGGCCACGGTCAACTCGTCCATGTCGCGGAACTGGCGGTAGAACGAGTTCGGGGCGATCCCGGCTTCACGCGCGACCTCGCGCAGGCTCAGCGTGGAGACGCTGCGGTGCGGCCCGATCAGGGCCAATGCCGCGGCCAGCAGATCCTCGCGGGAGATCGAGGCTTTGCGCGCGGGATGGGCGTCGTCGGAGGCGGGCAGGGGCAGGTCTGGGGAGGTCATCAGGGGCAGCGCGGTCAAGTCCCTGAATCATAGCCCGTCCCGGCCATATACAACTGTATACACAGTCGTATGCTCGGCCGTATAGTGCGCAGCATGAGCACCGTCCCGCGCATTGCCGCCCGCCGTCACCCCGCCAGCCCCCGTCGCTGGGTCTCCGAGGAGCTGTTCGACTTCTGGGGCACCCGCCTGCATCCGCTGTGGACCCTGCGCCGTCCCTTGGCCCGCCTGGTCTCGCGCACTGCCGAGAGCGCGGATGCGGTCACCCTGGTGCTCAAGCCCAATCGCCATTTCCGTGGCCTGCTGCCGGGCCAGCACGTCACCCTGGGCGTGGAGGTCGACGGCCGTCGGCTGTCGCGCAGCTATAGCCCCACGCGGCTGGCCGATGGCCGCCTGGCGATTACCGTCAAAGCGATTGCCGGCGGCGCTGTCAGCCAGCATCTGGCCAGTGCCGCGGTGATCGGTGAGGTGTTCGAACTGGGCCAGGCGTTCGGTGAGATGACCTTGCCGGCGGCCTCCCACGAACGCCTGCTGCTGTTGGCCGCTGGCAGCGGCATCACCCCGATGCGCGCGCTGCTGCGCCAGCTGGATGGCGCCGGCATGCCGGGCCAGGTGGACCTGGTGTACTGGGCACGCCGCCGCGAGGAACTGTGTTTTGCCGATGAGCTGACCGCCCTCGCGGCACGCCATCCGTCGTTCACGCTGCACATCGCGTTGACCCGCGATCCGGCGGCGCCTGCCTCGCGGGTCGATGCTTTCGCGTTCGACACCCTGGGCGATCTGAGCGGCGCCCGCGCGCTGGTATGCGGCCCGGGCGGCTTCGTCGATGCGGCGCAGGCGCGCCTGCACGGCCAGGTCGCGTCGCTGCAGTCCGAAGCGTTCACCCCGCCGGCATTGCCGGACGCGGAGGGCGGCACCGTGCAGGTCGAACTGCGTCGCAGCGGCCGCACGCTTGCCCTCCCACGCGGCACCTCGCTGCTGCAGGCGCTGGAGGACGAAGGGCTGCGCCCGGCCAGTGGCTGCCGGATGGGCATCTGCAATACCTGTGTCTGCGGCAAGGTGTCCGGCGTCACCCGCCACACCCTCACCGGTGAACACGCGGCCGAACCGGCCACGCAAGTAAAGCTGTGCGTGAACAGCGCCAGCACCGACCTGATCCTGGAGCTGTGACCATGTCTTCCGTGCACAACCGCGCGCTGTCCCCGGCCGAACTGCAGGCCTTCGGCGATGAACTCGATGCACTGCGCGCGCGCCAGCTGGCCACGCTGGGTGCGCGCGATGCGCGTTATATCCGCCGCGTGGTGGCTGCGGTGCGCTGGACCGGTGTGGCCGGCCGCGCGCTGCTGTTCTTGGGGGCCTTCGTCCACAGTGTGCTGATTCCGGCCTGGATCGCCGGTGTGGTGATGCTGGCGCTGTCCAAGATCCTGGAAAACATGGAGCTGGCGCACAACGTCATCCATGGCCAGTACGACTGGATGGGCGATCCGCAGCTGCAGGGCAGCACCTACGAGTGGGACATCGTCGGCACCGCCGACGCCTGGCGCAAGACCCACAACTTCCGCCACCACACCTATACCAACGTGCGCGGGCTGGATGACGATATCGGCTACGGCCTGCTGCGCATTTTCCCCGAGCAGCGCTGGCGCCCGTTCTATCTCATGCAGCCGGTGGTCGCGGTCGTGTTCGCGCTGCTGTTCGAATGGGGCATCGCCATACAGGATCTGCGCCTGGGCCGCGTGTTCGCCGGCAAGATGACCCTCCGGCAGCTGGGCGCGCAGTTCCGCCCGGTGGGCCGCAAGATGGGCAAGCAGATGTTCAAGGACTATCTGCTGTTCCCCGCGCTGGCCGGCCCGTTCTTCCTGCCGGTGCTGCTGGGCAACGTGGTCGCCAACCTGATCCGCAACGTGTGGACCTACGTGATCATCTTCTGCGGTCATTTCACCGCCGAGGCCGAAACCTTCCCGAAGGAATGCGTGCGCGATGAGAGCCGTGGCCACTGGTACCTGCGCCAGCTGCGTGGCTCGTCCAACCTGACCGGCGGCAAGCTGATGAATGTCATGTCGGGCAACCTCAGCCACCAGATCGAGCATCACTTCTTCCCGGACATCCCGGCCAACCGCTATGCCGCCATCGCGGTGGAAGTGAAGGACATCTGCGCGCGCTACGGCCAGCACTACAACACCGGTTCGCTGCCGCGCCAGTTCGGCCAGGTGATGTGGCGGATCGTGCGCCACGCCTTCCCGAGCAAGCCTGGCCGTGCGCGCGCGCTGCCGGCGGTCGGGCAGGCCAGCCGCCAGCCGGGCTGATCAGAGCGGGAGCTCAAGCTGCACGCGCAGCAGCGGCGATGCCTTGCGTTGCCGCCGCAGCTGCTCGGTGCCTTCGGCACTGATCCGCCCTTGCCCCGTGTACAGGGACCGGTGCAGTGCGTTGGCGAGGCTCACCCGCAGTTTGCTGCCTGCGCCGAGCGACCATAGCGAGTACAGGTCCAATTCGCGCCCATACGCGCTGATCTCGAACTGCCCCGGGCTGACCTGCACGGTGCCGCCGGTGCGGTAGGTGTAACTGCCGCCAATCGTCCAGCCGGTGCGGATCTGGTAATCCGCGCCCAGGGTGCTGCTGAAACGCACCTGCTCGTCGAGCCGGTTGTCCGGGCCGGGCACATCCTCCACCCGCGAATCGTTGGCCGTTGCATTGACGCGGAGCGCTACCGCCGGCGCGCCTGCAAGGAGCTGCGACAGGCGGACTGCCGCATCCATCTCCACTCCCCAGGTCATCGCGGTGCCGCCGTTCACCGGCGAGGCGACCCAACGCCCGTCCTGCAGCTGCGTTTCAGTGCGGATCACGTCGCTGATCCGGCGCGCATAGCCGCCGACACTGAGCTGGGCGCCCTCCTTGCCGTACGTTTCGTAGGACAGATCCACCCCGGTGGCCAGCTCCGGGCGCAGCGCCGGGTTGCCGCGCTCATCGGGGTTGAGCGGGCGGTTGTTGGTCGAGGTATACGGTCGCGGGATCAGCGAGGCCAGCGAGGGCGAGCGATAGGTGCGTGTCAGTGCGACGCGCAGCTGATCGCCCTGGGTCCCGGGAACCTTCCAGAGCGACTGCAGCACCGGCGACAGCACCTGGTCACGCCGATGGATGCCGCTGAAGCTGCTGCCCTCACTGCGCGTCTGGATCTGCTCCCAGCGTGCACCGGCATACAACGACCAGCGCTCGCTCAGCGAGATGTCATCCTGTGCGTACAGCGCCAGCCGACGGATGCGCGCATCGAAGGCCAGATCGCTGATCCAGATCTCGCGGTCGTCGCTGACGGGCAGCAGGCGCTGCACGCGTGCTTCATCGCGGCGGTCCTCGCTGCCTTCCCAACCGAGCTGCAGCGCATGCCGCCCGCGGGCGGGCAGCGTGTACTTGCCGGTGCTGTTGCGGTCACGCACCGTCAACCGCGCATCGGTGTGATCGTCCAGGTTCTGCTGCCCGTCCGGTGCCTGGCCCTGTTCGCGGTAGGTATAGCGCTCACGGTTGCCGCCGAGGCGCAGCTTGGTGGTGAACGTGCCGCCGCGTTCGAACGCGCGCGTCCACGTGACGCTGCCATTGGCCTGCGCGACGTCGATGCGCGTGCGTTGTTGATAGCGGGTTGTCTGCAGCGGCGCGCCGAGGGTCGTGGTCCAGTCGATGTCGGTGATGCGGTTGAACCGGCTCGCGTCGGCAAAGCCCTGCAGCGCGAAAATGTCGCCGTTCTCCAGCGTCGTTTCCAGGCTCGGGGCCAGTGAAAGCACATCGCGGTGTCCGCTGGCGCGCAGGGTGGTGTCGCGCAACACTGTCGGCGTTTCCTGTGGGTCCCAGGCACGTTCGGTGCCGGTTTCTTCAACGAGGAATTCGCGGCGCGATGCGGTGGCCGTGATCGCGCTGCTGCGATGGTCGGCGCGCCGGTTGCGCTGCCAGCTGACCGAGGGCGTGTTCCGGCCCTGGCTGTTGCCCCAGGTCACCGACAGCTGCTCGATGTCCTTGCGTGCGCCAGCGGCCAGCACGATGTTGATCGAACCGGCGATCGCTTCGCCACGCTGGTCGGCCGTCGGCGCACGGAGGATCTCCACCCGTTCGACCATCTCCGGCGTGAGCGAGTCCAGGTCGAATCCGGCCGGCGCTTTCTGGCCATTGAGCAGGATCTGGGTGTAGCCCGCGCCCAACCCGCGCAGTGACAGCGCGCCGCTTCGGCCGGGCGCACCAGTGCCGACGGTGATGCCGGGCAGGCGTTTGAGCGCATCGAGCAGACCGATATCGCCGTGCTGGCGCAGCGCTTCAGCGCCGACCACGATCCGGGTGGCCGTGTCCTCGCGGCGTGCATCGTAGGCCGGGCCCTGCACCTGCACGGTGTCCAGTTCGGTGGGAGGCGGCGTCTGCGGTACGGGCAATGACTGCGCAGCGCTGGAGAATGCGGCGCACAGCGGGGTCAGGGCAAACACGATGCGGAGCGTGGGTGACATGGGCGATCCGTGCAGAAGGGCAGGGGCCGCATTTCGCGGGGCAACACGCGCCCCTCCTGTGGCCAGGAAAACGAGATGCAGCAGTGAGTGAGGTGTGGGGCGGGGTCAGCCGGTCACGGCAGATGCGCCTGCGGATCGACGCGCTCGCCGTGGCGGAGCATTTCCAGATGCAGGTGCGGGCCGGTCACCCGTCCGGTGCTGCCGACGCGGGCGATCTGCTCGCCGGCGTGCACTTGCTGGCCGACCACGACATCGGCGCCCTGCAGGTGCGCATACAACGTCTGCCAGCCTTGGCCGTGGTCGATCACCACCACCGTGCCGTACTGGGGGCCGTCAGGGTAGGCGGTCGTTGCCGCCACCACGCGGCCGTCCGCGGGCGCCAGTACCGGGGTGCCGGGGCGTGCACCGAAATCGGTGCCGCGGTGCGCGCGTTGCCGGATGCTGCCGGTATCGCCGAAATGACCGGTGACCCGTGGTGTCGCCAGCGGTGCCTGGAACCGCACCTCGATGGGGCGCTTGCTGACCGGTGGCAGCGGCAGTGGCAGCAAGGCGTGCGTCGTTGAGCCCGGGGACGGCGCGCTGCCGACGACAGGATCAGGCAGCGGTCGCGCCGTGCTGGCCTGCATCACCATCAGCAGACTGCCGATCAGCAGCGCGCTGCCCAGCAACATGGCGCGCCGCGATCCTGCCAGCGGCGCTGCGGCATCGCCGTGCAGCATGTGGCGGATGCGGATTTCATGCCCGGCCAGATCGCGGTGGGTCAGTGCCGTGGCAGGCGCGTGGGCCACGGCGGACAGGCGCAGCGTGCGCACATACGCCGTGGCGAACGCCCGCCCGCCCTGGGCATCTTCGTCGAGTGCCTGTGCATCGCAACGCAGTTCTGCTGCCAGCTGCACGCGGGCCGTGAGGCGGGGCAGGAACGGGTTGAACCACAGCAGGGCGTTGATCACCGCCATCAGGCCGGCGCGCTGCGGATCGCGGCGCTTCAGGTGCGCGGCTTCATGGCCCAGGATCAGGCTCAGCGCACGATCCTCCAGTTGCTCCATCGCCGAGACGGGCAGCACGATCACCGGCCGTGGCCAGCGCACCGCGAACGGGCTCACCGGCAACGTGCTGAGCCGGCAGGCGATACCGGCCGACTGCAAGCGCTGCGCGCAAGCTCGGCTGCGCGGCCCCGGCCAGGCGGCGGGCGTCACGCGCGTCGTGGCGCGGCACAACCGGGAAGTCGCCCGGACGCCCGACAGGACCCGCAGCACTGCGATCCCCAGACCCGCGCAATACACGGCCGCCAGCAGCGTGGCGACGGAGGGACGGGTCCAGAGCGTCGCCGCCACCGCACCGCCGGCTGTTCCAGCATCCCCCAGCTCCAGCGCGACCGGCAGCGGCATCGTCAATGTAGGTGCCAGCGCGACGAAGGGGGCGGGTGCCCACAGCGCCACCAGCGTCGACAGCAGCACCGGCATCACCGCCAGCAGCCACAGCCCGATCCAGTAACCATAGGCCGCATGGGAGAGCCCCAGGCGCCGGTGGAGGCGCCGGCCGACCGTCCACGCCAGCCCGCCCGCCGCGAGGGCGCCGGTGGCCTGCACCGCCCAGAATCCCAACGTGAGGCTCATGCCGGATCGTCCTTGGCGGGTGCGCGCAGCAGGGCATCCAACTGCTGCAGCTCCTGCTCGCTCAGCAGGCGGCTGTCGGCGAAGGCCTGCGCCGGCAATGCCCCATCGATTTCCAGTACCCGGCGCGCGAAGTCCGTGCTGAGGGCGGCCAACGTGGCGACCTTGCCGACCCGGGCGCGGTACATGTTCAGCCCGTGCTCCACGGATTCGTCGACCAAGCCCTTGTCCACCATCCGCTCCAACGTCTTGCGGGTCGAAGAATACGACCAGTCCAGCGCGGCCACGGCGCCGTTGTGCACTTCGCGCGCGCTGCAGGCGCCCTGGCGCCAGAGCGCCTTGAGCAGCTCCAGCTCGGCATTGGAGGGGGTGGGCAGCACGGACATGGCGATCCCGGTTTGGCGAGGTGTCGCAAGTGTGCGACATGTGTCGCACGCGATGCAACCCGACGGTCATTGATGCGGATCAATGCCGTCACAGGTGGGGTGGGTACCATCGTGGTGTGCAGCGCGGTGCCAGGAGGGGGCCGCGAGCGGTAGGGAAGCCGTGCTGCCAGGCGTCGGGCTGCCCGGCGCCTCCTGTGGGTCCATCGAAAAAGGAGTGGTGATATGGCTGTCGAGGAAACGAACGTGCGCCGGGCACCGGTGATCGATAAAGAACCCGATGCCACGGGGGCCTACTGGTGCAACAGGCCCGAGAACACGTTGCCGCCGCCGGACATGATGGGCGCCTACATGCGCAATCGCCCGGTGGCACCGGAGGGCGTGGCGACGCGCAAGGCGTGGATCATCGGCACCGGCATCGCCGGCCTGGCCGCTGCGTTCTACCTGATCCGCGATGGCGGCATGCCGGCGGCGAACATCACCCTGATCGACAGCCTGGACATCGAAGGCGGTTCGCTCGATGGTGCCGGCGACCCCGAGCAGGGCTATCTGGTTCGCGGCGGCCGCGAGATGAACTGGAACTACGACAATTTCTGGGACCTGTTCCAGGACGTGCCGGCCCTGGAGCTGCCTGCCGGCTACAGCGTGCTCGACGAGTACCGGGCGGTGAACGACAACGACCCGAACTATTCCAAGGCCCGGCTGATGCACCAGCAGGGGAAGATCCAGGACTTCTCCACCTTCGGGCTGAGCAAGCCGCAGCAGTGGGAACTGGTCAAGCTGATGCTCAAGCGCAAGGAAGACCTCGATGATGTGACCATCGAGGACTACTTCAGCGCAGGCTTCCTGCAGAGCAATTTCTGGTTCTTCTGGCGCTCGATGTTCGCGTTCGAGAACTGGCAGAGTCTGCTGGAAATGAAGCTGTACATGCACCGCTTCCTGGACGCCATCGACGGATTGAACGACATGTCCGCGCTGGTCTTCCCGAAGTACAACCAGTACGAAAGCTTCGTCAAACCGCTGGTGAAGATGCTGCGCGAGCAGGGCGTACAGGTCACCTTCGGCACCCGTGTGTACGACCTGGACATGCGCGTGGACGGACAGACGCGGACGGTCACCGGCCTGCGCTGCCGCGTGGATGGTCACGATACGTTGTTGCCGGTGGCCGAGGGAGACCTGGTGTTCGCGCTGACCGGCTCGATGACCGAAGGCACCGCCTACGGCGACATGGACACGGTGCCGGTGCTGCAGCGCCCGCGCGAAACGCCCGGGCAGGACAGCGACTGGGCGCTGTGGCGCAACCTCGCCGCACAGTCGCCGCTCTTCGGTAAACCGGAAAAATTCCACGGCGATATCGACCGCTCGATGTGGGAGTCGGCCACGTTGACCTGCCGCCCTTCGCCGCTGGTGGACAAGATCAGGGAACTGTCCGTCAACGATCCCTATTCGGGCAGGACCGTGACCGGTGGTGTGATCACCTTCACCGACTCCAACTGGGTGCTGAGCTTCACCGTCAACCGCCAGCCGCACTTCGTCGACCAGCCCAAGGACGTGCTGGTGGTGTGGGTGTATGCGCTGCTGATGGATCAGAACGGGAACCACGTGGCCAAGCCGATGCCGGCCTGTACCGGCCGCGAGATCCTGGCCGAACTGAGCTACCACCTGGGCATTGTCGACCAGCTCGATGAGATCGCCGCCAACACCAAGGTGCGTACCGCGCTGATGCCGTACATCACCGCGCAGTTCATGCCGCGCGCCGCCGGCGACCGCCCGCATGTCGTGCCCCGGGGCTGCACCAACCTTGGCCTGCTCGGCCAGTTCGTGGAGACGCACAACGATGTGGTGTTCACCATGGAAAGCTCGGTACGCACCGCGCGTGTGGCGGTGTACACGCTGCTGGACCTGCCCAAGCAGGTGCCGGACCTGAGCCCGACCCAGTACGACATCCGCAATCTGGTCAAGGCCGCGCGTGCGCTCAACAACAATGCGCCCTTCCCGGGCGAGCGACTGCTTCGCCGCGTGCTCGACAAGACCTACTTCGCGCACATCCTGCCGCCGCTGCCGGACCACGAGCGCAGCCGGACCGGCTTCATGGAAGAAGAAGTGTCCTGGCTGGTCGGCAAGGGCGGCAGCGCGTTGAAGGATCTCTCCACGCGGCTGGAAACCCTGCGCGAGAACCTGGCCAAGCGCGGGAAGTAGCCCGGTGCCGGTGCCGCGGTGACCGACCTCACCGCGGCACCCCCGTCCCATGCGGTTGGGGATCGGCGATACTGCAGGCTGCTCGCCTGCTGTGATGCACGGAACCGCCCCACATGTCTTTTGACGCGACACCTCCTGCCGCCGAACGCCAGGATGTCACCTGCCTGTTGCGCCGCTGGAGCGAGCAGCAGGACATCGCCGCCCGCGATCAGCTGCTCGCGCTGCTGTATACGCAGTTGCGTGGCATGGCCGTGGCGCGCCTGGGCAGTCCCCAGGACGGCGTGCTGCAGCCGACCGTCCTCGTGCACGAAGCGCTGCTGCGCATGCTCGATGGCGAGATCGGCTACCGTGACCGCGTGCATTTCCTCTCCTTGGCCGCGCTGAAGATGCGCAGCGTGCTGGTCGATCATGCGCGCGCGATGGCCGCGTCCAAGCGCGGCGGCGGGGTGGTCAACCTGACCCTGTCCTATGCCGATCTGGAAGCCAGTCCCGCCCACGACGCCTTCGAGGTCCTGGCCCTCAACCGCGCGCTGGAAGAGCTGGCCGCGCTGGATGAGCGTGCCGCCCGGACGGTGGAATGGATGTACTTCGGCGGGATGAGCCGGGACGAGATCGCCCTGGCGCTGGATGTCTCGGTGCCCACGGTGGACCGCGATCTGCGGTTCGCCAAGGCGTGGTTGAACCGCCACCTGGCCGGCCCGGTCACGCGCGCATGAGCGATGCAGGCCGCTGGCAGCGCGTACGCGGGCTGTTCGACGCGGTCTGTGATCTGCCCGAGGCGCGTTGGCGTCCGGCCCTGGGTGAGCTGTGCGATGACCCGGGCGCGATCGACGAAACCCTGCAGTTGCTGCGCGCGCAGACGACGGACCTGGGCCGTATCGAGCACGCGCTGGCGGCCGTGATGGCGGCGATGGACGATCCGTCCACGCTGGTCGGGCAGCGGCTGGGTCCGTGGCGGCTGAGCCGCTTGCTGGCCGTGGGCGGGATGGGCGTGGTGTTCCTGGCCGAGCGTGCCGATGCGCTGTACCGGCGCGAGGTGGCGATCAAGCTCATGCGGCGCGCCTACGACCCGCTGCTGGCCACGCGGCTGGCCAGTGAAAGCCAGATCCTGGCCGACCTGCAGCACCCGCATATCGCCCGGCTGTATGACGTCGGCGTGGCCGAGGGCGGTCAGCCCTATCTGGTGATGGAATACGTGCATGGCGAGCCGCTGGACGAGGCCTGCCGCACCCTGGCGCTGGATCTGCCCGCTCGCCTGCGGCTGTTCGTGACGATCTGCCGCGCGGTGCAGGCCGCGCATTCGCAATCGGTGGTCCACTGCGATCTCAAGCCGGGCAACGTGCTGGTGCGACCCGACGGCCAGCCGGTACTGCTGGATTTCGGCATCGCGCATCTGCTGGGCGACGCCGATGATGCCGCGCCATTCCTGACCCCGGCTTACGCCAGCCCGGAGCGGCTGGCCGGACGCCCGGCCAGCGTGGTGGGCGATGTCTACAGTCTTGGCGTGATGCTCGAAGCGCTCCTGCAGCCCACGCCCGCGCCGGCACCGGCGCGCAGCGTGCCCGCCGACCTGCTGGCGATCGCGGCCAAGGTCCGCGCCGCGGATCCGGCGGAGCGCTACGCCTCCGCCGATGCGTTGGCCGAAGATGTTGAACGTTACCTGGCACACCGCCCGGTGCGCGCGCGTCGCCCCAGCCGTTGGCATCGTGCGCGCCTGCTGCTGCGCCGGCAATGGCGCGCCAGCGTGCTGCTCACCTTGGTGGCGGTGATGGTGCTGGCCTTCGTGCTGCGGCTGAGCGAGGCGCGGCGGCAGGCCGAGAACAATGCGGTTGCCGCGGCCGGCATCGCCGATGTGCTGGTGGCCGCCTTCGATGCGGCCGATCCCGGCCTGCGCAACGGCGCGCCGATGACCGCGCGCGAGGTGCTTGATCTGGGTGCACGCCGGCTCGAGCATGACCGCACCGTCTCGCCCGCACTGCGCGCGCGCATGCAGGCCGCGCTGGGGCGCGCCTATCAGAACCTTGGCCAACCTCAGGATGCCGAGGCCCTGCTGCGGGACAGTGTGGATGGGCTGGTGCGCACGCGCGCCGCGCCGCATGAGATCGCCGACGCCCGCGCCAGTCTGGCCGTCCAGCTGCTCAGCGCCGGGCGTGAGCAGGAGGCGTTGGCCAGTGCCGGGCGCGCGCTCGCGCTGCTCGATCAGGACGACGCCCCGGCGGTGCGGGTGAAGGCCTTGAACGCACGTGGCCTGGCCCAGGCGCAGCTGGAGCAGCCCGGGGAGGCAGAGCAGTCCTTCCGCGCGGCACTGGCCCTGAGCCGGGGCGGGACCGGTGCCCCGCTGCAGCGCGGCGGTCTGGCCGCGATGGCCAACCTCGGCGATCTGTACCGCGCCCAGGGCGAGCTTGACAAGGCCGAAGCGATCCTACGCGAAGCCATGGCCGAGGCATCGCGCGAGCACGGTGTGCAGGGGGCGGAGTACCAGCGTGTGCTGCGCGCGCTGTCCTCCACACTGCTCAACCAGGGCCGCATCGACGAGGCCCTGGCGCTGGCCGAGCAGGGCTTCGCGCTGACCCGGCAGATGTTCGGCGCAGGCAGCAGCTACACCGCCTCGGCCGAGGCCGCGCTGGCGGGCCAATATCTTGATCTGGGCCGCTACCACGCCGCCGATCAGCACTTCCGCAACAGCCTGCAGACCAGCGCCGCGGTGGATGGCGTGGACAGCCGCGCCTACGCGGTCAAACAGTATGCGCATGGCCTGATGGAGGAGGCCCGCGGCGACTACGCGCAGGCCGAGCAGAACTACCGCGCTGCGCTGGCGCGCTATCGCGCGTTGCTCGGGCCCGCGCACGCCGACACGCTGGATGTGGAGATGGTGCTGGCCCGGTTGCTGCTGCGCACCGACCGCACCGCCGAAGCGCAGGCACCGCTGCAGCAGGTGGCCGCGCTGTGGCGCCAGGAACTGCCGCCGGAGTCACCGCAGTTGCTGGTGCTGCAGCTGGTTGAAATCGAATGGCTGACCCGGGCTGGGCAGCATGCCGAGGCCGCGCGGGTGCTGACGGCGTTCGGCCGGGCCCATCCCAAGCTGCCGCCGTGGCTTGGACTGCGCCTGCAGATGCAGCAGGCACTGCTGGCCCAGCGCCGGGGCGATCCGGCGGCGGTGCCACTGTCGGCGCAGCTGGTGGATACGTTTGCCGGCTTCTACGGCGCCGATTCCACCGCAACCGCCAAGTGGCGCATCCCGCTGGCCGAGGCATTGTTCGCCAACGGCGATCCCGCCGGTGCCCGTGCTCAGATCGCCCGGGCCCGCCCGCACCTGCAGGAACTGGCGCCGACCTCGGAGTTCCTGAGCCGCATCAAGGCATTGGAGCAGCGCCTGGACGGTCGCGCACCGGGTATGACCGGGGCGCGATAGGTTTGCAATGGTTCTGACGGTTTATCGATCAGGAGGCCGATTCCGGGCCTCGTTGATCGAAGGGACGCCATGTCAAACCATCTCCATCCGGACGCCACCCGCCCTGCAGCGCATCCGCCGTCAGCCCCTGCCGAGGCCATGGACCCGCCTGAGGGCGAACTGGACACCACGCAGGCCCGCGGCCCGTTCCGGGCCTTCCGCAAGGCCTATGGCAAAGCACGCGACTGGCATTGTTCCCGCGGGCGCGCCACGGTGGTCGCGCTGCGCTTCGCCCTGACCGGCGACAGCGGCCGCTTCCGCAGTCACGGTGGCTGGATGGTCTCGCGCATCTACAAGCCGCGCTGATCGGTGCCGTCCTGACCGGTCGGCACGACCGGGTCAGTCGCTTTCGCCGATCCTGCCTTCGGCCAGCGGCACCCGCGAGCCATCGAGCAGGCCACGGCTGAGGGCGCCGTTCTCGATGAACAGCAACTCGCCGTTCTCACCGTTCTTGATGCTGCTGTCGATGGCGATGATGCGGTCGCCGTGGAAGCTGCTGACATGCGGCATCGAGGTGTGGCCGACCACGATGCGGGTGAGGTCGAGCTGTCTGAGCAGGGCCTCGATCTGGGCGGTGTCCATGCGGCCATCGAAGTAGCCGCGGTACCAGATGGGGCTGGTCTTGCCATCGAACAGGCGGGCGGTGTCCGGTGCAGCCTTGACCTGCTCCTTGGGCAGACCGACCGCCGCCTGGTAGCCGGCATTGGTGGCATCGATGTTGCGCACCAGGTCCAGGTTCTCCGGTGCGATGCCGCCGTGCAGGAACAGGGTATCGCCGATGCGCAGCAGCACCGGCCGGGTGCGCAGCCACTGGCCGATCGTCGAGTCCGGGCCGTACAGCGCGGGATAGGAGCGGCCAAGCAGCTGCGCGCTCTTGAGGTACTTCGGGTTGACGTAGCGCAGGTCGTTGTAGAGCACCATCGTCTCGTGATTGCCGAGCACGAAGTGGACCGCACCACCGGCCGCCGCCGCCTGCTGCTGCAGGCTGTAGAGCAGCCAGAACGCCTCGGTGACCTGCGGGCCGCGATCGAAGACATCACCGGCCACCACCAGCGTGGCATCGCCCAGCGACCAGCGGTCTTCGCTGTCGATCACGTGGTGGGCGCGCAGCAGCGTCACCAGCAGGCCGTACTGGCCATGGATGTCCGACAGCGCGACGATCCGCGGCGTGGCCGGAAACCGGGCGATCTCCGCCGTGCGCGGCGGCAGCACGGTCAGCGGGTGCCGATAGCCGCATTCGGGCGCGACCACCGTGGCCTCCCCGCGTGCCGGCAGCTCGCGGCGGATTACGTGGTCCTTGCACACCCACGATGCCTCCAGGCCCGTGGCGGTACGGAATACGTACGGTCCGTCGGCCTCCACATGCTCGGCCGGCGCAGCCACCTCGCGCGCCGTGGCCAGCAGCGGCGTCATCAGCAGCGCCGACTGAAGCAGCAACAGAGCGGGGCGGGTCAGGGTGCGGCGGATCGACATCGGCGTGTTCCTGTAACGGACGGCAGTGTTGCGATGCTACGCCGCACGGCGCGCGCCGGACATGCGCCATTGGTCAGCCACCGTTGCCGCAACAGGCGGATGAGGGGCGGCATCCGCCCCGAGGGGATCATCCGCGCTGCAGGGCCTGTCTGCCCGGGGCATCGGGGAGTGTGTCGGTGGCCAGCACCACCTGGTCGCGCCCGCGCTTCTTGGCCTGGTACATCGCCGCATCGGCGCGCGCCATCAGCCGCTCGTAGTCGGGATGGCCATCATGCGCGGCGACGCCGATGCTGGTGGTCAGCGACAGGTGCTGGCCATTGGCCAGCTGCACCGGGCTCTGCGCGATGTGCTTGCGCAGATTTTCCGCGATCACCTCGGCCTGGGCGGCCGTGGCCGCCACCAGCACCACCACGAACTCCTCACCGCCATAACGGAACAGGTAGTCGCTGCCACGGGTGAGCTGGCCGAGCAGGGCGGCCACGTGCTGCAGGGCGCGGTCGCCGCCGTCATGGCCGTGCGCATCATTGATCGCCTTGAAGTGGTCCAGATCCAGCAGCAGCACCGAGAACGGCGTCTGCGTGGCATTGGCCAGCTCGATTTCCCGCCGCAGCACGGTAGGCAGGAAGCGACGGTTGAGCAGGTTGGTCAGTGCGTCGCTGCCGGCATCGAGTTCGCCGATCCGTTCGAACAACATCCCCATCAGCGTGCGGATCTGCGCCAGCCGCTCGCGGATGCCCTGCAGCGCGCCGAAGCGCGCTGCGAAATCGGCATGCGCCAGCGCTTCGCGCAGCTGGGTATCGACCGCGGCCACCAGGGCGCCGACCTGGCCGGTCTCGCTGCTTTCGCCGAAACTGGGAATGCCCTTGTGCGTGAACCACAGGCCGAATTCGGACTGGGCCAGCCCGGTGAGTTCGGCGTCCGCATTCTGGCTGGCCATCGCATAGAGCAGCGCGTTTTCCCAATCCAGCAGCAGGGCACGTTGACGCTCGCGCTCGGTGCTGACGTTCTGTACCAGCGAGAACAGGCGGTAGGCCGCATCGGTCCGTGAAGAGCGTTCGCGTGCGTGCGTGTAGGCCAGGGTCATGCCTTCCAGCGCGATATCCATCGAGGCGCTGAGGCAGTGGATCGCCGCGAACGCGGTCGCACTGTCGTCGGCCTGCGCGATGATGCGGTCGAACAGGCGATGCTTGAGGACACGCGCACCGCGGGCCACCAGATCCACCGGAATGCCCACGCGGGCATGTACGTCACCGATCACGCGCTGCGCGGCGACCAGCGCGTTGATGCTGTCCGGCGTGGCGGTGAGGATCTGCTGCAGCCATCGCTGCATCGCCGGTTTCAGGCGCAGGCGTACCTGGTCGTGCGAGAGGAAGCGGCCCGCGCGCGGGTCTTCGAGCAGCACATCGTAGAAATGGTGGGCCAGCCCGGGCGGGCTCTCCGCCGAGAGGCTGCCCAGCAGCGTCGCCGCGGCGGCCGGCGTCTGCGTCAGCGTCTGTGCCCAGGCCAGCGCCAGCGGTTGGCTGGCTTCATCAAGATTTGGAACGTTATGCACGATTGTCTTCCCGCCACACAGGCCGTCGAGAGGTAGCGGCCGGGCGCTGGTGTTATTGAGTTGCAAACTGAACGCTGCGGTAAGTGTAATAGTCTCCGCGCGAGGCGCTGCTTACCCTGCCGGCATTGTCCAGGAGAGCTTCCATGGGTCACGACCACGACCATCTGCCCAGCGAGATCCGCCACGAGAAACCCCTGTGGTGGGCGCTGGGGCTGACCACCACCTTCCTGCTGGTGGAGGTGGCTGGTGCGTTCTGGACCAACAGCCTGGCGCTGTTGTCCGATGCCGCGCACATGGCCACCGACACGCTTGCGCTGATGATCGCGCTGGTCGCGGTCCGGCTCAGCCGGCGCCCGCCCGATGCCAAGCGCACCTATGGCTATGCGCGGCTGGAAGCGATCGGCGCGATGATCAACGGCGGCATGCTGTTCGTGGTCGCCGGCTACATTCTCTGGGAGGCGGTACAGCGTTTCCGCGCGCCGCAGGAGATCGCCTCCACCGGCATGCTGGTGATCGCGGTGTTCGGGCTGGTCATCAACCTGATTTCGATGCGCCTGCTGCGCGCGGGCAGTGGCGAGAGCCTCAACGTCAAGGGGGCCTACCTGGAAGTCTGGGCGGACATGCTCGGCTCGGTCGCGGTGATCCTGGGCGCGCTGCTGATCCGCTGGACCGGCTGGAAGCCGATCGATCCGATTCTGGCCGTGCTGATCGGCCTGTGGGTGCTGCCGCGCACCTGGGTGTTGATGCGCGAGGCGATCAACGTGCTGCTGGAAGGCGTGCCAAAGGGCATGGATGTCACGGCGGTACGCGGCACCCTGTGCGCCCACGATGGCGTGGTGGATGTGCACGACCTGCACGTCTGGGCGCTGGCGTCCAGTACGCCGGCGCTGACCGCGCACGTGGTCATGGGCACCGGCGTGGATGCCGATCGCCTGCGGCGCGAGCTGGGCACCCGGTTGCACGAGCAGTACGGCATCGACCATGTGACGCTGCAGATCGAGTCGGACCATTGCGGCGATCCCTGCAGCGTCGGCAGCCCGCGCGATCCGCATGCCGATGACCATGCCGGGCATGACCATGCGGCCCACGATCACGCCGCGCACGCCCACGGCAGCCATGCGCACGGCAGCGGCGACAGCCGCCGGCGCGCCGCACCCGACGCGCAGGGCCACCACGGGCATCCGCATCCCTGAGCGCCAGGGGCGGCCCGGCGGCGGACGGGCAGGGCAGGGTTGCCGCTACAATGCGGGTCTGCCTTGCCATCTGTCGGAGATACTGCAGTGACCCGGAAACTCGTACTGTTGCGCCACGGCCAGAGCCAGTGGAACCTGGACAACCGCTTCACCGGCTGGGTGGACGTGGAACTGACCGAACAGGGCCGCCGCGAGGCCGCCGCCGCCGGCCGCCTGATGCGTGAAGAAGGGCTGCAGTTCGATGTCGCGCACACCTCGGTGCTCAAGCGCGCCATCCACACCCTGCAGGGCGCCCTGGCCGAGCTGGACCAGGACTGGCTGCCGGTCAGCAAGAGCTGGCGCTTGAACGAGCGTCATTACGGCGGGCTGCAGGGCCTGGACAAGGCTGAGACTGCGGCCAAGCACGGCGAGGACCAGGTCAAGATCTGGCGCCGCTCCTACGACATCCCGCCGCCGGCGATGGACATCGAAGACCCGGGCCACCCGATCCACGACCGCCGCTACGCCGGCCTGGACCGCAATGCGCTGCCCGGCACCGAATCGCTGGCCACCACGCTGGACCGCGTACTGCCGTACTGGTTCGATTCGATCGCCCCGCAGCTCAAGGACGGCAAGACCGTGCTGGTCACCGCCCACGGCAATTCGCTGCGCGCGCTGTACAAGTACCTCAACAACGTCTCGCAGGAAGCCATCCTGGAGCTCAACATCCCGACCGGCATCCCGCTGCTGTTCGAACTCAACGACGACCTGACGGTGCAGTCGTTCCGCTATCTGGGCGATCCGGAAGCGGCACGCAAGGCTGCCGAGGCTGTGGCGAACCAAGGCAAGGCGCGGTAGATACCCACCGTTGGTGGGTATGCGATGCCCGGCGAGTGCGGACCAACGGTCCGCACCTACCGACCGGTGACGACCCGCTCCCCCTGTGACCTTTGGCCGGTCCGCCCGCTCCCCTCCCGCGCTACGCTGCCCGATTGCCCGTGGTCCGGGCGATGCATCCATCTGTAGCCGGAGAGTCGAATGAAGTTTTCCAAGCTGGTCCCGCTGGGCCTGACCGTCGCCATCGCCGTGTCGCTGGCCTCCTGTGGCAAGACCGATACCGCGCCTGCCGCCACCGCCGATGCCAAGCCGGCGTTTGATCAGTCGCAGATCAAGACCGCGCTGATCTCGCTCAACAATGCCGATCTGGACACCACCATCGCCGCCTGTACCGACCTCAACGGGTTCGTGAACAGCAAGTGGCTCAAGGCCAACCCGGTCCCGAACGACCAGACCACCTGGGGCAGCTTCGAAATCCTGCGCGAGCGCTCGCTGGAAGTGCAGCACGCGCTGGTGCAGCAGGCAGCCGCCAGCCAGGCCAAGGCCGGCACGGTGGAAGCCAAGATCGGCGACATCTGGAAGACCGGTTCGGACGAAGCCAAGATCGAGGCCGCCGGCATCACCCCGCTGCAGCCGCAGCTGGACAAGATCGCCGCGCTGAACGACACCGCCGCCATCACCCAGTACCTGCGCGACAGCCAGGCGGTGGGCCAGGGCGTGCTGTTCTCGCTGTTCGCCAACGCCGATTACAAGGACTCGGCCAACGTCATCGCCTATGTCGGCCAGGGCGGCCTCGGCCTGCCGGAGAAGGGCTATTACTTCGACGATTCGCAGGCCAAGATCCGCGATGCGTACGTTGCCTACATCGCCCAGGTGCTGACCCTGTCCGGCGTCGATGCCGAGCAGGCCAAGACCCAGGCCAAGGCCGTGATGGACTTCGAGACGCGCCTGGCCAAGGCCTCGATGTCGCGCATCGAAATGCGTGACCCGGCCAAGCGCTACAACCCGGTCAGCGCCGCGGACGCGGACAAGCTGACCCCGAACTTCAGCTGGACCGCGCTGTTTGACACCCTGAAGGTGCCGGCTGCGCAGAAGTTCTCGATGGCCCAGCCGGGCTTCTTCGGTGAAGTGGACAAGATGCTGGCCGACGTGCCGGCGGCCACCTGGCAGGCCTACCTGCGCTTCCACACCATCGATGACGCCGCGCCGTACCTGAGCAGCGCCTTCGAGAAGGCCAACTTCGATTTCTACAGCACCACCCTGCGTGGCCAGAAGGAAATGCAGCCGCGCTGGAAGCGCGTGCTGGAGTCGGTCAACGGCGCCATCGGCGAAGGCCTGGGCCAAATGTATGTCGATGCCGTGTTCCCGGCCGACTCCAAGGTGCAGATGCAGCACCTGGTGGAGAACCTCTCGGTGGCGCTGAAGGCGCGCCTGGAGAAGCTGGAGTGGATGAGCGAAGACACCCGCAAGAAGGCACTGGAAAAGTGGGCCAGCTTCACCCCGAAGATCGGCTATCCGGACAAGTGGCGTGACTGGTCGGGCCTGGAAACCAACGGCGACAGCTACCTGGGCAACATGCAGGCCGCGCGCACGTTCAACTACCGCTTCATGCTCAACAAGATCGGCAAGCCGGTCGACAAGACCGAGTGGGGCATGACCCCGCAGACCGTCAACGCCTACTACAACGCCACCAAGAACGAGATCGTGTTCCCGGCGGCGATCCTGCAGGCGCCGTTCTTCGACGCCAAGGCCGATCCGGCGCTCAACTACGGCGGCATCGGTGCGGTCATCGGCCACGAAATGATGCACGGCTACGACGATTCGGGCAGCCAGTTCGCCGCCAACGGCAACTTCGACAACTGGTGGACCGACAGCGACCGTGCGGCCTTCACCCAGCGCACCGACCAGCTGGTCGCGCAGTTCGACGGCTATGAGTCGCTGCCGGGCGTGAACGTGAAGGGCAAGCTGACCCTGGGCGAGAACATCGGCGACCTGGGTGGCCTGACCGTGGCGTACGACGCGCTGCAGATGGCGCTGAAGGAAGACCCGAAGGCCAACGTCGAGGTGGACGGCTATTCGCAGGACCAGCGCTTCTTCATGAACTGGGCCACCGTGTGGCGCCGCAACTTCAATGAAGGCGAGCTGCGCGTGCGCCTGAACACCGACCCGCACGCCCCGGCCAACTTCCGCGCCAACGGTGCGCCGTCGAACATGCCGGCGTACGCGCAGGCGTTCGAGTGCAAGGCCGGCGATGCGATGGTGCGGGCCGACGACAAGCGCGTTGTGATCTGGTGATCGCACGCGGTTGAGTGACATGAAAAACCCGGCGAAAGCCGGGTTTTTCTTTTCCAGCACGCTCGCGGCAAACCCAGGCCGAGACTACGTAGTGGCGGCCATCATCCGGGTGAACAGCCCGAACACCTCCGGGTCGATCAGGCCGCCCTGCTGGTCGGCAAGGATGCCCATCGCCTTGGCATGCGGCATCGGGCCGCGATACGGACGGGTGCTGGTCATCGCGTCGTAGCCATCCACGATGGTCAGCACGCGTGCGCCCAGCGGAATCTCGCTGCCCTTCAGGCCGTCCGGATAGCCGCCGCCATCGAAGGCCTCGTGATGGGCGCGGATCAGACGCGCTACCTCGGCCGCATCGGCGCGCCCGGTCGCGGCGAAGATGCGTTCGCCCCGCTCGGGATGGGTGCGCATGATCGCGCGCTGTTCGTCATCCAGCCGGGCCGGGTGCAGCAGCACATTATCGGGAATACCGATCTTGCCGATGTCGTGGAAGCGCGCGGCGAGCGCCAGATGCGCGCGCTGGGCCTCATCCAGATCGCACAGGCGGCCGAGCTGCTCGCCCAGCAGGCCGACACGGTCGCAGTGGAAACGGGTGTACTGGTCGCGCATCTGCAGCGACATCGACAGGGCATCGATGGAACACGCCTGCGGGTGGGCATCGTCGAACCGGGGGGAGTCGAACATGGGGGCGTCCGGTGGTGGGCGGCCGGAAGACCGCCATCCTGGCAGGGCGGCATGCCGCCCGTGCCGGTGGAAAGATACCGCCTGGCGACCGGCGCCAGGCGTGAAATCAGCGCGGAGACAGGGTCAGCAGCAACGCCTTGGCGGCACTGAAACGGTCTTCGGGCAGCGGCAGGGGATGCTTGATGCGCAGCTTGTCCGGCCCATCCATCGTGTACAGCTTGGGCTGCTTCTGGATCAGCTGGATCACCGCCATCGGGTCGATTTCCGGCTTGGGGTTGAACACGATGCGGCCACCGTTCTCGCCCAGTTCCAGCTTGCGGATACCCAGCACGTTGGCCTGCAGCTTGAGTTCGGCGATCGCGAACAGGTGCTTGGCCGGATCCGGCAGCAGGCCGAAACGGTCGATCATCTCCACCTGCAGTTCGCGCAGCTCACCGGTGTCGCGCGCGCTGCTGATGCGCTTGTACAGGGTCAGGCGGGTGTGCACGTCGGGCAGGTAGTCGTCCGGGATCAATGCCGGCACATGCAGTTCGACCTCGGCACCGCGCGCCTCTTCGCCCGCATCCAGGTCCGGCAGTTTGCCCAGGCGGATGCTGCGCACCGCGCGTTCGAGGAGCTCGGTGTACAGGCTGAAGCCGACCTCGGCCATCTGGCCGCTCTGGTCCTCGCCAAGCAGCTCGCCGGCGCCGCGGATTTCCAGATCGTGGGTGGCCAGGGTGAAGCCGGCGCCGAGTTCGTCCATCGAGGCGATCGCCTCCAGGCGCTTTTCGGCATCGGGCGTCATCGCGCGCTTGTCCGGCACCACCAGGTAAGCGTAGGCACGGTGGTGCGAACGCCCCACGCGGCCACGCAACTGATGCAGCTGGGCCAGGCCGAAGCGGTCGGCGCGGTTGATGATGATGGTGTTGGCGTTGGGGATGTCGATGCCCGATTCGATGATCGTGGTCGACAGCAGAACGTTGAAGCGCTGCTTCTGGAAGTCCAGCATCACCCGCTCCAGCTCGCGTTCGGGCATCTGCCCGTGCGCGATGCCGATGCGTGCTTCGGGCACCAGCTCGGCCAGCTCGCGCTGCATGCGGCCGATGCTCTCCACGTCGTTGTGCAGGAAGTACAGCTGGCCACCACGGGCCAGTTCGCGCTGGAACGCCTCGCGCAGCAGCGCGTTGTCCCAGGCGGTGATGAAGGTTTTGACCGCCAGCCGGTTCGGCGGCGGCGTGGCGATGATCGACAGGTCACGCAGGCCGGCCATGGCCATGTTGAGCGTGCGCGGGATGGGTGTGGCGGTCAGCGTGAGCAGATGCACGTTGGCGCGCATCGCTTTGAGCGCTTCCTTCTGGCGTACACCGAAGCGCTGCTCTTCATCGACCACGACCAGGCCGAGGTCCTTGAACTTCACGTCCGGCTGTAGCAGGCGGTGGGTGCCGATGATGACGTCGATGGTGCCGGCGGCGACCTTCTCCAGTTCGGCCTTGATCTCCTTGGTGGATTTGAAGCGCGAGAGCACTTCCACCTTGAGCGGCCAATCGGCGAAGCGATCGCGAAAATTGCGGTAATGCTGTTCGGCCAGCAGGGTGGTGGGCACCAGTACGGCGACCTGCTTGCCGGCGCTGGCGGCGGCGAACGCGGCGCGCACGGCGACCTCGGTCTTGCCGAAACCCACGTCGCCGCAGACCACGCGGTCCATCGGCTGGCTGCTGGCCAGATCGCGCAGCGTGGCGTCGATCGCCGCGAGCTGGTCGGGCGTCTCCTCGAACGGGAACCCGGCCGCGAACGGCTCGTACATTGCGCGGTCCACGTGCAACGCCAGGCCGGCACGGGCACGGCGACGCGCCTGGATTTCCAGCAGTTCGGCGGCGACGTCGCGGACCTTCTCGGCCGCCTTGCGCTTGGCCTTGGTCCATTGTTCGCCACCGAGCGAATGCAACGGCGCGGTTTCCGGCGAAGCGCCGGAATAGCGGCTGATCAGGTGCAGCTGGGCGACCGGCACGTACAGGCGGTCGCCCTTGGCGTATTCGATCTCCAGGAACTCGCCGGGCATGCCGCCGGCATCGAGCACGATCAGGCCACGGTAACGGCCGACACCGTGGTCCTCATGCACGATCGGCGAGCCTTCGCTCAGCTCGCCGAGGTCGCGGATGATCGCTTCGGGCTCACGGGAGGCGCGGCGGCTGCGGCGTTGCTGGCCGGCCCGTTCGGGGAACAGCTGGCGCTCGGTGAGCACCGCGATCGGCGGGCTCTCCAGTGCGAAACCATCTTCCAGCGGCGCCACGGTGATGCCGAAGCGCACGCTGTCATCGGCCAGGAAGCCGGGCAGGTCCGCGACCACCGGCGGTTTCAGCTCGGCGGCAAGCAGGACTTCGAGCAGGGCTTCGCGGCGGCCGGCGGAATCGGCGGCGATCAGCACGCGGCCGGGGTAGTGACCGATGAAGGATTTGAGTGCCTCGGCGGCCGGGGCGTCGCGGGCCGCCACCGGCAGCGGCGGCAGTGGCTGGTCGCCCAGCGGCTGCGCATCGGCGATGCGGTCGTGGTCCGGCGGCCAGACTTCCACGCGGGCCAGGCCATTGAGCGTGCCACGCAGCTGTTCGGGGCTGGCGTACAGCTCTTCCGGGGCCAGCAGCGGCCGCTCCACATCATGGCGGCGCTGCTCGTAGCGGTTCTGCGTCTGCGCCCAGAAGGCGGCCGCGGCGTCGAACACGTTCGGCGCCAGCACCGGCAGCACGTTGGGCTGCAGGTAATCGAGCAGCGTGGCGGTCTGGTCAAAGAACAGTGGCAGGTAATACTCGATGCCGGCCGGTGCGATACCGGCCTTGAGATCCTGGTACAGCGCGCTGCGCCGGGTATCCACGTCGAAGCGTTCGCGCAGCGTGTTGAGCACGCGCGAGACGCTGAGATCGTCCAGCGGCACTTCGCGGCCGGGCAGCATGTGGACCGCCTCGACCTTCTCCAGCGAGCGCTGCGATTCCGGATCGAAGGCGCGGATCGAATCGATGTCTTCGTCGAGCAGTTCCACCCGCAGCGGCGCATCGGCGCCCATCGGGTAGACATCGAGCAGGCCGCCACGCACTGCGAAATCACCCGGGTCCATCACCTGCGGCACGTTGCGGTAGCCCGCTGATTCCAGTCGGCGCTTTTCCGCGTCCATATCCAGGCGCTGGCCCACCGTCAGGTCGAAGCTGCCGCCGATGACGTACTTGAGCGGGGCCAGCCGCTGCAGCAGCGTCTGCACGGGCACCACCACGATGCCGCGCTTGAGCGATGGCAAGGCGTGCAGCGCGGCCAGGCGCTGGGAAATGATGTCCGGGTGCGGGCTGAAGGCGTCGTAGGGCAGGGTTTCCCAATCCGGGAAGGCCACGATCGGCACGTCGCCGGCACTGCCCAGCAGGGTGTGCAGGTCGGCTTCGATCTGGTTGGCGCCGTGGTTGTCGCGCGCGACCACCAGCAACGGCCCGTCGTGCGACTGTGCCGCGCGGGCGATGTACCACGCCAGCGCTGTCGCCGAAGCGGGAGCGCGCCACCAGGCGCGGAGCTGTCCAGGACGTGGCAGCGGCGGAACGGGATAGGAGGTGCGTGACATGAACCGTCGATTTTAGCAGACCGCCACGTGGCGGCCGCGTCATCCGGATCAGCCGGGCAGTGCCCGGCGTCCCATCAGCTGTCCAGTTCGAGCACCATGCGCACCAGGCCCGGGGTGCCGTTGGGGTGCGGGATCGGCTGGAAGCCCAGCGAAGCGGCCAGCTGCTTCATCGGTTCGTTCTCTTCGGCGACATCGCCGTACAGCCGATCCAGATACTTGCCGCGCGCCCACTTCACCAGTTTGCGCATCAGCTGCCGGCCCAGGCCCTGGCCGACCAGGAAGCGGCTGACCAGAATCGCGTACTCGGCTTCGCGGGTGCCGGGGATGATCGAGGCGCGCGCCACCGCACCCACCACCGCTTCACCGGCGGGAAGGGACTCGGCCGCGACCAGGGTGATTTCGCTCTTGGGATTGGGATGGGTCAGGCGCTGCGTCGTTTCCGGCGACAGTTCAGTGACCGACTGCAGGAAGCGGTCGCGGATCTCTTCGGGCCCGAACAGACTGAACGCGGCATGCAGCGGCGGGCCGTCTTCCGGCCGGATGGGGCGGATCAGCAGCTCGTGGCCACTGGGTGCCTTGAAAATCTCGTGCCAGGGCGGCATGCGGTTACGGGTAGCCATACCGGTGATTCCTTGGTGGTCTTCGGATTCTCGCATCCCGGGGGCAGCGTTCCGTGAACGGATCACTCACGCTGTGCCGGATGGGAGGCGCCGGCCAGGCCGGGTGCCGGCCTGGGATTCAGGGGGTCATTCGGCCTGCTTGAGCCACTGCAGGCGGGTCGAGGCGCCTGCCTCGCCCAGATGCTGCTTGAGCGCCGGCATGGCCGGGGCCAGGACCTGGTCGAACTGCCACGGCGGGTTGAGCAGCAGCATGCCGCTGCCGTTGAGCCGCAGCGGGGAGTCGTCCGGGCGGATCAGCAGTTCGGCGGTCAGCACCGATTTCACCGGCAGGGCGCAGGCCTTGCGCAGGAAATGCAGGATGGTCCGGCGCTGTTTGATCGGGAACCAGATCGCAAAGCTGGCCTGCGGCCAGCGGCCCAGGATCTCGGTCACCGAGGCCAGGATGGCCTGGTATTCGGCGTCCTGACCCTCGTAGGGCGGGTCGATCAGGACCAGCCCGCGGCCGATCTTCACGCCGTTGGCCTTGGGCGGCAGCAGCTTCTTGTTCTGGGCGTAGCCGTCAGCGTGATACACGGCCACCCGGCTGTCATGGGCGAACAGCGCCTTCAGCGCGGCGGCCTCGGCATCCTGCACTTCGCAGACGGCCATGCGGTCCTGCTCGCGCAGGGTCTGGGCGGTCAACAGCGGCGAACCGGGGTAACTGATCATCGCCCCGACCGGGTTGTCGGCCTGGACCGCCTTGAGATAGCGCTCGACCACGGCCGGCAGCTGCGGCTGGGCCATCAGGCGCATCACGCCGTCTTCGGCCTCCAGCGTCTTGCGGCTTTCCTCGCTGGCCAGCAGGTAGCGGCCAGCGCCGCCGTGGGTGTCCAGCACGAAGAACGGGCTGTCCTTGCGCTTGAAGGTGTCGAGCAGGGCAAGCTGCACGATGTGCTTGAGCACATCGGCATGGTTGCCGGCATGGAAGGCGTGGCGGTAATTCATCGGCGCAGTGTACGGGGCGGCGGGCCCAGCGGCTATGCTGCGCGCATGAGCCACCCCCTGCACAACGTCCTGGTGGTCGAGGACGAAACCGCCATTGCCGACACCGTTCTCTATGCGCTGCGCAGCGAAGGCTATGGCGCCGAGCATTGCCTGCTTGGCGGGCAGGCGTTGACCCGGCTGCGCCAGCAGGCCTTCGACGTGGTGGTGCTGGATGTCGGCCTGCCGGACATGAGCGGCTTCGAGGTCTGCCGCACGCTGCGCACCTTCAGCGAGGTGCCGGTGATCTTCCTGACCGCCCGCAATGACGAGTTCGACCGCGTGCTGGGGCTGGAGCTGGGGGCGGACGACTACATGGCCAAGCCCTTCTCGCCGCGTGAACTGGTGGCACGGGTCCGGGCGCGCCTTCGCCGGTCCGCCGCGCCCGCCGGGGCGTCGGGCTGGCAGCAGCACGGCCGCTTCGCGATCGACCGTGAGGGCAGCCGGATCCGCTTCGGTGACCAGCTACTGGATCTGACCCGCTACGAATACGCACTGATGGCGGCCCTGCTGCAGCGCCCCGGCGCGATCCTCAGCCGCGCCCAGCTGATGGACCGTGGGTGGGACAGCGATGCCGACAGCGCTGACCGCACGGTCGATACCCACGTCAAAACCCTGCGCGCCAAACTGCGCGCCGCTGGCGCCGAAAGCGACCCGATCCGCACCCACCGTGGGCTGGGCTACGCACTGGAGGTATAGGCATGCGGCTGGGCCTGAAACTGTTCCTGGGCTTCTTCCTGATCGTGGGCATCGCCGCGTTCTTCGTGATGCGCATCTTCGTCAATGAAGTGAAGCCGGGCGTGCGCCAGGCGATGGAGTCGACCCTGGTCGACGCGGCCAACGTGCTGGCGGAAATGGCGGCGGCCGATCTCAAGGCCGGGCATATCCGCGACGGCCGCTTTGTCTCTGACCTGGCGCGTGCGCAGCGGCGCGACCCCAAGGCGATGGTGTGGCGCTTTCCCAAGCGCACGCTGGATTACCAGGTCACCATCACCGATGCCAAGGGCATCGTGGTGTACGACTCGACCGGCCGCGATGTCGGCCGCGACAACTCGCGCTGGAACGACGTCTACCGCACCCTGCGCGGTGAGTACGGGGCGCGCTCCAGCCCGGAAACGCCCGGTGATGACACCCACTCGGTGATGCACGTGGCCGCCCCGATCTTCGATCCCGCCGATGGGCGCACCCTGATCGGCGTGCTCAGCCTGGCCCAGCCCAACCGCAGCATCGATCCTTTCATCGCGGCCAGCCAGCGCGCCATCATCAAGCGTGGCGCGTGGTTGATCGGGTTGTCAGCGCTGATCGGCCTGCTGATGACCGCGTGGCTGATGCACGGGGTGAACCGGCTCAACCGCTATGCCAAGGCGGTCAGCGCCGGTGAACCGGTGCCGCCGCCGAAGCCGCGCCGCGATGAGATCGGCGATCTGGGCCAGGCGCTGGAAACCATGCGCCGCAAGCTGGAAGGCAAGGCCTACGTCGAGCAGTACGTGCAGTCATTGACGCATGAAATGAAGAGTCCGCTGGCAGCGATCCGCGGCGCGGCTGAACTGCTGCAGGAGCCGCTGCCGGAGGCCGACCGCGCGCATTTCGCGCGCAGCATCGAAGGCCAGGCGCAGCGCCTCACCGAGACCATCGACAAGCTGCTGGCGCTGGCCGAGGTGGAGCAGTACGGCTGGCTGCAGAAACACGAGCGGCTTGCCCTGGCGCCCTTGCTGCAGGCGGCCGCAGATGCGGTGGCAGTACGTGCGCAGGCGGCGGGCGTAGCAATCCATGTGGAGGCGCAGGCCGAGAGCGTGCAGGGCGACGGCTATCTGCTGCGGCAGGCGCTCAACAATCTGCTGGAGAATGCCGTGGCCTTCTCACCGGCCGGCAGCGTCATCACGCTCGGTGCCGCTGCGGAGGGCGAGGGGATCGCACTGACCGTGGCCGATCGCGGCAGTGGCGTGCCGGACTACGCGCTTGACCGCGTGTTCGAGCGCTTCTATTCCCTTGCGCGACCGGGCACCGGCCAGCGCAGCTCCGGCCTGGGCCTGTCGTTCGTGCAGGAAGTGGCCCGCCTGCATGGCGGCCGTGTGCTCCTGGTCAACCGCGATGACGGTGGCGCGCAGGCGGTGTTGTGGCTGCCGTCGCGGCTGCCCTCCTTACCACCGCGGCGCTGATCGCTTCCGCACTTCACACAGACTTCAAACCCGGCACAAACCCCGCACACCGGCGCGCGGGAAGCTGCCCCCTCCCAACCGAGGACGGGTCATGAAATCCCTGAAGATGCTGTTGCGGTTCGCCATCGTGGGCGGGCTGATCCTGTTGTTGCTGATTCCGCTGAGCCTGATCAAGGGCGTGATCCGCGAGCGCGAGGCCTACCGCGACGAGGCTTACCAGCGCGTGGCGCAGAGCCGTGCCGGCGCGCAGATCCTGACCGGCCCGATCCGGGTAGTGCCATGGACCGAGACCCGCGAGGTTGAGGTGGTGGATGCCGCCGGCACCAAGAAAAAGGAAAAGCAGGTCGAGCAGGGCCAGTGGCTGCAGATGCCGGCCACGCTGAAGGTGGACGGCGTGATGCAGCCGGACGAGCGCCGCGTCGGCCTGTTCCGCGTGCCGGTCTACAGCTGGAAGGCCACGGTCAGCGCCACGTTCGCCGATGACGATTACCCGATCAAGGCCGGCCGTGTGTATGGCGCGCCGTTCCTGACCGTGGGCATCGCCGACGTGCGCGGCCTGGTCGGTTCGCCCAACCTGCGCGTGGATGGAAACGCCATGAGCCTGTTGCCTGATGCAGGTGGCGTCAACGGCATCGGCACCGGCCTGCACGTCGGCCTGCCCGGCCTGGAGGATGAGCGTGGCGGCGTGCTCAAGGGCAGCAGGGTCGAGCTGGAGCTGGTGCTCGATGGCACCCGGTCGCTGTCGGTGGTGCCGGTGGGCGATGACAGCCGCATCGCGTTGCGCTCGCCGTGGCCACATCCGCTGTTCGGTGGCAGTTTCCTGCCCAACGAGCGCAAGGTCGACGCACAGGGCTTCGATGCACAGTGGGCGGTGTCCTCGCTGGCCTCGCGTGCCCAGCACCAGCTGCGCAACCGCCCGGACATCGATGCTGAAGCCGTGAGCGTGGAGCTGGTCAATCCGGTCGATGTGTATACCCAGGCCGATCGTGCCAGCAAGTACGGCATTCTCTTCATCCTGCTGACCTTCGTCGGCTTCATCCTGTTCGAATTGATCAAGCAGCTGCGCATCCACCCGCTGCAGTACCTGATGGTCGGCCTGGCGCTGGCGATCTTCTTCCTGCTGCTGCTCAGCCTCTCCGAGCACATTGCGTTCTGGCAGGCCTACGCGCTCTCGGCACTGGCGTGCATCGGCATCCAGACCGTGTACCTGGCCGGTGTACTGAAGAGCTGGAAACGCGGCCTGGGCTTTGCGGTGATGCTCAGCGCCCTGTACGGCGCGCTGTATGGGCTGCTGATCTCGGAGAACAACGCGCTGCTGATGGGCTCGCTGCTGCTGTTCGCCGTGCTGGCCGCGGTGATGTGGGTGACCCGCCGGGTCGACTGGTACGAACTGGGCGCACGCCTGAGCTGAGGAACGCTGATGAGCTTGCGCCGCTGTCTGCAGGAACGTGTGCGCCGGGCGCTGCCTGCCCGGCTGGAGGTGGCTTCGCTGCTGGGCGGCGAAGCCTCGGGGTGGCCGTCACCGCTGCTGGCGCTGCCCGGCGCGGAGCGCGCGCCGGGGCTGGTGCGCTTCGGGCTGGCCCCGGCCACCCGCGAGGCGATCGCCCTGCACGGGCTGCGCTTTCTGGAACAGGCACGGCAGGCGCGCGGGCGCCTGCCGCTGCCCGAGTGGTGTGGGGCCTACCGACCGTGGCGCGCAGGCGCGCAGGCCCTGCGCGAGATCGGCATCCGCGGGCTGCCGGGTGACTGGCCGGTGCATGCGCCGGTCTACGCCAGCGCCTCGGTGGACCGCAGCCGCTGGTTGCTGGTGCTGCCCACCCGCGGCCAGCTCTGGTACGGCTGGATGGACTGACCATGACTCTTGGCCCGGGGGCACCGGGCCCGTGCTCGATAGACTCGGGGATTGTTCGTGGTCTGGCCGAGAGGCGGGGGTAATCGTGTTCAAGTGGGGCATGTTGAGCGTGGCATTGGCACTGAGCGGCGTCGCCGATGCACAGACGAAGGAAACGGTGGACCTGGACATGGTCAGCCGCATCCGCCAGGAAGCCTTCCACCGTTCGCAGGTGATGGCGACCTTCAGCCATCTGACCGAGCAGATCGGTCCGCGCCTGACCAATTCGCCTGCGATGGGCGAAGCCAATAGCTGGACCCGCAGCAAGTTCAACGAGTGGGGCCTGGTCAACGTGCATGACGAGGCCTTCGATGCCTTCGGCCGCGGCTGGGAGTTCAGCAACGCCAGCGTGGAGCTGCTGAGCCCGCGCGTGGCGCCGCTGTATGCGCTGCCCAAAGCCTGGACCCCGGGCACCAACGGCCCCGTGGAAGGCGAGGTGATCAAGGTCGAGATCAAGAAGCTGGCCGACCTGGACCAGTACAAGGGCAAGCTTGCCGGCAAGATCCTGCTGCTCAACGATGCACGCGATTACGAGCGGGCCACCAAGTCCGATTCGCACCGCCACGACGACGCCGGCCTGGCCGAGCTGCAGGTGTTCGCGGTGCCCAAGGACGTCGCCGATGCCAAGGCCGACCGTGCCAAGAAGGCCAAGGAATACCTGGAAAAGCAGGAGCTGACCCGCGCCACCAACGCCTTCTTTGCCGAGCAGGGCGTGCTGGCCACGATCAGCATCAGCGGCTGGGACAACGGCATCATCCGTGTCGGTGGCGGTGGCTCGCGCAAGGCCGGTGAACCGGTCGGTGTGCCCGAGCTGGCGATGATGGCCGAGCACTACAACCAGCTGGTGCGCGCGGTCGACCAGAAGCAGGCAGTCAAGCTGCGCGTGAATGTCGACGCCCGCTTCACCGATACGCAGGACCAGCCTGGCTACAACACGCTGGCCGAGATCCGCGGCAGTGGCAAGGCCGATGAGATCGTGATGCTCGGCGCGCACATGGATTCCTGGCACACCGGCACCGGTGCGGCCGACAACGCGGCCGGCGTGGCGGTGATGATGGAAGCCATGCGCATCCTCAAGGCGGTGGGTGCCAAGCCCAAGCGCACCATCCGCGTGGCGCTGTGGAGTGGCGAGGAGCAGGGCCTGATCGGCTCCCAGGACTACGTGTCCAAGCACTTCGCGCGTTACCCCGAGCCGACCGATCCGGCGCAGCTCAAGCTGCCGGCCTCGATGCGTGAGCCGACCGGCGCCCTGCAGCGCCAGCGCGATTACGACAAGTTCTCGGCGTACTTCAACATGGACAACGGCTCGGGCCGGTTCCGCGGCATCTATGCGCAGGAAAATCTGGCCGCGGTGCCGATCTTCGAAGCCTGGCTGGCGCCGTTCCATGACGTGGGCGCGACCACCGTGGCTACCCGCAATACCGGCAGCACCGACCATATCGCGTTCGACCGCGTCGGCCTGCCCGGGTTCCAGTTCATCCAGGACCGGCTTGATTACTTCACCAACGTCCACCACAGCAACCTGGACACCTGGGATCACGCCGAGCCGGAAGACCTGAAACAGGCTGCCGCGATCGTGGCCTCGTTCGTCTACAACGCGGCGATGCGCGATGAAAAGCTGCCGCGCAAGCCGTTGCTGACCCCCTGAGTGCCACCGCGTGGGCCGCCTGGAACGGGCAGCCCGCGCCCTACCGGGCAAGGAGTGCCCGGTTTGCGGCCGGGGCGGGGTAAAATTGCCGGGATTCCGTTTCCCGCCCTGAGCCCTCCATGACCTGCCGCACCCGTTTTGCCCCCAGTCCCACCGGCTACCTGCACATTGGTGGCGCCCGCACAGCGCTGTACTGCTGGCTGGAGGCCCGTCACCGTGGTGGCGAGTTCGTGCTGCGCATCGAAGATACCGACCGCGAGCGCAGCACCCAGGGCGCGATCGACGCGATCCTGGAGGCGATGGAGTGGCTGGGCCTGGGCTATGACGAAGGCCCGATCTACCAGACCCAGCGCGTGGCCCGTTACCAGGAAGTGGCCGAGCAGCTGGTCGCGCAGGGCAAGGCGTACTACGCCTACGAGACCAAGGAAGAACTGGACGCGATGCGCGAGGCCGCCATGGCCAAGCAGGAAAAGCCGCGTTACAACGGCGCCGCGCGCGATCTGGGCCTGCCGTACAAGGATGACCCGAACCGCGTGATCCGCTTCAAGAATCCGCTGGAGGGCACGGTCGTGTTCGACGACCTGATCAAGGGCCGCATCGAGATCGCCAACAGCGAACTGGACGACATGGTCATCTTCCGTCCGGACGGGTTCCCCACCTACAACTTCGCCGTGGTAGTGGACGATTGGGACATGCGCATCAGTGAGGTCATCCGCGGCGACGACCATATCAACAACACCCCGCGCCAGATCAATCTGTACGAGGGCATCGGCGCCCCCGTGCCGAAGTTCGGCCACATGCCGATGATCCTGGACGAGCAGGGCGCCAAGCTATCCAAGCGCACCGGCGCGGCCGACGTGATGCAGTACAAGGATGCCGGCTACCTGCCCGATGCACTGCTCAGCTATCTGGCCCGCCTGGGCTGGTCGCATGGCGACCAGGAGCTGTTCAGCCGCCAAGAGCTGATCGACCTGTTCGACGTGACCAACTGCAACTCCAAGGCCGCGCGCCTGGACATGGCCAAGCTGGGCTGGGTCAACCAGCACTTCCTGAAGACTGAAGCGCCGGCCGACATCGCCCCGCACCTGGTCTACCAGCTGAACAAGCTCGGCCTGGATCTGAACGCCGGTCCGGCCCCGGCGGACGTGGTCGTGGCGCTGCGCGACCGCGTGCAGACGCTGAAGGAAATGGCCGAGAAGGCGGTGGTCTGGTACCAGCCGCTGACCGAGTACGACGAAGCGGCGGTGGCCAAGCACTTCAAGCCGGGCGCGGAACTGGCGCTGGGCAAGGCCCGCGAGCTGTTGGGCGCAGCCGGCGAGTGGACGGTGGAGAGCGTTTCGGCGGCACTGCATGACGTCGCCGCGGCGCTGGAGATCGGCATGGGCAAGGTGGCGCAGCCGCTGCGCGTGGCCATCACCGGCACCCAGGTGAGCCCGGACATTTCGCAGACGGTCTTCCTGGCCGGGCGTGAAGAGGCCTTGAAACGCATCGAGGTCGCACTCACTAAAGTCCCGACGGCCTGACCACAGGAGACCGCGAATGTCCGCTAAAACCGCTTGTACCGCTCCGCACCATCACGTTCACGACGCCTCCGACTTCGTGAAGGTGGTCGAACGCGTGTGTTCGGAACGCGGGCTGCGGCTGACGCCGATCCGCGCGAACGTGCTGCGCCTGATCGCCGAGGCCGGCAAGCCGGTCAAGGCGTATGAGTTGCTGGAGTGGGTGCGCAATGGCAAGGGCGTCGGTGCCGACGCCCCGCCGACGGTCTACCGCGCGCTGGATTTCCTGATGGCCAATGGCTTCGTGCACAAGCTGGAATCGGTGAATGCGTTCGTGGCCTGCCACCATCCGAGCAGTGCGCAGCATTCGGTGCCGTTCCTGATCTGCAACAGCTGCCACAGTGCGGTGGAGTTGGAGGACAAGGAGATTGTCAGCCAGCTGGAGAAGCGGGCGAAGGAGCTCGGGTTCCAGCCGCAGGCGCAGACGCTGGAAGTGCATGGCCTGTGCGCGCGGTGTGCGGGGTAAGGCAGGTACCGATCGTGGGGTGCTGCATCCGCCGGTAGGTGCCGACCGTTGGTCGGTACGCTGTTGATGATGAAAAGCCGCGCCCCTGCGCGGCTTTTTTCGTTTCTGCGCCAGAGCAGGTGTAAAGCGGCCACTCTGTTCCCCTCTGCGGAAGCGAGCCGGGCAGCCTGGAGCAGGACGCGCCGTAAACCCATCCTTGGGACTCGTGAGCGGCATCCATGCCGCTCCAACGGTCCTGTTTCAGGCTGCCCGACTCGCTTCCGACGGTTTCGGACTGGGGTGGGGAAGGCGTTGGCGTTCTGCGCGCGGGCGCGCTACGGCTTCGCACCGGCCGGCTCTCGCCCTTCGGCGGCGGTATCCACCTTGACGATCACCGACATGCCGGGGCGCAGGCGCGGGGCCAGCGGTTGGTCGGGGTCGATGGCGATGCGGATCGGCAGGCGCTGAACGACCTTGGTGAAGTTGCCGCTGGCGTTGTCCGGGCGCAGGACGCTGAATTCGGAGCCGGTGGCCGGGGCGATCTGTTCGATGTGGCCGTGCAGTTTCTCGCCGTCGAAGGCATCCACGGAGAAGGTGGCCGGTTGGCCGATGCGCATCTTCCAGGTCTGGCCTTCCTTGAAGTTGGCGACCACCCACAGGGCGTCGGGTACCAGGAACAGCAGCTGCGAACCGGCGGTGACGTACTGGCCCAGGCGCACCGAGGCTTCGCTGACCTGGCCGTCGCGTGGCGCCTGGATCACGGTGTTGGCCAGGTCGATCTTCGCCAGCGCCAGCTGGGCCTGGGCGGTTTCGACGCGGGCTTCCAGGCCTTTGCGGGCGACCTGGGTGGAGGTCAGGGTTTCTTCGGCGATGCGGATCTGCGCCTGCGACTGCAGCACGCTGGCCTGCGCGGACTGGGTGGTGGTGCGGAACTTGTCGCGGTCGTTGAGGGCGACCAGTTGCTGGGCGGCAAGTTCTTCGTAGCGCTTGAGTTCGGTGCGCGAGCGCGAGAGCTCGGCCTGGCCGGCGGAGAGGTTGGCCTGTGCGGCCTGGATCTGCGCACGGTTCTGCGCCTGCGATTGATCGGAGTTGGCCAGCGCGGCCTTGGCGCTGTCCAGGTCGGCTTCGGCCTGGACGACTTTCTCGCGGTAGATGCGGTCGTCGATGCGCAGCAGTGGCTCGCCTTGCTTGACGTGCTGGAAGTCCTTGACCAGCACCTCGGTGACATAGCCGTTGACCTGTGGTGCGAGCACCGTGATCTGGCCGCGGACGTAGGCGTTGTCGGTCGTGACCCGCGAGGTTTCGAACGGCCACAGCGACCACGCGCGCAGGATCAGCGCGATGCCGATCAGTGCGATCACGATCATGATGATCACGCTGCGCAGGCTCGGCTTGAGGTACTTGGGCACGCCCGAGGGCGCGGCTGCGGGCGGCGGCGCAGGGGCGGGCGCGGCGTCGGTGGGCGGCGGCGGGTTGACGTTTTCCGGGGCGGTGTCGTCGTGTGGGGGTTGGGTCGACATGGGCGGGCTCATCGGGGCGCGACGCTGCCAGGCGTCGGCGCGGAAAGGGGAGGTGTCGGCGCGTGGCGTTTGCGCCATTGCTTGAGCACGGCGGTGCGGACTGCCAGCAGCAGCAACCAGCCAAGGAAGACCAGCGCGACGCGGCCGCTGAGTGCGAACACATCATTGAACGCGCGCACGTTGGCTTCGCGGCGGGTGATCTGCGCCAGCTGCGCGGTGCCCTGCGCGCTGCGCTGCACCGGGTCGGTGATCAGTCTGGCGTAGAGCTGCTGTTGCTGCTTCAAGCGCTGGGCGACCACGTTGTCGGCTGGATCCAGCTGGCTGACCAGCGCACCGGAATACACCTGTTCGCGGTGCAGCTGATAGGTGCCCAGCACGGCCGAGCCGGCCAGGCCGCCCAGGGTCTGGGTGATGGAAAGGGTGACCAGGAAGGTGATCATGTGGTCCACGCCCTGTTTCAGGGCCTGGGTGATGCCGAGCATGATCAGCGGCCCCATGAACATGCCGGCGCCGACCGAGGCCAGGAACTGGCTGGCAAAGAAGTCGTGCGGGCGATCCTGGCTGGTGCGGCTCTGGTCGAGCAGGGCCGCGCTGCCGAGCAGCAGGATCGCCATCAGCAGCTGCGGGATCAGCCGCTTCGGCCCGAAGGTCAGCGAGCTGGCGGCGATGCCGGTGACCACGCCGGCCAGGATCACCGCGAACAACGGCCGCATCTGATCCGGGCCCATGCCGAGCGTGCGCATCAGGCCGACCACTCCATAGGACTGCTCGGTGGTCAGGAAGCGGATCAGGAACGCGCCGATGATGAAGTGGATCACCGGCAGGCTGGCCAGCCACCGCGTCTGCAGCAGTGGGTTGCGGCGGTAGTGTTCGATGATGAACGCGGTGGTGGACAGCGCGATCGAGGCGACCAGTGCCCAGCCCAGCCACGGGGTGTCCAGCCACCAGCGCGTATAGCCCTGGGCAAGCACGACCACCAGCAGGCCAACGGCGGGCGCAAGCAGGGCGAAGGTCAGGAAGTCGAGCGGTTCGAATGCCTTGATCTGCGCACCGGGCGGCAGCTTGAGCACCACCACGGCAGCGAACGCGCACAGGGCCAGCCCGGCCTCGAACAGATACAGGTTGTGCCACTGCCCGGTATCGACCAGGCCCGGCGAGACCAGCCACGCGATCGGTACCGCAAGTTGGGAGATGCCCACGCCGATCACCAGCAGGTTGCCGGTGTATTTGCGCGGCAGCGACTGCAGCATGTACAGCGTGCCCAGGGTGCTGCAGGCGGCACCGGCGAAGCCGCTGGCCGCGCGCATCAGCACCGTGGTTTCGAAGGTGCCGACGAACAAATGCAGCACTGCCAGCGCGGCATACAGGCCCAGCCCGATCTCGGCGAACAGGCGGATGCCGTATTGCTGGCGGAACTTGAAGGCCAGCAGGTTGGCGGTGACGTTGACCATCGCATAGGCGGCCACCAGCCAGCTGCCCTGCGCCGGAGTGAGCCCGAGCTGGCCCTGCAGGAACGGCAGGTTGGCGCTGACCAGGGCATTGCCCAGGCCGCCGGTGATGCCGACCAGCAGCGCGACCAGGGCGTAGGCGAGGCGGCGGTGCGGCGGGTGCCACGGCATCGAAGCCGAGCCCGGCAGGGTCGGTTTTTCGTGCTCCTCCCAGTCCGGAACCGGCTTGAGGTACTGCGGCATCATCCCTCCCCGTCGGCAGGCCCCCGCAATCCGCCACGCAGCAATTGCAGGGCGCGCGTGGCCAGCCGGGCGCGTTCGTCACGCGTCTTGCCACGCAGCGCGGCTCCCAGCATGCCTGAGATGAGTGAAATGTCCGTCGTTTCCAGATCGGGGCGGCACAGGCCGGCGGCGATCGCGCGGGCGATCGGTTCGCGCAGCAGTTCGAAGATCGTTTCGCGGGCGGCGCGGATCGGGATCTGATCGGGATCGACCGCGCGCCAGTAATCGGAGAGCGCCGGCGATTGGACGATGCGGTTGGCCATGCCTTCGAGCACCTCGAACAATGCGTCGTCGCGGTCGCCGAGGGTCTGCACCTGCCGCGCGATGCGGTTGACCGTGCGCTGGAGGAGTGCCTCGACCAGTGCGGTGCGGTCGGGGAAGTTGCGGTACAGCGTGGCGCGGCCAACCTGGGCGCGCTCGACCACCAGGTCCAGCGGGGCGGTCACGCCATGCTGACCGAAGACGGCATCGGCAGCGTCGAGGATCTGGGCGCGGCGGGCGGCCGCGTCGGCACGTTGGGTAGGCATGCGCGCATCATCGGACAGAACTGTCCGGCGGGAAAGGGCCTGCGTCGCTTTCAACGCGCCGCGGTTGGCGCGCGCTGGGCAATGTCGAGGGCAGGTGAGCTCAGCGCGGCGCGGCCACGCCGTGACAGCCCCCCATCCTGGCTTCGCGGATCGGCAGGTTGATCAGCGCCGCGAGCACGGCCAGGCCCATGTCGGCGTACCACATCCACAGGTAGTTGCCGGTGTGCGCCAGGGCCAGGCCGCCGAGCCATGCCCCGAAGAAGCCACCGAGCTGGTGCGAGAGCAGGGTCAGACCGAACAGCGTGCCGAGGTAGCGCGGGCCGAACAGCTTGCCGACCAGGCCGGCGGTGGGCGGGACGGTTGCCAGCCAGGTGAAACCGAGCGCGGCGGAGAAGAGGTAGAAGGTCAGCGGGGTTGGCGGCGAGACGAGATAGACGCCTATCATCACGGCGCGGCTGGCGTACATCCAGAACAGCAGGTATTTCATGCGGTAGCGCTGGCCGAGTGCGCCGACGATCAGGCTGCCGGCGACGTTGAACAGGCCGATCAGGGCGATGGACGAGGAGGCGACGGTGGGCGAGAGGCCGCACAGGGCGATCTCGCCGGGCAGGTGGGTGACCAGGAAAGCGATGTGCAGGCCGCAGGTGAAGAAGCCCAGGTGCAGGTACCAGTAGCTGCGGTCGCGGGCGGCGATACGCAGTTGTGCGCCCAGGCCCCCGTCGTCGGTTGCGCCAGTACCGTGTGCGTGGTCCCCGGCGCGACGCCGAAGCGGCCAGGCCAGTGGCAGCGAGAGCAGGGTGATGACGGCCATGGTGATCATGGCGCGCGCCCAGCCGGCGGTGCCGATGATCCATTGGACCAGCGGCGCGAACACGAACTGGCCCAGCGAGCCGCCCGCATTGATGAGACCGGCGGCGAACGATCGCTTTTCCGCCGGCAGGCGGTGGGCAGTGGCGCCGATCAGGACCGAGAAGCTGCCCGCACCGGCACCGCCGGCCATCAGCAGACCGAGGGTGAAGGTCATTCCCAGCGGGCTGGTCAGCAGCGGGGCGAGCAGCAGCCCGGCGGCCAGCAGCAGGGCGCCGAAGATGAGCACGGGCAATGCGCCGCGCTGATCGGCGACGGCCCCGAACACCGGTTGCACCGCGCCCCAGACGAACTGGCCGATGGCCAGCGCGAAGCTGATCTCGACGATGCTGACGCCGGTACCGCGGTGGATGGGATCGACATACAGGCCGGAGGTCTGGCGCACGCCCATGGTGACCATGAGGATCGCGGAGGCGGCGACCAGCAGGCCCCAGTGCATCGTGGGCGCACGGGGCATGGGGGTGGGCGTGCTCATGCGTCGGCTCCGGCAGGCAGGGCGTGGTCGAGTTGATCGAGCAGGGCATTGAGGCGGGCGGTGGGCGTGGGCCCGAAGGTGGTTTCCACCTCGCTCTGCGCGCGTTGCCACAGAGGCCGCGCGCGGCGCAGGCACGCCTTGCCGGCAGCGGTGATGACGATCAGGCGTTGCCGGGCATCGCTGCCGCGGCGTTGTTCAAGCCAGCCGGCAGTGAGCAGCGGCTTGAGGTTGCGGGTGAGGGTGGTGCGGTCCATGCCGAGGGCCTCGGCGAGCTCGCCGAGCTGCCGCGGTTCGGGGGCGCGGCGCAGGATGGAGTAGGCATTGAGGCTGAGCCCGGCGGGGGCGAGGTGGGCGTCATAGATCTGCGAGAGCCGACGGGCGGCGCGGCGCAGGCGGAAGCAGGTGCAGGGGCTCTGGGTCAGCGGGTCCACGGGGTACGCCGGGGTGGGATGGCGAGATGATACGTGCATATGCACGTAGTTCGTCAAGCGAAAAAAAGGGGGCCTTTCGGCCCCCTCGGGTCACATTGCTACCCAATCAAACGATCAGAAGTAAGCGCGGATGCCGAACGCCACGCCGCGGCCCGGCAGCGGCGAGTAGTCGCGCAGCAGTGAGGTATGCGGACGGACGTCACGGTTGGTCAGGTTGCTGCCGTCCAGGAAGACTTCGTAGCTGTTGCTGTCGGTACGGTCCCAGCGGTACGCCAGATGCGCGTCGACCAGGGTGTAGCCGTTGCTCGGTTCCTCGTTCTGGGCCACATCCTTCTGGCTGCTGTAGCGCACCGCACCGACCGAGGCGCGCCAGCCGTCCCTGGACCAGCGCAGGTCGGCGCCGACGCGGGCCGGGGCGATCCGCGGCAGGTAACCGGTGTTGGCCAGATCCACGGTGTAGTTGTGGTTGTGATCACCGTGCGGGACGGCGATGTCGACGCTGCGGCTGCCGCTGCCATCCAGTTCGGCTTTCACGTAATCGCCGAACACGCGCAGGTCCCAGTCGCCGGCGTTGCCTTCGAAGAGATGGAACAGGGCTTCGGCTTCGGCCCCCTTGAAGGTGGCGTCCTGCTGGGTCCACAGGCGGACCGGCAGCGATTCGACCACGCCGGTGTCGGCCAGGTAGATGAAGTCCTTGAACTTGGTCTGGTAGATCGAGGCGGAGAAGTCGACGCGGTCGCTGTGGGTGTGGATGCCCAGTTCGACGCGCTGGCCGCGCTCGGTCTTCAGGTTGGCATCGCCGATTTCCAGCGAACGGGTGGCGATGTGCGCACCCGCGGCGTAGAGCTCTTCGTTGGTCGGGGCGCGCTCGGAACTGTCGATGCCGAAACGCAGGTCGACGGCGTCGTTGAGCGTCCAGATGCCGGCCGCGGAAAGATTGGTGGCGTCGAACGTGCGGGCGCGGTAATCACCGGTCGGGTCCAGCTTGACCTGGTCGTGGCGGCCGCCGAGTTCCAGCTTGAACGGGCCGAACTGCTTTTCCTGCAGCACGAACAGGCCGATGTTCTTCGTCCCGGTATCCGGCACGAAGGCTTCTTCACCCTTGGCGCCGAAATCGCTGTTGCCGAACTGCAGGCCGAAGGCGCCGTCCCAGCCGCCGATCTGTTCCTGCACGGCTTCCAGGCGGCCTTCGATGCCACGGTTGGTGAAGCGGGTGGCCGGCGTGCCGGCTTCCAGTTCGGTGTGCTCGTAATCGGTGTAGGCGGTGCGCAGGGTGATGTTCTTCAGGAACGAGGTCGGCTGGTAGATGCCGCCCTTGGCTTCGAAGCGGTTCTGCACCATGTCGATGCGGACGTCATGCTCGTCGCCTTCTTCCTCGTCGCCATGGTCGTGATCATGATCGTGGTCGTGACCATGGTCGTCATCGGCATGCACGTGTGCGCCGTTGGGAATGCCGTAGTTGGTGCGGTAGGTGCTGGCGGACACGCCGAAGTAACCCCCGTCGCCGAGCCAGGTGGCACCGACGCCGCCGGCGCGGGTGCGGACCGAGCTGTTGTCCAACCGGCCGCGGCGCGGCTCGTCGGTGTCGCCTTCCTCATGATCGTGGCCGCTGTGGTCTTCCAGGCCGTCGACCACGGCGTAGCCGGGAATGCGGTAGTCATCGCCGTTGCGGACCAGGCCATCGACATGCAGCACGACGTTGCCGCTGACACCGTCCAGCCGGAACATCCCGCTGCGCTCGTCGTTGGCCGAGTTGCCACGCAGTTCGGCGCGGCCGCTGAGCGGACGGTCCGGCAATTCGCGGGCGATGCGGCCGTCGACCACGTTGACCGCGCCGCCGATCGCGCCGCTGCCGAACAGCAGGGTGGCCGGGCCCTTCAGGACCTCGATCTGATCGGCCAGGAACGGTTCGATGCTGGTGGCATGGTCGGCGCTCACGGTGGAGGCATCCATGTTGCCCATGCCGTTGGACAGCACCGCCACGCGTGGGCCTTCCTGGCCGCGGATGATCGGGCGGCCGACGCCGGGGCCGAAGAACGTGCTCTGCACGCCGGGCAGCTTGGCCACGGTGTCGCCGAGGGTGCCGGCCTTCTGCTCGTCCAGGCGCTCACCGGCCAGCACGTCGACCGGACGGGCCAGCGATTCGGCATCGCCCTGGAGGGGTGAGGCGGTGACCTTCACGGTGGACAGCTCGGTCAGATGGCGGTCGCGGTGGCTGCTGGCGTCATCGGCGGCCAGCGCCAGCGAGGGCAGCATCGCCGCGGCAAGGGCCAGGGACAGGGCGTGGGGTTTGAGCAGGAGGGAGCTGGAGCGCATAGGGCAAGGGCCTTCGGTCAATTGTTACAATATATCAATGGTGAGGCGCGCGAATCCCGTAACGGGACGGGGAAGGGCAAGTCAGGGGGGGAGGCAGGGTGCGCGCCGGGATTGATGTTATATTATTCCATAACGCTTCGCCGACCCTGCTGGAAGTCATGCCCCTGTTCGCTCGTGTTCGCCATCTGCTGGATCGTTTCGGTGCCACCGGCTCGCTGCTGTGCGCCGTGCACTGTGCTGTGCTCCCGGTGCTGCTGGCGGCTGCGCCGTCGCTGGGCCTGTCGGTCTGGTTGAGTGACGGGGTAGAGCTGGCGCTGGTCAGCTTCGTCACCCTGCTGGGCCTGTTCAGCCTGGTCTGGGGCTGGCGCCGCCATGGCGCGCTGCGCGCGCTGGGCTTCCTGATCCCGGGCCTGACCGCGTTGTGGGCGGGGCTGCTGTACGGCCCGCTGCACCACTCGGCGGTGCCGCATGCGGTGGTAATGACCCTGGGTGGCGTGCTGGTGGGTGTGGCCCATCTGGTGAATCTGCGGCTGAACCACGGCCACGTCCATGACGCCAGCTGTGCTCATTGAGAGCGCGCATGGTAGGCTTTCCGATCGTGCGCGGGGGCGCCTGAGAGGGCGGCCCCGCCGAACCCGTGTCAGTACGGGGTAATCAGATTTCGCAGCATTCAGACTAAGGAGTTACGACATGGGTAAGGGTGACCGCAAGACCGCCAAGGGCAAGCGCTTCAATGCCAGCTACGGCAATTCGCGTTCGCACGTCGTGAGCAAGGCGGCCGTGGGCGCAGCTGCGCCGGTTGCCAAGAAGACCGTGACGAAGGCGCCGGCCAAGAAGGCCGTTGCCAAGAAAGCGGTGGCCAAGGCCGGCTGATCCAGCCAGGCGGGTCATGAAAAACGCGGCGCTTGCGCCGCGTTTTTTTTTGCCTGCGCGCCGGGATCGCCTCAGCGCAATGCGGGCAGCAGGCGTTCGGGATCGCCATCGTTGGGGGCGGCCGGGACACCCAGCAGACGCGTCAGCAGCGGATAGACATCCACGTTGTCGAACCCGGGCAGGGTCTTGCCCTGCTGGAACGACGGACCACGGGCGATGAACACCGCGCGCATCGAGGGCAGGTCATTGTCGTAACCGTGAGAACCGCGGTTGCCGGGTTTGCGCGTGGCGATGCGCTCGCGGGTCAACGCATCCCAGCCTTCGTGCATCTGGCACAGGATCGGCGGAATGCGCGGATGGCTGCCGTACGCCCAGCGCGGCGGCAGGGCATCGCGACGCCAGCAGTCGTAGTGTGCGTGCGCACCGAGCAGGATCTTTTCGGCCTGGCGCTGCTTGCCCGGCAGCGGCGCAAAGCCGACCGACTGGCCCACCGAGACGTCCTTGGCGATGGACGGGTCGACCATGTCTTCAGTGGCGATGACCTGGCCTTCGGGCACGCTGGCCATGCCGTGGTCGGAGACGACGATCAGATTGGTGCTGTCGGCCAGGCCGCGTGCCTGCAGCCCGTCCAGCAGGCGGCCGATGGCGGTGTCGACCTCACCGATGGCGGCGGCATACTCGGGCGACTCCGGGCCGTGGTCGTGGCCGGCGTGATCGACCTGTTCCATGTACAACGTGACCAGGCGCGGGGCCTGCGGGTCGGTCTGGCCGAGCCAGCTCAACACCTGATCGACACGGTCGGGCAGGCTCACCGTGCTGTCGTACTCCCTCCATTGACTGGGGCGCACGCCCTGGATGGCAGCTTCGCTGCCCGGCCACGACAGCGTTGCGGTCCGCACGCCGGCCTTCTCCGCGCCGACCCAGATCGGCTCGCCGCCCCACCAGCGCGCATCGGTGACGGCCTCGCGCAGGTTCAGGCGGAAACTGCCCAGCTCCGCTTCTTCCATGCTGTTGTGGATGATGCCGTGGTGGTCCGGGCGCAGCCCGGTGACGATCGTGTAGTGGTTGGGGAAGGTCAGTGCCGGATACGACGGCGTCATCCATCGTGCGCGCACGCCGCTGTCGATGATCCGCGACAGGTTCGGGCTGAGGCCACGATCGAGCATGTCCGCACGCAGGCCGTCGATGGAGACCAGCAATAGTTTGGGCGCGGTGGCCGGCGAGGCCAGGACGGCGGTCGCTGCGGCGGCGCGCGGCGGGGTGGAAGGTGGGGTCGCGCAGGCGGCCAGCGAAAGTGCGGCGGCGAGCGGCAGGGAAAGGCGGACGGAAATCATCGCACCATGATAGTGCGCGGCGGTGACGCGCCAAAGACAACCGTTGGCACGTTTCCCCTCAAAACGCCGTGACCGGCTACGCGAGCAGTGCGTCCCGCCGGGCTTCCAACTGCAGCAGGGCCGCCTTGGTTTCCAGTCCGCCACCGAACCCGGTCAACGCGCCTCCGGCGCCGATCACGCGGTGGCAGGGCAGCACGATCGGCAACGGATTGCGGCCATTGGCGGCACCGACCGCGCGGCTGGCGGTGGGATGGTCGATGTGCCGCGCCAGTTCGACGTAGCTCCAGGTCCGGCCGAACGGAATATCGGCCAGCGCCTTCCACACGCGCAGCTGGAACGGTGTTCCGTGCGGGGCGAGCGGCAGATCGAAGCGCATGCGTTCGCCGCGCAGGTACTCCAGCAGTTGCCTGCGTGCGTCGCGCAAGGCGTGGGCGTCGCGCTGCCAGTGCTCGCGGCCCTTGGCGTCGTAACGGTTGTTCTCGAACAGGATGTGGTGGATGCCCTGGCTGTCACCGGCCACGGTGAGGGCGCCGATGGGGCTGTCGAAGGTGTCGTAGAGCAGGTTCATGAGGTAACTCCCGAAGCAGGGGTGGCCAGATGCCACAGGTGCAGAACGGCGTAGGCACGCCAGGGTCGCCACGGTTGCGAACGTGCCTCGGTGGCGCGCTCGCTCAAGCGCGTGCCACCGCCGAGCACCTGTTGCAGGACCAGGTCACCGGCAGGGAACGCATCGGGTAATGCAAGAGCGCGCAACGCGATGTAATGCGCGGTCCACGGGCCAATCCCGGGCAGGGCCACGCAACGTTCAACGAAGCCGGCCAGCGACTGGCCGGCACGGAAATCGAGCCGGCCATCGACCACCGCCTGCGCGACAGCACGCACGGTGGCGGCGCGGGTGCGCGGCAGCCCGATGGTTTCCAGTGGCGCGCCTGCCAGCACCTGTGCCGAGGGGAACTGGCGGTCCAGCCCCTCCGGCATGCCCTCCAGGGTAGCCCCGAAGCGGTCCACCACCCGGCGTGCCAGCGTGGCGGCTGCAGCGACGCTGACCTGTTGGCCCAGCACCGCGCGCACGGCCACCTCGACACCGTCCCAGCCCCCCGGCACACGCAGCCCCGGGCGTTGCGCGATACCTGCGGCAAGCAGGGGGTCCTGCGCGAGCGTGGCGTGCACCATGCGCAGGTCGGCATCAAGATCGAAGATGCGCCGCACGCGACGGACGATGCCCGGTATTGCACGCGGATCGACCTGGCCCAGCTGCAGCAGCAGCTCCGGGCGCCGTGGATCGGCGGTCACGCGCAGCAGTGAGGGGCGCTCGGGCGGCCCGATTACGCGCTGGTAGCTGTCCGTGCCGATCTGTTCGATGCCGGGAATCGCGCGGCGGCGCAGGAAGCCGAGCATCGCGGGGAAATCCAGCGGCGGCCGATAGCCCAGGCGCAGGGTCAGCGCGCCATCGGTGAGGGTGCCGCGCTGGCGGCGGATCGCGGTCGGCGGCATGCCGCACCCATCGAGGAAGGCCGCGTTGAAGCGGCGCAGGCTGTTGTAGCCCGACGCCATCGCGACATCGGTCACCGGCAATGCGGTCTCGGTCAGCAACTGCTTGGCCAGCAACAGCCGCCGCGTGGCGTGGATCTGCGCCGGCGCGGCGCCGAGGCGGACAACGAACAGGCGCTGCAGCTGGCGGGCACTGAGGCCGACGTGCGCGGCCAGCTCGGCGACCGGCTGGTCCTGCAGATAGCCATCGTGGATCAGCGCCAACGCGCGCTGCAGGGTTTCATTGTTGAGTGTGTCCTGCGCCTCGGGGGCCAGCTCGGGGCGGCAGCGCAGGCAGGGGCGGAACCCCGCCGCTGCGGCCGCGGCAGCCGTGGGGTAGTAGGTGACGTTGGACGGCTTGGGCGCCGGCGCCGGGCAGACGGGGCGGCAGTAGATGCCGGTGCTGCGCACGGCAGTGAAGAACACCCCGTCAAAGCGCGCATCGCGGGCAAGGCGGGCGCTTTCGAAAGCAGCATGGTCGAGGGGCAGGGCGGTCTCCATGGGGGCCAGTCTATGCCCGGCCCGGGGTGCTGGCTCGCCATTTTCGGACAGCAATGCCAGCCGCGGGTCGCGCGGTTCAGGACAGGTTGCCGCGCCGCGCCGGTCGCGCACTAGACTGTGCATCCGCGTTGGTTTTTGCCGCGCATTCCCCCTCGCAAGGATTCCGGGTTGTCCATGTTGCTCAAGTCGTGGTGGTTGCCGTTGTTGTGCCTGGGGCTGGCCGGTTGCAACCAGCTGGAAAACCCGGGCAATGTCACCGCCGCCGACAAGGCCGTGCGGGCACAGACCGCCGATGGCGACCACATGGTGTCGATCAACGCGGCCGATGCGCCGCCGCCGCCGCCGCCCGCGCCCAGGCGCGGTGACCTCAGCTGGCCGCAGGCCGCACTGGAAAACGGCAAGGCGTGGATCAGCTGCGATACCGACTATGCCGGTGAGGCCGGGGATGGCGCGCCGCTGGAGGCGTTGGACCGGGCCAGCATCGATGCCGCATTGCAGCCCTGCGCCGAGCGCGGCCTGCTGCGGGTGCGCTACGTGGGCAAGATCAATCCCGGTTTCTCCGAACTGGTCGCGCGGCTGGCCGTGGTCGCCGATGCGCAGCGGATTTCCCGGCGCATCCTCGACCTGGATTCCAGCGGTGGCCAGGTCGAGGCCGCCATTGTGGCCGGCGACCGCATCGGCGAATCCAACTGGACGATCTGGGTGCGCGAAGGCTCGGTCTGCCACAGTGCCTGCGTGTTCGTGCTGGCCGCCGGTGACAATCGCCTGGTGTCGGGCAAGGTCGGCATCCATCGCATGATGCGGATCAGTTCCAAGGCGACCTCGCGCGCCGAGCTCAACCGCGAACTCCACGAGGTCTACGACAACGTCAAGGATTACCTGCAGCGCAACGGTGTGGCGGTGGGCGTGGCCGATCTGATGATGACCGTGCCCAACCGCAGCCTGCGCCTGCTCACCGCCGAGGAGCTGCGTCAGTTCGGACTGGATGGCACCAACGCCGTGCAGGACGATCTGGAGCGGATCAAGCAGATGCGCAAATGTGGCGATGCGTTCGTCCGCCGCAAGGATGCGTTCCTGGTCGCATTCGATCAGGAGTGCAAGCGCGAGGGCAGTGAGCTGGAAGCCGTCAACAGCTGCGGCCAGGCGCTCAAGCAGCGCTTCGGCTTCCCGGATGAAACCTGCCCGGACGAAAGCCCGCTGTCGGAGATCGATGTCTCCACGCTGCTGCCGGCCACGGTCGCTCCGGACCGGACGGACACGGCCGAACGCACCCTCGGCGACGCCCGCCCGGCGCCGGCGGACGCGGCCGAGCGCAACTGACGGAGGACTCACGTCCATCCCGTAGACTGGAGCGCAGTTCCTTCCAGCCAACGGTGTCCTGATGCGTGTTCCGCTGCTGCTGTTGTCCGCTCTGCTGCCTTTCGCCACGCTGGCCCAGACGCCGCCGCCGCCGGCCACGCCAGCGCCGGCCCCGGCACGCCCCGCGCCCGCCGTTGCACCTGCCGCACGTCCGGCACTGAGCCCGGCGCAGCAGGCGCAGGTGCAGAAGCAGGATGCGGAAATGACCGCCGCTGCCCTGCAGGTTGCCAAGCTGGTCGATACGAACCGTGCCGGCGAGGCATGGAAAGGCGCATCGGCCGTGGCGAAGAAGTCGGTGACCGAGCAGGCCTTCGTCAGCCAGCTCACTGCCGACCGCCAGCGCCTGGGTGCATTGGCCTCGCGCGGCCAACCGGTGGTGACCCGGGTCAAGTACGCCGCCGGTGCGACCGTGCCTGAAGGCCTGTACATCAACGTCAGCTTCCCCACCCGCTTTGCCAACAGTGCCCAGCCGGTGCGCGAACTGGTCTCCTTCCGGTTCGACGAAGACCGCGTCTGGCGCCTGGCCGGTTACAGCGTGCGTGCCGCCACCCCCTGATCGCCGGAGACTGCGCAGATGAGTATCGAGATCCAGATGCTGGTGTGGTCGATGGTGCTCGGCCTGGTGCACGTGTTCGCGCCTTCCACGCTGATCACCCGCGAGCGTGGCATCGGCTGGAATGCCTCCGCCCGCGATCAGCCGATGCCGCCGCCCAGCCCGCTGGCCGGGCGCCTGCAGCGGGCGCAGAGCAACTTCATGGAAACCTTCCCGTTCTTCGCCGCGGCGGTGCTGGCGGTGGTGCTGACCCAGCGCCAGGACGGGCTGACCGCGCTGGCCGTGCAGCTGTACTTCTGGGCGCGGCTGATCTACCTGCCGCTGTACGCCGCCGGCGTGCCTTATGTGCGCAGCCTGGTGTGGCTGGTCTCGCTGCTGGGCATCGTGATGCTGCTGTGGGCGCTGCTGTGAACCGGCGCTGGCGCGCCTGATCCAGATCAAGGACGGTGCCCGCGCGGCGGCGTTAAGCTGCAGCGGACACGTAACGGCAGGATGGGATCATGCAGTCAGTGGATGTGGTGGTGGTGGGCGCGGGCCCGACCGGGTTGTGCTTCGCACGCGCGCTGGCCGATACCGGCCTGAGCGTCACCCTGATCGAACAGCAGCCGCGTGCCGCGTTGGCGCAGGCCGCGTTCGACGGCCGCGAGATCGCGCTGACCCATGCATCGCGCCAGATCCTGGAATCGCTGGGTCTGTGGGCGCAGCTGGATCCGGCCGAGATTTCCCCGCTGCGCGATGCCAAGGTGATGGACGGCGGCTCGCCGTTCGCGCTGACCTTCGCCGCGCACCCGCGCACCGGGGATGACCTGGGCTGGCTCGTGCCCAATCATCTGATCCGCCGCGCCGCGTGGCAAAGCGTGCAGGGCCAGCCCGGGCTGGACATCCTGGACCAGGCCAGCGTGACCGCCGTCGTCCCCGGCCTCACGCACAGCACCGTCACCCTGGCCGACGGCCGCCAATTGGCCGCACGCCTGGTGGTTGCCGCCGACAGCCGTTTCTCCGCCACCCGCCGCCAGCTCGGCATCGGCGCGCAGATGCGTGACTTCGGCAAGTCGATGCTGGTCTGCCGGATGCAGATCGAAGTGCCGCACCAGCACACCGCCTGGGAGTGGTTCGGCTATGGCCGCACGATGGCGCTGCTGCCGCTCAACGGCGATCAGGCCTCGGCCGTGATCACCCTGCCACCGCGTCAGATCGCGGCATTGATGGCCCAGGACGACGCAGACTTCGGCCGCAGCATCAGTACCTTCTTCGAACACCGCCTGGGCGCGATGCGGCGGGTGGCCACCCCGGTCGCGTACCCGCTGGTGGGGGTCTATGCCCACGCGTTCGCCGGTGATCGCTGCGCGTTGATCGGCGATGCAGCCGTCGGCATGCATCCGGTCACGGCCCATGGCTTCAACCTGGGGCTGCAGAGCCAGCATCGGCTGGCCGGGATCGTGCGCAAGGCGGCGGCGCAGGGGCGCGATATCGCCACACCGTCTGGCCTGGCCGCTTACGAGCGCGGGCATCGCCTGGCCTCGCGCCCGCTCTACGAGGCGACCAATGCGATCGCCTCGCTGTACACCGATGATCGCCTGCCGGCGCGGCTGCTGCGCCGGGCCGGGCTGCGGCTGGCGCACGGGGTGGCCCCGTTCCGCCAGCTGATCACCGCCCACCTGACCCAGCGCGATACACTGCGCTGAGCAGGGCCGGGCCGGGCAGGTCAGGGCGCGTCGCTGTCGGCGATCACATGAATGACGGTCTCGGCGAACTGGACCTGCTGCCCCGCGCGGATCTTGCAGGCTTTGCGCAGCTCGACCTCGCCATCGACCAGGACCTGGCCGTCGCCGATCACGGTCTTGGCTTCGCCCCCGCTGGTGACCAGGTCGGCCAGCTTGAGCAGCTGCTTGAGCTCGACGTAGTCGCGGTCCAGTTCAAATTCGAGGGTCTGCATGGCGCGGGTATCCTGGGAAAGGGCGCGGCGGTGGGGCCGGGCCGGAAAAGGGCGCGTATTGTGCGCCAGCACGTGGCACAACGGCATCCGTACGGGAATCTGTACGCGTTGTTCAGGAACGATGCGGTATCATCGCCCCCTGAGTGAGTGAATTCTCCTCCGACCGAGCAGCGCCAGGGCACGCGATAAGAAAGGGCGCCCAAAGCGCGGACCATCCCCCTTTTTTATCTCACTGCCACGCAAAAGGGCAGTGTTTCGGAGTTCCCCATGTCCCAAGAATCCCCCGCGCCGCTGCTGTTCGCAGATCTCGGCCTGTCCGACGCTGTGATGCAGGCCGTCGCCACCGTCGGTTACGAAACCCCCTCGCCGATCCAGGCCGCCACCATTCCGGCCATGCTGGAAGGCCGCGACGTGCTGGGCCAGGCCCAGACCGGTACCGGCAAGACCGCCGCCTTCGCGCTGCCGGTGCTGTCCAACCTCGATTTCAACCAGACCAAGCCGCAGGTGCTGGTGCTGGCGCCGACCCGCGAACTGGCCATCCAGGTCGCCGAGGCGTTCCAGACCTATTCCTCCGGCATCCCCGGCTTCCGCGTGCTGCCGGTGTACGGCGGCCAGCCCTACGGCCAGCAGCTGCAGGCCCTGCGCCGTGGCGTGCACGTCATCGTGGGCACCCCGGGCCGCGTGATCGATCACCTCGAGCGCGGCACCCTGGACCTGTCCGAGCTGAAGACGCTGGTGCTCGACGAAGCCGATGAAATGCTGCGCATGGGCTTCATCGACGACGTCGAAGCCGTGCTGAAGAAGCTGCCGGAGACCCGCCAGGTCGCCCTGTTCTCGGCCACCATGCCCTCGCAGATCCGCCGCATCGCGCAGACCTACCTGAAGAACCCGGCCGAAGTCACCATCGTCAGCAAGACGACGACCTCGGCCAACATCCGCCAGCGTTACTGGTGGGTGAGCGGCATGCACAAGCTGGACGCGCTGACCCGGATCCTGGAAGTGGAACCGTTCGACGCGATGATCATCTTCTCGCGCACCAAGGCGGCCACCGAAGAGCTGGCCGAGAAGCTGCAGGCACGCGGCCTGGCTGCGGCCGCCATCAATGGCGACATGCAGCAGGCCCAGCGCGAGCGCACCATCGGCATGCTCAAGGAAGGCAAGCTGGACATCCTGGTGGCCACCGACGTGGCCGCCCGTGGCCTGGACGTGGAGCGCATCAGCCACGTGCTGAACTACGACATCCCGTACGACACCGAAAGCTACGTGCACCGCATCGGCCGTACCGGCCGTGCCGGCCGCACCGGTGATGCGATCCTGTTCGCCACCCCGCGCGAAAAGGGCATGCTGCGTGCGATCGAGCGCGCCACCCGCCAGCCGATCGAAGAAATGCAGCTGCCGAGCGTGGACGCGGTCAACGACACCCGCATCAGCAAGTTCATGAGCCGCATCAGCGATGCGCTCGATGCCGGTGGTACCGAGTTCTACCGCGACCTGCTGCAGCGCCTGGAAGGCGAGAAGAACGTGCCGGCGATCGACATCGCCGCCGCGCTGGCCAAGCTGCTGCAGGGCGATTCGCCGTTCCTGCTGACCCCGCCGGTCCGTGGCGCCCGTGAAGAGCGTGCCCCGCACCAGCGCAACGAGCGCAGCAACGACCGTGGCGAGCGTCCGGCCCGTTTCGAGCCGCGCTTCGAGCGTGGCCCGCGCCGTGAAGACGACCGCGGCCCGCGCCCGCCGCGTCCGGAAGGCGACTTCGGCAACAGCGAAGGCGGCTTCGAGCGCGCCCCGCGCCGTGACATCGCCCCGCGTGGTGCCGCCGAGCCGGGCATGGAAACCTTCCGTATCGAAGTGGGCCACGTGCACGGCGTGAAGCCGGGCAACATCGTCGGCGCGATCGCCAACGAAGCCGGCCTGGAAAGCCGTTTCATCGGCCGCATCGACATCCATGACGACTTCTCGGTGCTGGACCTGCCGGCCGAAATGCCGCAGGACCTGCTGACCCACCTGAAGAAGGTGTGGGTCTCGGGCCAGCAGCTTCAGATGCGCAAGGTCGAGCCGGGTGAAGACCTGACCCCGTCGCCGCGTCCGGCGTTCAAGCCGAAGTTCGGCCAGGGCAAGCCGCGTGGTCCGGGTGGCCCGCGCAGCGGCCCGGGTGGCAACGATCGCCCGCCGCGCCGTGACGGCTTCAAGCCGCGCGGTCCGCGCAACTTCTGATCGCCCCCGTGTGATCGCCTCGACGCCAGCCTCCGGGCTGGCGTCGTCGTATCCGGCCCCCGCGAGCCGGCCCGCCGGTTTCGCACCGTCTCAACAACACTGGCCCTAGCCTGCAGGTTGGACCATGCTCCAATGGAATGAGTTTCCACATCCGCAGCCCCGGGGGGATCGGCGATGGTTGGAGGTCGCAGGGAGAGTGGCGGCACCGCGATACCGTATTCAATGCGGGGTCTGACCCTGCGCTTTGTGCTGTTGACCGGCATGGCCATCGGCCTGGTCGGGATTTCCGCGTTGATCCAGGAGCTGCAGGCCGCCTCCACCGCGTGGATCATGGGCCAGAGCCACTGGTCGCGTGGTCAGCAGCAGGCCACCCACGCGCTCTCGCGCTATATCACCTCGGGCAACCCCGACGACCTGACCGTGACCCGGCAGGCACTGCGGGTGCCGCTGGGCGATCTCGCCGCCCGTCGCGCACTCGAACAGGCCGAGCCGGACACTGCCGCGGCACGGCGTGGCTTCATCGAAGGCGGCAATGCGCGCGGGGACATCAACCGCCTGATCCTGTCCTACCGCTACCTGCGCGATCAACCGTATTTCCGCGATGCGGTCCGCCTGTGGCGCGACACCGATGACGATCTGCTGCAGCTGGTGGCCATCACCGACCGGGTCCAGGCCGGGCATGCGGCCGGCAGCCTGACACCGGCGGTGCAGCAGGCCCTGCTGCGCCGGGTGCAGGCACTGGATGTGGGCATGCAGAACCAGGCGCGCGCCTTCTCCAGTGCGCTGCTGCACACCGCGGCGATGGTGCGCATGACGACCTTCATCGTGGGCGGGTTGTCGGTGCTGGCGATCACCCTGGTCGCGGTATTGCTGGCGCGCCGCGTGCGCAACGACCTGACCGAACAGGAGAGCCGCTTCCGCGCCGCGTTCTACCAGGCCACGGTCGGCATGCTCAAACTCGACGAGGAAGGCGGCATCGTCGAGGCCAACCAGGCGATGGCCGATATCCTCGATCACCGCCGGGAGGCACTGCTCAGCTTGTCGCTGGCCGATCTGCTGGTGGAGGGCGAGCTGATCCTGGACGAGCACGGCCGGATCGACTGGCCACGCCAGCTGCGCCCGGGCGAGCTGCGTTTCCTGCGCGCCGACGGCAGCCTCATGTGGGGGCGCTGGAGCGGGACGGTGGTGCACCCGCGTGCGGGGGCGCCTGCGGTGTTCGCCCTGGTCGAAGATGTCTCGCAGAACCATGCCTTGGCGCGGGAGGTGGAACACCACGCCAGTCACGACCCGCTGACCGGGCTGATCAATCGCCGCGAGATCGAACGGCTGCTCGAACAGGCACTGGTGACGGTCCGCGAGGACGGCGGCACCCACTCGCTGTGCTACATCGATCTGGATTACTTCAAGCTGGTCAACGACGGGCTTGGCCATGCCGCCGGGGACCAACTGCTGCGCAGCTTCGCCGACTACCTGGTGGGGGCGGTGCGCGACGGCGATTGGGTGGGGCGCCTGGGCGGCGACGAGTTCGCCTTGTTCCTGGCCAATGCAGGCCAGGACGAAGCCAAACAGGTGCTGCAGCGGGTGATCCGCACGCTGGGCCAGGTCAGCCTGCACCACGGCGACGGCGCCCCCCGGGTGAGCTGCAGCGTCGGCGTGGTCGAAGTGACCGCCGAGGCACCGGATGTGAACTGGCTGATGAGCGCGGCCGACAGCGCGTGCTATGCCGCCAAGGAGGCCGGCCGCAACCGCGTGCATTGCTACAACGAAAGCCGCATGGCGCTGGATGAGCGTCGGCGCGAAGCAGAGCGGTTGGCCAATGTCTCCAGCGCGATGGCCGAGAACCGCCTGCTGCTGTATGCCCAGCGCATCGAGCGGGTCGGCGATCCGGAGTTCCTGCATTACGAAGTGCTGGTGCGCATGCGCAGCCCGGAAGGGGCGTTGCAGGGGCCGGCCGAGTTCATGGGCGCGGTGGAGCGCTATGGCATGGGCATGGCCCTGGACCGCCATGTGCTCTCGCTGTTGTTCCGGCATCTGCAGGTCTGCCCGAGCCACGTGCAGCAGCTGGGCCTGTGCAACGTCAACGTATCGGCACAGTCGATCGCCGAGCCCAGCTTCCTGGCCTTCGTCACCGACCTGCTCGAACGCAACCGCGGGCTGGCCCGCAAGCTCTGCTTTGAAATCACAGAAACCGCCGCGGTCAGCAACCTGCAGCAGGCGCGTGCCTTCATCGATGCGGTCAAGGCGCGTGGCTGCCGGATGGCGCTGGATGATTTCGGCTCGGGGCTGTCCTCGTTCGGCTATCTGCGCGAGTTGCCGGCAGACATGCTCAAGATCGATGGGGTGTTCGTGCGCGACATGAACGTGGATCCGGTCAACCGCGCTGCCGTGCGGGCGATCACCGAGGTCGGCCGCGAGCTGCACATGATGGTGGTGGCCGAGTGGGTGGAATCGGCGGTAGTGGCCGACCAGCTGGCGCAGATGGGCGTGGAGGGCCTGCAGGGGTACGCGATAGAACGGCCGATCCCGCTGGAGCGGATGACCCAGCTGGCGATACGCCCGGTCGGCGCGGGCCGCGCGTCCGAGTCCTGGCGGGGCATGCCATGATGCGATAATCGCCGCCGACGGTTGCGGACACGGTGTGCGCGGACGGACACGGGCGGGCAGGGCGCAGGTGTGAGCAACGGGGGCGGGTACTCGATCGGGTGGATGGCGCTTGCGCTGATGCTGCTGTGGCTGCTGCCCTGGAGCCTGCAGGCCGCGCCGCGCGTGGGGCAGGACTTCCTGTTGCTGGGCGGCGCCACCGATGAGGTGACGCCACAGCGCGCCTGCACACCGGATGTGCTGGCCCGCCACCAGGAAGTGCTGTCGATCCCGGCCCCGGCCGCCGGCTGGTCCGGCAAACCCCAGGCCGTGGATGTGTTCGGCGTACTCACCGGCGAGGTCCGGATCAGCCATGGCGACCGCGAGATCTGCGGCAGCATGCACGATGCCCGCACCCGCGATTCGCGCTTCCGGGCCGGGGTCGGGCTGGTGGTGGTGCCCGAGGCCGGCGATCACGAGCCGATCGTGGTGTCCTGGACCCGCCCGCTGAAGGACCGCTGGGTGCCGACCATCCAGCTCGGCGCGCCCAGCCCGGTGCAGCAGAACGACACCGCCCGGTTGCTGATGCGCGCGGCCTGCATCGCGGTGGCGATCGCCTTGGCGCTGTCGGCGCTGATGGGCTGGGCCACCACCCGCGACCGCTCGTTCCTGGTCTATGTGGGTGCCTGTGTGGTGTTCGTGCTCTGGCAGGCGGTGCTCGGCGGGCTGAGCGGCTATCCCGAACCGTGGCTGCCGGTGCAGGACCGCGCCTCCTGGTGGCTGATCGCACTCACCGCGTTCAGCCAGGCGCTGCTGTTGCCCATCCTTTGGCGGCTCAATGGCGGTGACCGGCGCTGGCCGCGCTCGCGCCCTGGTGGATCATGATCGGGGCCGATGCGCTGGATGCGCGCTGGCTGGTGGCGTACCGGATCGAAGCACTGCAGCTCTCGGCGACCTGGTTCCTGATGATGGCCGCCTACGCCCTGAACCTGCGGCTGGGCCGGCTGCGTCGCCAGCGCGACGAAATGCGCCAGCTGGCCGATACCGACGTGTTGACGGGGCTGCCCAATCGCCGCGCCGGCCTGCGCCTGCTCGCGGAGTACCTGGAACGTGCGCGACAGGAGCCGCATGCGCTGGCGATCGGCTTCCTGGACATTGACCTGTTCAAGGACATCAACGACCAGTTCGGGCATGAAGTGGGCGACCAGGTGCTGGTCGCGGTGGCGCGCGCGCTGCGTGGCTCGGTGCGCAACCACGACGATGTGATCCGGATGGGCGGTGAAGAATTCCTGGTGCTGCTGCCCGGTGCCGGTCATGCCGCCGCCGTGGCACGGCTGGAGACGGTGCGGCAGCAGGTGGCGGCAGTCACCCAGGCGCTCGGGATCCCCGGCCTGACGGTGTCGGCCAGCATCGGCCTGGCCGTGCTCAAGCCCGGCAGCGACGACCTGGCCGGGCTGCTGCGCCGGGCCGACCACGCCATGTACTGCGCCAAGCGCAACGGCCGTAACCAGATCCATGACGGCGAGCGCACCACGACCGCCGGCGATCCGATGCCGGCCTGAACCGCCGGCACGCGGAAAAACGCAGCGGCGGCCACCTTTTGCCCGATAATGGGCCGATGACAACCCGACTCAACAAGCATATCGCCGACACCGGCTTCTGTTCCCGTCGCGAAGCCGACCGCCTGATCGGCGAGCGCCGCGTCACCGTCAATGGCCATCCGGCCGGTACCGGTGCGGTGGTCGGCGAACAGGACGTGGTGCTGGTCGACGGCCAGCCGCTGCGTGCGCGCGAAGCGAAGAAGGCCGGTGGCCGCAAGCACGTCTACATCGCGCTGAACAAGCCAGTGGGCATCACCTGCACCACCGAAAGTTCGGTGAAGGGCAACATCGTGGAGTTCGTCGGCCACGAGCAACGCATCTTCCCGATCGGCCGCCTGGACAAGGATTCCGAAGGCCTGATCCTGCTGACCAGCAACGGCAACATCGTCAACCAGATCCTGCGCGCCGAGAACGGCCACCAGAAGGAATACATGGTGGCGGTCAACAAGGCCGTCACCGATGAGTTCCTGCGTGGCATGGCCCGCGGCGTGCGCATCCGTGACGAAGTCACGTTGCCGTGCCGGACCAGCAAGCTGGCCAAGTTCGGCTTCCGGATCACCCTGCAGCAGGGCCTGAACCGGCAGATCCGCCTGATGGCCGCCGCGTTCGGCTTCCGCGTCACCCAGCTGCGCCGCGTGCGCATCGACAACATCAAGCTGGGCGCGCTCAAGCCGGGCCAGTGGCGCAACCTCACCGATGCCGAGCTCAAGGGCCTGCTGCCGAAACAGCTGGACTGGTGATGCTGTGCGTCACGTGATGGCGCGATACTCGGGCTAGACTGCGCAGGCACACGTTACTGCCTGCCACGATGATCAAGCCGTCCAAGCCGGACAACGAAGCACAACGCCTGCTGGCGCTGCAGCGTTATCAGATTCTGGATACGCCGCGCGAGCGGTCCTTCGACGATCTGGTCACGATCGCCACCGCGCTGTGTGGCACCCGCATGGGCGCGGTCACCCTGGTCGATCAGGACCGGCAATGGTTCAAGGCGCGACAGCTGCTGGAGGCCACCCAAACCCATCGCGACGTCTCCTTCTGCGGCCATGCCATCCTGCAGCCGGACCAGGTGATGGTGGTCGAGGACGCGCGAGCCGATCCGCGCTTCGTCGACAACCCGATCGTCGTTGATGAGCCGCATATCCGCTTCTATGCCGGTGCGCCGTTGTTGAGCAGCGATGGGCTGCCGCTGGGCACGCTGTGCGTGTTCGATGCAGCGCCAGGGCAGCTCAGCGGCGGTCAGCGCGATGCCTTGGCGGCCTTGTCCCGGCAGGTCTCGCTGGTGATGGAATTGCGCCGCTACGCGCATGAAATACAGCAGCACATGACCGACCGCGCCTGGTACGAGCAGCGCCTGGCCGAGTACAACGAACTGCTGGAACAGCAGAACGCCGACCTCGCCGAACAGAGCCGCACCGATCCGCTCACCGGCCTGCCCAACCGCCGCGCCATGAGCGCCGCACTGGAAGCGGCGGTGGTGGATGCCGACGGCCAGCCACGCGCGACCGCCGTCGCGCTGCTCGACATCGATCACTTCAAGACCGTCAACGATCTTTACGGCCATGCCACCGGCGACCACGTGCTGGCCGAACTGGCCAGGCTGCTGCGTGCGCATTTCGCCGGGCATGGCCTGGCCGCGCGTTATGGCGGCGAAGAATTTGTGGTGTTGATGCCCGATACCCCGCTGGCTACTGCCGAACTGCAGTGCGATTTCCTGCGCATGGCCGTGGCCGATCTGCCGCTGGGTCTGCCGCTGACGATCAGCATCGGGGTGGCCGCGCACCGCCATGGCGATGCGATCGAGCAGACCCTGGCCCGCGCGGACGCGGCGCTGTACCGGGCCAAGGGCGAGGGCCGCAACCGGGTCATCCGCGCCGACTAGGGCGAGGATCGAAAACCGGGTGATTCCGGTACCGCGCGTTGGCCCGCAAGCGCGCTCAATCGGCGATGTTGCGCGCCTCGGACGTCGCCAGGAGTTCCGGGTGCTGCACCTTGCGGCGGCGGTTCAGCAGCGGGTGCAGGAACACCGCCCCGACGATGATTGCCACGCCGGCGTAGAACAGCGGCGTCAGTTCGCGCTGCTCGCTGAGCAGCACCATCGCCAGCAGGATCGCATAGACCGGTTCCAGGTTGGTCACCAGCTGCGAGGTATAGGCGCTGATGTGGCGCAGCGCGACCAGCGCCAGCGCAAACGGCAGCAGCGTGCACAGCCCGGCCAGGGCCAACAGCAGCAGGCCATCGTGCAGGTCCGGGATCACCCACAGGTCGCTGGCCAGGGCTGGCAGCAGGAAGGGCAGCACCGGCGCCAGCAGGGTCAGGGTGAGCGTGCCCGCACCGAGTTCCAGCGCGGTCACGGTGAGCGGGTCGGCATGGCTGACCAGGCGCTTGTTGAGCGAGCCGAAGATCGCCACCAGCAGCGCCGACAACGCGCCGATGAGCACGCCCAGGTGCATGCCATCGGGCACGCCTCCCACCACCAGCGCGACGCCGGGCAGGACCAGGAGGCCGAAGGCCAGTTCGCGGAACTGGAAGGGCCGCTTGGCCACCCACGGTTCGATCACCGCGGTGAACACCGGCGCCAGCGCGATGCAGGTCGCCGCTACCGAGGCATTGGCCAGTTTCACCGCGCCATAGAAGGTGAGCCAATGCAGCGCGACCAGCGCGCCCACGCCGCAGTACCCGGCAACCAATCGCGGCGACAGCTGACGCAGCCCGCGCCACACCCGCGGCACCAGGGCCAGCATGGCCACCACCAGCAGCATGCGCCACCACACCAGGGGCAGGGCGGGCAGGGTGATCAGCTTGCCGAGGATGGCAGTGACGCCCCACAGCAGCACACAGAAATGGATTTGCAGCAGGGCTCTGCGGGTATCGGTCATCGGCATCCGCCTATTGTGCGGCAAGCCGGGACGTGGCGGACGCCTTCCACGTGATCTTTGCAGGGCCGTGGCATCCTGCGCCCATGACCCGTCCGCACAGTGATTCCGTCGCGCCCACAACGCCGCCCGCGCTACGCGCCTGGGCCGGTCTCACCGCCGTGGTCGCCGTGGCCGCGTTGCTGCTGCAGTACCACCTGCTGCTGCGCACCCCCGGCCTGGGCGCAGGGGCGGCGACGCTGCGCTACCTGGGTTACTTCACCATCCTCAGCAATATGGGGGTGGCCGCGGTCTGCCTTGCCCTGGCGCGGGGTCGGCGCGATGGCCTGGCCGGGCCGCTCCCACGCGCGGCGGTGGCGCTGTTCATCGGCATCACCGGCGTGATCTACGTGACCATCCTGCGTCCGCTGTGGCACCCGCAGGGCGCGCAATGGTGGGCCGATAGCGGCCTGCATTACGCGGTGCCGGTGCTATATCTGCTGGGCTGGGTGGCCGGACCGCACGGCGGCCTGCATCGGCGTGGACTGCTCGGCGCCCTGGCATTCCCGGCGGTCTACCTCGGCTGGGCGCTGCTGGTCGGGCGGCTGAGCGGCCAGTACCCGTATCCCTTCCTGGACCTGGACACGCTGGGTATCGCGCGGGTCGCGCGCAATGCGCTCGCCGTAGGAGTGGTGTTCGTGGTGAGCGGCGGGCTGCTGTGGGGGCTGGACGCGGCGCTGGCGGCGCGCCGTCGGCACCGCTGAACGCTCAGCGTTCGCCGAGCTGCTGCAACTGCTCGCGCAGGGCCATCGCCGCCCCCGGATTGCGCTGCTTGGCGGCGCCAATGAACAGCACATAGACCTCGCGCGGCGACTGCGCGGGCACTTCGGCGGCGAGGTGGGGAAGGTCCGAATTGTCTTCGCCGCGCGCCCAGCGCATCGCGCGCAGGCACCACTGCTCCAGGGCCCGGGCCGGGTAGCCGGCGCGCAGGGTGGCGCGCGAGCCCATCAGCCGTGCATAGATGAAGTCCGCCGTGGGGTCGGCAAAGCTGGGGTAGTCGTCAGACCCACTGAACACCAGCGCGGCACCGTGGGCGCGGGCGGCGGCCAGCAGTTCCGGCGTCCAGGCGGCGGGATTGCGCACTTCCAGGGCGTGCTGCAGGCGGTGGCCGGCGAGCCTGCGCGGGAGCATGCCCAGGAACGCATCGAACTCGGCCGCTGCGGCCGGATGGCTTTCCCCGAACTGCCAGATCAACGGTCCCAGCCGGTCCTCCAGCGCGCTGATGCCCTCGATGAAGCGTTCGGCGCGTTCACCCACGGTGGTCAGGTCATGCGTCTGGGTGATGGTGCGCGGCGCCTTGGCCGAGAAGCGGAAGCCCTTCGGCGTCTGCTCGCGCCACTGCGCATAGATGGCCGGCTTCTGCGCGCGGTAGAACGTGCTGTTGATTTCGATGCAGCCAAGCTGCCCGCTGGCATACGCCAGCTCTTCGCGTTGCGGCAGCCCGGCCGGATAGAAGGTGCCGCCGCGCCATGCCGGAAAGACCCAGCCGCCGATCCCGGTCCGGATGGTACCGGGCGCGGTGCTCATGCGCCGCCCGCGTGGTCGGCCCACGGGTCGTAGCTGCCGAACCACCACAGGTACCCCTCCAGATCGCGGCAGGCATAACCGCGGCCACCGTACGGCTGGTCGGCGATGTCGATCACGATTCGGGCGCCGGCCGCCACCGCGCGCGCATGGTGGGCATCCGGATCGGCCACGATCACACAGGCCGTCTGGGTCTGGCGGCCGCCGATCTCATCCGGGTGCACGCTGTAGCGGCCCCATTCGCTGGCGTTGTCGACCGAGCCGAGCATGATCATGCCGTGGCCATAGACCAGCTGGGCGTGGTGGACGGTATCGCCATCGGCATACACCGCCTGTTGCTGGAAGCCGAACGCGCGCTGCAGCCAGGCAATGGCGGCGTGCGCATCGCGGTAGCGCAGGCAGGGAATGAGGGTGGCGGTGGTCTGCGCGGGCGCGGTCATGGCGGGCCTCCTTCTGGCACAGGCGAGCCTGATCCGGCCCGCGTTACCATCGTGCGAAACCGGGGCATCGGCACCTTCGACGCCCCCGCCACACGCAACCGGAGACACTGCTTGAAGACATCCTGGATCGGAGGCGCCGTGCTGCTCGCATGCGCACCCTTGGCATCGGCGGCCGTGCCGGCCGAACTGCAGCGGCTGGACGCCACCATCGAACGCGCCCGCGCCGAGTTCGACATCCCCGGCATCGCCGTGGCGGTGGTCAAGGACGGCAAGGTGGTGATGGAGCGTGGCTACGGTGTGCGCGAGCTGGGCAAGCCGGACCCGGTCCAGGCCGATACGCTGTTCGCGATCGCCTCCAACACCAAGGCGTTCACCGCCACCTCGCTGAACCTGCTGGCCGAGCAGGGCAAGCTGAAGATGGACGATCGCGTGATCGATCATCTGCCCGGCTTCCGCATGTCCGATCCGTATGTGACCGGCGAAATGCGGATCCGTGATCTGCTCTCCCATCGCAGTGGCCTGAGCCTGGGCGCGGGCGATCTGCTGTTCTGGCCGACCACCACCTACAGCAACCAGGAGGTCGTGCAGCGGCTGGGCAAGGTACCGCTGAAGGCCGGCTTCCGCGATCGCTACGCCTACGACAATATTCTCTACGCGGTCGCCCAGCAGGTGATCGAGCAGGTGTCCGGGCAGACGTACGCGGACTTCCTGCAGCAGCACATCTTCACCCCGGTCGGGATGCGCGGCACCCGCTACAACGCCGATCATCTGCAGCCCGGTGACAACGCCGCGGTCGGTCACGCCAAGTACGATTTCAGCCAGCTGCGCACCGTCGCGCCGCTGACCTGGTCCAACAATGCCGGCGCCGGCGGGATCTATTCCAACGTGCATGACATGGCGCGCTGGATGAACGTGCAGCTGGCGCAGGGCACGCTGGAGAACGGCCAGCCGCTGTTCACCGCCAAGACCCAGCAGGCGATGTGGCAGATGATCACCCCGCAGGTGGTGCCCGAGCCGAGCGTGCCGCAGCTGGCAGCGGCGCGGCCGAATTTCGCCGGTTACGGCGAGGGCTGGAGCCTGAGCGATTACCGTGGCCAGAAGCTGGTCTGGCACACCGGCGGCTGGCCCGGCATGGTCTCGCGGGTGACCCTGGTGCCCGAGCAGAAGCTCGGCATCGTGGTGTTGACCAACCAGGAAGTGGGCGCGGCATTCAACGCGATCACCATGGAAGCGCTGGACGCCTATCTGCAGGCGCCCGCCACCGACTGGGTCGCCGCGTATGCGGCCGCCGTGGCCAAGTCGCAGGAGAAGGCGGACGAGGGCTGGGCCAAGCACCAGGCCGCACGCGATGCGAAATCCAGACCGTCGCTGCCGCTGGCACGCTATGCAGGCGGGTACCGCGACGCGTGGTACGGCGACGTATTCGTTGAGCAGCAGGGCGGCAAACTGCGCCTGCGCTTCGGCAAGACCGCGCAGTTGATCGGCACGCTGGAACATTGGCAGCACGACACCTTCCTGGTGCGCTGGGACGACCGTTCGCTCAATGCCGATGCCTTCGTGAATTTCAGTCTGGATCCGGACGGCAAGGTCCGCGAAGTGCGCATGCAGGCGGCCTCGTCGCTCACCGATTTCAGCTTCGATTTCCAGGACCTGCTGCTGATCCCGATCGCACCGGCGGCCAAGGGCTGAACCCTGCCGCCCGCGTGTGATGGAGGTGAGAGTAAAAGAGCAGGCCGCGGTGGGATAATCGCGGCCTGTTTTGTTTTCGGTGCACTGCGATGTTCCGCTGGTTCGAATCGCTGATTCCGGTTTTCCCGCCGATCGATGGGCGCATGCCACCGCGCAGGGTGGTGCCGTTCTATATCCACTATCTGCGCCCGGTGTGGCCGGTGCTGCTGGCCACGTTGATCGCCGGCCTGCTGCTGGCGCTGGTGGAAGTGGCGATGTTCGATTTCCTGGGCCGCATTGTCGACATGGTCGCCGAGCAGCCTGGCAGCGGCTTCTTCGCGCGGCACGCCAACACCTTGATGTGGATGGCCGGCATCACCCTGATCGCGCGGCCGCTGCTGGTCTCGCTGCACAGCCTGCTGGTCAACCAGGCGATCGTGCCGGGGCTGAGCAACCGCTCGCGCTGGCTCATGCACAACTATGTGGTGCGGCAGAGCCTGAGCTTCTTCCAGAACGATTTCGCCGGCAGCATGGCCAACCGGGTCATGCAGACCGGTACCTCGCTGCGCGAATCGGCCGTGCAGATGGTCGATTCGCTCTGGTACATCATCGTCTACACCGGCACCGCGCTGTACCTGTTCGCTCAGGCAGACTGGCGGCTGATGATTCCGCTGGGGCTGTGGATGGCCGGCTATGCGGTGATCATGTGGTACTTCGTGCCGCGGGCCAAAGAGCGCGCGTGGATCGCCTCCGAGGCGCGCTCCAAGGCGATGGGCCGCATCGTGGATGGCTACACCAATGTGCCCACGCTGAAGTTGTTCGCCCATGGCGGCCGCGAGCAGGCCTACGTGGCCGAGGCGATCGACGAACTGGCGGTCAAGCACCGGGGCCAGACCCGGGTCACCACCGGGCTGGAAGTGACCATCGCCATCGTCAACGGTTTCCTGATCGTGGGCACCTGCGGCCTGGCGTTGTGGCTGTGGAACGGTGGACACATCACGGTGGGTGCGATCACCCTGGCCACCGGCCTGGTGATCCGCATCCACAACATGTCCGGCTGGATCATGTGGACGATCAACGGCATCTTCGAGGATATCGGCACGGTGCAGGACGGCATCACCACCATCTCCCAGCCGCTGACCGTGCAGGACCGTGCCGATGCGGTGCCGCTGGTGGTCAGTCAGGGCGCCGTGCATTTCGATCACATCCATTTCCACTATGGCAAAAGCGGTGGCGTGATCGCCGGGTTGGACCTGCAGGTGAAGCCCGGTGAGAAGATCGGCCTGGTCGGCCCCTCGGGGGCCGGCAAGTCGACCCTGGTCAACGTGCTGCTGCGCCTGTACGACCTGGAGAGCGGGCAGATCCGCATCGACGGGCAGGACATTGCCGGTGTCACCCAGGAAAGCCTGCGCCGGCAGATCGGTGTGGTCACCCAGGACACTTCGCTGCTGCATCGTTCGATCCGCGACAACCTGCTGTACGGCCGCCCGGACGCGACCGAGGAACAGCTGCACGCCGCAGTGGCCAAGGCGCGGGCGTCGGCCTTCATCGACACGCTGGTCGATGGGGAAGGGCGTCGCGGCTACGACGCGCACGTCGGCGAGCGTGGGGTGAAGCTGTCCGGTGGCCAGCGCCAGCGCATCGCGATCGCACGGGTGCTGCTCAAGGACGCGCCGATCCTGGTGCTGGACGAGGCGACCTCGGCGCTGGATTCGGAAGTGGAAGCGGCGATCCAGGACAACCTGGACGAACTGATGACCGGCAAGACGGTGATCGCGATCGCGCACCGGCTGTCCACCATCGCGCGCATGGACCGGCTGGTGGTGATGGACCAGGGCCGCATCGTGGAAACCGGGACGCACGCCGAGCTGATCGAGGCGGGCGGGTTGTATGCGCGCCTGTGGACGCGGCAGACCGGTGGCTTCGTGGCCGCCGACGCGTAACCCCGGCGGGGGGCAAAGAAACGGCCCGGGTCACCCCGGGCCGTTTGCCTGTCTGACGAGGAACGAGGCAGTACTTACTCGATCGGCTGGTCCAGCATCAGCTGGCGCGCGAAGCGCACCGGCGGGGCGCCATAGGACAGCATCTGGTCGTGGTAGGCCTTCAGGTTGAACTTGGCCCCCTGCTTGTCCTGCACGGCCTTGCGGGTGTCGAAGTGCTCCTGCGCACCGACGAAGTAGGTCGGCAGCTGCGCGGAGGTCAGCTGCGCACGCACCCACTTGCCTGAGGCTTCGCTTTCCTGCTGGAAGGCGTCGTGGGTCATCAGGTGCATCGCCTGCTCGCGCGTCCAGTTGTCCACGTGCACGCCCTGGTCCAGGATCGCGTTGGAGATGGTGCGCAGGTAGAACTTCAGCTGCACCAGGTGGAACAGCGGATCGTTGTCCAGGTAACCCTGCTCCTGCATCATCCGCTCGGTGTAGACCGCCCAGCCTTCGGCGAACAGGCCCGAACGCAGCACCGCGCGCAGCGTGGAGGGGAACTTGCCCGAGTGCCAGCCTTCCAGGTAATGGCCCGGGGTGCCTTCGTGGATGCTCAGCAGGTGGATCATGCGGCTGTTGTATTCGCGCAGGAACGAATCGACCTGCTTGTCGGTCCAGTCGTCCGGAATCGGCGAGACCGCATAGAAGGTCTTCAGGTTCTTGTCGAGCGGGCCCGGCGAATCGCAGTAGGCCACGGCCACGCCACGCTGGAATTCCGGCATCAGGATGATGTCGACCGGCGAATCGGGCAGGGTCATCAGGTCATGCTTGCGCACGAATTCGGTGGACTGCTCCAGCGCGGCCTTGGCATCTTCAACGACCTTGTCGCGTGCCGGCTTGTCGGCATAGGCCAGCTCCAGCGCGGCTTCGATCGCGGCCTGCTGCTGCTCGTCGCTCGGGTTGGCCGGCAGCGCCGGGGCGCCCGGCTTGTCCTTGAGCACGGTCTGCGCGATGCCGTACATGTCCTGGCGCACGCGCTTGAGTTCGGCACGCGCGCGCTCGCCGATCTCGGCGCGCGAGAGCGAGGAGTTCAGGGCGAACTTGAGCTTCTGGTCATACAGCTCCGCACCGATGCGGAAGTCGCCCTTGGCGTTCGGCACCAGGGTCTTGTCCAGCCAGGTCTGCTGCTCGTCGACGGCCTTCTTCAGGCCTTCGATGGCAGCCTGCAGGCGCTTCTGGTCTTCGGCCGGCAGCTCGCCGATATGCGGGGTGATGAAGGTATCGACGATGCTCAGGATGCCGCGGTTCTGCTTGGCCACGGTTTCAGCATGGATCTTCGGCACGCGGGCCGGGTCCAGGTTCTCCCGGGCCTGGGCGAAGATCTGCGGCAGCTTCTCCATGCGCGCGGTCGCCGACTTCAGGCGCTCGGGCAGTGGCGCAAACTCACGCGCCATCAAGCCATAAAGCGCGCTGCCGGCCATGCCGTTGTACATCTGCGGATCCCACTTCGGCGACTGCAGTACTTCGGCCGTCCAGACTTCGGACTGCAGCTGGTTGCGCAGGATCGCCGCGTCCACCTGGTTCTCGCGCGAGAGCTTGCTGACGTCGATCTTGTCCAGGTCGGCGAGCAGCGCCTTGTACGCGGTCAGCACCTTCTGCTGGCCGGCCGCGCTCAGGTCGTCGATCTCGCTGTCGTAGCGGTGGTCGCCGATCTGGGTGGCGCTGATCGGGGACAGCTGCATCCAGGTGTCCAGGGCGCGCTTGGACAGGTCGGCGAAGGCGGCATCGACCGCCGCATCGCCAGCCGGGGTGGCCGCTTCGGTGCCGGTGGCTGGCGCAGGGGAGTCGGCCTGCTGACAGCCACCGAGGGCGGCAATCAGGGCGAGGGCAAGCAGATGCTGGCGCATCGGTGTTCCTGTACTGGGGACAATCCCCGAGCATAGAGCCGATGGCCCCCGTTGTCCCCGTGCCATTGGATTACCATGCGCCGTGAAGATCACCGCCTTGGATGGAGTTGCACTGTGACTGGATGGACAGGACGGGCCCGCGCCGGGCTGGCAGGGATGCTGTTGCTGGGCCTGGTGGCCTGCGGCCGCAGCGGGAAGGACTACGCCGCCGATGCGGCTGCCGGGGCGGTGGCCTCCCCCGAAGGCGCGTTCCTGGCCTATGAACACGATATCCGCATCCAGCTCGACGCCAAGCGCATCAGCGAGCGGGTCAAGGCAGTGTCCGAGGCCTGCCAGAGCAACCGGTTCGGTGACTGCGCCGTGTTGCAGGTCGGCGAGGAGGGCGGGGAGACCCGCTCCGGCTCGATCCGCGTGCGCATCGCGCCGAAGGGGGTCGAACCGATCATCGCCCTGGCCGGCGAGGGCGGCGATGTCGCCTCGCGCAACACCCACGCCGAAGATCTGGCCCAGCAGGTGGCCGATACCGCGCTGACCCAGACACGGCTGCAGAAAGAACACGCCCAGTTGCAGGCCTATCAGCAGCGCAGCGACATGAAGGTGGCCGATCTGCTGGCGGTATCCCAACGCATGGCGGAGATCGAAGCCGGGCTGGAGCAGGCCAACAAGGAGGCCGCGCAGCAGCGTCGCCGGATCGATACCCAGCTGGTGAGCCTGCACTTCGAAGGGCAGGCCGGTCAGCGCAGCCGCAGTGAAATCGGCAAGGCGGTCAGTGAGTTCGGCTCGATCTTCACCACCAGCATCGCGTTCGTGATCCGTGCGGTGGCGGCACTGCTGCCGGTGGGCGTGGTGGCATGGGCCGTGGGTGCCGTGGGCGTGGCGCTGTGGCGCCGTCGCAAGCGCCGCAAGGCAGCGGCGTCCGCACGCTGACCGTGCCGGTCGTGGGGGGGGGGGGGGGGGGGGGGGGGGGGGGGGGGGGGGGGGGGGGGGGGGGGGGGGGGGCGGGGGGGGGGGGGG
>NZ_NIVS01000016.1 GCF_002205165.1 Stenotrophomonas maltophilia | reverse complement strand
GGGCTGTCCCCGGTAGAGTTCGAGAAGCAGTACGCACTAAACGGCTGACGACTGTCTACAAAACCCTGGGCGATTCAAACCCAGAGTCGTAAAGGGTGCAAAACGGCGCAGAAAAGGGTGCAACCCAGCGTCGAAAAGGGTGCAACAGCTATTGCACCCGAACCAAAAGCAATCAAAAGCAACCAACAGCAACCCACACACAGCGGTGGTGTGAGCGAGGCGAGCGGCGATTCGCTGACCGCTGCCGAGATCGACCTGGCGCTGGCCGGATTCGGCGACCTGCCAGCCGGTCTCGAGCGAGAGGTGCTGGCCCGGTTCGCTCGGCATCGCGGTGCCTGCCGCCGCCCGCTGTCGATCCAGGGATGGTTTCAAGTCCGCAACACGCTGGCCGGCTTGGCCGCTGCGGGCCACGACATCAACGAATCCCTGAAGCAGACGATGGCCGCCGGCCTGGCCCTGCCTGTCATCCCCATCGCCAACTCAGCCAACGGAGCGACCCATGCGACCCCTCACCACGGTTCTGCCGACCACGTCACCCAGCTCCGTGAGGAGTACGAGCGAGAGCATGGCGGTGGTGGCAACCTTGGCAGCACAGGAATCATCGACGCTGAATTCGCCGTCGTCGGCTGACCCGGACGCGCGCGCTGTGGCAGCCCTGTGGACCCTGTGGGAACGGATGGCGGCAATGTTCCCGGGCAAGTGGGCCAGGGCGAACGGCGCGGCACCGGTGGCGCAGAGCGGCGCGCTGACGACGGCGGGCGAGGTGTGGCTGCAGAGCATCACGGGCCTGAGCCCCAAGAAGCTGGGAGCGGGGTTGTCGGCCTGCATGCGCGATGCCCTGGATTGGCCGCCGAACCCGCCACGCTTCCGCGCCATGTGCTTCGACGTGCCGGCCCTGGCGCAGGTGCAGCAGGAGATCCGGCCGGGACGCACGCAATCCGGCTTCACCGTGCTGGTCCGCTCGCTGCTGGACCTGCACGTCTACGCCAGCGCCGAGGACGGATACCAGCAGGCGCGAATGCTACAGGACGCCTACGAGCGCGCCGTGCGGCACGTCGTGGAAGGCAAGCCGGTGCCTGAGCCGGCTCTGGCGCTGCCCCCGGTGCAGCCCGGCGTGGTGGCGGTGCGCGACCGGCCGGCCGCTGCGGAGGCGATGGCGCGCGCTGCGGCCGAGCTGGGCTTCGGGAGCGCCGCCTGATGCGCGCGCTGCGGACCCAGCTGGACATCTTCGAACACGACCCGGCGCGGCTGGCCAAGGCCAACCGTGTGGCGGCCGAGACGGCGCTGATCGACGTGCAGTTCACCGCAACCGAGCGCCAGGAGCGCCACGACTACTACCTGGGCGAGGCGCTGCGGTTGGAAGCGCTGGCCCGCCAATGCCATCGCGCGCCGGTCCGCCGCCGCCGCACCGCCACACAGACAGGAGCAACAGCCCGATGAAACCACTGGTCATCTACCACTCCAACTGCGCCGACGGGTTCACCGCGGCATGGGCCGTGCGCCAGGCGATGGACGCCGACTTCCACCCGGGCGTGTATGGCGATCCGCCGCCGCCGAACGTGCCTGGGCGTGACGTGATCCTCGTGGACTTCTGCTACCCGCCGCATGTCATGCGGCTCCTTCAGAAGCTCGCAGCATCGATCCTCGTGCTGGATCACCACAAGAGCGCAGAGTCCACGCTGCAGCCGGAGCACCAACATGTCGTCCGGATTGATCAGTCGGCTGACAACTGGGGCTGGGCCAAGGTTCTGGAGAACGCCCGCGCAGACAAGAAATGGCTGCAGCACACCGTGATCTACGCGCTCTTCGATCAGCACCGCAGCGGTGCTGGCATCGCATGGGACTTCTTCCACCCCGGTAACGCCCGACCGCTGTTTCTGGACCATGTGGAGGATCGCGACCTGTGGCGGTTCGCGCTGCAGCACACCCGCGAGATCTGCGCTGCGGTGCACAGCCATCCGTACACCTTCGAAGCCTGGGACGCGCTGGCGGCGGAGCCGACGTTCTCGCTCTACCAGCAGGGCCTGGTGCTGGAGCGGGCGAGGCAGAAAGACGTGGCCGAGCAGGTCGAGCTGTCCGTCCGCGAGTTGGTGATCGGCAACTACCGTGTGCCCGCGGCGAGCATGCCGCGGGCACTGGTCAGCGAGGCCGGGCACCTGATGGGTAAGGGCAAACCATTCGCCGCCTCGTACTACGACACGGCTGCCGGCCGAGTCTTCAGCCTGCGCTCGGCCGATGACGGCGTGGACGTGAGCGAGGTCGCCAAGCTGTATGGCGGCGGCGGGCATGCGCGCGCTGCAGGGTTCACGGTCCCGCGCGACCACGAACTGGCACGGGCGTGATGGACTTCACCGCCTTCAGCACCCGCAGCAAGTACACCGCCCAGATCAACGCCGGCTATTCGGCCCGGTTGGACAGCGCCGGGCTGAGCACAAACCCGCACATGGTGTGGGTGGACACCCAGGACGAGCTGGAGCCGCGCAAGGTGCAGCCGCTGGACGACAAGGCACTGGCCTGGCAGCACGGCTGGCGGTTGGCGGACAAGGACCAGAAGGGAGGCGCGCGCTGATGTGGTCCAGCGCGCCACCGCCGAGGAAGGCCGAGGCCGCGCGAATCGAGCTCGCCAAGACCGGTCCCTGTATGGCCTGTCTGGTGCGGTTCTCGCAAGGCTTGATGGCTCAGCGCCACGTCGTATACGGCTGCGAATACAACCACGCCAAGTCCGGAAACATCCGGCGAGGCCACTTCTTCGGGTACGCGCTGTGCCAGTGGCATCACCAGCGCTACCGACATGAGCACATGACCCAGCAGCAGATGGTGGACCGCTGGGGCCCGCCGCTGCACTGGTCCAAGAAGTTTCACGAGGCATTCGGTTCGGACGACGAGCTGATCGCCCAACAGACCTTCATCAACGAACAGAGGCAGGCAGCATGACCAGCAAAACCAATCCGACCCCGGCTGCCGTGCGTGCTTGGCTGACCGCGAACGTGATCGATGCGCCATGGACGATGGTGGCCATCTGCGAAGGGTGTGCTGCGGAAACAATTGACCAGCGCAGGGCCGTCCGCGATGCGGTGCGGTACTGCGTAGGCGCGGGATTCATTGCGCGCACGGAGACCAAGATCGGACCTGTTTACGAGCTGACTGGGCAGGGGATGCCGCGAGTGGTGCTGACCGACGCCGAGCGGAAAGAGCGCCAGCGCGAGAGGGATGCGGGTCGTGCCAGGTCTGGCCGCCGGCCGCAGCAGCAGGCGGTAGCAGTTCCCAAGCGATCGCGCGCTGCCCGCGTGGCGATGCAAGCCGCGAATACGCCGGCACCAAGTGCGGTGAAGGTAGTGCCGCCGGTGGAGACGATTGAGCAGTTCCTGGCGCGGGGCGGTCGGGTGCAGCGCCTGACGGCGCACTGGGAGCAGATGGAGCGCGCGGCATGAGTTACATCGAGAAGAGGGCGCGGGAGCTGCTGGCTGCTGAGGTTGATCGAGACGCTGTTGCAATGCCGGGTGTCGAGGAAGTTGCAACCAGCATTCGTAAGGGTGGGCACGGCAGCGTGCAGTTCGTGCCGACCGCTCTCCGCGCCATCATCGCCGCTCTAACCCCTCCCGAGGGCTACGTGCTGGTGCCGGTGGAGCCAACCGAGGCAATGCTGCAGGAGATTCACCTGGTGAAGTCTTTCACCGGTGAAGCGATGCACCGCCGCTATGCCGCAATGATCGCCGCTCGCCCGGAGGTGCTGGGTGGCTGAGCGCGCGCTGGAGCTGGTGCTGCCCTGGCCGAGCAAGGACCTGTCGCCGAACGTGCGGCTCCACTGGAGCAAGAAGGCCGCCGCGACCGCCACGGCCAAGCAAACCGCCTCGCTGCTGGCGCTCCAGGCGGGTTGGAAGGGAGTTTCGCTGCCCCCGGGCAGGCTGTTCCTGTGGCTAGACTTTTATCAACAGCCCCACAAGGCGCTGCCCGATGACGACAACATGCTGAGGCGCTTCAAGCCCTACCGGGACGGTATCGCTCAGGTCCTGGGGATTGACGACAAGGTGTTCATCACGCGCCACATGGTGCACGAAGAGCGCAGGAAGGGCGGGCAGGTAGTGGTGCGGATTACGGGCGGGCCGGAAGTGGCCGCCCCACAGCGACAGGAGCAGGGCAATGCAGGTTGATACGTTCGGGGCCTACGTCCGCGCGGAGCTTGAGCACTGGGGCAGGGAATATGCGCTGCATAGGGATGGTGAATACTTGGGTCACCAGTCGAAGAACGTGCTTCAGTTGCTGATCGAGCACAAGGGGGACATGCCGGCCCGAGCACAAGGATTCAAGCCTTCTCTGACCAGTCCCTCGGCTGAGAGGATCGAAGACATCGTGACTGACATCGCCCGCTTTGATATCCAGCGAGCATGTGTGCTTCGCGGCTATTACTGCGGCAGCGGGCGCCGAGGGGTAGAGCGTCTCGCGATAGCGGAGGATCTTTACCGGAAAGCGACCAGCAATCCGGACGCGACGCTTAGCAAGCAGCGCTACTTCGCCGAGCTGTCTTGTGGTGTGGCCCAGGTTAAAGGGTGCTTGTGGGGGATCGCTAAAGCCGCATAAGATGCCCAAAATGTGCGGTGGATCTTATGTCAAAACTCGTGCGGGCTCGCGAATCCTTGGGGATGGTCGATAGCCTCATCCAGTCACTAAAAGCGCCGAAAGATATTGCATCTTTTAAGATGGATTGGGAGATGTCTCTGGTTCACCTTGAGAGGGTATGGAACAGAGTAGAAGGAGCATTCGGTAACAGCGCAAAGTGGGGCGGTTTCTCGGGGAAGTACCAAAGGGCTCGTAGGGAGGACCAGCTGCTGGCCTACTTGCGGATGGCCCGCGATTCCGCTGAACATGGGATCACGGAAATAACGAACACAATTCCCGGTGGGATGGCAATCAATCCTGTTGATAAAAGCAAGCCCGTTGTGATTCACAGCCTCCACGTTTCGGACGGTAGAGTCACTATGAGCGGGAGTGAGAATGCCCAGGTAGAGATAATTCCGCCCCACGTCGAATTGGTTCCTGTTACAAATCGCGGCGTTGTAAAGAATGTCCCGACTTTACACATGGGTATTTCCCTAGAAAATGTCACAATGGCGGAGGCTCTGCAGATGGCGAGAGACTACTACAGCGGCCTCATCGATCAGGCTGCCGCCTTCTTCGAGAAAGCTTGACAGGTCCGACTGAGGGCGCTTTAATTCTGTCACGATGACATAGAAGCCTCCGGTTCCCACCGGGGGCTTTTTCTTTGCCCGCTTCCCAGACCGGATCAACCCTTGCGCCCAGCCGGCGGCGGGGCGGGCACCCTAACAGAGAAAGCCCATGGCTCGCATCACTCCCCAACAAGCAGGCGGCGTGAACGTCGTGGCGTTCCTGGACATGCTGGCCTGGTCCGAGGGCACCGACAACGGCAAGCAGCCGACCAAGGATCGCGGCTATGACGTGATCGTGGGAGGCAAGCTGTTCACCGGTTATGCGGACCACCCGCGCGAGCTGGTGTCGCTGCCCAGGCTGGGCATCAAGTCCACGGCGGCCGGTCGCTACCAGTTGCTGTCGCGGTACTACGATGCGTACCGGCGCTTGCTGGGGCTGAAGGACTTCTCGCCGCTCAGCCAGGATCTGATCGCTATCCAGCAGATCAGGGAGCGGCGAGCGCTGGACCTGATCAAGGCCGGCCAGGTGGTCAAGGCAATCAGCTTCGTCCGCAACATCTGGGCGAGCCTGCCGGGCGCCGGCTACGGGCAGCACGAGCGGAAACTGGATGACCTGCTGGCGGCCTACCGCAAGGCAGGTGGCGTGGTCGTGTCATGACCGAGGAAACCGTCCCCTGGTGGATGGCGGGCGGTCTCGCCGCGTTCTGGGTGGCAAGGGAAACCTGGGGGGCGCTGCTCTCCCGCCGCAAAGAGCGGACGGAGACGGACGCCAACGTCGACCTGTTGAACGGCTTGGTGCAGCGAGTGAAGTCGCTGGAGGAATCCCAGGCGGCGACCACGCTGCAGCTGGCCGAGGAAATTAAGTTGCGCATGACGGCGCAGGAAGAGGCCCACCGACTGAGGCTGCGGGTTATGTCGTTGGAGTCGGCCATGCGCCAGGTAGGCGCGGTGATCCCGCCGGAGATGCCCTGATGATCCGTCTCTATGCCCTGCTCGCCGCCGTGGCGATAGCCTTGTCCTTCTGGGCGGGCTGGTCCTGGCGCGGCGACCGCGCGAACGTGGCCGAATCTGACCAGCGGGCGAAAGGCGCAGAGGCGGTTGTCGATCAAGTGAACGAAGCTCGTGCAATCGAGCATAGCCAGGCCGACACCATGGCCACTATCGGAGCGAAGCATGAAGATGACCGCGCTGCGGCCCCGGCCGTCGCTGATGCTGTTGTGGCTGACCTGCGCTCTGGTGCTCTCCGCCTGCGCAACGACCTCGCCGCGTGCCACACCGGCCTCCTGTCCCAAGCCGCAGCCGGCACCCTCGAACGTGATGCGGCCACCCAGCGCCGAGAAGAGTTTGCGGGCCGAGTTGTTCGAATCGGTCGAGACGCCGACGACCAGCTCCGCGCCTGCCAAGCCGTGATCCAGGCGGACCGGTAGTGCCTGCGCGTGCCCCCAAGCACCGGCCGCATAAGGCCGATGCCGTGGCGCACGTCCCGGCCGAGGCCGTTCGCCTCACCACCGCACAGCGCGGCTACGGCGGGCGATGGCAGAAGGCCCGGGAGACGTTCCTCAAGCGCGCACCGCTCTGTGCGGAGTGCCAGCGGCACGGCCGCGTGACCTTGGCTCGCATCGTTGACCACGTGATACCGCATCGAGGTGACCAGGATCTGTTCTGGGACACGTCGAACTGGCAGCCCCTCTGTAAGCGCTGCCACGACGTGAAGACGGCAGGCGAGGACGGTGGCTTTGGCAACCGGTCGCGCACAACGCCGCGAAGCTGAACAGATCGATCTGAAACTGAACGAGATTCAGCCTCACGAACCTGAACGTGGGAGGGGTGGGTCGAAAGTTCAGGTCGTCCGCGCTCCTGACCGTGCGCCCAGGCGTTTATATGCACCGTCAGTTGAGAAAAACCATTTTTTCGCGGTCAACCGGCCGCCCTCGGAACGAATATGGCGAACCCCCGCAAACCGACATCGCTGAAAGTGGTGGCCGGAACGGATCGCCCTGACCGCGCCCCGCCGCCGGCAGCCGCCGAGCTGCCGCTGGTGTCCGACGTGCCGCCGGCGCCGGACTGGCTGCCGAACCCGCACGCCGTCAAGGAATGGAATCGCCTGGCGCCGATCCTCCACGCGAACAAGCTGCTCACCGAGGCAGGCCTGTCCGCGTTCGGCCAGCTGTGCGCGCTGCATGGAAATACCGTGCAGCTCTACGCCGCCGGCCTGGCGCCGGTGGCGTCGATGGTGTCGCAGCTACGCGGCCTGATGAACGATTTCGGGTTGACCCCAGTTGCCCAGGGCAAGGTCAGGCCGGCCGGCGATATCGAGAAGACCGGGAATGCTTTCGCCAACAACGGCGCGAAGCGGAAGACCGGTGCGTGATTACGTTGGTATCGCCACGGCATATGCCGAAGAGGCGGTAGCCGACAAGAAGGGCAAGAAGTTCGGTAAGTGGATTCGGCTGGCCGGCAAGCGGTTCCTCGCGGACCTCAAGCGCGCCAAGCGGAAGCGGCCGCCGTTCCTGTTCGATGAGTGGCACGCATGTGACCCATGCGACTTCATCGAGAAGCTGCCGCACGTTGAAGGGAGATGGGCGCGGCCGGAGATCGAGCTGCACCGGTCGCACGTGTTCTTCGTGGTGCAGCTGTTCGGTTTCCGCAACCTCGATGGCAGCCGGCGCTTCACCTCGGCGCTGTTCGCGGTTGCCCGCAAGAACGCCAAGTCCACGTTGGCCGCGGCGATCCTGCTGTACTGCCAGTGCTGTGAAGAGGAAGAGGGCGCCCAGATCATCTCGGCGGCCACGACCGGCAGCCAGGCGCGGATCATCTTCAACGTCGCCAAGCGGATGACGGAGAAGACGCCCGACCTGCAGGAGGCGTTCGGGCTTGCGTGCTGGGCCAACGCGATCAGTCGCGTGGAGACGGGGGCAACCTTCAAGCCCATCAACTCCAAGGCCAGCACGCAGGATGGCCTGAACCCGTCGCATGTTGGCCTGGACGAGATCCACGCTCACAAGTCGGCGGACCTGTTGAACGTGCTGACTTCGGCAGCAGGTGCACGCAGCAACCCGCTGTGGCTGTACACCACGACCGAGGGATACACGAATCCGGGGCCGTGGGGGGAAATCAGGCAGTTCGCCAAGCAAGTGCTGCAGGGCATCCTGGGCGATTCGGCCGACCACTTCCTGGTGGTGTTCTTCGCAGTCGACGATGACGACGACGAGTTCGACGAATCGGCTTGGCCCAAGGCCAACCCGCTGATGGACGCCAACCCGCACCTGCTGAAGGCGATCCGCAAGGAGGCCGTCGAGGCGCGGCAGATGCCCTCGAAGCTGGCCGAATTCAAGATCAAGCGGCTCAACCGGCCGGCTTCCTCGGCCACCGGCTGGGTGGACCTGACGAAGTGGCAGAAGTGCGGCGGCGCCGTCGATCTGGACTGGCTCGCGGGGCAACCGTGCTGGGGCGCGTTCGATCTGGCGAGCACGCTGGATATGACGTCCTGGCGCCTGGTGTGGAAGGTGGACGACGTCTATTACACCTGGGGCCGTCGATTCGTTCCGGCGGACGCGGTGCGGGCACGCACGGAGCGGGGCGTGGTTCCGTATGCGGGCTGGGTGGCTGCGGGGTTGATTGAGGCGACTGAAGGCGAGGTCACCGACTACAGCGTGGTGGAGGCGCGGATCCGGGAGGACATCGCCCGGTTCGGACCTCTGGCGATTGGCTACGACCGCTGGAACGCCGCTGAAATTGCGCAGCGCCTCTTGGCTGATGGGCACCCGCTGGTCGAGTTCAACCAGACCACGAAGAACTACCACCCAGCCATGCAGGAGCTGGAACGGGCGTACATCGGAAAAAAGGTCTGCCACGGGAACGACCAGGTCCTGAACTGGTGTGCGTCCAACCTCATTGCTGTGAAAGACGGAAACCTGAATATGAAGCCCGACAAGAAGCGATCGCCGGACAAGATCGATGACATGGCGGCACTGTTGATGGCTATTGGTCTCAGCATGCCTACCGCTGTCCAAGACGACGCCAGCGACTTCATTTCCAGCCCGGTGATCGGATGAAGACCAAGGCAGCCAAGCCGGGCCGCTTGCGTGCGGCGGCACTGAAATGGCTGGGCGTACCTGTTCACCTGACCGATGGCGACTTCTGGGCTGAGTTCTTCGGGTCGAGTTCGAATGCTGGTGTTCCGGTCAACCACCAGACGGTGTTGAAACTGTCAGCGGTTTGGTCGTGCGTCCGTCTCATCTCCGAGACCATTTCCACGCTTCCACTCTCGATGTACGAGAAGACCAGCGGCGGGAAGCGGGTAGCGAGCCATCATCCGCTGCAGTTCATCCTCCACGACCAACCCAATGCGGACACCACTGCGGCGGTCCACTGGGAGGCGAGCGTGGCGGCGATGCTTCTGCGCGGGAACGCTCGCTGCGAAAAGCTGATGATCGGCGGCAAGGTGATCGGACTGCAGTTCCTGCACCCGGACAGACTTACCTCGTTCCGCCGCGACGGCGTCAAGGTGTGGCGATACACCGACGAGAACGGCACCCAGCGCGAGATCTCCAACGATAGAGTCTGGAGCATCCCTGGCTTCTCTCTCGATGGAAAGGAAGGCGTCTCCGTCATCGGCTACGGTGCGGAGGTGTTCGGCGCGGCGATCGGTGCCGACATGGCTGCCAGTTCGACGTTCTCCAAGGGCTTGCTGCCGACCACGGCAATCACCTACCCGAGCACGCTGAAGCCTGATCAGCGCAACGATGCTCGCCAGACGCTGGAGGCACTGAGCGGAGCGGTTAATGCCGGCCGGCCGGTCATCCTCGAGGCCGGTTCAGAAATCAAGACGATCGGCATCAACCCGTCGGATGCGCAGCTGCTCGAATCTCGCGCCTTCTCGGTCGAGGAAATTTGCCGGTGGTTCCGCGTACCGCCCTTCATGGTCGGTCACAGCGAGAAGTCCACCAGTTGGGGGACGGGGATCGAGCAGCAGATGATTGGCTTTCTGACCTTCACCCTGGGGCCGTGGCTTCGCCGAATCGAGCAGGCGATCAGCAAGGATCTTCTGACCCCGGCGGAGCGGCTGAGGTACTACCCGAAGTTTGCGGTGGAAGGGCTGCTCCGTGCCGATAGCGCCGGCCGCGCTTCCTTCTACGCCGCGATGGTCAATAACGGGATCCTGACGCGTGACGAAGTCCGCGAGCTGGAAGACCGGGAGCCCATGGGCGGTAACGCAGCTGTACTCACGGTCCAGACGGCGTTGGCGCCGCTGGACAAGCTTGGCCAGGCCGAAGACGGCAATGCAGCCCGTGCGTCCCTACGCGCCTTCCTCGGCGTGCCTGACGCCACCAGCAAGGAATAAGAGATGACCATCCGTGCAACCCCGGGCGTCCCCAGCGGACGGCCGCAGATGGACGTGCGTAGCTATATCGCGCCGGCTGCTTTCGATCGCTGGGACTCCAGCATTCGTGCCGCTGCCGAGAACGAAGAGGACCGAACGATCGGCATCTACGACGTCATCGGAGAAGACTGGTGGACCGGTGGTGGTTTCACTGCCAAACGCATGTCAGCCGCTCTGCGATCGCTCGGTAAAGGACCGGTGACGGTGGCCATCAACTCGCCCGGTGGTGACATGTTCGAAGGCCTGGCGATGTACTCGATGCTGAGAGAGCACCCCGGCGAGGTGACCGTGAAGGTCATGGGAATCGCCGCCTCTGCCGCTTCGATCATTGCAATGGCCGGGGATCAGGTCCAGGTGGCGCGCGCCGGTTTCCTGATGATCCACAACTGCTGGCTGCTCGCTGCGGGCAACCGACACGAGCTGCGCGAGATCGCCGACCAGCTGGAGCCTTTCGACCAGGCCATGGCCGACGTCTATGCGGCCCGGACCGGTGAGAACGTCAAGGCGATGCAGAAGCTGATGGATCGCGAGTCCTACATCGGCGGCAGTGCCGCTGTATCGCAGGGCTTCGCCGATTCCCTTCTCGACTCCGACGAAATCAGCAAGACCGACGACGGCAAGAACGCGTCAGCCGTTCGCCGTATGGAGGCAGCGCTCCGGGCGTCGGGGATGCCCAAGTCCGAGGCAATGCGTCTTATCAGCCAATTCAAGTCCAGCGCGGGTGATCCCGCTGGCAGCGGTGAGGGCGAGCCCACCGAACACGGTCAGCGTGACGCTGCCGGCTTCACGACCACCGCGGCGCTGGCCGCGAACCTCACCAACATCCTGTAAGGAGAGCCTCAATGGCCCAGATCGACGACGACATCAAGAACATCAACGCCAGCCTCGGGCAGGTGAATGAACAGCTGAAGAAGCACGCGGAGCAGGCCAAGGCCGACATCAGCGCGCATGCACAGCTGTCCGAAGAAACCAAGGGCAAGGTCGACCAGCTGTTGGTCGCCCAGGGCGAGCTGCAGGCCAACCTGCAGGCAGCCCAGCAGGTGATCGCCAAGCTCGAGCAGGGCGGCGGGGTGCCGGCCAAGGCCCGCACCATCGGCGAGGTCGTGGCGACCTCCGACGTGTGCAAGAACTTCAACCCCGGCATGCAGGGCAGTTTCACGGTCAAGGCCGCGATCACGCGCGAGGACGCATCGGCGGGCAGCCTTATCGAGCCGCACCGTATCCCGGGAATCGTGGCCACCCCGAACCAGCGCCTGTTCCTTCGCGATCTGCTCACCTGGGGCACGACCACGTCAGATAGCCTGGAGTACGTGCGGGAAACGGGATTCACCAACAATGCCGAAGTCGTGGCCGAGAATCCGACCAACCCGAAGCCTGAGTCTGACTTGGCCTTCGAGCTGGACTCGGCGAAGGTCGCCACCATTGCCCACTGGATTCGCGCCTCCAAGCAGGTCCTGCGCGACGCCGGCATGCTGCAGGCCTACATCAACGGCCGCCTGATGTACGGCCTGAAGCTGAAGGAAGAAGCCCAGCTGTTGAAGGGCTCGGGCGTTGGCCTGAATATCAACGGCCTGTACACCCAAGCGACGACCTACGCGAACCCGGGTGTGGTGGTGCAGAACGAGACCGCCATCGACCGTCTGCGCATTGCCATGCTGCAAGTCACCCTGGCCGAGTACGAGGCCGACGGCATCGTGCTGAACCCGATCGACTGGACCACCATCGAGCTGTCGAAGACCACCGAGAACGCCTACCTCTTCGCCACGCCGCGTGGCCTCGCCGTTCCCGGCCTGTGGGCACGTCCGGTCGTGGCCACCAAGGCCATGGATCTGGGCGACTTCCTGACCGGTGCCTTCAAGATGGGCGCCCAGGGCTGGGACCGCGAGCAGGCGAACATCACCGTCTCCAACCAGGACCGCGACAACTTCGTCAAGAACATGGTCACCATCCTCTGCGAAGAGGACGTGGGCCTGACTGTCTTCCGCCCGGAGGCCTTCGTGAAGGGCGGCTTCGACGGCCTGCCGGTCACCGATGGCGCGGGCGCCGGCGGCTGATCCCCTGAAGCGCCCGGTAGCCCCGGGCGCTTCCCCTGACGAAGGAACCGAAAAATGGCCAAGGTCATTGCACTCACCTCGTTCGAACACCACGGAAGCCGCAGCCGCGGCGCGCAGTTCGACGTATCCGCCCAGCACGCAGACTTGCTGGCCAAGCGCGGCCTCGTGAAGCTGGCTGGGCAGGCCGTCCCGGCCGGCGGTGGCCCCGCGGCGCCGACCAGCGAGACCAACGATGGCGCTCAGCTGGTCCGCCAGAAGGCTGCCGACGCGATCGCGGCGATTGCAGCAGTTACCGACCTCGCACGGCTTGACGCAGCGTTGAAGGCGGAAACAGCCAAGGGCGACAAAGCTCGTGCCACGGTGGTTGAAGCGATTGAAACCGCCATCAAGGCCGCAGCGCAGGCCCAGGCCTGAGCCATGCGCCTGGTGACCATTGAAGAGGCCCGGCAGCACTGCCGGGTCGATAGCGACGACGACCAGATGCTGACCCTGTACGGCGGCGCCGCTGAAGACGCCGCCCAGGACTTCCTGAATCGCCGGGTCTACGAAGATGAGGATGCGCTGGCCGCCGCGGTGCTTGACGGCACCGCAGGCTGCGATCCGATCGTCGTCAATGACGCGATCCGAGCAGCGGTGCTGCTCACCCTCGGGCACCTGTACGCAAACCGCGAAAACGTTGTCACCGGCACCATCGTGTCGGAGATGAAGGAAGGCACCCGCAGCCTGCTCTGGCCCTACCGGGTCGGGCTGGGGGTTTGACGTGGCCTGCCAGGGTTGCCAGCGGCGCCGTGCCTGGCTGTTGAAATGGATGGGGATAGCCGATGAACGAGCAAAACGAGCTGTCGGAAGCGCTGAAGGCATCGGCAGCAGCCCAACTGGCGCAGGCCGAGGCGATGATGGCTCTCGCCCAGGCGTTGGCGGAGAGCGCGGAGGCAACCAACCGGCTGATGGACTACGTCTGCCAGAGTGAGGACGTGGAGGCTGATCCGGAGGCGGGCACCTACATGAGCGGGAAGCCGCGGTGATCGCTGCCGGCCGCCTCCGCCACCGGGTGCTGATACAGAACCCCGTGGAGAGCCAAGATCCCGGATCCGGCGCACCCATCACGACGTGGGCCGATCTGGCTACGGTGTTCGCCGAAGTGGTTCCGGCGTCGGTCCGCGAGTTTGTGGCCGCCCAGGCTATCGACAGCGAGGTGACCGCGCGCATCACCATCCGGCACCGTGTCGGCGTCACCGACAAGAGCCGCATCATCCACCGGGGGCAGGTCTACAACGTCCATGGCGTGCTGGCCGATCCGGTCAGCGGGCTGGAATACATGACGCTGCCATGCAGCGAGGGCGTCAACGATGGCTGACAACATCCGGTTCGACGTCAGCGGCCTGGACGGCGTGAAGGCGAAGATGGCCCAGCTGAAGAACGAGGCCAACGCCAAGGGCGGTCGCGCCGCGCTGCGGAAGGCGACCGCCGTCCTGCGTGCTCAGGCGCAGAGCAACGCCCGCCGCCTGGACGACCATGAGACCGGCGAGGCGATCTGGAAGAACATCGATCTGCGCTGGGACGGTCGGGCTTTCAAGCGCGACGGGCAGCTTGCATTCCGGCTGGGTGTGCTCGGCGGTGCCAGGGAGTACGGCCGAACCCGCGAGAATCGCCGTAAGCGCCGCACGGGACAGACGTATGCCACGGATGGCAGCTCCAGCAATCCCGGTGGCGACACCTGGTACTGGCGCCACGGCGAGCTGGGCACGGCCAAGGTGGCGGCTCGGCCGTTCCTGCGGCCGGTGGCCGAGCAGGCCGGGCAGAAGGCGGTGGACACCTTCGCGCTCGAGTTCAACCGCGCGCTCGACCGCGCACTTGCCAAACAGGCGAAGGGAGCAAAGAAGTGATCGCCCCGATCTTTGACGCCTGCACCGCCAGTGCGGCGGTGTTGTCTCTGTTCGGCACCAACCCCACACGGGTCTATCCCTTCGGACTGGTCGAAAAGCCGCCCGCGCGGCCCTACGTCGTCTGGCAGACCATCGGCGGGGAGCCGGCCCAGTACCTCCGGGACCGCCCAGATGTGGACGGGTACTCGCTGCAGATCGACGTCTACCACAACGACCCCGTGTCGCTGCAGACCGCGGCCCGAGCGATCCGCGACGCGATTGAGGGACAGGCCTACGTAACGCGTTGGGGCGACCAGGTTATGGACCCCGAAACCAAGCTGTACCGCTACTCGTTTGACGTGGACTGGCTCGTGCCGCGCTGAAGACGTTCGTCCGTTTCACCCACCCACACCCCGCACTGCGGGGTTTTTTTATGCCCGCAGGGAGACATTCATGAGCATGCTGACGCAAGGCACCCAGCTGTACGGCCTGATCGATGGCCAGATCCGCGAGATCGAGTGCATCACCAACTTCAACCCGGGCGCGAACCCGGCGGACCAGATTGAAGACACCTGCCTGTCCGAGACCAAGGCACGCAGCTACAAGAAGGGCCTGCGCACCCCCGGCCAGGCTTCGGTCACGATCAATGCCGACCCGCGCAACGAGAGCCACTACCTGATGTGGCAGATCAGCGAGGACGATTCCGACGAGCTGATCCAGTGGGCCATCGGCTGGTCCGACGGCGTGGACATCGCTCCGACCCTCACCATGGGCGGTTCCATCAGCGGCATCAACGTCACCAGCGGCGGCACCGGCTATACCAGCGCACCCACCGTCACCCTGACGGGCGGCGGCGGCACTGGCGCCACAGCGACCGCGATCGTGGACAGCGGCTCGGTGATCGGCGTCACCATCACCAATCCGGGCACCGGCTACACGAGTGTGCCGACGGTGGCCTTCAGCGGCGGCGCCGGCACCGGCGCGGCGGCCACGGCCCAGCGCAACAGCGAGCCGGAAATGGTGCTGCCCGAAGGCCGCACCTGGTACACGTTCCGAGGCTACGTCGCGGACTTCCCCTTCGACTTCCAGGCCAACGCTGTGGTTTCCACCGCTGCGAGCCTGCAGCGCTCTGGCGCCGGCGTCTGGGTCCGTAAGGCGGTGGCTCCGTGACCGCTGCGAAGACCCAGAGCCGGAAGCGGGCGGCGCCACCGGCGCCCGTCCAAAAGAGCAAGGCTGTATCCCTGTCGATCGCTGGCCTGCTGCAGGCCGGCGCCTTCACCGGCCGTCCGGTCGAGAAGGAGATCAGCTGGCGCCAGGGCGAGCAGGAGTTCACCGCCACGGTGTTCGTGCGGCCGCTGGGCTTCCAGTCCGCCATCTCCGATGTGCTTGCCGCCGGCGGACGCGAGGACAGCGTGGCCGGCCGTATCGCCGCCTCCATCTGCGATGAGGAGGGCAAGCCCGTCTTCACCGTCGGTGACATCACCGGTGCTTCCGATGCGGACCGCGGCGCGCTGGACGGCGCCCTGACGTTGGCGCTGCTGAGCGCCATCGGCGAGGTGAACTCGCTGGGAAAAGCTACGAGCTAACACCGGAAGACGAGTTCTGGTGCGAGCTGGTGCTTAACGGCATCGGCGGCGAAACCATTGCTGTGGCGAAGGAACGCCTCAGCGCTCGCGAGGTGAGGCTCTGGGCTGCATACCGGGAACGCCACGGAGGCCTGAACCCGATGATGCGCGCCGACTGGAACGCTGGCCTGCTGGCCAGCCTGTTCGCCAACAGCAAGCGCAAGCCGTCAGCCCCGGCATTCCAAGTAACTGACTTCCTTCGATTTCAAAGAGCGGAGCCGATCGGCCTTCAAGAGGCGATGGCGAGCTGGGGATAACTGCACATGTCACGACGTTCTCTCGGCACGCTGACCATCGACGTCATTGCCGAGATCGGCGGGTTCGCGTCCGGTCTTGATAAGTCGGAGCGCCGGACGGAGAAATGGCGCCAGAACATCGAGAAGCAAGCAAAGCTGGCTGGCGTCGCCTTGGGCACGGCGATCGCGGCCGGCATGGTGCTGATCGCCCGCAATACGGTCGCGGCGGAGCGCGAAGTCGCGCAGCTTGACGCGATCATCAAGTCCACTGGTGGCGCTGCCGGTTACACCCGCCAGCAGCTGCTCGACATGGCCGATACGTTGTCGTCGAAGTCCACCTTCAGCGGCGGGGAGATCGTCGAGGCCCAGACGCGCCTGTTGTCCTACTCGGGCATCCTGGGAACCAACATACCCCGCGCCATGCAGGCCATCATCGACCAGTCGGCACGCCTGGGCATCAGCGTCAGCCAGTCGGCGGAGACGATCGGCCGCGCGCTGGAATCGCCGAGCAAGGCGGCGGCAGCGCTCGCGCAGCAGGGCTTCGGCGCGGCGTTCACCAAGGAAGTGCGCGGCACTATCGACGAGTTGGTGAAGGCCGGGAAGGAAGGCGAGGCCCAGGTGATGATCCTGGAGATCCTCGAAGAGTCCTACGGCGGGGCCGCACAGGCGGCGCGGGACACCTTCGGCGGCGCGCTGCTGGCGCTGCGCAACACGCTCGACGATCTCACGACCGGTAACAGCGGTAGCCTGAAAGCGGCCACCAACGCGGTTAATGATTTGACCAAGGTCCTGAATGACCCCGAGGTGCGCGAGGGCTTCGACGTAATCATCTCGGGCGCCGTGAAGGCCGTGTCCGCGCTGGGTAAGCTGGTGGAGATGGGGGCGCGATATCCGGGCTGGCTCAGTGGCAAGGGATTCCTTCCCGTAGACCAGGATGATTCCCTCGCTGCTCTAGAAGCACGTCAGGCCAGACTGAAGAAGACCCTAGGCACATGGCCCGGGCTCTTTGACGGAGAGACCAAGGGCAAGGTTCAGGAAGAGTACGCGCAGCTCGGCCAGTGGATTGAGGAGGCGAGGGCCAAGCTTCCAAAGCCCATCCTTTTGGATGTAGGGCACGCGACACCGGGCTTCGTGTCGGGGGTGACTGGAGATCCGGCTGCACGGGCCGCCGCGGCTGCTGCTGCGGCTGATGCTGAGAATCGAAAAAAGCGAGAGGCCGCAGCAAAAGTCGCCGCTCGAGCGGCGGAGTCGGAGCGGAAGGCGCTTCAAAAATCATTCGAAGCGACGGATATTCAGCTTCGTCGCCAGATTGAGCTCTTTGACACCAGTACCGACAAGTCTGCACAGGCAACCGAGCTGCAGAAGCTTAATTTTGACCTGGCCGAAACCTCGCTCAGAGATCTTAACGACGAAGAGAAGGAGCGGCTACGGACGTCGGCGAAGGCATTGGATCAGCTGAAGGCTGTGAAGCTGGCCAACGAGGAGGCCGCCAAATCCGCTGAGTTCGCCCGGAACGCGCAGGCAGCGCTGGATAACGCGCGCGCTGCCCTGGCGGTCGAGTTTGTCGGGGCCGGGGAAGGTGCGCAGGCCAGGGAGCGAGCGCGAGACCTTCTTCAGATCGAGGCCGACTACCAGAAACAGCGGCAGGCGCTGTTCGAGCAGTACCAGTCCGGCGACATCACCGAGAGCCTCTACAAGGCGGAGACCCAGAGTCTTCAGTCTGCGCTGAATGAGCGGCTCCGGATGCAGCAGGATCACTACCGCAAGCTCGATGAGCTCAGGGGCGACTGGCAGGCAGGTATGTCCGATGCCTGGGCCGATTACGCCACGAAGGCGGCAGACGCGAACCAGCACGCCTACGATGCGGTGACAGGCTTCCTGGACACCACCACCGGCGACGTGGCTGAGAGCATCGCCGATCTGGTGAAGGGAAACGAATCACTGACCGACTCGGTGAAGAACCTCGTTGTGTCCATGGGCGAGACGGTGATCGACACGCTGTCCCGCATGGCCGCGCAGTGGCTGGTGTACCAGGCGACCCAGAAGCTTGTCGGCGAGGCCACGAGCCAGTCGTCCACTGCTGCTTTGACCGGTAACGCAGTGGCCATGTCGGCCCAGGCGGCAATCGCAGCCTACGCTTCCACCGCTGCGATCCCGATCACGGGCCCCATCGCGGCGCCGGCAGCGGCCGCCGCAGCCCTCGCGGCTACCGCGCCCTATGTCGCCGCCGTCGCGGCATCGTCCGGGCTGTCAGGCATGGCGCATGACGGCATCGACGCGGTGCCGGAGACGGGCACCTGGCTGCTGCAGAAGGGCGAGCGGGTGACCACGGCGGCGACCAGCGCGAAGCTGGACGCCACCTTGGAGCGGGTGAACCGCGATTCCAACGGCGGATTCTCGGGGCCACCAATCACCCAAGAGATTCAGATCAACGGCAACCCTGACAACCGCACCCTTGAACTCGTTAGGAAAGCCGCTCTCGATGGTGCCCAGATGGGCTACGACAGGGTCAAAAGCGACATGGCTCGCGGAACGGGAATCTCCCGAACCATGCGCGGAACACACAACGTCGGAATGAAGGTTCGGTAATGGCACTGATCATGCAACCTCAGTGGCTACCAGAGCCGCTACGCGAGGGCTACGGCCTGCGCCACGTCTCGCCGCTGAAGCGGTCCACGTTTGTCAGTGGCCGATCGATGCCGCGGCGGGCGTACACGGCGACACCCACGGAGGTCGAAGCCCGCTGGCTGCTTAACGACGGCCAGGCCGCGCTGTTCGAAAAGTGGTTCCAGGAAGGGCTGAGCGACGGCGTCGCCTGGTTCGCGTGTCGGCTGCGCAGCCCACTGGGGATGGACTACTACAAGAGCCGGTTCACCGACATCTACGACGGTCCGACGCTGACCAACAGCAACCGGTGGCTGATCACTGCACCGCTGGAAATCCACATGCGACCGCTGCTGGCGGATGGCTGGACTGAGTATCCCGAAGGAATCCTGCAGGCCAGCGTCATCGACGTGGCGGCAAACAGGGAGTGGCCCAGGCCATGAGCATTCTTGAACGGCTGTATGCCTCTGGCGGCGCGGAAGTGGAGCACGAAACCCTGGCGATCACTGTGGGCAGCAAGACCCACTACCTAACCAAGGGCTGGGAAGACATCACCGCGGTGCTGGAGACAGGGCAGACGGTGACCTTCAAAGCCTGCGGCATGGATGTGGCCAAGCCCTCCCGCAACGCCGATGGGGTCCAAGACCTCCGCTTCGCACTGACCAACATCGACGGGTTGGTGAGCACCGAGATCCGGGCGGCGCTGGCGGCCCGGATCGAAATGACCGTCACCCTACGGGTTTACCTGAGCAACGACATGCTGGCGCCGGCCAAGAAGCCCTTGTCGATGGTGATCAAGGGCGGACAGTGGACCGCAACCGAGGTCCAGGTGACCGCCGGCTTCATGAACATCCTCGCCACGGCCTGGCCGCGCGACCGCTTCAACCTCACCAAGCACCCGGGGCTGCGCTACATCACATGAACATCGATCTGGAAAAGTACCTGGACGTGGTTTGGGTCAGCGGCGGCCGCCAGTTCCCGGAGCTGGACTGCTACGGCGTCGTCAACGAGGTGCGCCGTGACCTTGGCCTTGACCCATGGGACGAGTATCCGGGCGCAACGCGCGCTGACCTGGCTGAGCTGGCGGAGGAGGCTGCGCTGCAGCACGCCGGCAGCGACCTTGTGGAGGGCGCGGTTGCGTTCTGCTACCAAGGCAGCGTGGTTACCCACGTGGCGGTGCTCGTCGAGGTCGAGGGGCGCATGTGCGCGCTCGAGTGCAACGACGGCCGCAACGTCACCGTGCTGCCGGTCGCCCGCTTCGAGTGCCGTTTCAATCGGGTGGAGTACTACGCGTGATCCAGATCTTCCCCTCGCGCATGCCAGGCGAAGCACTGGAAACGCATCGTCACGGCCGTACGACAATTGACGGCTGGCTGCGGACCAATGTGCCGAGCTACCTCGGCGACGGTCCGCACCCGATCGAGGTCGAGGTGAGTGGCGCGCCGGTGCCGCCGGATGCTTGGGCTGCAACGTGGATAGACGCCGAGACCGACGTTCGCATCTACCCGATCCCTTACCTCGAGGGTGCTGCTGCTGTGGTCTATTGGGTAGTGGTGGCTGTCATGGCCGCCTACGCGATCTACATGGCCGCCAATATGCCCTCCGGCAGCCGCTACGGGCAGGGCGATACGCTCAGCTTGGATACCGCCCGGGCAAACTCGGCGCGGCTTGGCAGCCCCGTGCGGGAGGTTCTGGGGCGATGCCGGGTCTGGGCGGATTACCTGGTGCAGCCCGTCTCGCGATTTGTGGGCGGCAAAACGTATCGGACGCAGATGTTCGTGTGCGTCGGAAAGGGCCGGCACGTGATTCCGCTCGGGTCCGCGCGGCTGGGGAGCACGCCGCTGACGTCCTTCGGCAGTGATGTAGAGATGACCATCTATCCGCCCGGCGCCGACGTGGGCGGGGACGTGCGCTCGGAAAACTGGGTGAATTCGACCGAGGTGGGCGCAACCGCCTCGGGCACGGCCGGCCTGGACCTGAGCGACACGGCGGACGTGGCCACCAGCATCAACGCGGATTCGGTGACGGTGTCTGGCAACGTGCTGACGCTGAACAACGCGACGATCACCGATGCGAACGGGAAAGAGCGACCGGCCACCTCGGTGCCAGGCGGGTGGACCGTCGGCGCCGCGCTGACGCTCAAGGTGGCAGCTGCCTTCACCGCCACTACCAGCGGCCTTTACTCGATCATCGCCGGTAGCGCGGTGGCCGAGCTGGCGCCATATGTGGGCATGCCTGTGCTGCTGACCTACAGCGGCGCCGACTACGGTTTGTTTGTGGCGAGCTACGCGCCCGGCACGCCCGCAGTCCCCGGGTCCGGCGGCAGTCCTGCGCGGGTCACGGGCTCGGCGGCCGCCACCGGTTTTGACTTCAGCGGCACGCCGGTTACGTTCGGCATCGGCTGGCGCGGCACCAATTACAGCGTCGCGCTGGTGGCCAACTACATCACTCTGGGCGTGCTGCTCACCGCGATCAACGATCAGCTCGTGGACAGCGGCCTGGTGGCGACACAGTCGGGCGGGGTGGTGACCATCGCCGAGGCGGCCAGCCCGTTCGCCGGCGGCAGCATCAGCTTCAGCGGCCTGCCGGCGGCAGTGTTCGGCACCAGCCCGGCCGCGACGGCGGGCGTGGCCACAACCGGTGGCACGCCGGCTACGTTGCCGCGCGTCACGCTGGCGTATGACGGACCGGGCGGCACTGCCTTCGGCGGTCTGCCGCCCGGCAGCGTTTCGCTGGCCATGTCGCGCGGCCAGAGCGAATACCGCATTGCAGCCGTCTCCGGGCTGACGCTGGTGGTGCAGCGACTGACCGAGGGCGGCGTGGTCGACAACAGCTGGCCTGGCTGGTCCGGGCGCACCGCAACCGACTACCGCGCAACGGGGCTGCAGGAGGGCGAGGAATGGCTCGGCCCGTTCCTGGTGTGCCCCAACGGGGAGACCACCGATGCCTTCGAATACGACTTCAACTTCCCGGGCGGACTGATCTGGTACACCGACAAAGGCAACAAGCGCACCTTCACCGTGACGGTGCGGGTCGCTTGGCGGGTGTACGGGTCCGGCAATGCCTGGTCGGTGCGCACTCACAGCTACACCGCGACATCACCCGATGCCCTCGGCTTCACCGAGCGCATCACGTTGAGCACGCCGGGGCAGATCGAAGTGCGCGTGCGCCGGGTGACCGAGCGCGGCGGCAACTCGGCGCGCGATGCCTGCTTCTGGCAGGGTCTGCGCGCGCGACTGCCGCAGCGGCCCACGCGCTACGACGACCTGACGACCATCGGCCTGACGGTGACCACCGGCACCAAGCTGGCGGCGCAGACCGACCGCAGGTTCAATGTCGAGGCGACGCGGCTGTATGACGATGGCACCGCCCGCAGCATCAGCGGGGCGATGACCCACGTGATGCGCTCGCTGGGTCTGCCGGCCGACCAGATCGACACCGATACGCTGACCCACCTGGAGAGCACCTACTGGACGCCGCGCGGGGAGTTCTTCGACTTCAGCGCGGAGAAGTCGGGCACCAGCGCCCTCGACCTGCTGCAGATGGCTGCCCAGGCGGGCATGGGGTACTTCCTGCTGATCGACTCCATGTGTTCGGCCGGCCGCGAGGGAATCAAGGCCTGGCGCGGTGGCATCTCACCGCAACGGCAGCTGGAGCCGTTGACCACGGCGTTCACCTCACCGGGGCCGGATGACTTCGACGGCGTGGACGTGACCTACATCGACGAGGTGACGTGGGCGGCCGAGACGGTGGAATGCCGGCTTCCGGGCGGCGACACCCCGTGGAAGGTGGAGACCTTCGAGCTGCAGGGCGTGGGCACGCGCGATCGCGCCTACCGGATCGGCATGCGGCGTCTCATGAAGCACCAGGGCCAGCGGCTTACCTACACGACCAAGACCGAGATGATGGGCCTGGTCTACCAGTACGGCGACCGCGTGAAGCTGTTCGACGATATTCCCGGATCCAGCACCTCCAGCGCCATGATCGAATCGGCGCGCCTGGACGGCACCCGGGTGTTGATCGAGGTGGGCGAGTATCTGGATTGGACCTTGGCGGCACCGCGGTGCCTGATTCGGTTCCAGGACGGGACGCTCTCCAGCGTGATCGTACCCGCCCGTGTCGACGACCACCGTCTCACCATCGCCGCCTCAGCGCTGCCGGGGGACCACGCCTTCAACACCTGGATCATGGACGACCCGACCATCGATCCCCCCGAGCTGATCTTCTGCGACAGCACGCGCGCTGGATATGACGCCGTGCTGGCCGAGCTCACCCCGGGCGAAGACGGCTCCGTCGAGCTGGCCGCCCTGCAGTACGACCCCGCCTTCTACCAATACGACGACGCGACCGCGCCGTAGCACCACCGGAGACGCACCCAGATGACCAAATACAACACCGGCAACCCGGTGGGCTCGAGCTCGCCCCTGGATTTGTACGACAACGCCGAGAACCTTGACGCGGGTATCAATGGGCCGGCTGTAACCTGGCGTGATCGGCGTGGCCAAACGCGCAAAAGCTGGGCTGGAGTGGAGTCCGACTTCGGGCAGTTCCTCGCCGACGGCAGCACCATCGAGTTTCCGACCTGGGCGGCTGCAGCTGCAGCGGCTGGGGCAGGGCAAGTTCCGATGAACCGGCAGGTGGCGGTGATCGGTGACGAGGGCACGCACGTTGACCCTGTGTCAGGGCTTACCGTCAGTAACAGTGGGCGGTTTGTCATGGTTGCCGCCGGCCTGCAGTGGCGAAGCGCTGATGTGCTGACGCAAAAGCTGGACGCCGCAAAGGTTCCTGAAGTGCAAGATGATACCCGACGGTCCATGGGGGTATCGAAGGCATCGTCTGGGGCCGGGTCCGGTTCGGTAGAGGTCGTTTTGGACTCTGCTGGAGTGGCTCGCGTGGTCACCGTCTACCCTGAAGAGGACAGCGATCCGCAGTTCAATGGCCTCACCCCTAACGCCTGGCGGAGCCCCCAATTCGGCATTGAGCATGCTATCGATGGTGAGTTGTCCAGCGATCCTGACCGAGCTGAACTGATCATAGATGTTAACGGAACCTATCGGGTCATCAGCGTGCTGGACTCTCAGCGCCGTGGTCCAGTATTTTTCGGTGTATCAGGATCGGGAAGCTTGGAGCCGCACCTTCCTACCGAGTTTGTAGTGTTCGTCATCGCAGGCCAGTCAAACGCGCAGGGAATTGGCTACCCACCACGTTCACCATCCATCCCGGCGGGTGTGGCATATCAATATTCAGCAAACGTACTGGTTCCGTTGGTTGGAGACCCGGTGGGAAACGCGGACACTGCGTCGGCGTGGCCGTCGTTCGTCAACGAGTTCTATCGGCGGACTTCTATGGGGGTCGTCCTTGTACCGGCTGCTGCTGGAAACTCCGGCCTGACTTTAGCGGCCTCGGCGCCCGCCGTGGGAGGAAACGGCGTCAACTGGACCGCAGAGGGCGGTCGTCGCACCTTCGCGATGGATCGTTTGCAAGCCGCCGTGAATGCATTGAACAACGCAAGTATTGCGTGGAGATTTGGTGGCGTCCTTTGGTCACAGGGTGAGCGGGACTCGCGCTGCCTCCCTAACGCAACATCTAACCCAGGGGTGATAACCGAGCAGGAATACGCAGTCGCCTTTGACGGCCTCCTGAGCTACTTCAACTCGCGGATCGGAAACGAGAAGTGGCCATTCATCCTAGCTATGACGGGTGGCGATGATGAAGGCATTGACGCGAATGCGCTTGCGAGCATGCGTGCGCTCCAGCGGGAGATTGCGAACACAAGAAGCCAGGTCCGACTTGGATGGACTGGCGCATTCAACCTGATCGCACGTGGACTGATGCGAAAGCATGACTTCCCCGATGGGACGTCTTCGCAAAACCGGTCCCACTACTCCCAGCAGGGTTACAACGAGATGGGTGCCGCGATGGCAACCGTCGCATCCTCGGTTTCGATTTAAGGAGCTATGACGTGAGCAAACAGTACATTGTTCGGAGCGGTTCGGTCCCAGTTGACTCGGTCCTTCCCACCTTTAGTGATGTGTTTCCATCGCTGGTCCCCCCCAATAAGCGGCAGGTCGTAGATACCTTTGATGGCGTTCCAGCAGTGACAAACCTAAATGGTCGCAGCATCCCAGGTGACCCGGCAAAGGGCTGGATTGGCACCAACGCGATCAAAGTGAGTCCGGACGGATACTGCTCGCTGATGCCCCCGCAGGGCGAAGCTCGCGCTTCCGTTCAATCCGGAATCTCCGACGGCGAGTGGGGCGCGACTATCGAGAATGTTGCCGATGTTGGCCCCAGCTCCGCAGGACTGGTGTTTAGGCAATCACCTCCCACGGAGCCAGTCAGCTATTGGCTGGCACGCATCAGCTTCGCTTCACAGCTAGTGGTTCTAGAGCGCAGGACAGCAGGCTCACCTGCCGTTGATCAGGTCCAGGCGCCGTTACCCTCTTCAGTGGGGGATAGACACACCCTTCGGGTGGCGGCACAAGGGCAGAACATCAAGGTCTATGCCGATGGTGAGTTGCGTTTGGTGGCGACATCATCTGCCCTTGTGGGGAACACGCTCAGCGGGTTGTGGTGGAACAACACAAATGCTCGGGTCCACGAGTTCGTAGCGGGAGCATGATCTAATCAAGGCAAGGCAGCTAGGAGGTAGCGACGGTTGCGTCGAGGCGTGTTCACCTCGCGGCTGACGCGATAGGCCTCCATCGCCGGCGGCTCGCTGGCCAGCAGCATCGCCATCGCGTCGTCGGGCTCGGCCGCCAGCCACTCATCCGCCTGGCCGGCCGTCAGCCACACCGGCATGCGGTCGTGGATGTCGGCCGACACGCCGCTGCTGTCGCCAGTGATTACGGTGAACGTGCCCAGGTTGTCGGGATCGAGCAGGGGGCTGGTGTCTTCCCACAGGCCGGCGGCCAGCAATGGCCCGGTCGCGTGGATGAACCACGGATCCTTCTTGCCGTCCTCGGCGTTCACCGACCACTCGTAGTACCCGGCCATGGGGATCAGGCATCGGCGCTTCTTGAACGCCGACCGGAAGGCCGGCTTGGTGGCCACTGTCTCGATGCGGGCATTGATCGTCGAGCCCTGCAGCTTCTTGGCCTTGGCCCAGAAGGGGAGCAGGCCCCAGGACAGCCGGGTGACCTGCAGGCCGGTGCCGCGATCGAGGATCACCGAGGCGCGCTGTGTCGGCGCCAGGTTGTAGCTTTCGGGGATCGACATGAGGTCGCCGACCAGCTGGGGGAAGCCGAGGGTGTCAGCGTTCCGGATGGGGGTCTGGACGAATCGGCCGCACATTGTGTGATCCCGTGCCCCAGTCAGGGACGCTTCTTTCGCATCACTTTGACCGGTCCCGCGTGATTATCCGATGCCCGGCCAGTGAAGGAGATCGCCATGACGCCCGGCGCCGAGAGAATTCTCGACCATTGGGCGGCCGCCCCGGATTTTCGCCAGATTACCGTCCGAGAGGCCGCGCGGCAGCTGCAGGAGTTGGTGCCCAGCTATCCCCATCCCTCCGATCACCCCGTAGCGATCTGCGTCAATGGCTACCGGTGGTTCGGCTCCGAAATGGAGGCGGTCGCCGACGCCATCCACCGCGCTGCGCGAAGGCCTCATGGCCTCGACGAGACGCTGGCTACGCCGGATTGGGACGTCGAGCTCAACGAAGATGGCCTGTGGTCCGTCCCGGGTAGGTGCTTGGCCCGCTCGTACAATGAACGGGTGCGAGAGACGTTCCTCACATCGCGGCAAACGGCCACATCGCCGGAGCACGTTCCGGGCTGACGCCGGGCAGGGGCCTTCCCCGACCCGTTTCTCAGAGCGCCCCGATGGTGCAGGAGTGGGCCTGAGGGGCAATCTATCCCTGTCGGATCCGGGAGCCACAGGCAGCTCAGCCCGGGTGCTGGGCCGCCTGAGCAGCGCCCCGCCGACACCTTCGCAGGCCGATTACGGCCAGTCGCGGAATCTGAGATCCCGGCCCGTATCCTGCGCCCATGCTCCCGCCCTGCAACTTCACCGGCTTTATGACCGCCCCTCAGCCTCGAGGCTGGGTGCAGCGCGGTGACCACTGGGGGCTCTGGTGGCGAAATCGTCAGATCGCCTGCGTGCAGCCTGGCGCTCATGGGATTCGTGTCGTTCTGGCCTGCAGGAAGCTGTGGCAGGACAAGGAGGTCGGGGCGGCCACCATCGCTCAGGGCAAACGCTACGCCGAGCGCTGGTGCGCGGCGCGAGTACTGGAAGGTGTGCCGCTGAAAGATGCCGTGGCGCAGCTGCTGGCGAAGGACGAGCCGGGCCGCAAGCTTTCCCGCACCGAGATACAGCAGCGGCGCCGCCTGGACGCAATCCCGAACCCGAAGCTGTAGCGACGGCAGTCAGCCGCCGTTGCCTCCGTATCGGCGCGTGCGACCGCTGGCGGCGACAGTTGCTGCATGGATCAGAAGAGCATGGGCAAGGCGCGCTGGGCGCGTGCGAGGGCGGCTTCGCTATGGCAGCAGGCCGACGACCTGGACAGGAATCACAGCGGCGACTGGCGGGCGAGGGCGAGTCGCCGGCGTGGCGCTGCCCGCCTCCGCGCGGAGGCCTCGAGGTTCGACGGCATCGCCAACCGGCTCCAGCCCTGGGACGACGACCAAGCCGCCTGATGCACTGACCCCAAACTGACCCCGGGCCACTGGTAAGTCATTGATTTCCGTAGGCCACCAATGATCGCGGGTGATCGGCTTAGTCGTTGTTTTTGTTGATCTTCCGCGACCTTGACATGGTAGGGGTCACAGGTTCGAACCCTGTACCGCCCACCACTTCAGTCCCGGAGACTGTCGTGGCACAACAGAAAAGCCAGCCCTCGGGTTGGCTTTTTTGCTATGTGCATTTCCTGACAGCACCATGCATGCCGCACTGATACCCGGCATTGCGTTCGCCGTCGACACTCAGGGTTTCCCGGGTGGCGCACATGCGGCGAGTGCTACACACCGATGGCACGGCTGCGTGCGCCTCGCTCCCGATCTTCGGCAAGGCGTGTGTCGTTGCGCTGTTGGCAGGCATCTGCACGATCATTTTCTCGCCTCGGCTGCTGCCGCAGGGGTGGGGCGTTGCTGCGGCAGCGTTCGGAATCCTGCTCTGGGTCCTGCCCTCCCGCCTGCGCCTGCTCGGTGCTGCTCTTTTCGGTCTCGGCTGGGCCGCGGTGCACGGCCACGCCGGGCTCGCGCAGCAGCTGCCCCCCGGTGGCCCGCCGGTGGACCATGCGCTGCACGGACGGGTGATCAGCCTCCCCGACCACGGTCCCGGTGGCACCCGCTTCCGTTTCCGGGTGGATGATGATCCGGCGATGCCAGGCGAACTCCGCGGGCGGGATCTCGCCCTGGGCTGGTACGACGGATTCCGGGGCGCAGCGGATGACCGCCGTCGCACGCTCCAGGCCGGCGAACGCTGGTCGCTCAGCGTGCGCGCCCGGCCGCCGCGCGGGCGGGTGAATCCGGGCGGGTTCGATGCCGAGGGCTATGCGTTGCGGCAGCGCGTCGCCGGTAGCGGCTACGTACGTGAGCCCGCCCAGGCCCATCCATTGGCCGAGCCGAGCGGGTTGCCGGCGTGGCGGGAGCGCATGGCCGATGCGATTGCCAGGGCGGTCAAGGGCGATGGCCGCCGCTTCGTCCAGGCGCTGGCACTGGGCGATACCCGCGGCCTCAGCCAGGCGGACTGGGACGACCTGCGTGCGCTGGGCGTGACTCACCTGGTGGCGATTTCCGGCTTCCCTGTCGGCGTGGTCGCTGGCGTCGCCGCGGTGCTGGCGGGCGGGCTCTGGCGGTGCCTGCCGATAGTCGGCCTGTACGTACCGCGCCCGATGGGCGCCGCGGCCGCGGCGGTCGCAGGTGCGGCGCTGTACGCCGCAGCGGCCGGCTTTGCACTGCCAACGGTGCGCACCGTGCTGATGATCGCGGTGGTAGCGGCGGCGCGCTGCAGCCGGCGGCGGGCGACGGTGGCGCAGTCGCTGTCCCTGGCGGCGCTGGCGATGCTGGTGTTCGACCCGCTCGCGGTCCTTGCCCCCGGCTTCTGGCTCAGTTTTGCCGGCGTGCTGTGGCTGATCTGGTGCCTGCCCGGGCGTGAGACGAGCTGGCTGCGCGGCTTTCTGGGCGCGCAGGGCGTGGCGACCGTGGCGCTGTTGCCGTTGACCGTGGCGCTGTTCGGCCAGGCCTCGCGCGCCGGCCCGCTGGTGAATCTCGTGGCGATTCCGTGGTGGACGATGGTGGTCGTGCCGCTGGCCCTGCTGGGCACTGCCTTGGAGGCGCTGCTCGAGGGGGCCGGGCGCTGGCCCTGGCAGCTGGCGGCGTGGTGCTTTGAAGCGAGCTGGTGGCTGTTCGGCCATGCCGCGCGCAGTGAGCTGTCGCTGTGGTGGCTGCCGCAGGCCAATCGCTGGGCGTTGATCTCGGCGGTGTTCGGTGTGTTCTGGCTGCTGCTGCCGCGCGGCAGTGGCGGCCGGGTGCCCGCGCTGCTGCTGTGCCTGCCGTTGCTGTGGCCGGCGCGGCATGGCCCGGGCGAGGGTGAGGTGGAACTGCTGGTGATGGATGTGGGGCAGGGCCTGGCGGTAGCGGTGCGCACGCGCCGCCACACGCTGCTGTATGACACCGGGCCGGGGGCCGACGACGGCTTCGATGCCGGCGAGCGCATCGTGGTGCCGACCCTGCGCGCGCTGGGGCAGGGCCGGCTGGACCGGATCATGATCAGCCACGACCACCGTGACCACACCGGTGGGTTGCGCGGGGTGCGCCGCAGCTTTCCCGGTGCGACGCTGCAGGCACCGCCCGGTGCCCTGCGTGGTCGCGCAGTGGCCTGCCATGCCGGTCAATCATGGCAGTGGGACGGGGTGACGTTCCGGGTCCTGCATCCGCCACCCGATACACCGCAGTCGACCAACGACAGCAGCTGCGTGCTGCGGATTGAAACCGGGCAGGGGGCGGTCCTGCTGGCCGGCGACATCGAGAAGCGCAGCGAGGCCCTGCTGGTCCAGCATGCAGGCGCGCTGCTGGCGGCCGAAGCGGTGGTGGTCCCGCACCATGGCAGTGCCAGCTCGTCCACGCCGGCCTGGGTGGCGGCTGTCGCGCCGCGGCTGGCGATCGTCTCGGCTGGTCACCGCAACCGCTTCGGCCATCCGCGTGCCGAGGTGGTGGCGCGTTGGCAGGCTGTGGGGGCCGAAGTGCTCAACACGTCCGAGAGCGGCGCGGTGCGCGTCTGGCTCGGGCGTGAAGGCCTGCAGGTACGTGAACAACGGGTTTTCGAGCGGCGTTGGTGGGATGCCGCGGAGCGGAGCCGGTCGGCTGCTATCCTATCGGCGATCAAACAGGCGGCCGCTGGGCCGGAGGATTGAAACGTGTGGGAACTGGTCAAGGCCGGTGGCTGGCCGATGCTGCCGCTGCTGCTGTTGGGCGTACTGGCTTTGGCAATTGTCCTGGAGCGTTTCTGGACCCTGCGGCGCAATGAAGTCCTGCCCCCCGGGCTGGGGCAGGAAGTGCGCAACTGGGCCGCGCGCGGCAAGCTCGACCCGAGCCATATCCAGTCGCTGCGCGGCAATTCGCCGCTGGGCGCGCTGCTGGCCACCGCGCTGGAAGCACGCAATCGCCCGCGCGACCAGATCCGCGAGCGCATCGAAGATGCCGGCCGGCATCTGGTTCACCGCATGGAGCGGTTCCTGAACGCCCTGGGCACGATCGCCTCGGCCGGCCCGCTGCTGGGCCTGCTCGGCACGGTGGTCGGCATGATCCAGATGTTCATGGGCATCCTCGACCACGGCGTGGGCGATGTGAATCAGCTGGCCGGCGGTATCGGCAAGGCGCTGGTCTGCACCGCGACCGGCATGATCGTGGCGATTCCGGCACTGATGTTCCATCGCTATTTCAAGGGCCGCATCGCCGGCTACGTGATCGAGATGGAGCAGGAGGCCTCGGCCCTGCTGGATGCACTTGATGGTCGTCCGGGCGTGATGAACAACGCGCCGCGTGCTGCCGGTGCCTCGGCCGGCGCCACACCCGTCACGGTCAAGGGCTGACGGATGCGCATCCGCAATGACCGGATCCAGGACGAGCCACATATCGATCTGGTTCCCCTGATCGATGTGATTCTCGTCCTGATCATCTTCTTCGTGGTTACCACCACTTTCGATGCGCGTTCGACGCTGCAGCTGCAGTTGCCGACCGCCAGCCAGCAGGACACCACCGAGCCGCCGCGCTCGCTGAGCGTGCTGGTCAATGCCGAAGGGCGTTACTTCATCAACGATCAGGAAGTGCTGCGCACCGACGTGGAGTCGGTCAAGCAGACGATTGCCGCTGTTGCCGGCAGTGATCGGGAACAGACCGTGCTGTTGCGCGCCGACGCGCGCACGCCTTACCAGGCTGTCGTCACGGCCCAGGATGCCCTGGGTCAGCTGGGCTTCCGCCGCATCGCCATCGCTACCGCGCCGGAGGTGCGTCCATGAGCAAGAAACATTCCCCCGTCTGGCCGATCTACAAGCGCCTGCTCGGCTATACGGGCGCCTATTGGGTGTTCATGGTCGCCGCCGTGGTCGCGATGGTGGTCGAGGCCTTGGCCGGCTACAGCTTCACCAAGTTGATGGAGCCGCTGGTCAACCGGGGCTTCGTCAACCCGGAGCCGCGCATGGCGGTGATCCTGCCGCTGACCATCCTCGGGTTGTTCATGATGCGCAGCCTGGCCACCCTGGTCAGCGATTACGCGCTGGCCCGCACCGGCCGCAGCGTGGTGCGCGACCTGCGTGAGCAGGTGCTGGAAAAGTACCTGCATCTGCCGTCCTCGCATTTTGATGCCGAGGCCACGCCGGTGATGGTCAGCCGCCTGAACTTCGATACCGAGCAGGTCACCCAGGCCAGCGCCGATGCGCTCAAGACCCTGGTGGCCGATACCCTCACCATCATCGCCATGCTGGTGGTGATGCTGCAGATGAGCGTCAAGGTCACCATGGCGATGCTGGTGGTGGTGCCGCTGATCGGCGTGATCGTCTCGATCGTCGGCAAGCGCTACCGCCGCATCAGCCGCGGCATCCAGGATGGCATGGGCGGCATGGCGCAGACCGCCGAACAGTCCCTGGCCGCACAGCAGGAAGTGAAGGTGCATGGCACCCAGGCGCACGAGATCTCGCGCTATTCCCGGCTGGCCAACCGCATGCTCGGCCTGAACATGAAGGTCGAAACCACGCGCGCGCTGGCCTCCAGCACAGTGCAGTTCCTGGCGGCATTGGCGCTGGCGGTGATCGTGTGGGTGTCCACCCGCGAGGCGCTGGCCGGCAAGCTCAACGCAGGCCAGTTCATGGGCCTGATGACCTCGATGATGGCGATCATTCCGTCACTGCGTCGCCTGACCAGTGTGCAGACCTCGATCTCACGCGGTGTGGCCGCGGCCGAGCGCCTGTTCGGGATTCTGGACATGCCGGTCGAGCGCGACGAAGGCCTCCAGCGGATCGGCCGTGCACGGGGTGAGCTCGCGTTCGAACACGTGATGCTGCGCTACCGCGAAGACACCGGCATCGCGTTGGACGACATCAGTTTCGTGGCCAAGCCGGGCACGGTGACGGCGATTGTCGGCCGCTCCGGCAGCGGCAAGACCAGCCTGATCCGGCTGGTGCCGCGCTTCTACGAACCCAGCGGCGGCCGCATCACGCTGGACGGCGTGGCACTGGATGATTACCCGCTGGCGGACCTGCGTCGCCAGGTGGCGATGGTCGGGCAGAAGGTCATGCTGTTCGATGACACCGTGGGCGCCAACATCGCCTACGGCATAGAGGCCACCGAAGCGCAGATCCGCGCCGCGGCCGAAGCGGCCAATGCGTGGGAGTTCATCGCGCGCATGCCGCAGCAGCTGCAGACGCCGGTCGGTGAGAACGGTGCGCTGCTCTCCGGCGGCCAGCGCCAGCGCCTGGCGATCGCCCGCGCGATCCTGCGCGATGCGCCGATCCTGATCCTGGATGAAGCCACCGCTGCGCTCGACAACGAATCCGAGCGCCTGGTGCAGGACGCCCTGCAGCGCCTGATGCCCGAGCGCACCACGCTGGTGATCGCCCATCGCCTGTCCACCATCGAACATGCCGACCAGGTGCTGGTGATGGACCATGGCCGCATTGTCGAACGTGGCACGCACAACGAACTGCTGGCGCTGGGTGGCCTGTACGAGCACCTGCACAAGATGCAGTTCCGCGAAAGGCAGCCTTGATGGCAGGCAAGGGCACGCAGACGCCGTCGTACTGGTATGACGGCAGCGCCATTCCGTTCCTGGCGCGCCTGGCGTCACCGCTGTACGGCGCGGCGATCGCGCTGCGCCGGATGGCGTATCGCCGTCGCTGGCTCAAGCGGCATTCGCTGCCGGTGCCGGTGGTCGTGGTCGGCAACGTCACCGCCGGTGGCACGGGCAAGACGCCACTGACGATCGCCCTGGTCAACCGCCTGCGCGAAGCCGGCTGGAAGCCGGGGGTCGCCAGCCGTGGCTATGGCCGCGAGGATGCAGGTACGCCGCGTTGGGTGCTGGCCAGTACCGATACCGCGGTCGGGGGTGACGAGCCGGTGTTGATCGCCTGGAAAACCGGCGTGCCGGTGCGCGTCGATGCGGACCGAGTGGCCGCGGGCAAGGCGCTGGTCGAAGCGGGCTGCGACATCATCGTCTGCGATGACGGCCTGCAGCACTACCGGCTGGCGCGCGATATCGAAATCGAAGTGGTCGACGCCCAGCGTCGCTACGGCAACGGTCGTCTGATTCCCGCCGGGCCGCTGCGCGAGCCGGCCAGCCGTGCGCGCGACTGCGATTTCCGCGTAGTCAACATGGGCCAGGCCAGCGATGGCACCGAAGCGCAGACTGCCTGCGGCTTCGGCGAATGGCCGATGCAGCTGCGCATCGACAGCGCGCAGCCATTGCAGGGCGGCCGTGCGCGGCGCCTCTCGCATTTCCAGGGGCAGCGCGTGCATGCCGTGGCCGGCATCGCCAACCCGCAGCGCTTCTTCGACATGCTGCGCGCGCACCGCATCGGCGTGGTGCCGCATGCCTTCGCCGATCACCATGCCTACCAGCCCGCGGATCTGCGCTTCGGCAGCGAACTCCCCGTGCTGATGACCGAGAAGGACGCGGTCAAGTGCAAGGCCTTCGCGACCGAGTGGCACTTCGCGGTGCCGCTGTCGGCCGAGTTGCCCGCCGCGTTCTGGATCAGCCTGCTGGATCGCGTCGAGAAGCTCGGCAAGCGTTGACGGGCCCGGTGCCGGTTACGGCACACTGAGGCCCTGACTGCATTCCTTTCGTACAGGTCATCCCCCATGAGCGCTTTCGTCGAGTTCGTCGTCGCCATTCCCGCCCGTTACGCTGCCTCGCGGCTGCCGGGCAAGCCGTTGCGCCTGCTCGGTGGCGAACCCTTGGTGCTGCGCGTAGCGCAACGGGCGCTGCTCGCCGGCGCGCGCGAAGTGTGGGTCGCCACTGACGATCAGCGCATCGCCGAGGCGCTGCAGGGTCTGGCCGATGTGCGCGTGGCGATGACCTCGACCGCACATGCCTCCGGCACCGATCGGCTCGCCGAGTGCGCCGCGCAGGCCGGCTGGTCCGACGACACCCTGGTGGTGAACCTGCAGGGCGATGAGCCGTTCGCCCCGGCCGAGGGCATCCGTGCCGTGGCCGAGGCCCTGGTCTACAGCGGTGCGGAGATGTCCACGCTGGCCACGCCGGTCGAAGACGCCGAAACCCTGTTCGACCCGAACGTGGTCAAGGTGGTGCGCAAGCAGAATCTGGATGCGCTGTACTTCAGCCGCGCGCCGATTCCGTGGCACCGCGATGCCTTCGCCCGCTCGCGCGACACGCTTGCCGGCCCACACTGGCTGCGCCATATCGGCATCTACGGTTACCGCGCCGGCTTCCTGCGCCAGTTCGCCGCGCTGCCGCCGGGCACGCTGGAGCAGCTGGAGTCGCTGGAGCAGCTGCGCGTGCTGGAAGCGGGGCACCGCATCAGCGTGGCCCTGACCCCGGCCGAGTTCCCGCCCGGCATCGATACCCCGGACGATCTGGCGCGTGCCGAAGCCTGGTGGGCCGCACATCCGTGACCGTGGCACGACGGTTGCATGACGCGTAGTCCGGCATAATCGGGGCATGAACGTCCAGCCCGTCCAGGATCTTCCCGAATTCGCCACCTGGCTCAACGCCACGCCCACCACGCTGGCCGAGCTGCAGGGGCGGCCGGTGGTGCTGGCCTTCGTCAATGCCGCCTCGGTGTGGTGCGCGCAGCGGCTGGCCGAGCTGGCCCAGTGGCAATCGCGCAACCCCGGCAGGCTGCAGTTGCTGGTGCTGCAGGTGCCGCGTTTCGATGGGGAACGTGACCCCGAGCAGTCCCTCAAGCTGCTGCGCCGCCAGGGGCTGACCGCCCCGGCCCTGCTGGATGCGGAGTGGGATGGCTGGCGCCGCTTCGGCGTGACCGCGTGGCCGACCCTGGTCCTGCTCGATGCCCAGGGGCGCGAGCGCGACCGTCTGGTCGGTCTCGGCGGGGAGCTGGAACGCGCGCTCACGGCGCTCTGCGAAGGGAGCTCGCGGCCGTCCGATGAAGAGCTGCACGGTGCCCGCGAACTGAGCCCCGAGCCGCGCCTGCCGCTGCGCTTCCCGACCGGCCTGGCGGTGACCACCGAGCGCCTGTACATCGCCGATACCGGCCATCACCGCGTGCTGGAGTGCAGCCATGGCGGCCGTGTGCTGCGCCAGTTCGGCATGGGGACCGCCGATTTCATGGATGGCGACCAGGCCCAGGCGGCCTTTCACCATCCCCAGGGCCTCGCGCTGGAGCGCGAATGGCTCTACGTGGCCGACACCGGCAACCATGCCCTGCGCCGCATCCATCTTCTTTCCGGGCAGGTCGATACGCTGTGCGGCACCGGCCGCCCCGGCGAGCCGATCGAAGGGCCGGTGGCCGATCCGCGCCACACTGCCCTCAACCACCCGCAGGGCCTGGCCGTTGCCGACAACCAGATCCATATCGCGATGGCCGGCGACAACCGCATCTGGAGCTATCACCTCGGCCAGCGCAGCCTGCAGTGGCGCGCCGGCAGTGGCGCCATCGATGAGCGCGACGGCAGTGGCCATATGGCCGCCTTTGCGCAGCCGTGCTCGGTCGCGGCAGTCCAGCAGGTGCTGTACGTCTGCGACGCGCTGGGCTCGTCGATCCGCGCCATGCAGCTGCGTGGCGATCTGGTGCAGACGCTGGTCGGGCAGGGGCTGTGGGCCTTCGGCGAACAGGACGGCCCGCGCACCTCGGCCCTGCTGCAGTACCCGCAGGCGATCGCGCTGAGTCCGGATGCGCCGCTGCTGTGGATCGCCGATGCCGGCAACGGCCGCCTGCGCACGCTGCGCCTGGGCGGTGGTGAGCTGAGCACGCTGGAGCTGCCGCGACGCCTGCATGGTCCGGCCGGCCTGGCGCTGGGCGGCGGTGCGGTCTGGATCGCCGAGACCGATGCCCATGCCGTGCTGCGATTCGACCCCGTCAGTGGTGTCCTGAGCGACGTGCCGATCAACGAATGACTGTTACTTCCGCCCCCGCCTTCGATGGCAAGGCATTTGCGGCCCACCTGAGCACCGCCCCCGGCGTGTACCGCATGTACGCCGCCGACGACACGCTGCTGTACGTCGGCAAGGCGCGTGCGCTGCGCAACCGCGTGGGCAGCTATTTCAACGGCACGCCCAAGACCACGCGGATCATGTCGATGCTCTCGCAGGTCGCGCGCATGGACGTGACCGTGACCCGCTCGGAGGCCGAGGCGCTGCTGCTGGAAAACCAGCTGATCAAGTCGCTCTCGCCGCGTTACAACGTCTCCCTGCGCGACGACAAGACCTATCCGCACGTGCTGCTGACCCGTGAGCAATGGCCCCGGATCGCACTGCACCGTGGCCCGCGCGCGGTGCCGGGGCGTTACTTCGGGCCGTATCCCGGGGTCACCGCCGTGCGCGAAACGCTCAACCTGATGCACAAGCTGTTCAAGCTGCGCAGCTGCGAAGACAGCGTGTTCCGCAACCGCTCGCGGCCCTGCCTGCAGTACCAGATCGGCCGCTGCAGCGCGCCCTGCGTGGAGCTGGTGGCACCGGACGATTACGCCGAATCGGTGCGGCGCGCCTCGATGTTCCTGGAAGGCAAGAGCGATCAGCTGGCGCGCGAGCTCGGCACCCAGATGCAGGCCGCCAGCGAAGCACTGGAGTTCGAGCAGGCCGCGCGCCTGCGCGATCTGATCGCCTCGCTGCGCAGCATGCAGACCCGCCAATATGTAGACGGCCGCGCGGCGGATCTGGACGTGCTCGCCTGCGCCACCCAGGGCGCCAGCGCCTGCGTTCTGCTGCTGGCCTTCCGTGATGGCCGCAACATGGGCACGCGTCCGTTCTTCCCGCGCACCAACGGTGAAGAAAGCGCCGACGAAGTGCTGGGTGCCTTCGTCTCCCAGTACTACGCCGAGCACGCGCCGCCGCGCGAGATTCTGCTCGACCGCGAAATCCCGGATGCCAGCCTGATCGAATCGGCGCTGAGCGCCTCGGCCGAGCACAAGGTGCAGCTGCGCTGGAACGTGCGCGGCGAGCGCGCCGGGTATGTCGAACTGGCCGCACGCAACGCGCAGATCACCCTGGTCACCGAACTGGGCAGCCGCACTGCGCAGCACGCGCGCAGCGAAGACCTGCGGCAGATGCTCGGCCTGACCGAACCGGTCAAGCGCGTGGAGTGTTTCGATATCAGCCACACCATGGGCGAAGCCACCGTGGCCTCGTGCGTGGTGTTCGATGCGGCCGGCCCGGTGCGCAGTCAGTACCGCCGTTTCAACATCAGCGGCATCGAGCCCGGTGATGACTACGCCGCCATGCACCAGGCGATCGAACGGCGCTTCCGTCGCGCGGTGGAGGAAGATGCGGTGCTGCCCGATCTGTTGCTGATCGACGGTGGCGCCGGCCAGTTGGCCCAGGCGCAGTCGGCGCTGGCCGATCTGGGCGTGGAAGGGGTGATGCTGGTCGGTGTGGCCAAGGGCGTGGAGCGCAGGGCAGGGCACGAAGCCCTGGTGCTGCCGGATGGGCGCGAACTGCGCCCGGGCGCAGCGTCGCCGGCCCTGCAGTTCATCCAGCAGGTGCGTGACGAGGCCCACCGCTTTGCCATCACCGGCCACCGCGGGCGCCGCCAGAAGGCCCGCATGACCAGCAAGCTCGAAGATATCCCCGGCATCGGCCCGCGCCGGCGGGCCAGCCTGCTCAAGCATTTCGGCGGCCTGGTCGGCCTGAAAGCCGCCGGCGAAGCGGAAATCGCGAAAGTGGACGGCATCAATGACGCCCTCGCTGCGCGTATCTACGCTAACCTTCATGGACTGCCTACGCCCGATGCGGCGGGCGAGTAGAGAGACGCAATGAAGTTGACCCTCCCCACCTGGCTGACCCTGCTGCGGATCGTGATGATCCCCGTCCTGGTGCTGGTGTTCTATCTCCCCTACAAGTGGACCAATTTCGCCTCCGCGGCGATCTTCGGCCTGGCCGCGCTCACCGACTGGCTCGACGGCTGGATCGCCCGCCGTTACGACCTGCAGTCCGCGTTCGGTGCGTTCCTCGACCCGGTCGCGGACAAGCTGATGGTGGCCGTGGCGTTGTTCCTGATCGTGCAGGGCCATCCCACCGCGTGGATGGCGGTGTGGGCGGCCGTGATCGTCGGCCGCGAGATTGCCGTGTCGGCACTGCGCGAATGGATGGCCGAAATCGGCCAGCGTGCCAAGGTGCGCGTGGCGGTGATCGGCAAGGTGAAAACCACCGCGCAGATGGTCGCCCTGTTGTGCCTGCTGTATTCGGTCGCCCCGCACACCCCGATGCAGGACATCTGGATGGGTACCCAGGTCTTCCACATCGGTGACTGGACCCTGGCGATCGCCTCGATCCTGACGCTGTGGTCGGGGCTGCAGTACCTGCACGCGGCGTGGCCGAGCCTGCGCGAAGACGAGCGCCTCGCGCGCGAGAACGCCAAAGCAAAAAAGAATGCATAAGGGCTGTTGACAGCCCCTCGTTTGGCTGTAGAATTTCGCCTCCCAAGCGGGAATAGCTCAGTTGGTAGAGCGCAACCTTGCCAAGGTTGAGGTCGCGAGTTCGAGTCTCGTTTCCCGCTCCAGATACCGCATTGCATCGTGATCCGTCCCGATGCGATGCAACGAAAAAAGCGACCTTCCGGGTCGCTTTTTGCGTTTGTGCGTGTGCAATCTCAGTGGCGCTGCCCGATGCGGACATCGCACCACGTGCGGATGTCCTCGCGGTCGAACCCGGGGCAGCGGTTGTTGATCGGCAGGTACAGGTACAGCGCCTCGTCCAGATGCACGAAGTGGTAGTAGTTCGTGCGGTCTTTGCCATACAGCTAGTAGTTCGATGAGCCCTGGTTGATGACGTAGGGCTCGAACCAGAGGATGGAGGACTCAGCGGGCATCACATTGCTTCTGTCGGTCAGCATCAGCCAGGCATTGGAGTAGGCGTGGGTCGTTGCACCCAGCAGGAGGATGGCCACGACCAGGCTGATCGCGGTCACGATGACGACGCGGGCGGAACGGGAATGGCTTGGCATGGCCGGGGGCTTCAAAAGGTGGCGAGGGGGTTGCGCCAGCGCACTGCCAGGCGTCGGGGCAGATCGGACAGGCGCACGGACATGCTGCGAAAAGGATGTTGACGACGTGAAGGAATTCCGACAGAATAGCGCTCCTTCGACGCAGGTCGAGGGGCCGACAGCCTCCAGCGCCTCAGGGTGCGGTGCCGTCGGGGCAAGCGAAAGTCTGCGGGAATAGCTCAGTTGGTAGAGCGCAACCTTGCCAAGGTTGAGGTCGCGAGTTCGAGTCTCGTTTCCCGCTCCAGATACCGCATTGCATCGTGATCCGTCCCGATGCGATGCAACGAAAAAAGCGACCTTCCGGGTCGCTTTTTGCGTTTGTGCGTGTGCAATCTCAGTGGCGCTGCCCGATGCGGACATCGCACCACGTGCGGATGTCCTCGCGGTCGAACCCGGGGCAGCGGTTGTTGATCGGCAGGTACAGGTACAGCGCCTCGTCCAGATGCACGAAGTGGTAGTAGTTCGTGCGGTCTTTGCCATACAGCTAGTAGTTCGATGAGCCCTGGTTGATGACGTAGGGCTCGAACCAGAGGATGGAGGACTCAGCGGGCATCACATTGCTTCTGTCGGTCAGCATCAGCCAGGCATTGGAGTAGGCGTGGGTCGTTGCACCCAGCAGGAGGATGGCCACGACCAGGCTGATCGCGGTCACGATGACGACGCGGGCGGAACGGGAATGGCTTGGCATGGCCGGGGGCTTCAAAAGGTGGCGAGGGGGTTGCGCCAGCGCACTGCCAGGCGTCGGGGCAGATCGGACAGGCGCACGGACATGCTGCGAAAAGGATGTTGACGACGTGAAGGAATTCCGACAGAATAGCGCTCCTTCGACGCAGGTCGAGGGGCCGACAGCCTCCAGCGCCTCAGGGTGCGGTGCCGTCGGGGCAAGCGAAAGTCTGCGGGAATAGCTCAGTTGGTAGAGCGCAACCTTGCCAAGGTTGAGGTCGCGAGTTCGAGTCTCGTTTCCCGCTCCAAATCCTGACCAGGCCCCGTTCTCGGGGTCTTGTTTTATCGGGGCACGCAACACGCCTTCGATGATCGTAGGGTCACCGGCCTGGTGGCAGAGTGGTCATGCAGCGGACTGCAAATCCGCGTACGCCGGTTCAATTCCGACCCAGGCCTCCAAATAGAAAGTAGCCCAGAGCCCGCGAAAGCGGGCTTTGTGCGTTGTGGGCCTCCATTCAGTTTCGGAGGCAAGAGGCGACAGGGTCTACACAACGCGCTTCGTATGCTGCGGCCGTCCATATTGGCAGCCTTATGCAGACACAAAAAGCACGCGTAGCGACGGGTATCGAAGGCCTCGACAGCATCCTGGGCGGGGGCTTCCCGCAAGGGCGGCTGTACCTGCTCGAGGGGCCGCCCGGCTCGGGCAAGACCACGCTGTCCCTGCAGTTCCTGCTGCATGGACTGACCAAGGGGGAGCGATGCCTGTACATCACGCTCTCCGAAACGGCTGACGAACTACGGGAAGTCGCCCATGCCCACGGCTGGTCACTGGAGGGCCTGGACCTGTTCGAGCTGGCCTCGGCCGAGGAAGCGCTGGGCGACGGCCGGATGCAGTCGGTACTGCACTCCTGGGAGGTCGAGCTGGATGAGACGGTCAAGCTGATCTTGGGCGAGGTGGAGCGGATCAAGCCCCACCGGGTAGTGTTCGATTCGCTCTCCGAGCTGCGCTTGCTCTCGCAGGATCCGCTGCGCTATCGCCGGCAGATCCTCTCGCTCAAGCAGTTCTTCGCGCCCAAGAGCGCGACGGTGGTGCTGGTCGATGACATGACCGCCTCCGGTGAGGAGCGCGATGGCCAGTTGCACAGTCTGTGTCATGGCGTGGTGTCGCTGGAACGGCTCACGCTGGATTTCGGCCCGGCCCGCCGCCGGATGCATGTGCAGAAACTGCGTGGCGTGAACTTCACCGCCGGCTACCACGACATGACCATCCGCGAAGGCGGCCTGGAGGTGTTCCCGCGCTTGATCGCCTCGGACCACCACGCCACGTTCAACGGCACGCCGATCAGCAGCGGGGTCGGGGAGATCGACAGTCTGCTCGGCGGCGGACCGCTGCGGGGCACCAGCACGCTGCTGACCGGCCCGGCCGGCAGTGGCAAGACCAACGTAGCGCTGCAATATGTGTGGGCCGCCTGCGAGCGCGGTGAACACTGCTGCATCTTCGAATTCGATGAGCGCATCGGCACCTTGCTGGCGCGCGCCGAGTCGCTGGACATCGACCTGAGCAAGCACCTGGCGTCGGGCCTGCTGGAGATCCAGCAGGTGGATCCGGCCGAGATTTCACCGGGCGAGTTCGCCTGGAACATGCAGCGTGCGGTCGAGGAACGCCAGTGCCGTCTGCTGGTGATCGACAGCCTCAACGGTTACGTCACCGCGATGCCGCAGGAAAAGCAGCTGATGCTTCAGCTGCATGAGATGCTCTCCTACCTCAACCAGAACGGCGTGGCGACCATCCTGATCAATCCGCAGCACGGGCTGGTCGGTACCATGTCCACGGGCAATCTCAACGTGTCCTACATTGCCGACTCGGTGGTGCTGTTCCGCTTCTTCGAATCGCAGGGGCGGATCCGCAAGGCGATCTCGGTGATCAAGAACCGCGGCGGTGCGCACGAGAACACGATCCGCGAGTTGAAAATCGACGGCAAGGGCATCTCGCTCAGTGCGCCGCTCAATGAGTTCAAGGGCATCCTGACCGGCACACCGGAATTCGTGGGCAATACAGCGCATCTGCTTGGCCACACCCGTGCGGACTGACGCCGCGCCCGGTGGGGTGCAGATCTTCGCACCGTTCGGGCGTGATGCGCACAGCATCGCTGCCGTGCTCAGCGCCGCCGGCGTGCCGACCACGATCCACGACAGCCTGGCACGGCTGGCCGAGGCGCTCGATGATGACGTGGGCGTCGTGGTGGTGACCGAGGAGGCCGTGGCGAAGGGCACTGCCGCCCTGCTCGAGCCCCTGTCCCGGCAGCCGTCGTGGTCCGATATTCCCTTCATCCTGCTGCGCTCGCCGCGCTCGCAGAAGCGCCCGCTGGCCGATGCCGGCCTGAAGCTGGCGATCAACATCATCGAACTGGACCGCCCACTCGGCAGCAGCTCGCTGCTGAGCTCGGTGCGCAGTGCACTGCGCGCGCGCGACAAGCAGTTCCTGGTGCGTGACCAGATGCGGGCGCTGGCCGATGGGCGTGCCGCGCTGGAACGCAGCGAGGCCGAATTGCGCTTGGTCGCTGATGCGATGCCGGTGCTGATCGCCTTCATCGACCGCGACCTGCATTACCGCTTTGCGAACAAGGCCTATGAAGCCTGGTTCCAGCGTCCGGTATCGGAGGTGATCGGCAAGCGCGTGCCGGAGGTGTTCGGGGAAGAGGTCTGGACCAGTCGCCGCCCCTTGATCGAACGTGCGCTCGCCGGCGAACACATTGTGTTCGAAGCCAATTGGCCGTTCAGTGACGGCCGCCGGCGCGATAGCGAGATCCGCTACTCGCCGCGCTTCGATGCGGATGGCGCGCCGGATGGATTCCATGTGTTCGTCACCGATGTCACCGCCTCCAAACTGGCCTTGGAGACCAGCCAGCAGCACGCGCTGGACCTGGAGGCGATGGTCGCCGAGCGCACCGCCGAACTGGAACGCCAGATGGCGGCGCGCGAGGCCAGCGAAGCGGCCCTGCGCCAGTCGCAGAAGATGGATGCGATCGGGCAGCTCACCGGCGGCATCGCGCATGACTTCAACAACATGCTGACCGGCATCCTGTCCTCGTTGGACATCATGCGCATGCGCGTGGACATGGGGCGCATGGAAGGGTTGGAGCGTTTCCTGGATGCAGCGACGGCCTCCAGCCAACGTGCGGCCGCGTTGACCCAGCGCCTGCTGGCATTCTCGCGCCGGCAGTCGCTGGATTCGAAAACGGTGGAGCTCAACGCGCTGGTCGGTTCGGTCCAGCACCTGCTGCGCAGCACCCTCGGCGAGAAGATCCGCATCCAGATGGCGACCAGCGATGCCCCGCTGCGCGCGAACCTGGACAGCAACCAGTTCGAAAGTGCGCTGTTGAATCTGGCCATCAACGCACGTGATGCGATGCCCGAAGGGGGCGAGCTGATCCTGCGGACCTCGCACGTTTTTGCCGCCGATGGCGAGCTGCCGACCATTCCGGCGGGCGAGTACGCCGTAGTGTCCGTCTCCGATTCGGGTACCGGCATGCCACCGGAGGTGGTCGAACGGATCTTCGAGCCGTTCTTCACCACCAAGCCGATCGGCAAGGGCACCGGCTTGGGCATGTCGATGATCTACGGTTTCATGCAGCAGTCCGGCGGACACATCACGGTGGATTCCGCGCCCGGGCAGGGCACGACGGTGTCGTTGTTCATGCCGGTGGTGCACGATGCCGCCGAGGATGACGAGGCGCCCAACGCACAGCCGGTGTCGCTCGGTGCCGGCCAGTCGATCCTAGTGGTGGAAGACGACGAGCAGGTCCGGATGCTGGTCACCGTGGTGCTGGAAGACCTCGGCTATACCGCCGAAGTAGTGGGCGATGCCGATGGCGCCATTCCGATTCTGGGCTCGTCGAAGAAAATCGATCTGCTGATCACCGATGTCGGGCTGCCTGGCCTCAACGGACGCCAGCTGGCTGAAATCGCACGGCAGTCGCGCCCGTCATTGCCTGTGCTGTTCATGACCGGCTATGCGGAAAAAGCACAGGAGCGCTCGGCGTTTCTGGATAACGGCATGGCCATGATCGCCAAGCCGTTCCTGCTCGATGCGTTCAGCGAGGCGGTACGCAGTTCCATGGCCACGCCTCAGTAAATGGTGCCGCCGATATGGAGCAGCGAAAGCAGTCCAACCGCGCGAGTTTCGTTTGAAAGCTGTTCTGAACGCTTCAGCCAGTCGCTTTATTTAGGTACCTGAAAGTGCCAGCATAGAGGTTTGACGTGTTGGAGTTTACCCATGCCCCTTTGCGCGATCGCGTATGTCAGCGACGTTGCGGGCCCGCTGTCGGCCGAGCACCTCGATGCACTTGTTGAGGATGCCATCCGCTTCAACAGCCTGGCCGGGGTCACCGGTGTGCTTCTCTGTGACGGCAATCGTTTCCTGCAGTATTTCGAAGGCCCGGATGACGGGGTGTCGGCCGTGCATGAGCGCGTGCTGCAGGCCCGCAGCCATCGCAACATCCGCAAACTGGGTCATGCACGCGTGCCTGGGCGCTATTTTCCGTACTGGAGCATGCGCTGGCTCGGCGTGGAGCCGACCCTGATCGAGGTGTTGTCGGCCGGAGAGTGGGAGGCGTTTGCCGATCGGATTGCAGGCGGACCGCCGGCGGACAGTGCGATGGAACGGTTGATGCAGTTCGTTGCGCCGCACCTGCCCGAGCGGGTGGGGATGCAGGACACCCGCTCGGCGGCGGAGTAGTCCGACTGCTCCCGTGGTTTCTCCCGGGGGCGATGTGGCCGGCAGTGGATTATCCGGCGTGCCGCGCTGACATATTGCTGTCAATACGGACCCTGCATGATGCAGGCAGGGCGACCGGCGTAATATGAACGGTTCATCATGGACGCGGCCTTTGCCCTTCGGATAATTGACTTAATGAATGGGCCGTGCAAATTTTAAGTGAACCCGAAGTGAATCCACCCCTGATGGGGTTTTGTCGTCCCTGAAGCAAGCAAGTCCCACGGAGGTCGTATGGAATACGGCGAACATGACTTGGCTGACGGAGTGCGAACCGAGCTGGAAGCCAGCTACGTGAAACATGGCTGCGGCCCGGAATTCTGGTCCACCTACCAGCGTGTGCTCGAACGTCTGGTCCCACCCGCGCAGGGCACCGCGCGAACCCGTGTCACCAATGAGCTGGCGTTGATCATCGAACAGTTGGGGATCGTGCGGCGCGCCCAGTTGGTGCCGCCGCGCAGCGTACGCCCACGCGCGCGCTGAAACCGGGTCGGGGGACCGGGGAAACGATACGGGGACAACCGCCAACGCGGCGCCACTACAGGTGATGAAGGCCGATGGCCAGCAGCGCCAACAGCGTGCCGGCCGCCGCGAGCGTGCGCGGGCGGACCCAGCGTGACGGGCGGTGCTGCATGGCCGATGGGCGCGCATAACGGAGCAATCCCGGTGGGAACTGCCAGGCACGCATGCGCGCGTCGCAGGCATCCTGGCAGTCGCCACAGCCGATGCAATCGGCGTTCGGTCCGGCGCGTACGTCCAGCGCCATCGGGCAGACGCTGACGCAGTCCCCGCAATCCAGACAATCGCCGAGTCGATCGGCGCTGAAGTGCGGCATCGGGCCGGCGATAGCCTCGTGCGCGGCGCGGAACGCATAGTCGCTGGCGCTGGTGGGGTCGAGCAGTCCGCGGCCGCGCGCCTCGACCCCACCCAGCCCCGCCACGCGCGGGCCACGCGGTTCACCGCGACGTGCGTGGTAGTGCATGCGCGGGGTGTCGCTGTCGCAGAACATGCCGTGGATGCGCGCATACGGGCACAGCTCGCGGCAGACATGTTCGCGCAGGAAGCCGGCATTGCCCCAGGTGGCTGCCGCATAGAAGACGATCCAGAACGTTTCCCAGCCACTCCAGGCGGGTGGCCAGGGTGTACCGACCAGACCGTGGATCGGGCTGAAGAAGCCCACGAAGGTGATGCCGGTCCACGCGGCCACCAGCAGCCACAGCAGATGCTTGACCGTACGCGCGGCGCCGGTGGCCGGCAGCCAGCGCGCGGTGCCGTGATCGATCCAACGGAACAACCGGCTCCACAAGGTCTGCGGACAGGCGTAGCCGCACCAGAGCCGCCCGGCCAGGTTGGTGAGCAGTACCAGCGCGGTGGCCAGCACGGCGGCCACACCCAGCAGGAGGCCGACGTCGTGCGGCCAGAGCGTCCAGCCGAACAGATCGAAGCGGCGCGCGGTCAGGTCGAACAACAGCGCTTGCCGACCCTCCCAGCGCAGCCAGGGCAGGGCATAGAAACCGGCCAGCAGCAGCGCGGACAGCAGCGGCCGCCAACGCAGTGGCGCGCGTCGCGCCGGGGCAGGGGGTGCGGGCGAGGTATCGACAAGATGCAGGGCAAGGCGGTCTGTCATGGTCACCCCAGCGGCAGATCATCGTCGTCGCTGGGCATCGGGCGCAGCAGGTACCAGGTAATCGTGCTGGCGGCGGCGGTGACTGCCCAGAACATGAAGAACCCCAGCGTATAGCCCAGTTCGCGGCTGATCTGGTGTTGCGGGAAGCTGATGTCGCGCAGGCGCAGCGGGTCAACGAAGGCGAAGAACACCACGCTGGCCAGGCCGGCCGCCACGAAGCTGGGCCACAGGATGGCGCCCCATTGCTGGATCAGCCGTCGGCGGCTGCCGTCGGGCGGGTCGTGCAGGTCGTTCATTGCGGCCACGGTCAGGAGGAGGGGGCAGGGCACGGCTATACTTCGCGCCGACCGGGGGCCGGGATCGCGGGTGCGCGCGTCCTGTCGAGTTCCCAGACTAGAAGGCTTGGCCACTGGCTTCATTGATCCTGATCAAGGCGGTGGCAGGCTCTGCCGCCGATGCTGGGCGTTGCTGCCCGAGGATGTTCATGCCCGATCCCACTGACAACGCGCTGCCCAATCCCGCGCTGGACCTGTGCAGCGAACAGGAGGTCACCCGCCTGGTGCATGACTTCTACGCGCGCGTCCGCGAGGAGCCGCGCCTGGGCCCGGTGTTCACGGCGCGGATCCACGATTGGGATGCGCATCTGGCCCAGCTGGTCGATTTCTGGTCGGCGATGCTGCGCGGCACGCGGCGCTTCAAGGGCGCGCCGATGCCCAAGCACATGGCCATGGATGAGCTCGACCGCGATCTGTTCGACCGCTGGCTGGCCCTGTTCCGGCAGACCACCGCCGAATGCGGCAATCCCCCGATGCAGCGGCTGGCCGACGATGTGGCCGAGCGGATCGCCGACACATTCTGGCGTCGCTTCCAGATGCTGCGCTGGCCAAGCCTGCCGATGGCTGGCCGCCCGGGTGTGAATTGATCTGACGCAATGCGTGCGCACCCGCGCACGCGCAAGCTGGCGGCATGGACACCTTCTCGCCTGCCGCCGCCGGGCTCGCCTGGCACTTCGACCCCGAGCTGCTGCGCCGCCACGACCGGCCTGGCCCGCGCTACACCTCCTATCCCACTGCGCCGCATTTCCATGACGGCTATGGTGAGCTTGCGCTGCGCGAGGCCATCGTGGACAGCAACCGGCTCGGCCGGCCGCTGTCTCTGTATGTGCATGTGCCGTACTGCAGCAGCCCGTGCTTCTACTGCGGCTGCAACCGCGTCATCACCCGCGACCACAGCAAGGGCATCAGTTACGTGGCCCGCGTGCTGAGCGAGGCGGATCTGATGGCGCCGCAGTTCGATCCGGCGCGCGAAGTGATCCAGCTGCATCTTGGCGGTGGCACGCCGAACTTTCTCGCACCGGCGCAGATGCGCGAATTGATCGATGGGCTGCGCCAGCGCCTCAACTTCAGCTCGTCCGCCGCCCGCGACTTCTCGATCGAGCTGGACCCGCGTTTCGTCAGCCGCGATGATATCGCGGTGCTGGCCGAGCTCGGTTTCAACCGCGCCAGCCTGGGGGTGCAGGACTTCGATCCGGACGTACAGAAGGCGATCAACCGCGAGCAGGGTGTGGAGGCCACGCTGGAGATCCTGCGTGCGTGCCGCGAGCACGGGCTGCGATCGGTCAATGTCGATCTGATCTATGGCCTGCCGAAGCAGACACTCGCCGGTTTCGCGCAGACGCTGGACACTGTGCTGCGTGAGCGGCCGGATCGCCTGGCGGTGTACGGCTACGCTCACCTGCCACACCTGTTCCGCGCGCAGCGTCAGATCGCCGATGCGGACCTGCCCAGCCCCGAACAGAAACTCGCGCTGCTCGGCCTGGCCGTGCAGCGGCTCTCTGATGCGGGCTATCAGTACATCGGCATGGACCATTTCGCGCTGCCCGAAGAAGACCTGTCGCGTGCACAACGCGCGGGCCAGCTGCACCGCAACTTCATGGGCTACACCACACACGCCGATACCGATCTGGTCGGTCTGGGCGCCAGTGCGATCAGCCATATCGGCGCCACCTACAGCCAGAATCCGCGTGAACTGCCGGCCTGGGAGGCGGCGGTCGATGCAGGGCGCCTGCCGGTCTGGCGGGGTCTGCAGCTGGATGAGGACGATGTGCTGCGCGCCGACTTGATCGGGCAGCTGATGTGCCACGGTGAAGTGGACGGTGCCGCCCTGGCGGCACGGCATGGGGTGGACTTCGAGACGTATTTCGCCGATGGCCTGCGCGCGCTGGCCGCACTGCAGGCCGACGGCCTGGCCGACTATGCGCAGGGCGTGGTGCGCGCCAGTGAACGCGGGCGCCCGCTGCTGCGGCTGCTGGCGATGTGCTTCGACCGCTATCTGGCCCAGCCGGACCAGCCGGTGCGGTATTCCCGGGCGATCTGAGCGTCGCGGCATCGGCGCGCATGCATTCCAAAAACCGGTGCGATCAGGCACCCTATGCGCGCCGTTGCCCGGGTGGCGAAACTGGTAGACGCATCGGACTTAAAATCCGCCGGGGGCAACCCCATGCCGGTTCGATTCCGGCCCCGGGCACCACACTGTGGTGTTGTATCTCCCCGCGATCGCGGGTCGAGGCCTTGCAGTGCCGCTCCTCATCATCGTCCCTTCGATCGTTCCCGGTCGCCGTGGCCCTGTGCACATGCGCCGGGTACTGCGCTGCGTGCGTGTGTCCGCACAACTGTGGAACGCCGTCCGCCGCGCCCTGATGCCCCGGCGAATTTCTGAAGTCGGTCACAGAACTGAGATTTATCCGAAGAAGTTGTCTCACAAGACTGTCCCGACGGACATCACGGTGCCGGGCGATTGACGCTGGCTCGCCGACATCGCGGCGTGTTGCTGCGCAGCAAAAAATGGCCGCCCGGCGTCAATGCCAGATCTTTGGCGGGCGGTGCGAAAACATCGCGGAGATTAAGTGCGATCCGCGGAATTCCATCACGGAATCAGCCTCCCGCCACGCTTGATCATTGACTCAAGCTATTAATCGTGCAGCCGCAATTGGGTTCCTGATGTCACTCGTGACGATATAGCGGACGCAATGCAATGGACTATGTGAGAAATCTGAAAGTGGGCAGCAAGCTGGCGCTGGGCTTTGGGCTGCTGTTGGTGCTGTTGGTCCTTTCCTCGTCGTTGGCCTTGTACCAGGCCGCCGGGATCGGGCAGCGCGTGATGGAGATGGAGACCAACAACCGCAAGGTGCAATTGCTCTCGTCGATGCGGCGCAGCAATTTCCAGAATGAAACGAACCTGCGTGACCTGATCCTGGAAGGGGAACAGCGCACGCCCGCGATCCTTGCGCGGATCCAGGCAGTGCGCGAGGAGTACGCCAGCGCGCGTACCGCCCTGGATGCGATTCCCCACAATGCAGAAGGGATGCAGGCCAAGCAGGCCATCAAGGAGGCCCAGGACGCGGCGGTGGCGTTGCACAACCGCATCATCGAGCACGCCAGTGCCGGTGAGGACGAGGCGGCGGTCGCCTTGCTGTATGGCGAGGCCGGGCCGTTGATGGCCGCGCGCGCGGCCTCGATCCAATCGGCGGTGGAGCTGCAGGAGCGACGCAACGGGGAAGGGGCGGCGGCCATCAATGACGCCATCCAGGCATCGCGCACCTTGCTGATCGTCTTCGCGGCGGTTGCGTTGCTGGCCGGCGGCGGCATGGCCTGGTGGATTACCCGCAGCCTGGTTGGCCCCCTGCGCCGGGCGATGGAGGTCTCGCGTTCGATCGCCGAAGGGCGCTTCGACACCGTGGTGGGTGCGCGCAGCCGTGACGAGACCGGGCAGCTGCTGTCCAGCATGGAGGACATGACCACGCGGCTGCGTGCGTTCTCCACCGCGCAGCAGGAGATGGCGCACCGGCATGATCTGGGCGAGCTGGACCACCGCATCGATGCGGGCGCCTTCCCCGGTGATTTCGGGCGCATGGCCAGCGGCACCAACGCCCTGGTCGGGAGCAGCATTGCGTTGACGCAGAAGATCATCGACGTGGTGCGCAATTACGCGGTGGGTGACCTGACCGAGGACCTGGAGGCCCTGCCTGGCGATAAAGCGCGCTTCACCGAAGCGATGGCTACGACCAAGCAGAATCTCGCTGCGATCAACGGCCAGATCCACCGCCTTGCCTCGGCCGCCGCGGCGGGCGACTTCAGTCAGCGCGGCGATGCCGATGCCTTCGAGCATCAGTTCAAGGTGATGATCGAGCGCCTGAACACGATGATGCATATCAGCGATGACAACCTCCGGCAGCTGTCAGCGCTGCTCAAGGCGATCGCCTCCGGCGACCTTACGGTGCGGATGGATGGCGAGTTCCAAGGCGTGTTCGCGCGGATGCGGGACGATGCCAACAGCACCGTCGGGCAGCTGACCGGCATCATCGGCAGCATCCAGTTCGCAGCGGGCAGCATCAATACGGCGGCGGTGGAGATTGCCAGCGGCAACAGTGACCTGTCGCGGCGCACCGAGCAGCAGGCGGCCAACCTGGAGGAAACCGCGGCCTCGATGGAAGAGTTGACCTCCACCGTGCGGCAGAACGCCGAGCACGCGCGCCAGGCCAACCAGCTGGCGATCGGTGCCGGCGCGGTGGCCTCCGAAGGTGGCCAGGTGGTGCAGGAGGTGGTCTCCACGATGCGCGGGATCGAGGCTTCGTCCAAGAAGATCGCCGACATCATCACCGTGATCGACGGGATCGCGTTCCAGACCAACATCCTGGCCTTGAATGCGGCGGTCGAAGCCGCGCGAGCGGGCGAGCAGGGCAGGGGCTTTGCGGTGGTGGCCAGCGAGGTGCGCACGTTGGCGCAGCGTTCTGCTGCGGCGGCCAAGGAGATCAAGGGATTGATCGAAGATTCGGTGGACAAGGTGGCCGTCGGTGCGGGGCTGGTCGACAAGGCCGGGGTCACCATGACCGAGATCGTCACCTCCGTGCAGAAGGTCACCGACATCATGGCCGAGATCTCGGCGGCGTCGCAGGAGCAGTCCGCCGGTATCGAGCAGGTCAGCCAGACCGTGGTGCAGCTGGATGAAACCACGCAGCAGAACGCGGCGCTGGTGGAAGAAGCCACTGCCGCGGCCAGGGCGATGGAAGAGCAGGCGGTCGCGCTGTCGGGTGCGGTCGCGCGCTTCCGTCTGGCGGCGCAGCACGACGGACAGCGGCAGCCGCCGGCCGTCTCCACACGCGCGGTGTCATCGCCGGTTGCTGCATCGCCGCGGCCCGCAGCCAGCGTTCGCCCGGCCGGCGGGAGCGTAACGTCGCTGCCGTCGCGTTCGGCCGCGAACATCGAAGGGGATTGGCGCGAGTTCTGATCGCGCCGTGATCCGGCGCACGCTGTCGAGGTGATGCAACGCGAGGGCAGCCAATGGGCTGCCCTCGTTCGTGAGAGCCGCCAGTGCCGGCGCAACGCAAACTTTACGCAGCCGCCCGCGCGCCGCCGTACGCTGCGCAGCAATTCACTTCGGACACGCCACATGGCAAACGCAGGACGTGCAGGGAAAGCACTGGGGTGGGGCGTGGCACTGCTGCTTGGTGGCGCGGCCCAGGCGGCGGCCCCGGTCCAGACGCCGGTGGCGGTGCAGGTGCCGGTGCAGGCGGCGGGCGAGGTGATCGATCTCGCCCCGGTGATGGTGTCCGGCGCGCAGCCCGGGCCGGGGTTGTGGCAGGTCCGCAACAGCCAGGGTCACACGCTGTGGATCCTCGGCACGGTCTCGCCGCTGCCGGCCAAGCTGGACTGGCGCGCCGACGAGGTGCAGGCGGTGATCGCCAGTGCGCAGGAGGTGCTCGGCCCGCCCGGTTGGACGCTGGATGCCGATGTGGGGTTCTTCCGCGGCCTGACCCTGGTGCCGTCGGCGATGAAGGCCGCGCGTGATCCGCAGGGCCGCACGCTGCGCGAAGTGCTGCCGCCCGATCTGTACGCGCGCTGGGAGGTGCTCAAGCAGCGCCATATCGGCCGCGACAACGGCATCGAGAAGGACCGGCCGCTGGTGGCGGCGACCCAGCTGTATGCAGCCGCGCTGAAGGATGTCGGGCTCGGCCGGTCTTCGCCGGTCTCCCGCATCATCGAGAAGGCCAGCAAGGCCCATGGCCTCAAGCCGGTCTCGACCCAGGTGACGATCAAGATCGCCGACCCGCGGCAGGCACTGAAGGAGGTACGTGGGACCGCGCTGCAGGATGTGGAGTGCTTCCGCCGCACCCTGGATGTGGTCGAACACGGGCTCCCGCTGCTGGCCGAACGGGCCAACGCCTGGTCGGTCGGCGATATCGAGGCGCTGCAGCGGCTGGCGGTGAAAGGCCAGTACCTGGCCTGCGTGGACGCAGTGGCCAACAGCGACTTCGGGCGGCGCCGTGGGCTGACCGACGTAGATGCCCAGGCGCATCGCAAATGGATGAGCATGGTCACCGACGCGCTGGCACGTAATACGGTCACCTTTGCGACCGTCCCGGTGACCTCCCTGCTTACACCGGGTGGGTATGTCGATCAGCTGCGCGGCCGGGGCCTGGAAGTCCAGGCGCCGGAATGAGCGCCGCTGCGCCGCGCGGTTGATAACGGGGCCCGTGCCACATTCAATGTCTACCCAGTGCGAATACTTCGTGGCATAGTCAGCTTCAGTTCATTCCGGAAATCTTTCATGCCGCTGCATGCGGTCGCTTATGTCAGCGACGCTATCGATGGAATCGAAACGTCTGATATCGATCAGATCCTGCAAGCAGCAATGGGGTTCAACAAAGTAGCAGGCGTCACCGGCGTGCTGATGTTCGACGGGCGACGTTTCCTGCAGTACTTCGAGGGCCCGGAGGACGGCGTGGACTCGGTGTTCCAGCGCGTGTTCAATGCGCGCATCCATACGAACCTGCGCGAGCTGGCGCGCGGTCCGGTCAGCGTCCGCCACTTCCCGCGCTGGACGATGGCATCGGCAGCGGTCGAGCCCGACGCACTGGCGCGTATCATCGATGCGCCCTGGCACGGCTTTCAGCCACAGCTTCCGACCGGTGGCGATGCACCTGCAGGGTTTGGATGTCTGCTCGCTGCCTGGACCGGTGTGTCCGGCGAATTGGAACCTGCAGCGGTGACGCTGGGTTCGTAACGCAAAACAACGCTGGCCGTAACACAATGATCACGGCTTGGCGCCTATTCTCTTTCTACCAGCTGTGACCAGTCTTGCGGGGTTTGCCCTTGGAGGCTGTCTGAAAGGGTAGTAACCGCAGCTGGACCAATATTCCTTTGGCCGTCGTCCGTACTCTCCGCGGGCGGCGGCTTTGTTCTTTGTGGGGCAGGGGCCGGCGCGTTAGGCTTGCATCACCTGTACCCCCGGCTCCGTATCGCATGACGTATCCCCTGATGAAGCCCCGCCTGATGGCCGGCCCGGTTCCGCGATGCGGAGCCGAGCGATGACGCAGGCCATTTCCGCGGCAGTCGCTCCGTGCATCGGCGTCATCGGGCTCGGCTACGTCGGGCTGCCGTTGACGGTGACCTTCGGCCGGCAGCAGCCCACGGTGGGCTACGACATCGATGCCGCGCGGGTTGCCGAACTGCAGCGTGGCGTGGATCACACCCTGGAACTGGACGCCGACGAGCTCGCTGCCGCGGTGCATGCCCGTTACACCGCCGATCCTTCGCAGCTGGCCGGGTGCAACGTCTACATCGTGACCGTGCCCACCCCGATCGATGCGCACGAGCAGCCCGATCTGGGCCCGCTGCGCAGCGCCAGCACGCTGATCGCCGGACTGCTCAAGCGCGGCGACATCGTGATCTACGAATCCACGGTCTATCCCGGCACCACCGAGGAAGTCTGCGTGCCGCTGCTCGAGGCGGGATCGGGGCTGCGCTTCAACGACGATTTCTACTGCGGGTACAGCCCGGAACGGATCAACCCGGGCGATCGCGAGCGCCGGCTGCCCGACATCCGCAAGATCACCTCCGGCTCGACACCCGAGGTCGCCGCCGTGGTCGATGCCCTGTACAAGGGCATCATCACCGCGGGCACCTGGCCGGCCCCGTCGATCCGCGTGGCCGAAGCGGCCAAGGTGATCGAGAACATCCAGCGCGACGTCAACATCGCCTTGGTCAACGAGCTGGCCTTGATCTTCGATCGGCTTGGCATCGACACCCAGGACGTGCTGGACGCGGCCGGCAGCAAGTGGAATTTCCTGCCGTTCCGGCCGGGCCTGGTCGGCGGCCACTGCATCGGCGTGGATCCGTATTACCTGCTGCACAAATCCGAGAGCGTGGGGTATCACCCCGATCTGATCCATACCGCGCGCCAGGTCAACAACCGGGTCGGCGAGCACGTCGCACAACGCGTGCTGGCGCTGCTGGCATCGCGCAGCATCGAGGTCGCGCAGGCCCGCGTTCTGGTGCTCGGCGTGACCTTCAAGGAGAACTGCCCGGACCTGCGCAACAGCCGCGCGCTGGAACTGGCGCAGCGTCTGCAGGCCTGTGGTGCCCGGGTGGACGTGCAGGACCCGTGGGTCGGGCCGGCCGCGCTGGCCGATGCGGGTGTGCGCTGGGTCGAGACCCCGGATGCGGCCGCCTATGACGCCGTCGTGCTGGCGGTGGCGCATGAGCGTTTCCGTGCGCTCGATGTCGCGCAGGTGCGCGCGCTGTTGACGCCGGGCGGTGTGGTGTACGACGTGAAATCCGTATGGCCCCGGGAAGTGGTGGACGACCGCCTGTAGACTCGGGGCAGCTATTGATTGAGGAAAGCCATGCACCGCTATCTCGCGTACCTGCTCGCCATCCTGTTGTTCCCGGTCTGCCTGTGGTTGGCCACGATCTGGCCCGCCTGGTACTGGGGCGTCGGCGTGACGGCGTTGCTGGCCGGGCTGGGCACGTGGGACATGCTGCAGAAGCGCAGCACGCTGCGGCGCAACTATCCGGTGATGGCGCACTTCCGCTACGGGCTGGAATCGATCGGGCCGGAGATCCGCCAGTACTTCGTGCAGAGCGATCTGGAAGACGTGCCGTTCTCGCGCCAACAGCGCGCGCTGATCTACCAGCGCTCCAAGAATGAGATGGATGTGGTGCCGTTCGGCACGTTGCGCAGCACGTATGCGGTGGACTACGAATGGATCAACCATTCGCTGGCACCCACCGAGATCGCCCACCACGATTTCCGCATCCAGATCGGCCCGAACTGCGCCAAGCCGTATTCGGCCAGTGTGTTCAACATTTCCGCAATGAGCTTCGGCTCGCTGTCGGCCAACGCGATCCGCGCCCTCAATGAAGGCGCGCGCCGCGGCAGTTTCTACCACGACACCGGCGAAGGCTCGATCTCGCCGTATCACCGCGAAATGGGCGGCGATCTGGTCTGGGAAATCGGCTCGGGCTATTTCGGTTGCCGTGACGATGCCGGCGGTTTCAGCGAAGAAAAGTTCGTTGCCAACGCCAACCACGATCAGGTCAAGATGATCGAGATCAAGCTCTCGCAGGGCGCCAAGCCCGGCCATGGCGGCGTGCTGCCGGCGGCCAAGGTCAGCGAAGAGATCTCGATCACCCGGGGCGTGCCGATGGGCGTGGACTGCGTGTCGCCCTCCAAACACAGCGCGTTCAATACGCCGGTGGAGCTGCTGCAGTTCGTCGCGCGGCTGCGCGAGTTGTCCGGCGGCAAGCCGGTCGGCTTCAAGCTGGCCATCGGCCATCCCTGGGAATGGTTCGGCATCGCCAAGGCGATGCAGGAAACCGGATTGCTGCCGGATTTCATCGTCGTCGACGGCGCCGAGGGCGGGACCGGTGCCGCGCCGGCCGAGTTCATCGATCACGTCGGTGTACCGATGCACGAAGCGCTGCTGCTGGTGCACAACACGCTGGTCGGGCTGGATCTGCGCGACCGTATCCGCGTGGGTGCGGCCGGCAAGGTGACCAGTGCGTTCGAGATCGCGCGCACCATCGCGCTGGGTGCGGACTGGTGCAACGCCGGGCGTGGCTTCATGTTCGCGCTGGGCTGCATCCAGTCGTTGAGCTGCCACAGCGACAAGTGCCCCACCGGCATCGCCACGCAGAATCCCAACCGCTGGCGTCACCTGGACGCGGCCGACAAGGCCACGCGCGTGCACAGCTATCACGAGAACACCCTGCGCGCACTGCGCGACCTGCTGTGCGCGGCGGGATTGAACGACCCCGCCGAGCTGGGCCCGGAGCACATCCTGCGGCGCGTCTCGCCGGTGGAGATCCGTTCGCTGGCGTCGCTGTACCGCTATCTGGCGCCCGGTGAACTGCTGCGCAAGGTGCCGGACCACGCGGTCTTCCACGACTACTGGGCCGACGCCCGCAGCGACTCGTTCCAACCTCCGGCGCGCATCCAGGCGCTGCGCACGAGCAAATCGCGATGAGCGGTGCGCGTACCGTGCGCCTGCGCGTGGGCGGTGCCGAGGAAGCGGACCGGCTGTGGGTGCTGCGCACGCGCTGCGTCCGCGAGCTGTGCAGTTCGGCGTATCCGCCGGAGGTGATCGCCCCGTGGTCGGCCTCACCGCCGCCGGAACACTATCGCGCGCTGCTCGCTGCCGGTGGCTGCGTGATCGCCGAAGACACCGATGGCGTGCTGCTGGGTTACGGCGTGATCGATCTGGCCGGCAACGAGATCGACGCGCTGTTCGTCGATCCCGACTGCGGCGGCCGTGGCATCGGTCTGACCTTGATGCAGGCGATGGAGGCGCTGGCCGACCCTGTGCGGCCGCTGGTGCTCTCGGCCTCGCTCAACGCGGTGCCGTTCTATGAACGCTGTGGCTTTGAAGCCCTGCGCGAGGAGAACTACCCGCACCCGAGCGGTGTGGCACTCGCGTCGGTGCGGATGCAGCGCACGCGGTAGTGCCGGCCGTTGGCCGGCACCGTGTGATTCACGCCCGCGCCAGCCACGCCACCACGCCACGCCCGGCGCGCAGCCCGCTGGCGTAGCACGCGGTCAGCAGATAGCCGCCGGTCGGCGCTTCCCAGTCCAGCATCTCGCCCGCACAGAACGTGCCCGGCCGGTCACGCAGCATCAGCTGCGCATCCATCGCTTCCAGGCGCACGCCGCCGGCGGTGCTGATCACTTCATCGATGGGGCGCGGTCGCTGCAGGGCCAGCGGCAGGCGCTTGAGCGCGTGCGCGATCTGCTCCAGCGGCAGCTGCCCGGCCTCGCGGCCCAGTACTTCGAACAGCAGGGCGGATTTGACCCCGGTCAGCCCCAGCTGGCGGCGCAGGACCTCGCCGAAGCTGCGGCCCTGGCGCGGCTTCTGCAGCTTTTCCAGCACCTGCGCTTCGGTCTGGCCCGGCAGCAGATCCAGCTGCAGTTCCACCTGGCCATCGCGGGCCAGGTGATCGCGCAGATCGGCTGAGAGGGCATAGATCAGGCTGCCTTCGATGCCGGTCGTGGTGATCACGCACTCGCCCTGCAGTGAGCGCGGTTCACCCGTCAGGTCCGTCCAGTGCGCCACCACCGGCTTGAGCGGGGCGCCGGCCTGGCGCTCGCTGAAGTAGGGCGTCCAGCCGATGTCGAACCCGCAGTTGGCGGGCTGCAGTGGGGCAATGTCGATGCCGGTGGCGGCCATCGGCGCGACCCAGGCGCCATCCGAGCCGAGTTCCGGCCAGCTGCCGCCGCCGAGCGCGAACACCACCGCGTCGGCGGTCACCGTCGTTTCGCCATCGGGCGTCTGCAAGCGCAGCGCGCCCGCGTCGTCCCAGCTGGTCCAGCGATGCTGCACGTGGAAGCGCACGCCCTGTTCCTTCAGCCGACGTACCCAGCCGCGCAGCAGCGGCGCGGCTTTGCGGTCGACCGGGAACACACGGCCGGAACTGCCCACGTAGGTTTCCACGCCGAACTCCAGCGCCCAGGCACGCAGCGCCTGCGCATCGAAATCGGCCAGCCAGCCGCCTACCGCTTCCGCGCGCTCGCGGTAGCGCGAGACGAACACGTCAGGCGCGTCGGAGTGGGTCAGGTTGAGGCCGCCCTTGCCGGCAATCAGGAACTTGCGGCCTGGCGAGCCCTTGGCTTCGTACAGATCCACGGCGTGGCCGGCAGCGCGAACGGTTTCCGCCGCCATCAGGCCGGCGGGGCCGCCGCCGATGATCGCGACCCGGCGTGGGATGGTCAGGGCAATGCTCATGCAGGCAGGATCAACGCGGCTTGACGTCGAGCAGTTCGACATCGAACACCAGCGAGGCGTTCGGTGCGATCGGGCCGGCGCCACGTGCGCCATAGCCGTACTCGGCGGGAATCATCAGCGTGCGCTTGCCGCCCACCTTCATGCCGGCGAAGCCTTCGTCCCAGCCCTTGATGACCTGGCCCTGGCCGAGGTCGAAGCTGAAGGGCTCGCCGCGGTCCACCGAGCTGTCGAACTTGTTGCCGTGCTTGTCGGCGGTGCGCTCGTCGTAGATCCAGCCCGTGTAGTGCACGGTCACCTTGCTGCCCGGCGTGGCCTCGGCACCGGTGCCCGGCTGGGTGTCGATCTTCTCGAACTGCGCGATGCTGCCACCGGGCGGCGGGCCGGGCGGGGTGCAGGCGGCCAGCAGCGACAGCATCAGGGGGGCGAGCAGGTAACGCGGCAGACGGCGCATGGGCGGGCTCCGGATCCAAAAAACGGGGACGCAAGGGTAGCGCATCGCCGGGCGCTATCATGGGCGCATGTCGAAACTGCTGCTCAACCTGCGCAATGTCGCGGACGATGAAATCCAGGATGTCACCGCCCTGCTGGACAAGGCGGGCATCGCCCATTACCGCACCGAGCCCAGCCCCTGGGGCATCTCCTTTGGCGGGATCTGGGTCCGTGACAACGAGGATCACCCGCGGGCCAAGGCCTTGATGGCCGACTACCAGCAGCTACGCGGCGAGCGCGTGCGTGGTGAGCGTGAGGCCGCGCTGCGCGAGGGCACCGCCGAGACCTTCGGCAGCCTGATCCGCCGCCGCCCGGTGTTCGTGGTCATGGTGCTGGTCGGGATGGCCGTCGCCGCCGCCCTGGTGCTGCTGCCGTTCGTGCTGCTGCGCGGCTGATTCCCGGGCGGGTCAGGCGTAGCGCCGGCCCAGCGGCTAAAATGGGCGAATGATTGCCAATACCGCCGCCTACCACTTCACCCCCGTCGCCGACCCGGACGCGCTGTGCGCGACCCTGCGGGAGCGGGCAACCGCCGCGCAGCTGCGCGGTACGATCCTGGTAGCGGGCGAGGGCATCAACCTGTTCCTCGCCGGCGCCGAGGCGCAGATCGACGGCTTCTACGCCGCCCTGCGCGCGGATGCGCGGTTTGCCGGGCTGCGCGTGAAGACCAGCTACAGCCGCATGCAGCCGTTCGCCCGGCTCAAGGCCAAGGTGAAGCCGGAGATCATCAGTTTCCGCATCGACGATGGCCAGCCGCTGGCCTACCCGCGCGCGCCCTCGATCGACCCGGCCACCGTGCAGCGCTGGCTGCGCCAAGGGCACGATGACGCGGGCAAGCCGGTGGTGATGCTGGATACGCGCAATACCCAGGAGATCGAGTACGGCACCTTCCAGGACGCGCTGGTGCTGCCGATCACCAAGTTCACCGACCTGCCCGAGGCCCTGGCCCCCCACCGCGAAGCGCTCAAGGACAGCACCGTGGTCAGCTTCTGCACCGGCGGCATCCGCTGTGAGAAGGCCGCGCTGTGGATGCGCAACGACGGCATGGACAACGTCCTGCAGCTGGATGGCGGCATCCTGGGCTACTTCGAGGCCGTAGGCGGCGAGGGCTATGACGGCCGCTGCTTCGTGTTCGACGAGCGGGTGGCGCTGGATGCGGCCCTGCAGCCGCTGGTGGACCAGGACGCAGACGCCGCCTGAGCGCCTTCACGGCGTTGATTGTCCTGAATCGTCGCGAGACGGAAATCAGCGTCTTGCCATCCACGCCTTGTGGGCGGTGGCAAACCGGCCGGACAGCCCCATCTCAGTGAGATATCTCCTGGTTGGAACGAGCATTCATGATGCAGCTGTCGATTCTTGATCTGGCGCCGGTCTGCGAAGGCAGCGACACCACGCAGGCCTTCGCCAACATGCTGGACCTGGCCCAGCACGCCGAAGGCTGGGGTTTCCACCGTTACTGGCTGGCCGAGCACCACAACATGCCCGGCATTGCCAGCGCCGCCACCGCGGTGCTGATCGGCCATGTGGCCGGGGGTACCCAGCGCATCCGCGTCGGTGCCGGCGGCATCATGCTGCCCAATCACTCGCCGCTGCAGGTAGCCGAACAGTTCGGGACGCTGGCCTCGCTGTACCCGGACCGCATCGATCTCGGCCTGGGCCGCGCGCCCGGCACCGATCAGCCGACCGCCCGTGCACTGCGTCGCTACTTCGACAGTGCCGACCAGTTCCCGCAGGACGTGCGCGAGCTGCTGCATTACTTCGAACCGGCCCAGAAGGGCCAGGCCGTGCGTGCGGTACCCGGCGCGGGCATTCCGGTGCCGGTGTGGCTGCTGGGCTCGAGTCTGTTCAGTGCGCGGCTGTCGGCGGCGATGGGCCTGCCGTTCGCGTTCGCCTCGCACTTCGCGCCGGACGCGATGGATGAAGCGCTGGCGGTCTACCGTCGCGAATTCCGCGCCTCGCAGTATCTGCAGGCACCGTACGCGGTGCTGGGCCTGAACGTGGTCGCCAGCGAGTCCGAAGCCGAAGCCAAGCGCTTGTTCACCACCCAGCAGCAGAGCTTCGTCAATCTGCGCCGTGGCCTGCCGGGGCTGATTCCGCCGCCGATCGACGACATCGAAGCATTCTGGCAGCCACACGAAAAGGCGGGCGTGCAGAACGCGCTGGCCTGCGCGGTGGTCGGCGATGTGAAGCAGGTGCAGGAAGGGCTGGCCGCGTTCGTGGCGCGGCACAAGCCTGACGAAGTGCTGGTCACTGCCAACATCTACGACCATGCCGCGCGCAAGCGTTCGTTCGGCCTGGCGATGCAGGCATGGCGCGCACTGCAGGTGTAATGCCCACGGCGCATGCGAAGAAGGTGTGACCGCGCGGTTCACGTCGCCGTAGCCGCCGATCGGCTGTGATGGTGGCTCCCCTTGCAGGAGTCACCCCATGGCCGAACACGATCGCCAGCAGCACATCAAACAACTGGCCGAACTGATCCGCGACGTCGATATCGCGATGTTCACCACGGTCGGCGCGGACGGGCGCTTGTTCAGTCGTCCGCTGGGCACGCAGGAAGTCGAGTTTGATGGCGACCTCTGGTTCGCCACGGAAGCCGACAGCCCCAAGGTCGCGGAAATCGCCGCCAACCCGCGCGTCAACGTCGCCTATGCCTCTCCGTCGGGCAACACCTATGTCTCGGTCTCGGGCACGGCCCGCGTGGTCAATGACCGCGCCAAGATCGAGCAGCTGTGGTCGCCGGCAATGAAGATCTTCTTTCCGGGCGGCAAGGACGACCCGAACCTGCGCCTGATCCACGTCAGCGCCGAATCGGCCGAGTACTGGGATGGCCCGGGTGGCCTGCTCGGCAAGGCGCTGTATTTCGTGCTGTCGGCGGTCACCGATGATCCGGGCGCGATGTCCGACACCGGCACCGTGGATCTCAAGCCCGGCGCGTAACCGGGCTCACAGGGCCGGCCCTGCGCCGGCCATTGTGGTGCTGAAGCCGGCCGCGGGGTCGGCTTTTTTCGTGGCGCGTCGCGTGAAGGGGGGCGGCCTCAGCCGAACCAGCGCTGGAACAGGTCCACCGTATAGCCCACCAGCTGCCCCGAGCTGAAGCCGAAGAACAGCACGGCTGCCACTGCGCCGATCCAGTTGAGCAGCATCAGCACGCCATCGCGCTCCAGCAGTGCCAGGGCGAACAGCAGCAGCTGGAAGCCGAACAGGTAATTGGTCAGCGGGATGGGCAGCGACAGCAGCAGGCCGATCAGGATCAGCAGCAGGCCGCTGAAGGCATGCGCCGGCAGCGGCACCAGCAGCCCCGGCAGCCGCGGCTTGAGCAGCCGGTCCAGGCGGCGCAGCGGGCCGTTGATCCGCTCCAGGAAGCGATGCATGGTGCCGCGCTTGGGCCCGCGGTTGCGGATGAAGCCCGGCAGCCAGGGCCGGCGCATGCCGCACAGCATCTGCGCGCCGATCAGGATCACCAGCGGCCCACTGACCGCCCCGCCGATCCCCGGAATCGGAATGAACGCCGGCAGGATCGCCACGAACAGGAACACGCCGAACGCGCTCTGCTGCAGGTCCTGCAGGATCTGGCCCAGCAGCAGCCGTTCCTCCGGGTCACCGTGGTCGAACATCGCCAGCAGGGTACGGATACCCTCGTTGCGGTACTGCGGCCGCGTCGGGTCCGGCGGTGTCGGCTCAGCCGGTGATGTCATCGGTTTCGTCTTCGCTCAGGGTGCGCAGCAGCAGCTTGTCGACACGGGCACCGTCGAGATCGACGATCTCGATGCGCCAGCCGGCCCAATCGAAGTACTCGCCCGCATGCGGGATGCGGCCGAAATAGTGGATGCACATGCCGGCCAGCGTGTAGTAATCGCCATCGTCGGCATCGGGCAGCTCGGCGTTGCCCATCAGTTCGCGCAGGTCCTCGATCGACAGCGAGCCATCGACCAGGAACGAGCCGTCCTCACGGGTCACCACCAGTGCGTCCTCGTCCACGTTCTCCACCGACTGCAGGCGGCCGACCACCGCGCCCATCAGGTCGCTGATGGTGACCAGGCCCTGGATCTCGCCGTACTCGTCCACCACCAGCGCCATCGACTGCTGTTCCTCGCGGAAGATCTCCAGCAGCTTCATCGCGTGGGTGGATTCGGAGACGTACAGCGGCTCGCGCAGGTTCTGGAACAGCGAATGGTCATCGCGCACCAGGCGGGTCACCAGGCTTTTGACCTCCAGCACGCCCACGATGTCCTGGTCGTTGCCGCGGAATACCGGGTAACGCGAGAACTCGTTCTCGCGCATGGTCGCGATGTTCTTCTCCGGTTCGGCCAGCGTATCCAGCCAGGCGATCCGGTTGCGCGGGGTCATCAGGCTGTCGGCGGTGCGGTCGCCCAGGCGCATGACGCGGTTCATCATGTCGCGTTCGTGGGCGTCGATCACGCCGGCTTCGTGGCTCTCGGCCACCAGCATGCGGATTTCCTCTTCGGTCACCGACGCCGATTCGTCCTTGCCCAGCCCCAGCACGCGCAGCACCAGGCGGGTGGAGTGGGACAGCAGCCAGACGCCGGGGGCGGCGATCCTGGCCAGCCAGCTCATCGGCAGCGCGACCAGGCCGGCGATGTCCTCCGAACGGGTCAGCGCCAGCCGCTTGGGCACCAGTTCGCCGAAGATCAGCGTCAGGAAGGTGATCAGGGCCACGGCCAGGGTCTTGCCGACCACGCCGGCGTAAGCAAACGCCGGGAACATGCCCTGCAGCCATTCGGCGATGGTCAGGCCGATGGCCTCACCGCCGAACAGGCCGGTCAGGATACCGATCAGGGTGATCCCGATCTGGACGGTGGACAGGAAGTTCTCGGGCTTTTCGGACAGGGCCAGGGCGCGCTCGGCGCGCTTGCTGGAGCCGGCCATCTGCTTGAGGCGGCTCTTGCGCGAGGTCATGACCGACATCTCGGACATGGCGAAGAAGCCGTTGAGCAGGATCAGGGCGAGGACAACAATCAGTTCAAACACGGGCGTCATCCCCGGTTGGTGGCAGGGAGGGCGTGTTCAAGCGATGTCGGCTACCGGAGGGCGCGTAAGCGCGGCGGTGCGGCGGGGGGTAAGGGTCGTCGTCCATAGAGTGCACCCGAAGGTGCCCGCGCATCTTAACAAAAGGCCGGGGCAGGGATGCAATCAGGGTCGTTCAGGCAGGGCCGCGGGAGCGTGAAGATGACGGGGAGTACCCGGATTGGACATCAAACCGTCATAATTCCGCCCGGTGCCGTCCTTCCTCGACGGCGAATAGGTTTCTCAATGTTCTCTCTGCAGACCATTTTTGGCTCCGGCAAACAGTTCTACACCCTGCTGGACGAGGCTGCCCAGGCCGCCCAGGACAGTTCCAAGGCGCTGCACGCGATGCTGCGCGAAGCGGACCGCCAGCCGGCGCTGGACGCCTTCAAGCTGGCCCGCCTGCGCGAGCGCGCGGCCTCCGACAAGATCAGCCAGGCGCTGGTCGACAGCTTCATGACCCCGATCGAGCGCGAAGACATCGAAGCGCTGGGCTCGGCGCTGTACAAGATTCCCAAGCAGATCGAGAAGTTCGCCGATCGCTATTCGCTGGCCACCCAGCACCTGGAACACATCGATTTCGCCCCGCGTGCGGCGATGCTGGAGCAGGCCGCCAGCGTAGTGGTGGAGATGGTGGGCGACCTGCGCCACATGAACCTGGACCGGATGACCGCGCTCAACGAAAAGCTGCGCTCGCTGGAAAACGAAGCCGACCGGCTGATGCTCGAGCTGTACCGCGACATCTATTCCGGCCGCCTGGACAGCCTGCAGATGTTCCTGCTCAAGGAATTCTTCGAGATCCTGGAAAAGGCCATCGATCGTTGCCGCGAGGCCGGCGTGGTCGCGTACCAGATCGTCTTGAAGAACAGCTGACGGACACCACAGCATGCTGACCCTTGTTCTGGTGGTGATCCTGGCCGCGCTCGTCTTCGAGTTCATCAACGGCTTCCACGACACCGCCAACTCCATCGCCACCGTGGTGGCGACCAAAGTGCTCTCGCCCGGCTGGGCGGTGATGCTCGCCGCGTTCATGAACCTCATCGGCGCGCTCACCGGCACCGCCGTCGCGCTGACCATCGCCTCGGGCCTGCTCAACACCAACGTGGTCGATGTGACCCCGCAGGTGATCCTGTGCGCGCTGCTGGGCGGCATCATCTGGAACCTGATCACGTGGTGGAAGGGACTGCCGTCCTCCTCCTCGCACGCCCTGATCGGCGGCCTGTGCGGCGCCGGCCTGGCCGCGGCCCACAACAACTGGGACGCGCTGATCTGGTCCGAGCGGATCGGCACCTGGGCCCAGAACAAGGGTCTGCTGTGGAAGGTGTTCCTGCCGATGATCACCTCGCCGATCGCCGGCTTCCTGCTCGGCATCGCGGTGATGCTGCTGCTGTGGGGCTTGATCGCCGGCATGGCGAAGATCGGTGGTTTCCTGGGCCGTCTGGCGCGCCCGCGCATCGTCAATGCGTTCTTCGGCAAGGCCCAGATCGTCTCAGCGGCCTACATGGGCTTCGCCCACGGCCACAACGATGCACAGAAGACCATGGGCATCATCGCCATGACCCTGATCGGTGCCGAGGCGACCGGTGCGCTGAACGACCTGCCGTCCTGGCTGGCCTTCATGCACCCGGACGCGACCGCCGGTGACGGCATCGCGATGTGGATCGTTCTGACCTGCGCCGTGGTGATGGCTGCCGGTACCGCCTCGGGCGGCTGGAAGATCATCAAGACCCTGGGCCACAAGATGGTCAAGCTGCATCCGATCCACGGCTTCGCCGCGGAGACCAGCTCGGCCACCATCCTGACCGTGGCCGCGCACTTCGGCATGCCGGTCTCGACCACGCACAGCATCTCCACCGCGATCATGGGCGTGGGCTTCGCCAAGAACCCGCGTTCGCTGCGCTTCGGGGTGATCGAGCGGATCGTGTGGGCGTGGATCCTGACGATCCCGGCCGCCGGCGGCTGTGCGTACCTGATCCTGCGTCTGTTCGAAATGTTCGGCTGGGCCTGATCGGTCCACCCGCTGGAACAACGAAAAGCCCGCCGCCAGGCGGGCTTTTTCGTGGGAGTGGGAGTGGGCGTGCCGGGCAGGGCGGGGCGAGGTCGCTACCCGCAGGGTGGCGCCGCGCCGGTGCTATCGCGGCGCCGGGTCGGCCTGAGCCTGCCACTCCCGTGCCAGCAGGCCGTAGACGGCTGAATCGGAGATCTCGCCGGCGACCCGCCAGCGCTCCCGCAGCAGCCCCTCGCGCTGGAAGCCGAGCCGCTCCAGCACCTGGGCCGAGGGCACGTTGCGCGGGTCGATTTCCGCCTCCAGCCGACGCAGGCGCAGTGCATCGAACAGGTAGGCCGCGAACCGTGACAGCGCCTCGTGCATGTAGCCCTTGCCCTGTGCCGACGCGGCCAGGTGATACCCGATCTCCGCGCGCCTGGAGGTCTCGTCGATCGCGAACACCACCACGATGCCCAGCAGCGGCCCGTCCACGTGCTCGCGGATCGCCAGTTTCAGCTGCGTGCCCGCATCCAGTGCGGCGAGGTCGTCGAGGATCTGCACGTAGGCCTGCTTGAGGTCGGTCCACGCGGGATGGTTCCAATAGCGCATGCCGGCATGGTCGGACTGGATCGCGAACAATGCCTGCGCGTCCGTGGCGCGGATCGGTGTCAGCACCAGGCGCGCACTGTCCAGTTGCAGGGTGGGATCGAACGGCATGGGGGTTCCTGCGAATGCGGTGACGCCACGGTAATCCTTCCCGCTGCATGCATCCATGCCTGGTGGCACAGGCAAGAAAAAACCCGCCGGGAGGCGGGTTCTTTCGGTGTCACATCAGGCGGATCAGACTTCCAGCGAGGCCAGATCGCCCTTCTTTTCCAGCCAGCCCTTGCGGTCGCTGGCGCGCTTCTTGGCCAGCAGCATGTCCATCAGCGAATGGGTCTGCTCACCATCGTCGATGGTCAGCTGCACCAGGCGGCGGGTATCGGGATGGATGGTGGACTCGCGCAGCTGCTGCGGGTTCATTTCACCCAGGCCCTTGAAGCGGGTCACGCTGATCTGGCCCTTGATCTTCTCGCGCTCGATCTTGTCCAGCATCGTGCGCTTCTCTTCCTCGTCCAGGGCGTAGAACACCTGCTTGCCCACGTCGACACGGAACAGCGGCGGCATCGCCACGAATACGTGGCCGGCATCGACCAGCGCCGGGAAGTGCTTGAGGAACAGCGCGGTCAGCAGGGTCGCGATGTGCAGGCCGTCCGAGTCGGCGTCGGCCAGGATGACCACCTTGCCGTAGCGCAGGCCGGCGATGTCTTCCTTGCCCGGATCGCAGCCGATCGCGATGGCCAGGTTGTGCACTTCCTCGGAGGCCAGCACGCTGCCCGAGGACACTTCCCAGGTGTTGAGGATCTTGCCGCGCAGCGGCAGGATCGCCTGGAAGTCCTTGTCACGCGCCTGCTTGGCACTGCCGCCGGCGGAGTCGCCTTCGACCAGGAACAGCTCGGTCCGCGACAGGTCCTGGCTGATGCAGTCGGCCAGCTTGCCGGGCAGGGCGGGGCCCTGGGTGACCTTCTTGCGGGTCACCAGCTTTTCGGTCTTCAGGCGCGCACTCGCGCGCTCGATGGCCAGCTGCGCGATCTGCTCGCCCAATGCGACGTTCTGGTTGAGCAGCAGGCTGAAGGCATCGTGCGCGGCGCCTTCAACGAACCCGGCGGCCTGGCGCGAGGACAGGCGTTCCTTGGTCTGGCCGCTGAACTGCGGGTCGGTCATCTTCAGCGACAGCACGAACGACACGCGGTCCCAGACATCTTCCGGGGCCAGCTTGACGCCACGCGGCAGCAGGTTGCGGAAGTCGCAGAACTCGCGCAGCGCCTCGGTCAGGCCGGTACGCAGGCCGTTGGCGTGGGTGCCGTGCTGGGCGGTCGGGATCAGGTTGACGTAGCTTTCCTGGACCAGCTCGCCCTCGGGAATCCAGGCCAGGGCCCAGTCCACGATTTCGTTTTCCTTCTTCAGGTGGCCCACGAACAGGTCGGCCGGCAGCATCTCGCGCTCGCCGAGCTCGGCCTTGAGGTAATCGCTCAGGCCATCTTCGTAGTACCAGGTGTCCTGCTCGCCGGTGGCTTCATCGTGAAGCTTGACGGTCAGGCCCGGACACAGCACGGCCTTGGCGCGCAGCAGGTGGCGCAGCCCACGCAGGTTGTACTTGGGCGTATCGAAATACTTCGGGTCGGCCCAGAAGCGCACACGGGTACCGGTGTTCTTCTTGCCGACGCTGCCGACCACTTCCAGCGGGGTGGCGCGGTCGCCGTTGCGGAAGGTGATGCGGTGTTCACTGCCGTCGCGCTTGATATGCACTTCGACGAGGGTGGACAACGCGTTGACCACGCTGACGCCAACGCCATGCAGGCCGCCGGAGAAGGTGTAGTTCTTGTTGTTGAACTTGCCGCCCGCATGCAGGCGGGTCAGGATCAGTTCGACGCCGGGGATCTTCTCCTCGGGGTGGATGTCCACGGGCATGCCGCGGCCGTCATCGCTGACTTCGCAGCTGCCGTCCTTGAACAGCGTGACTTCGACCGTGTGGGCATGTCCGGCCAAGGCTTCGTCGACGGCATTGTCGATGACTTCCTGCGCCAGATGGTTCGGGCGCGCGGTGTCGGTGTACATGCCGGGGCGGCGCTTGACCGGGTCCAGGCCGGACAGGACTTCAATATCGGCGGCGTTATAGCGGGCGTTCATCTGTCTTCATAAAGCGCAATGCGACGGCGAAGTTTGCGGTCTGGACGGGTTTTTTGCACGCCACACGTTCAGGGGGCGGCCGACCGGGGCGCGATAGACTGTGCTGGATGGGAAACCGGACCCTCCGGCGCCCATTCCATGCCATACCGCGAGGAGCACCCCATGAAGAAGTTGCTGACCATCGTTGCCATCGCCGCCGCCGTGGTGGCCGTGCCCATGGCACTGGCCCAGAACGCCGGACAGGGCCAGCCCACGCCGCAGCAGGGCGAACAGGCCGACAAGGCGCAGGCCGAGGCGGACGCCAAGGCCAAGCGCCGTGCCGCCGCCACGGCCGAAATGAAGGCCAAGGGCGAGCAGGCCCCGCAGAAGGAAGAGGAAGAAGAAGCGCGGAAGAAGCGCTGATTCCTGTTGTCTGATTACCGACGCCCCGGCCTGGCCGGGGCGTTTTTTATGTGAAGACCGTCATCCGCCCCTTGGGCTGGAGGCCGTCAATCTGTAAACTATGGCTTTCCGGGAGTAGTGCGTGTCATCCATCAGCGAATGGACTGGCCTGATCGTGCGCGATCGCCAGCAGGGTAGGCAGGAGGTGACGGTCCAGACAGCGGCCGGCACGGCTGACCCGACGTCGCTGACCCACTCCCGCACCGCATCCCCCCTGATCCCGGCCCAGGCGCGTGAATCTTCCGCTGCCGCCCGGCTCATCCCGATTTCCCCCTTCACGTCGTCCGTCGCCCTGCGCGCCGGCGCCGTTTCCCCCTTCCTGACAGGACACCCCCAGCCATGACTCCCTTGATCTTCGTAACCGGCGGCGTAGTGTCCTCGCTCGGCAAAGGTATTGCCGCCGCGTCGCTTGCCGCCATCCTCGAGGCCCGCGGCCTGCGGGTGACGATGATGAAGCTCGATCCGTACATCAACGTCGACCCGGGCACCATGAGCCCGTTCCAGCACGGTGAGGTCTACGTCACCGACGACGGCGCCGAGACCGATCTGGACCTGGGCCATTACGAGCGCTTCGTGCGCACCCGCCTGAGCCGCAAGAATTCGGTCACCACCGGTCGCATCTACGAGAACGTGATCCGCAAGGAGCGCCGCGGCGACTACCTCGGCGCAACCGTGCAGGTGATCCCGCACATCACCGATGAGATCCGCCGCTGCATGGACGAGGCCACCGAAGGCTTCGACGTGGCGCTGGTGGAGATCGGCGGCACCGTGGGCGACATCGAGTCGCTGCCGTTCCTGGAGGCGATCCGCCAGGTGCGCACCGAGCGCGGCCCGGAGAAGGCGCTGTTCATGCACCTGACCCTGGTGCCGTACATCGCCGCCGCCGGCGAGCTGAAGACCAAGCCGACCCAGCACTCGGTCAAGGAACTGCGCTCGATCGGCATCCAGCCGGACGTGCTGCTGTGCCGTTCCGAGCAGGTCGTGCCGGATTCGGAGCGCCGCAAGATCGCCCAGTTCACCAACGTCTCCGAGCGCGCCGTGATCAGCGTGCCGGACGTGGACGTGCTGTACCGCATTCCGATGGGCCTGCACGCACAGGGTCTGGACGAGATCGTGGTCAACCAGCTCAAGCTCGGCGACAAGGCCGGCCCGGTCGATCTGGCCGAGTGGGAAGCCGCGGTGGATGCCACGCTGCACCCGCTGGACGAGGTCACCATCGCGGTGGTCGGCAAGTATGTCGATCACCAGGACGCCTACAAGTCGGTCGGTGAAGCGCTCAAGCATGGCGGCCTGCGCCAGCGCACCAAGGTGAACCTGAAGTGGCTCGAAGCGCAGGAGCTGGAAGACAGCGATCTGGCCGCGCTCAAGGATGTCGACGGCATCCTGGTGCCGGGCGGCTTCGGCGACCGTGGCTTCGAAGGCAAGGTGCTGACCTCGCAGTTCGCCCGTGAGCAGCACGTACCGTACTTCGGCATCTGCTACGGCATGCAGGCTGCGGTGGTCGATTTCGCCCGCCATGTGGCCGGCCTGGAAGGCGCCAACAGCACCGAGAACGACCGCCAGTCGCCGAACCCGGTGATCGGCCTGATCACCGAGTGGCGCACCGCCACCGGCGATGTCGAGAAGCGTGACGACAAGAGCGATCTGGGCGGCACCATGCGCCTGGGCCTGCAGGAGCAGCGCCTGAAGCCGGGCACGCTGGCCCGCGAGCTGTACGGCAAGGACGTGGTGTCCGAGCGTCATCGCCACCGTTACGAGTTCAACAACCGTTACCGCACCCAGCTGGAAGATGCGGGTCTGGTGATCGCCGGCAAGTCGATGGACGACACCCTGGTGGAAGTCATCGAACTGCCGCGCGACCAGCACCCGTGGTTCCTGGCCTGCCAGGCGCACCCGGAGTTCCTGTCCACCCCGCGCGAAGGCCACCCGCTGTTCATCGGCTTCATCCGTGCCGCGCGCGAGCGCAAGGCCGGTGGCAAGCTGGCGCAGGACGCCGCCGCCTGATCGGCACGCCGCACTTGCAGCGGGGGCCGCGTGCCCCCATTGCAGAGCGCTAATCACCCACGGCGGCTGGCCTGGCCAGTGTCCGCCGGACAACAAGGAAACGCCATGAAACTGTGTGGATTCGACGTCGGGCTGGACCAGCCCCTGTTCCTGATCGCCGGCCCGTGTGTGATCGAGTCGATGCAGCTGCAGCTGGACGTGGCTGGCAAGTTGAAGGAAATCACCGATCGCCTCGGCATCAACTTCATCTTCAAGTCGAGCTTCGACAAGGCCAACCGTACCTCGGGCACCGCCTTCCGCGGCCCCGGCATGGAAGAGGGCCTGAAGGTCCTGGCTGAAGTGAAGAAGCAGATCGGCGTGCCGGTGCTGACCGACGTGCACGAATACACCCCGATGGACGAAGTAGCCTCCGTGGTGGACGTGCTGCAGACCCCGGCGTTCCTGGTGCGTCAGACCGATTTCATCACCAAGGTCTGCGCGACCGGCAAGCCGGTCAACATCAAGAAGGGCCAGTTCCTGTCGCCGTGGGACATGAAGCCGGTCGTGGAGAAGGCCAAGGCCACCGGCAACCAGGACATCATGGTCTGCGAGCGCGGTGCCAGCTTCGGCTACAACAACCTGGTCAGCGACATGCGTTCGCTGTCGGTGATGCGCGATACCGGGTGCCCGGTCGTGTTCGATGCCACCCATTCGGTGCAGCTGCCGGGCGGGCAGGGCAACAGCTCCGGCGGCCAGCGCGAGTTCGTGCCGGTGCTGGCGCGCGCGGCAGTGGCGGTCGGCGTCTCGGGCCTGTTCGCCGAGACCCATCCGGATCCGTCCAAGGCGCTGTCCGATGGCCCCAACGCGTGGCCGCTGGACCGCATGGAAGAACTGCTCGAAACGCTGATGGAACTCGACGCGGTCACCAAGAAGCACGGGTTCTCGCGCTTCGCATGATGGCCGACGTTCCGGCGTCACCCGCGGTGCGTCGCGGCTGGCGCGGCTGGGCCTGGGGCTGGATCGCACTGGGTGCGGCGATCACCGCGTGGGGCGGCGTGTTCGTGCTGGTCCTGCTGGTGTTCGCCAGCGTCGGCTCGCCCGGCGATGGTGACAACGCGCTGCGCTCGGTGCGCCCGCTGCTGTTGGTGACGCTGTCGTTGACCGGCACCGTGGCGCTGGTCTGTGTCACCGCCAGCGTGCTCGCGTTCCGGCTGCGCCGGCAGGCGGCCGGTGGCGGTGCCGCGCTGGCGCTGCTGGCCGTGCTGATGCTGGTGCTGTTGATCCCGTCGCTGGTCTCGCGCCACGCCAGCGTGGCCGGGGTGCTGCCCGCCGCTACGCCGATTTGGCAAGTGGCGGGTGTGCAGGGATAATCACGCGGCATGTTTTTTTTGGCGCTGCGTTGGCGGCGCCTCCCCTCTCTGACTGGTAACCGGCCCGCTATGACCACGATCCGCAGCATCCACGCCCGTGAAATCCTCGACAGCCGTGGCAACCCCACGCTGGAAGCCGAAGTCATCCTCGAGGACGGCTCGTTCGGTCGTGCCGCGGTGCCGTCGGGCGCCTCGACCGGCACCAAGGAAGCCGTGGAACTGCGTGACGGCGACAAGACCCGTTACCTGGGCAAGGGCGTGCGCAACGCTGTGTCCAACGTCAACACCACGATCGCCACGGCGCTGGAGGGCTTCGATGCCGCCGACCAGGAAGGCCTGGACCGCCGCCTGATCGATCTGGACGGCACCGAGAACAAGGGCCGCCTGGGTGCGAACGCGCTGCTGGGGGTTTCGCTGGCCAATGCCCATGCCGTGGCCGCCTCGAAGAAGCAGGCGCTGTGGCAGCACCTGGCCAACGGCCGCGACGTGACCCTGCCGGTGCCGATGATGAACATCATCAACGGCGGCGCGCATGCCGACAACAACGTCGATTTCCAGGAATTCATGGTGCTGCCGGTCGGCTTCACCTCGTTCTCCGAGTCGCTGCGAGCCGGTACCGAAATCTTCCATTCGCTCAAGTCGGTGCTCAAGGGCCACGGCCTGAGCACGGCGGTGGGCGACGAAGGCGGCTTCGCGCCGGACTTCCGCAGCAACGTCGAAGCGCTGGACACCATCCTGGAAGCCATCGGCAAGGCCGGCTACACCGCCGGTGAAGACGTGCTGCTGGGCCTGGACGTGGCCTCCAGCGAGTTCTACGAGAACGGCAAGTACAACCTGGTCGGCGAGAACAAGCGCCTGACCTCCGAGCAGTTCGTCGATTTCATGGCCGACTGGGCCGCGCAGTACCCGATCGTGACCATCGAAGACGGCCTGGCCGAGAACGACTGGGCCGGCTGGAAGCTGCTGACCGACCGCATCGGCAACAAGGTGCAGCTGGTCGGCGACGATCTGTTCGTCACCAACCCGAAGATCTTCAAGGAAGGCATCGAGTCCGGTACCGCCAACGCGATCCTGATCAAGGTCAACCAGATCGGCACCCTGACCGAAACGCTGGAAGCGATCGCCATGGCGCACGCGGCCAACTACGCATCGATCGTCTCGCACCGTTCGGGTGAAACCGAAGACACCACCATCGCCGATATCGCCGTGGCCACCACTGCCACCCAGATCAAGACCGGCTCGCTGTGCCGCAGCGATCGCGTGGCCAAGTACAACCAGCTGCTGCGTATCGAGGAAGCCCTCGGTGCCGGCGCGCGTTACGCCGGTCGTGACGCGTTCGTGTCGCTGAAGCGCTGATCCCATGCGCAACTGGCGCTGGCTGCTGCTGGTGCTCGCGCTGCTGCTGGGATGGCTGCAGTACCGCTTCTGGTTTGGGCCGGGCAACTCGGGCGAAGTGATGATGCTCGAGGCCCAGGTGGAGAACCAGAAGCGGGACAACGCCGGCCTGCAGCAGCGCAATGACGCGCTCGCTGCCGAGGTCAAGGACCTCAAGGAAGGCGAGGCGGCCATCGAAGAACGCGCGCGCAGCGAGCTGGGCATGATCAAGCCCGGCGAAAAGTTCTACCGCGTGGTCGAAGACGCGCCGGTGCCGCCGCCGCGTGCGCCGACGGCTGTGTCCGATCCGGACGCACCGCACCAGGACGTGCCCTGATGGCCGGCATCTGGGCGGTGGTTCCCGCCGCTGGCCGTGGCACCCGCTTCGGCGGGCCCACGCCCAAGCAGTATCTGCTGGCCGGCGACCGCGTCCTGCTGGCCCATACCCTCGAGGCCTTGCTCTCGCACCCGGTCGTGGCCGGGGTGATGGTGGTGGTCGCCGAGGATGACGCCGACTGGCCCGGCTGGCAGTCACTGGCGGACAAACCCATTCTGACCTGCATCGGTGGGGCGACCCGCGCCGGCTCGGTGCTGGCCGGCCTGCATGCCTTGCCCGATGACGTGCGCGCCGATGATTTCGTGCTGGTGCACGACGCAGCACGCCCCAACCTGGCCGCGGCCGATCTCGGTCGCCTGCTGGAAGTCGGCCGTGCCGACCCGGTCGGGGCGATCCTGGCCGCACCGGTGCGCGATACGCTCAAGCGCGCCGGCGATGATGGCGGCATCGATGCCACCGAACCGCGCGAGCGCCTGTGGCGTGCGCTGACCCCGCAGCTGTTCCGCCGCCACCAGTTGGCGCGCGCGCTGCAGGAGGCGGCGGACGCCGGCGTGGAGGTCACCGACGAGGCCATGGCCATGGAGCGCCAAGGGCTGCGCCCGCTGCTGGTGGAAGGCAGCGAAGACAACTTCAAGGTCACCACCCCGGCTGATCTGTCCCGTTTCGAATTCGTGTTGTCGCGTCGCGAACCCTGACGTCCGCACGCGCCGCACCCAACCGCAGGTTCCCGCAATGACCACGCCACAGTTTCCTCCCTTCCGCATCGGACAGGGCTACGACGTCCATGCCTTCGGCGAGGGCGACCACATCATGCTGGGCGGGATCCGCGTCGCGCACAGCTGTGGCGTGCTCGCGCACAGCGACGGCGATGTGATCCTGCATGCGCTGTGCGATGCGATGCTGGGTGCGCTGGCGCTGGGCGACATCGGTGTGCATTTCCCGCCGACCGACATGCGCTGGAAAGGCGCGGACAGCGCGCACCTGCTCGCGCACTGCAACGGGCTGCTGCGTGAGCGCGGCTGGCAGGTCGGCAACACCGACATCACCGTGATCTGCGAGCGGCCCAAGGTCGGCCCGCATGCGTTGGCCATGCGCGAGCGCATCGCCGCCGTGCTGGGGATCGCGCTGGACTGCGTGAGCGTCAAGGCGACCACGTCGGAGAAACTGGGCTTCACCGGCCGCAGTGAGGGCATTGCTGCCCAGGCCAGCGTGCTGTTGGTGGCGCTGTGATCCCGTTGCCGCTGGCGTTCGGTGCGCCGCTGCTCACCGCGAAGATCCGCACCACGCCCGAGGATTTCCAGGTCGACGAACTGCCGGCCTTCGAGCCGAGCGGCGAGGGCGAACACCTGCTGCTGACCATCCGCAAGCGCGGCGCCAATACCGTGCATGTCGCCAAGGTACTGGCCAAGTGGGCCGGGCTGCCGGACATGGCGGTCAGCTACGCCGGGATGAAGGACCGTCATGCGGTCACCACCCAGCGCTTCAGCGTGCACCTGCCCAAGCGCGTGGCACCGGACCCGGCACTGCTGGCTTCGGACGAGATCGAGGTGGTCGAGTCGACCTGGCACAACCGGAAATTGCAGCGCGGTGCCCTGGCCGGCAACCGATTCAAGCTGGTCCTGCGCGATGTGCAGGGCGATGCCGCGGCCATCGAAGAACGCCTGTCGCATATCGCCTCGCGTGGCCTGCCGAACTGGTTCGGGGAGCAGCGCTTCGGTCGTGACGGTGGCAATGTGCCGGCGGCGCTGGCCATGTTCGGCGGGCGCCGCATGCGCCCGGACCAGCGCTCGCTGCTGCTCTCGGCCGCACGCTCGGCGCTGTTCAACCAGGTCCTGGCGGCGCGCGTGGAGCAGGGCAACTGGGACACGCCGCTGGACGGCGAGGTCTGGATGCTCGATGGCAGCCGCAGTGTGTTCGGCCCGGAGCCGTGGACCGATCTGCTGGCTGATCGACTTGCCCGCTTCGACATCCATCCCAGCGGCCCGTTGTGGGGCGAGGGCGAGCTGCGCAGCACCGGTGCCGCCGCCGAACTGGAACGGGGCGCGGTCGCCGATGCGCAATCGCTCGCGCTGCGTGCCGGGCTGGAAAGCGCCCGCCTGAAGCAGGAGCGCCGCGCGCTGCGCCTGCGCCCGGCGATGCTGCAGCACCAGTGGCTGGCGGCGGACGTACTGGAACTGAGCTTCGCGCTGCCGCCGGGTTGCTATGCCACCGCCGTGCTGCACGAACTCGGCCCGGTGGAAGACGCCAGCCAGTCCGATACCTGAGCCACGTAGAGCCGACCGTTGGTCAGCGAGCACGAACAACAACACCAACGGCAGGAAAACCACCACCAAAATAACGCCAGGGGACTAACGAACCACCCAAAACAAAAAAACCCCC